>JAUMVK010000001.1:0-251645 GCA_030530205.1 Thermoguttaceae bacterium | reverse complement strand
ACACCTGTTTTAACCAAATGAAAAAGTTAAAATGTTAAATTGACACGTATGGGGTTGCACCCACGGCTAATAACATTCAACCGCTACGCGGTTGGGGGCCGGGTGGAACGGCTGGCGTGGGGGCCCGTGGGTTACACCCACGGCTATTAATGTTCAACCGCTAAAGCGGTTGAGGGGAGCGTTTTGCTCCCCTCTCACGTCCGTGGGTTTCACCCACGGCAATTAACGTTCAACCGCTAAAGCGATTGGAGATTTACTACTCCTCACAAATCACGCGGAAGCCCACGTTATAGACCTTCTGCCACGCCGGGTACGGGAGGCGGTAGCCATTGCGCGCCGTCTTGGGACGGTCAAACCACGAGCCGCCCTTCGCGACTTTTTCCGTTTCCGGATTCATCGCGTTGCGGCCGTCGTTCGCGTTGTACGGGTACGGCTTGTAATCCGAAAGCGTCCACTCGTTCACGTTCCCGTTCATGTCGTACAGACCCCACGGGTTCGGCAGGTAGCAGGCGGTCGCTTTGCCCGGATCGTCAGTAGCGGGCGAATTCCGGTGCGTCGCCGTATCCCAGCCCGGGATCATCTGGCCGTCATCGACCGTCTTGATGGCCTTCCAGAACGCTTCATATTCCGCGTGGCCGACCGGCTGCGGGTTCACGCCCTTGCAGACGAACAGATCCATGCTCACATCCGCCAGGTTGGCGTATTTCCCGAAGTCGTCGTCCAGACCGCCCCACCAGAACGGGGTTTCGGTTCCAGCTTTGGCGGCCCACTCCCACTCGGCTTCGGTCGGGAGACGGAACTTCTTGCCCGTCTTCTGGGAGAGCCACTTGCAGAAGCCCACCGCCTCGTTCCATGAGACGCGGATCACCGGCTGTTGCGGGAAGCAGTGCGCGTAGCCCGGCCACGTGTGGTCTTTCCACTGCTGGTCAATGTACCGGCTGTCGTGGTGCGGGTCGTACAGCTTGTACAGCTCGTTCGTGACTTCGGTCGTCATCATGTAGAACGGCTTCTCGATCGTCACTTCGTTACGATTCGCCTCGGCAGGATGCTTGCAATCGTCGCCGATCACGAATTTGCCGGACGGGATCTTCACCATGTCAAACGAGACCGTGTCGGTCAGTTTCACCGTGACTTTTTCACCGCCGGTCCCGTTCACGACCGTCTTCGCGCCAGCCGGCGCCACGGTGTTCGGGTCCACCCACTTTTCGGGCTTGACGAATGCCGGACGATCGACCTTCATGAAACTGCCGTGTTCCGGGTCGCCGTGAATATTGGCGTACATCGAGCGGATCTCCTGCGTACGCTTGGCCATCGCCTTCACGCCGTCGGAATTGCCGCGGAACGCCTCGGAAACTTCCGTCCACGTCGCGTGGTACGGGCAGTTCATATCGACCCAGAGGGCGAGCTGGCGGAACGCCTGGTCGTCAAGCTTCACGTTGTGGTGGTTCCCGTCGCGAAGCATCTGGAAGAGCGGCGAGGTGTTCGTGTGGTACTCCATCGGGTAGAACATGTGAACGTCGCTTTCCGGACCCGGACGGCGAACGTACGGGATCAGGTCGATGTAGGATTTGCCGTAGTGGCCCTCCCATTCGTCTTTCGGGCGCGAAATGTCGGCGAAGTTCGGGCGGCCTTCCTTCGAGCCGTCGTGGCAGCCGACGCAGTATTTATCCAGCACCGGCTGAACTTCACGGTTGAAGCCCATCGGGCGGGATTCGCCGCCGAACTCCTCGATCGGGGACGGGGCCTTGAGCATCGCGATCGTGCGTTTCGCCGGCGTCACGCTGTTCTGCGACTCGTGGCAGCCGTTGCACGTCACGCCTTCGCCCGGCATGCCGACGAGCCACGAACGCATCAGCTGGACGGCCGAGCCGTGTTCGTCGAGCGGCTGGACCGCAATCGGCGTGTTGGCCGGGATCTGGAAGAACGCGGAACCGTCCTCATAAACCGGGACTTCACCGATGAGGATCTTGGAGTCCCACGACGCTTCGATCCCCATCATGTTGTGGTTTCCAATGCCGCGGTAGCCGTACTGGTAGCCGAACAGACGCAGGCGCTTCACGATCCCCTTCGGCAGACCGGCAAGGCCCGGGCCAAAATAAACGTCGGTCAGGAACGCGGTGGCGTCTTTCTGGCCTTCGATCAAGCGGCTGGCGACGACCGGCGGGGTCGGACGCTCTTTCAGCGGCTGCGGTTCAAAGAGACCACGGCCCGGCAATTCCTTGATCAGGAGCATATTGTCGAACGTATCGACCAGGTACAGACCCCACTGACTGTCCGCCTTCGGACGCGCGGAGACGAGGAAGTAATCCTCGCTGAGCGGGAACGGGAAGAGGAACTTCGGCCACGAATTATCGACCAGCTGGTCCATGATCTTAGCTTCCGGCTTTTTGTCACGGAATGGGATCTGCTGGACCACGCCGTCGATCTCCTGACGGCCTTTACGCGGGTCCATGATCCAAAGCTCGCCCTGACGCTGCGCGGCACCGTGGTGCCCGGTCACGACCGTGACGAATTTCGCGCTGCCCGGGATCGGCTTGGCGTAGAACATCGAGTTCGGCCAGTAGGAGTTCGAGCCGTAGTATTCTTTCTGGTCCGAACCGTCAGGGTTCATGCTCATCATGATGCGCGTGAAGTAGTGATTATCGTCCACGTACTCCCAGCGGAGGAACATGACGCGCCCGTTGTTGAGCGTGATCGGGCACCAGTCCTGATCCTGTTCAAACGTGACCTGGCGGGTCGTTTTCCCATCGGGTTCCACGCGGAAAATGTTGCCTACGTGACCGGCGCCGCCGATGCACGGCACGCCCATCATCGACGCGCTGGAGATGAACATGTGCGCGCCGTCCGGCAGGTAGCAGCCCTCCACGTTATCGACGTCCGGGCCGATGAACGGGGTGATCTGTTTGAATTCCTCCGGTTTGTCAAGATTCACTTCGAAGACTTCCCACGTGTTTTTGTCGGAAAGGGCGGTGACCAGGATGCGCTTGGCGTCCCAGTTCAGGCAAATGTCGCCCATGTAGCCCGGACGCGGTGCCTTGATCAGCGGGGTGATCTCGTTCGTTTTGAGGTTCAGGACGTCGATCGTGTTATCGTTCGGGCCTTTGCCGCGGGAGCAGTTCGACATCCAGTTCGCCTCGACGTTCGGGCTGCCGGCGACACGCACCAGCACATTTTCCGGAAGGAGCGGGTTGGCCAGAAGCGCCTCACGGCGGAACGCGAGGAATTCCTGGGCGAGTTTCAGCGCGTTTTCGACCGAGGCCGGGTCTTCCGGATCGATTTTTTCAAAGGCGTGCTCGAACTTCTTCAAACCGTCGAGATATTTCGCGCCGTCGTATTGATTCGGGAAGGATTTCGCCAAGTTTTCGATTGCCATTCGCAGCGCGGGCATTTTCCGAAGAGCGTCCACCGCGTCGGTGGAGATTTTTGTCAATTTCAGCTCGAGATCACGAAACGCAATCGCTTCCTGCATAGCCAATTTTTCTTCCTCGCTGGAGAAAAGACTCGGGTCTTTTTCATCGCCCACGACCTGGATCTCGATCAGCGACATCCAGCCGTCGGCGCGCGTATTTTTCTTGCTCGGGTCGCCGGCTTTGGTCGGGTAGGTGTTCCAGAAGCGGTACTCGATCCAGTCAAACGCCTGGCCGCCGAGGAATTTCCCGTCTTCGGTTTCGCGGAAAGAGGATTTGAACCCGCCGCCGTTGGTACCGATGACTTTATCGCCCGAGGTCAGGGTGAAGACGCCCTGCGCGTTGAAGTCAGGTTTCATACCAGGATGCTCGGTGTTGTTGACGAAGCGGACCTCGTAGTCCTGATTCGCGCGGGAGTCAATGTTCCCGGTGTAAAGAATGATCTCTTTAATATTGCGGGGTTTGCCGAGATAAACGACAAAACGGGCGGGATTTCCGGAAACGCCTACACGGCCTTCCGCTCCGAGCTGACCGACCAGACTGTCCGTCATGGCGACGTAAGAACCCATGCCAATGCCATGAGCCTCGACGATTTTGGTTTCAGGAAAGTTAAGGAAATTCAGGACGTGACCAATCGCGACGTCGTTCTGCATCGTGACGAAATCGTCCGGGTTGTTCGCCCATGACATGGTCGTGAATTCGACCTCGGCCTGAAGTGTGGTTCCAAAGAAAACGGCCACGCCAGCAGCCAAGGTCAGGAAGATTTTTTTAAACATGAGGTTTCTCCGATATTTGCGAAAAATCGCCAAGTGGAAAGGTTGATCGAAATAAAATCACTCTATTTTAACTATTAAACCACACTCCCCCGCTTTTGTCAACCGTGTGGAATTGAAAATTTTGAGGTTTTTTCAGAAAAAATGGTATGCCTGTCGAATATCTGTCGCATTTCAGAAAATCCCGGCCGGGAACATTTCCAAAAGCCGCATCCCGCCGAGGATCCACAAAACCGCCACGACCGGCGTCAGCAGGTTCGTCGTCAGGATCGCCGTCGCCGCCACCCGGTTCGAGCCGTTGTACAGCTTCGTGAACATGATGATCAGCATCGCGGTCGGCATCGCCGCCTCAACCACCAAAATGCGCTGAACGAGCGGGTTTTCCGGAATGCAGAGGGCCGCGAAAACCATCAACGCCGGGAAGATCAGCGCCCTGAAAAAGAGCGTCCAGCCCACCAGCGAGTACGTTTTCGCATCCCGAATATTCACGTTCCCGTTCGCGACCTGATCGTAGATCATCGCCCCGATGAAAATCAGCGGGACAGTGATTTGGGCCAGCCCGATGTTCTCGATCGTCCGCGAGATGCACATTGGAATGTTGCCATCAGGGCCCATTCTCAGGCCGCAAAGGTTCAGAATGATTGCGGCGAAAATCGTAATAAAGGGCGTGCTGAGGACCTTTTTCCACCAGCCCTTTTGAAGCCCGCCCGCGAGGTACGGCACGATGCAGATCCAGACCGAAAGCTCGATCCCGAGGATGAAAACGAACAGCGCGGTCGCATATTGCGGCTCGTTCGGGTACAAAAACTGAATGATCGGAATGGGGACGTAGCCGTAATTATAGAGCGACGACGTGCAGAGAAACGTCCGGCGCTCCGCGTCGTCGGCCAGGCTCGTGATTCGGGCAGGGAGAGCGATGAACAGACGCATGATCAGCATCGCGACCAGCACCGAAAAGAAACCAAAAACCGGCGCCAGGCCGTAAGAGATCAGATTTTCCTTCAGCGGCGTGGCCATGATTTTGCTGAAAATCAGGCACGGGTAGAGCAGATTCAGGCAGAGGCTCATCGCCGAGTCATCCGCCTCGGGACGCAAAACTTTCACGTAACGCAAAAAGCCGCCGAGGATGATGAGGAAGAAAATCATCAGTGTGGCGCTTAAAACCGGCTCAATCATCGAGGATTAACTTACCAACTAACAAAATTTTGTCAAACTGGGAAGGAAAACTCACATTCCAAACTCCAGGCCCGGTGCGCTTCCAACCTTGCATTTAAACACGGATTTCCACGGATTTAATGGATTAAAAGGATTTTTTCAGGAAAGAATTCGACCTTTTTCTCGAAATAATCCGTGGAAATCCTTCTAATCCGTGAAAATCCGTGTTTAAATTGAGGTCTGAACCTGGAAGTGTTTGCACTTTGAAAAGGGTTTGAGGTTTTGAAATTTTCTCTTCAATCCGCCTAATCCGCGGGGCCCATAATCGCTGGATTTTGCGGCGAGCTGGACGTGAACTTGGGGTCGGACTCCTCCGTCGTTTCTTCAAACTGGACGGCACAGACCGCGATGCCGTGCGCATCGGCGAACTCCAGAACGTCCGTCCGATCGACGAGGATCGACCGCTTGGCCTCGATCGCGATCACCTGGCCGCCCGCCTTGGCGAACGTTTCGAGCGTCTGCAACCCGATTGTCGGGACGTCGAACCGCATGTCCTGCTTCGGCTTGGCGACTTTCACGAGCACGAGGTTCTTGCGGGTACACAATTCGCCGGCCCGCTCGATGCAGCGGTCGGTCCCTTCGATCCCTTCCAGAGCGATCGCCACGCCGTTCGCCACGACGACCGATTGCCCGACGTCGAAGCGGCCGAGCGTTTTCGCGACCTGCAAGCCGTACCGAATGTCGCGCCACTGCGCCTCGGTGGGGCTCTTTTTCGTCAGGATCCCTTCTTCGGCGAGCAGCTCCGGCACGTAATCCGTCGGGGCGCCCATTTTCAGACCAAATCTTTCAAAAAGTCGAACGAGTGCGAGCATCAGCGAGTCGTCCTTGCAGTCGTGTTTGTGGGTGAGGAAGTATGAGGCAAACGTCCGAAACGTCAACCAATCGGGGAGATTCACGAAAAACGACGTGGGGCGGAAAAGGCGCCATTTGAAGTACTTCCCCAGCGCAATGAAATCGACGATCCCGTGCCGGCGCATGTAGTGGATGATCCGCCCCAGCTTGCACATCCCGATGGGCCGGTACACGGCGCAGGCTTCGGTGAGCGCCGTCCGATCCGCATGACCGACCACGCCGAAGCAGTGGACCTCAAACCCCTGCGCGGCGAGTGCCTTCGCGACATAAACGGGGTAATGGCCCCAACCGGCGATCATGCAGATTTTTTTCATCGTCCTCTGGAGTGCGGCAATACAGAAGCCGAAGGCTTCATTTGCCGCTTTCACTTAGCGACCGAAAAGTGGAATGGTATAAATGGATCTTCACGTGGAAAACGTCCAGCGCACTTTCGCGGCAAATGCCTCTTCGAGGCAGTATTGCCGCAAGGGAAAGCGGTGAATGTCGCTTACGCGACTGTATCACCGCACTCCCAATATTTAAGGACGACGCTGGAAGCGTCGTCCCCGTAATTTTGTTCCTGGAGATAAACACCACTATTTAAAGTTCGGGTCGGCACCAAGATTGATATTTCCAAGTCCAGCGTCAATATCGCACGGGCACATGAGCGATTTATATGTATTATAATAGATTGCCTTGCTGACCGCCCTGACGCTTCCATCCGCGAACGCCACGTTATTCACCTGCGAGTGACGGCTCGTCGGGTAGTTGGAATAGTCTCCGGTACTCACAGAGTCGCCGTTCCATATCAGCCCAAACCGTTTGCAGGCGTTGTCCCGGTTACCTGACTGGACCCAGTTCTCGTATGGGCTGTAAGTGGTGGCGATATTTCCTGAATGCCCCGGCACTCTCTGATAACACTTTTCTGAAAGCAAAATCGTGAGGCTGGCACCATCTTTACAGGAGGAAATGGAAGATTTCGTGTATGAATTCGTTTTGTTCCCATTATAGAAGAATAAAAGACCGGACGCGCTCCACTTTTTCCGCTCGGCGGCACTGCTGTTGTTTGTCAGGCCCCAACCTCCTGAATTTCCCACGTTTCCCATGTAACTAAAACTGTTTACAGGCGAGTCACCCACCGGGCATTTAAACTGCTTCACGGGTTGGGCTGTTGGATTGTCGGCCAGTTTGCCAAGCCCCAGTTCCTCAAGGATTTGCGTGTACCAGGAATAATTATTGTCCGAACGTCCCACATAGGGGAGGTGATCCTTGTTGGAGTCAAACAGGATCATGGCTTGCGCCAGTTCGCGTTCATTATTGGCGCACGTGGCCTGTAACGCGGCGAGACGTGCATTCACGATGGCGGGCATAAGCAGGCCCATGAGGACACCGATAATGGCGATGACGACGAGAAGCTCAACGAGCGTGAACCCACGGCGGACGGTGGTGATTTGTGTGACGGACATGATTTTCCCCTTGAATATGCTGATTGGATAGTTGCCCCTTATAATACGGTGGAAACTGTCTGTTGGTTCAAACGACAAATAAATATTGAAAAACGGGCGAACCTCCTGAGCCATTATTCGTTATTCGTTCTTCATTATTCATTATTTCTATATTTTGCCCCATTTTCAGGAAATTTCCAGCCCCTCCGGCACTTTTTTTTAAAAAATTTCCAAAAAAAGCGCGGGTGGGGCTGGATTTATTTTCAATTTTAGTGCAAAATAGAACGTATAGGGAGTAATCGTTGGAAACATTTCTCTTTTCACAGGACTCACATCATGAAAAACACTTTTTCCCGCAGGGCGTTCACACTGGTGGAACTCCTTGTCGTCATCGCCATCATTGGGGTTTTGATGGGCCTGACCATCCCGGCCGTTCAATCGGCGCGAGCCGCGGCAAGAATGACAACCTGCCTGAACAACGAAAAACAGATCGCCACCGCCGCGATTGCGCACGATTCGACACTAGGATATTTGCCGTTTTATCGTTACTACTACAGGAACGGTGGTACGGCGGTGTCCGTAAGCTGGGTCATTCCTCTTCTGCCTCAGCTTGGTGAAACTGCCCTGTGGAATTCATGGGAAAATGGAAATGCCCAGTACAGCTCGCTTGCGTTTTTGATTTGCCCGGACAATAAAGAAAAGAAAACGGTCCAGGCTGGTCTTTCTTACGGCGCCAACTGCGGTTACTCCGGGACTGAAAATGACGGCGGAGGCGTTTACGCTTTCCAGCTCGGCGCATTTGTGAAGGATCCCCAAAACAACAAACGCTCGATGATCAGTAAGATGAAAGACGGTGCGAGTTATACGATTCTGGCTTCGGAAAACTTTACGATCCAGAACTGGCAACCGGCCGAACGCACCGCGAACGGGATCCTCTGGGCCTCTTCGCTGACGACAAACAACTTCCCGTCGAGCAAGCACCCCCAGCTCGGATTTAATACGGTTTTCGCGGACGGAAGCGGAAAATACCTCAACCGAAATATCGGTTACGTAACCTACTGCCAGCTTATGGCCCCGGACGACAAAAAAGCCTCTAAATACAACAGCAACATGAACAATCCAATGGATACGAAACAGCTCGGCAATTAATCACTGAACTTTTTGGAAATCCGATAACACTCATAATCAAGGACCCTCCTTATGCTTAAACTCCATAACGCAATGTGGCCCGGCGTGGTCGGCAAAGGCCAGCCCGGGACGGAACCTTTCATCGATCTGGATACCATGCTCAAAATGACGGCCGCCGCCACGGTGGACGGCCAGCATTTTGACGGCGTGGACCTTTTCCTCTCCGACCCGCACATCAGCATCGACTCCACTGACGAGGATCTTCAGCGCCTCGCCGACAAAGTGCGCTCTTACGGCCTTGCGATCGGCTCGTGCGTCGCTCCGATCTGGGGAGGCTGCGGCGGTGGAAGCGCCATGGGGGACGAAATCGAGCGCGGGCGGTTCCTCCAGATGGTCCAGAAAGCGTGCCGCCTGGGGATGAAGCTCCGCGAGATCGGTGTCAGGCCATACGGCTGTATCCGTGTCGATTCGTCCTGCTCGGTCGAGGAATGGAGCAGCGACCCGGTCGGGAACACCGCCAAAATCATCGGTACGTTCACGGAAGCGGCCAAAATCGCCAAAGACTACGGGGAGATCCTCGCGGCGGAAGGCGAGATCTGCTGGGGCGGGATGCACTCATGGAAGTGGATGCTCCGCGTTCTCGAAGGGGTCGGCCAGCAGGATGTGTTCGGTTTCCAGGCCGATATGTCGCACACGCTGCTCTACCTGATGGGCTACAACGCGCCGGAAGACCGGATCCTGCCGGAGAATTACGACTGGAAAGACCGCGATGTTCTCGATGAAGCGTATATCAAACTGACCTCGAAACTTCGTCCGTGGGTCGTGGACTTTCACGTGGCCCAGAACGACGGCTCGGTCTTTGGTTCCGGCTCGCACGACAAAACGGGGCGGCACTGCCTCGTGAACGACCCGAACGGGAAGCTGGACATTCCGCACTTTGCGAAGTACTGGCTCTGCGATGAGTCGGGCAAATTCACGGGCGCGCTGAAGCACATTTGCTGGGACGGCTGCATGTTCCCGAACTCCTGCATGACGAACCCGACCACGTGGGAGAACATCCTCGCCGCGATGATCCAGGTGCGTATGGAGTGCGATGATACAGCGCGTTAGCGCATTCATCGCTTTCACTTACGGCGATACAGCCTCGAAGAGGCATTCGCCGTTGAAGTGGAGAAACTTTTGGGAGTGCGATGATACAGCGCGTTAGCGCATTCATCGCTTTCGCTTACGGCGATACAGCCTCGAAGAGGCATTCGCCGTTGAAGTAGGAAAAGTGATTTCTCCGTGATAATCTTTTTCAAAGAGTAAGTTTTTCGGTCGCTAAGTGAAAGCGGCAAATGAAGCCTTCGGTTTCCGTATTCCCGCACTCCACAATATTTTAAGGAGGGACTTATGTACACGACTTGGCCGCACGCTCCGGTCCATAAGATGGATGCTGGCGGGATTTACATGGTCACAGCCGGTACATATCAGAAAGAGCATTTCCTGCGAGAACCATCAACTCGAACCTATTTTTGCTCTCTCCTCTTTGAGACAATGCTGAAATACGGGTTTGAACTTCAGGCGTGGGCCGTGATGTCGAATCACTACCACCTGATTGTTCAGGTCCCGACTCAAAACACGTTATTAAGTGCGGCACTTGGTGAACTACACCGTTCCAGTGCCTTGAGTTTTAACCGAACGGATAAAACGCCGGGCCGAAAGGTCTGGTACAATTTCTGGGACAGTCAAATTACGTTTCAGAAATCGTATTTTGCCCGTTTACATTACGTTCATACGAATCCCGTCCATCACAGAGTCGTAGCGAATGCCGCCCTTTATCCCCATTGTTCGTACACGTGGTTTATTCAAAATACACCTGAAGTTTTTCAAAACACGATTTTGCAGATGGATTCAAGCAAAATAAATGTGATTGACAATTTTTAAATTTGGAGTACGATGATACAGTCGCGAAGTGACATTCATCGCTTTCCCTTGCGGCGATACAGCCTCGCAGAGTCTTTCGCCGCAGAAATGCGTGGGACGTTTCCTGCGCGAACATCGATTCTTATACTAATTGATAGTTTTAAATTTAGAAGTTTGGAGTGCGATGATCCTGCCTTGAAGAAGTGTCTGTCGTTGAAGCGGGAAAAGCTTTCTCCCCGCGAAAACCTTTTTCAAGGAGAATATTATTTGGTCGCTAAGTGAAAGCGGCAAATGCCTCTTCGAGGCTGTATTGCCGCACTCCATATAGAAAGGAACACACAATGAAAGAACTCCGCATTGGTCAGATCGGTACCGGTTTCATGGGCCGGACGCACTCGAACGCCTACCTGCAGGTCCCGCACTTCTTCAAAACCGGGTTCAAGCCCGTCCTGAAGTGCGTCTGCTCCATCGACAAGACCCTCCAGGAATACGCGGACACGTGGGGCTACGAGTCCATCGAGACCGACTGGCGCAAGGTCGTGGAACGCGACGACATTGACCTGATCGACATCGTGGTCCCGAACAACCTCCACCACGACATCGTGATCGCGGCCGCCGAACACGGGAAAATGGTCATCTGCGAGAAACCGATGTGCATGAACATGAAGGAAGCCGAGGAAATGGTCGCGGCCGTCGAGAAAGCCGGCGTGGCGAACATGGTGAACTTCAACTACCGCCGTGTCCCGGCTGTCACGCTCGCGAAGCAGCTCGTTGACGAGGGTCGCATCGGCCGGCCGTTCCACTACAACGCGGTCTATAATCAGGACTACACCATTTCGCAGAACGTCCCGATGGGCGGCGCGGCTCTGTGGCGTCTTGATTCGAAAGTGGCGGGTTCCGGCGTGACCGGCGACCTTCTGGCCCACTCGATCGACATTGCGGAGTGGCTCAACGGCCCGATCGCCCGCGTGTGCGCCAAGACGGAAATTTTCGTCAAGGAACGCAAGCACATCGAGACCGGCAAGATGGAAAAAGTCACCATCGACGACGCTTGCGCGTTCATCGCGGTCTTCGCAAACGGCTCGTTCGGCACGTTCCACAGCACCCGGTACGCCCGCGGCCGCAAAAACCACAACACGTTCGAGCTGAACGGTGAAAACGGCGCGGTCTTCTTCGATCTGGAATGCCCGCACAGCCTGCAGTTCTTCCGCTACCGCGACCCGGAAACGGGCGAGAAGACCCCGGACCACATCGTCGGCTGGCAGAGCATCCACGTCACAAACTCCGAGCACCCGTACATGGGGCACTACTGGGTCCCCGGTACGACGATCGGTTACGAACACACGTTCATCAACAATTTTGCGGACTTCCTGACGGCCGTGAACGACGGGACCGACTACAAACCCAACATGCGCCAGGCGATGCGTACCCAGCTCGTTTGCGACAAAGTCCTGGAAAGCGCTCGCACGGAAAAATGGGTGGACCTTCTGTAAATTATGAATGAAGAATTATGAATTACGAATTACAGAAGGCGAGCCGCCAACTCACTTCCGTAATTTGTAATTCATAATTTGATTTCAATTCATAATTCATAATTCATCATTCTTAATTGAAATAATGCCCGTTTTAAAGCTCAATTCACTTCAGTCGCTCTTTTTTGCTCTGGAAGAGAGGCAGATTGAAATTTTTACCCGGCGTCTCGTCATCATAATGCGTGATGGAAGTTTTACGCTTTCTCAGCAGCGAAGGGTCTGGGAGATTCTGAAAAAAGTTTCGAGCCTGACAAAAACCTCGTCCTTTGTTTATGCGCTGGCCTCCAGTCTGGTAGCGATGGAAAGCCAGGACATAGCCGAAAAACGACAGATTACACTGGAATTAATCAATATGACCCAGGTCCCCGAAATCGATTCCGAACTTTTGGAACTGATAGCGGGTTCCACTGTAAATTTGTTGTTTGAAGACGAACTTTCCCTTGAAGAGAAAAAGGAACTGTTAAACCAGCTCCATCGAATGACGCTCTTTCGGAACGCCACGCCGGAGACGATCAACATTTACGCGCGTGGGCTTTTTAATATCTCTGTGGATGAACCTACCGTGGAAGGGAAGCGGGGCTATACCTCTCGGCTTCGGACGCTGGCGCTCTATGGAAAAGGGACCGTCACCACCATGATCCACGCGGGTAAAGCCCTCGTGAACCTAGCCTGCTTTACCCAGATTGAGGGTGAGCGTATTCGCTGTATTTCCACACTGGAAACCCTTCTGCGCAAGCCTCGCGCCAATACCGAATTGAAGCACATTTACGTTAGTGGTTTGGTAAATTTCATCACGGATGAGACCAATCAGGAGACCTTTCGGAATCGTTACTTCCGTAAACTCAAAAAAATCGCACAAGCCCCGGACGCAACGTGGGTCATTCGAAAGATGTATGCCCAGGCGCTTCTTTGCATGGCGCTCTATACGGAAAATATTCAGGAAAAACGCCGTTATGTTCGCGAGATCATCAAGCTTGTAGAAATGCCCGAGTGTGTCACGGATATTTTCGTGACGGCGGCACGTGCGATTTTTAACCATCAAATTGACGAAAACTCCCTGAAACGCAAAAAAGTTTGTATTAAATGGCTGGAAAATCTCCTGGAACGAAGTGGTAACGCGCAGCCGATACTGTGGGAGTATGCCCGAAGTCTCGTAAACATTGCGATCGATGACCCGATTTATGAAAACAAGCGTCATTATTCTACTCTGCTTCTGAAACTCACAGAATTGAGATCCCCGTCCCTGGACATCGTGCTGGAGTATGCGAAATCGCTGCTAAACCTGGCGCTTTCAGAGGAAAGCAGTGAACAAAAAATCCAGGATTTAACGACGCTTCTGAATATTGACCGGGATATTCATTACAGACGAACCAACCTTGCAGAAAAAACTCCTGTCAATTATCTTTGCGTGAGGGCGGAAGCGTTGGCTCTGATGCTTCGGCTGGAACATGATCCACTTGAACGCCGCAAAATACTGAGCAGAATTCCCCCTTTGACGGAAATCAAAGAAAGTGAATACTTTCCGGTTTTTATGGAAATTTACAACGATTCACTGAAGGAAGAAAAGGACTGGTCCATCAAAAACAGAATGATAGACTTGCTCGACAATATCCGTCAGATGCTGCATGATAACACGATCCGGGAAGATCGATGAGTTCTGGAAAGCCCAGACCTTCTGCTGGAGTCTGTTTTGTGGAAATGGTTCTGTGCAAAAAACGAGAGCCTCGTTTGGTCGAGGCCCTCAAAAGATACCGATCAGTTTTCTATCTGTGCCTTGACCAGACTCTTTCCGCAATAAATCTGGCGGAGTTTCGGCTTCTCGATTTTCCCGGTCGGATTACGGGGAATAGGGGCGAAAATGATTTTCCTCGGACGCTTGTAACGCGGCATACCTGTGCAGAATTCGTTGATTTCCGCTTCCGTCGTTTTGCGATCTGGCTTTAACTCAATGATCGCACACGTGATTTCGCCCAGACGCTGGTCCGGCAGACCAATGACGGCAACGTCCTTAATATCCTGATGCTGACGCAGGAAATCTTCGATTTGTACCGGATAAATATTTTCTCCGCCCGTGATGATGACGTCCTTCTTGCGGTCCACCAGATAAATGAAACCATCTTCGTCCTGCTGAGCCATGTCGCCGGTAAAGAGCCAGCCGTCCTGAAGGCATTCTTCCGTCGCTTTCGGGTCGCGGTAGTAGCACGTCATAACACCCGGCCCCTTGACCGCCAGTTCGCCGACATCTCCTTTAGCCACTTCCTGATGTTTGTCATCCACGATTTTCACACTCCAGCCGTAACCTGGAATGCCGATCGCGCCGACTTTATGCGTGTTTTCGATCCCCAAGTGAACACAGCCCGGGCCGATCGATTCGCTCAGGCCGTAATTCGTGTCGTAATCGTGGTGTGGGAAGTAGCTCTTCCAGCGTTTGATGAGGCTCGGCGGGACTGGCTGCGCGCCAATGTGCATCAGACGCCACTGATCGAGCTGGTAATCCTCAAGTTTGACTTCACCTCGTTCGATCGCGTCCAGAATGTCCTGGGCCCACGGAACCAGAAGCCAGACGATCGTACAGTGTTCCTCCGAAACCGCGCGCAGGATCCACTGCGGCTTCACGCCACGAAGCAGAACCGCCGGTGAACCGGCCAAAAAACTCCCAAACCAGTGCATTTTTGCGCCCGTGTGGTAGAGCGGCGGAATGCAGAGGAATTTATCGTCGCGTGTCTGGCCGTGATGCTTCTGTTCCGTGACGCACGATGACATTAAACTCTGGTGCTTGTGCAGGATCGCCTTAGGGAAACCAGTCGTGCCTGACGAAAAGTAAATGGCCGCGAAATCATCGTCGGTCAGCGGAATGTTCGGGTTCTTGCTCGACATATACTGAAGCAGTTTGTCGAAACTGTCCGCGAAGGTCGGGCAGTTTTCGCCCACGTAGAAAAGATGTTTCACGGCCGGGATCTTGTCACAAATCGTTTCCACACGCCCGATAAATTCAGGACCGAAAACCAGACCAGTCGATTCGGAAAGGTCGAGGCAGTACTTGATCTCGTCGGGGGCATAGCGGAAATTCATCGGAACCGCCAACGCGCCCGTACGCAAAATCCCGAAGTAAATGGGGAGCCATTCGAGGCAGTTCATGAGAAGGATCGCGATTTTGTCCCCTTTTTTGACCCCACGGCTCAGGAGGAGATTCGCGAACTGGTTCGCCTTTTCGTCGAACTCGGCCCAGGTCATCGTTCGCCGCGAGCCGTCTTTATTCGTGTCCTCGATCAGCTCGTACTCTTTCCACGTGATCCGGCGTTTTTCGTCGTCCTCGGGATTCAATTCGGTCAGGCAGATTTCCGGGCCATAAAGTTCGGCATTCCGGGCAAGGATTTCTGTGATGGGCATGTTGGAGGTCCTTGAGGTTGAATGTAAAGTTTAAAAGGGAGGATTTGGGAGTGCGGTGATACAGCGCGCAGCGCATTCACCGCTTTCATTTGCGGCAATACTGCCTCGCAGAGGCATTTGCCGCTGAATCACGAGTGGCTTTTCCCACGTGAAAATCGTTTCTAACCCAATATTGGTTAATCACTAAAGTGAAAGCGGCAAATGAAGCCTTCGGCTTCTGTATTGCCGCACTCCAGAAGAATCAAAACCTGAAATCGCGTTTTCCTTCGTGAAGCTCGTACAGGTGCTCCGTTGCGATCCGGCGAACTTTCTCGTTCGGGATCTTCGTCAGTTCTTTCTCGATGAGCGCCTCGCCGATCGCTTTCGTGTCAGGCGACGCGTAGTCCTCGAGGTACTCTTTGAGCGTCATCAGCGCGTTCGGGTGGCAGCAGTTTACGATCTGGCCCGATTTGACGAGGCTCATGAAGCGGTCGCCCGTCCGCCCTTCACGGTAACATGCCGTGCAGAAGGAGGGGACGTAACCCAGTCGCATGAGCCAGTTCAGTACTTCGTCCAGCGTCCGATTATCGACCACATCGAACTGGGCCGAGTTTTCGTCCTCAGGTTCCGGATTGACGTAGCCGCCGACCGAGGTGCGCGACGCGCCGGAGATCTGCGAAACGCCCAGTTTCAAAACCATCTCGCGGGCCGCTTTCGACTCGCGGGTGGAAATGATCAGGCCCGTGTAGGGGACCGCGATACGCAGAACGGCCACGATCTTCGCGAACGTCGCGTCGTCGATCGAGTTGGAAAACATCAGCGGGTCAATGTCATCGGCACGGCGGATGCGCGGCACGCTGATCGTGTGCGGCCCCACTCCCTTGGCGGCTTCCAGGTGCTCGGCGTGCATCAGAAGTCCCACAAAGTCGTACCGGTACGGGCTCAAACCGAACAGGACGCCGCAGCCAACGTCGTCGATCCCACCGTCCATCGCGCGGTCCATCGCTTCCGTGTGGTACGCGTAGTTCGATTTCGGGCCGGTCGGGTGCTTCTCCTCGTACAGTTTTTTGTTGTACGTCTCCTGGAACAGGATGTACGTTCCGATCCCGGCGTTCTTGAGTTTCGTGTAGTTTTCGACGGTCGTCGCCGCAATGTTCACGTTCACCCGGCGGATCGCGCCGTTTTTGTGCTTGATCGAGTAAATCGTGTCGATCGATTCCAGCACGTATTCGATCGGGTTCATCGTCGGGTGCTCGCCCGTCTCCAGTGCGAGGCGTTTGTGACCCATGTCCTGCAGGGCGATGACTTCCGCGCGGATCTCGTCCTGAGTCAGTTTTTTGCGGGTCAAGTGCTTATTCTTGAAGTGGTACGGGCAATAGGTGCAGCCGTTCACGCAGTAATTGGAAAGGTAAAGCGGCGCGAACATCACGATGCGGTTGCCGTAAAAACGCTGCTTGATCTCCATTGCCTCGGCGTAAATGCGCTCGTTGAGTTCCGGGTCGGCGCAGTCGAGGAGCAAAATCGCTTCGCGGTGCGTGAGGCCCTTGCAGTCGCGCGCTTTGTCGAGGATGGCGGAAATCAGCCCTTTGTCGCCGCGGTGCGCGTCAGCGTACGCCAGGGTTTCGAGGATTTCACCGTCGTGAATGAAATCAACAGCATGAGGAGATTTGGGATCGTACATGGGAGTCCAGCTTTCTATTAATTGTTTCGCGGCGCACGTTCTGGCGTCGTTTCTTTCTTTGAACAAACCGATTTCGCGCTGACTCCCGGGAGCATGCCGAGTTTCCCCGAAAGGGAACTGATCACGTCGGTCGGCGCATCGAGCACGATGCTGATGATGCTCACTTCGCACGAGCGATACGGGATCCCCATCCGGCCGATAATGTGTTCGGCATAATCGGCGAGAAGCGTATTGATCTTCTCGACAGAACGGTGGTCTTCCACGATGATTCCAACGATTCCAATGCGTCTTTCTGAAGGGGATACGCTCACGTTTGGCCAGTCAGTCTAAAAAAGGTTTCTACAAAAAAATCCTGCGTTCAGAGTATGAAGCAGGAATATTATAAAGTGCAAAACCCCCGTAAACCGGCGGATCGGATTCGCGCGTTTCCCGCCTTCACTGCCCGGACGAACCCGGCAACTCAGAACGACTGCCATTTGAAAGTCTTTGATCAGAATCCCGAATCGGGAATCTTTACATTGACTAAACTATTATACCAGATTTTAAATTTTGCGCAAGGGGTGGGGAGCCGTATGCGCGTCAACTTAAGCCAATTTTTGGCGGAGACGACACTTCCTGCGTCGTCTTTCATTCATAATTGAAGCGACACTGGAAGTATCGTCCCAGTAAATTCTACTCATGAAACAACGTTGATCGGCTTTCCCGCCACGAACGCGGCAACGTTCTGGATCACTACGTCGAGGCAGCGCTTTCTTGCGGCCAGGGTCGCCCAAGCGATGTGGCCCGTGAAGAAGCAGTTCTTTGCCGCCAGCAGCGGGTTTTCCGCCGCCGGAGGTTCCGTCGAGAGGACGTCCAGCCCTGCGCCCGCGAGCCGGTCAGCGTTCAGCGCATCGGCAAGCGCCGCCTCATCGACCAGCACGCCCCGGGCCGTATTGATCAGAAACGCAGTCGGCTTCATCAGCGCCAGCCGGTCGGCATTCACCAGCCCGATCGTTTCGGGGGTTGCTGGACAGTGCAGGCTCAGAACGTCCGCCTGCCGGAAAACCTCCTCCATGGGCAAAATCTCCACGTCCATCATCTCGTTGGGGCACCGAACCGTCTGTTTTCGGCACGCCACGACACGCATTTCCAGGGCCAGGGCGATCTGGGCGACTTTCCGCGCGATGTTCCCGAAGCCGATCAGGCCCATCGTCTTGCCGGCCAGCTCGACGAGCGGGTGGGACCAATACGTGAAATCTGGGTTCCTCGTCCATGCGCCGCCGCGGATCTCGGCCGTATGCTCGGAAAGGTGGAACGTCAGGTTCAGCAGGTGCGCGAACGTGAGCTGGGCGACTGACGGTGTACTGTAGGCCGGGACGTTCGTGACCGTGACGCCGTGGCGCCGGGCCGCCTCAATGTCCACGACGTTGTAGCCGGTCGCCTGAACGCCGATGTAGCGGAGATTCGGCAGCTGCGCGAACTCGGCCTCGCCGAAGACTGCCTTGTTCCCCAGCACGATGTCGGCGTCCCGGGCCAGCTCGGGGATCTGCTCGCGGGTACAGCGGTCATAAACGACCAGCTCGCCGAACTCCTCGAGCGGCGAATAGTCCAAATCCCCCGGATTCAGGGCGTAGCCGTCCAGAATTACGATTTTGTGACGCATAAAAACTCCAGTCAAAAATAAAAGGATCCAAAAGTCGTACAGTTGCGATTTATATTATGTCCGTCTTTTGGTCATTTGTCAAGTATTGCAGTCCCAAAAGAGTCAGATTTTCAGGATATTTTTCCAAAAATTCCCCGTTTCTTTTTTTTGCGTCAGACCTACTTGACTTTTTTTCGGGTCGTGGTACATTAAAAGAAAAACCTACCCCGCTCCTTAAAATCTGAAAGGAAAAAAGATGAAAAAATTCCTCGCCTCTTTCGTGTTCTGCGTTTCAGCTGCACTGACGGGCCTCTGCTTCGCACAGGGTCTTGCGCCCGATGTTTCCAACGATCCGGCGCTGTTCCCGTTCGTCATTTCCTACGATGGTCCCCAAAATGCAACCAGCATGGCACACCTTCTGGACGCTCCGGCGGGAAAATACGGCTTTGTGCGCGTTGAGGATGGCCATTTCGTGAACGATAAAGGCCGCGTTCGTCTGCACGCCACGAACCTGACCGGCCCCGCCAACTTCCCGACCCACGAAGAAGCCGACAAACTGGCCGACCGCCTCGCCCGCTTCGGGATCAACTGCGTGCGTCTGCACTACTTCGATTCCGCGTACGGGACGTTTATGTTCCCGGCCCTTCCCGGTATTGTCGAGGAAAACGAGAACACCCAGAAGATCCTGAGCAAAACCCAGCGTGACCGTCAGGACTACATGATCGCGGCCTTCAAAAAACGTGGGATCTACGTCGATATGAACCTCCACGTTGCCCGGTTCTGGGACGAACGTGACGGTTTCGCCAAAGGCGGCCCCTGGGCGAACAAAGGGACCGATAATTTCGTGAAACGGATGATCGAGGAGCAGAAGATCTACGCCCGCGAGCTTCTGACCCACGTCAACCCGTACACCGGTCTGGCCTACACCGACGAACCGGCCATCGCCGTGATCGAAATTAATAATGAAAACTCCCTCTGGGCCAACTACCGCAGCGGAGGAATGGATAATCTGCCGAAAATGTACGCCGACGAGTTCCAGGAACAGTGGAACGACTGGCTCCTGAAGAAATACGGCTCCGATGAGAAACTGCGCGAGGCGTGGCAGTACAAGCCGGTCCCGCTCCACGGCGAGCAGATCCCGGAAGGAAAATTCACTGAACCGGTCGATTTCACGAAAAAGCCGTGGACGCTCTACACCTGCGGGAAAGGCACGTTCAAGACCGAAGTCGAAGACGGTGTGCTGAAACTGGAAGTGACCGCCAGCGAGGGCGTAAACCCGAAGATCCACCGCGCGGTCAAAATCGAGAAGGGCGGAATTTATACGTTCTCGTTCAAGATCCGCCGCACGGAAGGGACCGGGCCGGTCGAACTCGGGACGGCTTTGGCGGACTACGAAGGCGGCTTCCGCACGTTCGGGCTTTTCACCCGTCTGAACGTTGGCAACGAGTGGAAAACGTTCACTTTCCCGATTTTCGTCGGTGAGGACTCGCCAAACGCGGAGCTTCAGCTCACCCGCTTCCCGGTCGGGAAATACGAGATCAAAGACTTCTCGTTCCAGTCCGGCGCGGAAGGCTACCAGATGGACGGAAACCTGAAGGATAAATCGATCAAAGTCGTGAGGTCGAAAGATTTTGCGCCGGGGCAGGCCCAGAAGGATTTTGCCCAGTTCATCAGCGACACAGAATACGCTTACTGGACGGGAATGTGCGCTTTCCTCCATGACGAGCTTCACGCGAAGCAGCCGGTTTCCGGCACGCAGCTGAATTACTCGCCGTCCTACGTTCAGGGCGCTCTTGATTACGTGGACCATCACGCGTACTGGCTCCACCCGTCCGTCAAACCGGATTGGGAGATCGGGAACAGGCCCATGGTGAACTCCAGCTCGAACTGCGTGACGAGCATGGCCTCACAGCGCGTCGCGGGCAAACCATTCACGGTCAGTGAGTACAACCACCCGTTCCCGAACTACTACGGGGCGGAAGGTCAGCCGATGCTCCGGGCATACGGCGCGTTCCAGGACTGGGACGGCGTGTTCGAGTACACGTACAACCACTGCCCGAACTTCGAGCCAATCCGGAACTCGTACTTCTTCAGCATGATTTGCCGAACGGACGTTCTGGCGCATATTCCGGCCTGCGCCGCGATGTTCCTGCGCGGGGACGTTCAGACGGCCAAAGAGTGCGTGACCGCCAGTTTCACCCCTGAAAAGGAACGCACCCGCATCGAGCAAAGGAACACCAGCCTCGGAATCTCGGGGCTGAATGTGGATTCCCGTATGCCGCTCATTCATCGTACCCAGGTTGAAGTCAACGCGCCGGCAGACGCGGTTTCCGGCCCGAATGAAGACCTGAATGCGCTCCAAGGCGTGTACGTCAGCGACACGGGCGAGCTGGTCTGGAATCTCGAAACGGTCGGAAAAGGCGTTTTCCTCGTGAAAACGAAGAACACGAAAGTCTTCAGCGGCTTCCCGGAAGGCCGGACGTTTGATCTGGCGGACGGCGTGACGCTCTCCGTTGGCGAGACCCTTCTCGGCTGGGCGACGATCTCCGTGACCTCGCAGAACGCGAAAGGTTTCGGAAAAGACGGCTCCTCCCGCATCCTCCTGACCGCCACGGGCTACTGCGGGAACAAAGGCCAGATCGCCGAAGACCGCGCTGAAAACGGCACAAAGATCCATCTCACGACGTGGGGTGAAGGCCCGATCGTAGCGGAGGGGATCCCGGCAGAACTGACGCTTCCGGCCAAGGTGTCGCAAGTGAAAGTTTATGCTCTCAATCCTCACGGCGACCGTAAAGCGGAAGTCCCGGTCAAAACCGGAAAAGACGGAAACGCGGTGATCCAGATCGGGCCGGAATTCAAAACGGTCTGGTATGAAATCGAGATCCAATAAAAATGGTTTATCCGGCAACTGAGTACCGGAAAGATAATTAAAAACGCGGACAGGTTCAGTGTGTAATGCAAAAAACTGCAAACGATATACACAAGGAAGAACCTGTCCGCATTTGGATTATACCACAGGTGAGGTTTTGGTCAATATCGTGTTTCTGACATTTCCAGAAAAAAAGACCACAAAATCGTAATCAGGGGTATTCGGAGAACGATTCACTCCATTTTTCTCTGACGGCTCAAAGAATGTTTCGTCAGGCCTATGGTTTTTGCGTAAAAATCCTGAGTATTAAAAGGTAACGGTACACGCTTGTTGGATGAACCAAAGAATCTCAAGGAAAAACCTCCCCTTAACTTGATCGGCGGGACGCCGGCCCTCCGTATTAACGACGCTGGAAGCGTCGCCCCCGTATTTCATTCCAGAACGGTCATTTTCATCTCCTCGTTCCGGATCTTGCCGAGGAAAGTGCTCGCGATGCGGCAGCGGATCACGACCGTTCCGTCCTCGCGGTACTGACGGGAGAAAACCTCGCCGTAATTCGCAAGATACGCCGCCAGTTTTCCGTTCGCGGAGGAGGTTTCGATCTCGACCGTGGGGAAGTTTCGGCTCAGCATTTCGCTCACTTCATGCGCCAGTTCCGGGAGGCCCTGACCCGTGCGGGCGCTGATCCCCAGCGCGTTCGGGTACTGGTTCAAAAGCGCCTGAAGGCCGTACCCTTTCGGGAGTTCGCCCTCGGAGTCGAGCTTTTCCAGAGCGTCGATCTTATTAATGACCAGGATCGTGTCTTTCTCTTCGATCCCGAGCTGTTCGAGGACCTCATACGCCGCCTGGATCTGGAACATGACCATCGGATTGCTCCCGTCCGCAACGTGAAGAAGCAGGTCGGCGCAGCGGGCCTCCTCGAGCGTCGCACGGAAACTGGCGACCAGATGGTGCGGGAGTTTGCGCACAAACCCGACCGTGTCGCTCAAGAGGATCGGGCCCCAGCCGGGCAAAGTCCAGCGGCGCGTTCGTGTGTCGAGCGTCGCGAAAAGCTGGTCCTTCACGTAAACGTCCGAGCCGGTAAGAGCGTTCAGAAGCGTGCTTTTCCCGGCGTTCGTGTAGCCGACGAGCGAGACCGTTCGCGTCTGGCTGCGGGACTGGACCTCACGCTCCTTGCGCTGCTGAACGACCGCAAGCTCGGTTTTCAGGTCGGAAATGCGCTTCTGAGCGAGCCGCCGGTCGGTTTCGAGCTGGGTTTCGCCCGGGCCGCGGAGCCCCACGCCCTTTTTCTGACGCGAAAGGTGCGTCCACATACGTTTCAGCCGCGGGAGCGAGTACTCAAGCTGGGCCAGCTCCACCGCCAGCCGCGCCTCTTTGGTCTGCGCCCGACTCGCGAAAATGTCGAGGATCAGCTCGGTCCGGTCCAGAACCTTCACGTTCAGTTCCTTTTCCAGATTGCGCGTCTGGCTTGGGGCCAAATCGTCATCGAAAATGACCACGTCCGCGCCGGTGTGCTCCACCATCGCCTTAAGTTCCTGCACTTTGCCGCTTCCGATGTACGTGGCGGGTTCGATCGTGGCACGGCGCTGAATCATCTCGCCGACGACCTGCGTATCGGCGGCCTCGGCAAGCCCGCGGAGCTCATCGAGCGGCTCCTCGGTGGCTTTTCCGAGCACGCTCAGCCCGGCCCCGTTTTCTGTGGAAGCGCCGGGTTTTTGCGGCCGCAAGACGGTCACGAGGAAGGATTTTTCGACTGGAGCGGCAGTGGAATTGAGCTGATCCATAAAAATTTGATTTTGAATGAATGAGTCCTACTTGAGTTTCTTTCCGTCCGAGAAAGCAGTCCCAGCTTTTCCGCTGATTTTGAGGTAAATGTGCCGGAAAGGATCGAAAACGATCGGCGCGATTTTGTCCGCATCGGGAAGACCGTCCTCGCCGAGTACACGCTCATCGACGCTCACGTTTTTGATCTCGCCCACGAGCCGGCAGGCGTTTTCGTCCCAGCTTTTGACCGAGCACTCGACCGCAACGGGAAGCTCTTCAATGATCGGCGCGTCCACAAATTCGGATTTGACCGCGTGGAAGCCCGCTTTCGTGAATTTGTCCGGGACCTGATTTCCGGAAACAATTCCCACGTAATCACACGGGACAACGTGCGCTTCATCGGCCACATTGACCGTAAACGCCCCGCGTTCGAGGATGTTTTTCACTGTTTTGTGGCCTGGATCGAGACAAATCGAAATTTCGTCCGACTCGCTGATCCCGCCCCAGGCTGCATTCATGGCATCGGGTGTTCCGTCAACATCGTACGTCGCAATAATAAAAACCGGCATGGGATAAACGGCGGGTTTTACGCCAAAATTCTTGCGCATGGTTCCATCCTTTCCAAAGTTTTTTTCTCAATCATTCGAAACACTCGCGTGTTTCCAGGGAAATACATCCTGTATTTTAACAGATTCAAAAAATTCGTAAATCGGGAGTCATGGCGCAAAAATGAAAAATAGAGGAAATTTTAGGATTTTTCGGAAAAATTCTTCTAAAAATCTCTTGAAGTCGTTTGACTTCTTGAATATTTTTCGTATAATGTAAAGATGAACTTTTCCATTTGAGTTTTTGTTGAAAACAGGACTCCGGTCATGAAGCGTTCCGCTTTTACACTCGTCGAACTTTTAGTCGTCATTGCAATCATTGGTATGTTGGTAGGTCTTTTACTTCCAGCGGTGCAGCAGGCCCGTGAGGCTGCGCGTCAAATGCAGTGCGGAAACAATCTGAAGCAAATGGGACTCGCCTCGCTGAACCATGAGTCCTCGAATAAATCTCTTCCGAGCGGCGGCTGGGACGGTTACTGGGTCGGCGACGGAGACCAGGGCTTTCGCGATACACAGCCGGGCGGCTGGACCTTCTCACTCCTCCCCTTCATAGAACAGAACGCGGTTTTTATGCTGGGAGCGAATGGTGTCATTGAGACCGACCAGACCCAAAAAGACGGGGCTAAAACCCGCGCGGAAACCGTGATCCCGGTTTTCAACTGCCCATCACGCCGGCCGGCGATCGCGTACCCCTACGCTCTGAGTGCGGTGCTGATCAATACTTCCCCGTGTACGGTCACAGGCAAGCTGGATTACGCCGGTAACGGGGGTGACTCTTCGTCGGGGAACTGGAATGCCGGTGGTTACGGGACCTCGCCCAACACGATCGCCGCTGGACGCACACAAACCAAATCCATCACGTGTTCCGGCATCGTTTTCTTCAAGAGTATCGTGACGATGGGTGAGATTCGTGACGGTTCCTCGAACACGTACCTGATCGGCGAAAAATACGTCTGCAATACACACTACGAAGACGGCAAGGACGGCGGCGACGACATCGTCGTCTATTGCGGGAACGACGAAGACATCATTCGCCAGGGCAATTCCCAGCCGTTCCAGGACCGCAACGCGATCCAACAGGGTTCGTTTGGCAGCGCACACGCCGGAACGTTCGGGATGGTCATGTGCGATGGTTCCGTGCAGCGCATCAGCTACTCAATCGACCTTGAGACGAACCGGTATCTCGCAAACAAAGCGGACGGCCAGGCGGTCACGGTCCCGCAATAAACGAAATATTAAAGACTTGCGGAGACGACGCTTCCAGCGTCGTTTAAAGGCCCCCTCATTGAGGGGGCTGGCTCGCGAAGCGAGACTGGGGGAGTTTCGTGAAAGTGCCTCTCAACTCCCCGGCGCGTAATTTCGTGCTCCGCACTCCATTACCACCTTACATTTGACGACGCTGGAAGCATCGTCCCCGTAACTTAATTTAAGTTTTACGTATGGATTGACTTCAATTCCAACCATTAACCAACCCCTCATTCCTTTTTCAGGAGACCTAATACTATGAAACGTCGTGAATTTCTTGCCCTCACCGCGGCTGCGGCATTTTGCCAGAGTCTGAAACCTGTTTTCGCGGAAGGTGCGAAGAAAAAAATACTTTACTTTGAACGTTCCAACGGATTCATTCACCCTTCCACGATCATTGATCCCGCGACCGGCAAGAGCGTCGGCGGCCGCGTCATCACGGAAATCGGCAATAAACTCGGCTTCGAAGTGGTTTGCACGAAAGACGGACGGATTTTTGACGGCGATCTCTCCCAGTACGCCGCCTTTATTCTGAACTGCTGCGGCCAGCTCACAGGAAACGGCGGAAATGACGGCCCGGACGCTTACCCGATGAGCGACGCAGGCCTGCAGAATTTCTTCACGGCGATCCGCGGCGGTGTGGGAGTCTTGGGCTTCCATAACGCTTCCGACACGAATAAATCCGGCGGTCCGACCCGCTTCGGGAACCGCCCGATCGAGGAACGGAACGACTACACGAAGATGATTGGCGGCGAATTCATCGTTCACGGCAGTCAGCAGGAAACCGACATTCGGATCGTGAAGAAGGGCGAGCTTCCGTCCGTGACCGAGATTCCGCGCGTGAAGGAAGAATGGTACGCGCTGAGAAACTTCAACCCGGACATTCACGTCCTGTTCGTGCAAGAAACCGAAGGAATGCAGACCGACGGTGGAAACGTCTGCTACGACCGCGTCCCGTTCCCGTGCACGTGGGTCCGCAAAGAAGGAAATGGGCGCGTGGCGTACACCTCGTTCGCGCATAATAATTCGACGTGGGAAACCGACTGGATGCAGGCTGTGATTTTCGACCTGATGAAATTCATCACCTGTCAGATGGACCTCGACCTGACGCCGAACATGAACGAAGTGGCCCCGGGCTGCGAAGTCGCGTGCCGTCAGAATTTTAACTGATTCCTTGAAAGAGGGAGCGATTGGAGAAACAAGGGGGCCAAAACTCATTTAAAAAATTATTGAGTTGGCCCCCTTGACAGAAAAAAATATTCTGTTAAAATAGATGTACAAAATGCGAGAGTAATTCAGTGGCAGAATGCTAGCTTCCCAAGCTGGACGTCGCGGGTTCGAATCCCGTCCCTCGCTCTGCATGAAAAAGGCCGGACGGATGGACATCCCCCCAAATTTTTATATCATATCCTGCGGGATGCGATACCTCCGGCCTGTTTTGTTTTATCAAGCCGACTTTTTTATTTAAGCCGGCTTTTTCTTTTCTTGAAACTCTTTTAATCCAGATTCGGGCAGATGATCCCGTCGCGGAAGTCGGACGAAATGTACTCCAGCCGCATATCGATCTCTTCCTTTTCGAGATCGGTAAGATTGCGCGGCGAAACGATCGGTTTTTCCGGCACGGAGTATTCTTTGCCGTAATTGCGGGAGAGCGTGTTTTTGAAGACGCCGCGCTTCTGCCACATATAAAGGCTCATTCCGCGCAAACCTCCCTCAAAGTTCACCATCAGCGTGAATTTGCTGAACAGGTCGGTCGCTTTCATGAAGTCTCCCGCGTCATACGCCCGCTGCAGTTTCCCCAGGATGTCCGCATACACGGCGCGTTCTGTCACGAGCCCCTCGACGCCGATGCGGCAGTGCTGGAGCCACTTGAACCCGCCCATCGCGGACATGACGCGCCTGATTTTGGGTTTGGCCGCCACGAGTTCCTTCATGCGTCCCTCAATCGGGCCGGTTTCTTCTTTCACGTACCCGAAAAATTCCGACTCTTCGCCCAACTGGATGAGGAGTTTTACGGACGGCGCCTTCCCCTTGAACTTCGTTCCGCCGGAGGTCTGAATGATGACCGGCCGGTGCACGATCTTCATCAGTTCGCGCCAGTATTCGTATAAATCGTCCTCGGTCTGGCCTTCATCCGGCGGGCGGGAGATGATCGCGGCGGGTTCGAGTGACTCGGCGTGGCGCGCGTAGTCCAGCATATCGGCGGTGTTCTTGCCGTTGACACCGAGGCAAAGAGCGGCTTTGCGCCCCTTCATCGTCTCCGCAAGAACGGTCATTCCTTTCATTTTTTCCTCTTTCGTCAGGAGGTCCACCGCGTCGCCAGCCTGCGGCCAAATCATCCCGTGGCACTGCGCCCAATCGACGAACTTAGCCGATTTCGCGAGGGTTTCGTAATCGACCTCCCCGTTTTCAAGGAAAGGTGTGGAAAGGATCGGGAACGGTCCTCGAACACGCGGGTCACCGATGATCGGGCCGGTCGGCGGGAGTTTTGAAGCATCAGCGGCGGGGGCTGAAGCTGCGTCCTGGGCCAAAAGCGAGGCGGGAGCCGCAAGGCCGGCGAGCATCGTACCGAGCATGGCGCGGCGGTTCAGTTCAAAAGCGTTTTTCATGGGTGGGTCCTTTCGGTGTAAAAGTAATTTTCAGGGAAAACGTTAAATAAACAAAGTCTTAAATGCTGATTCAGTCGGGATCACGCAGTTTTCTGTAGTATATTTCCAGGGCTTTCTCGTAGCCGGGAATTGGTTTTTCATCAGGAACAAGCCGCAAAATTTCACGCTGCCGGGCAGGCAGTTCGCCCCAATATTCGTTTTGGAGCGTTTCAAGCTTCGTAGGAACTTCTGGATTGTCATCCGTTTGAGGCTCATTCCCCGAAGGAATCATTTTCTGTGCTTTCGAGTCGGTGTTTTCGGAAAGGTCTTCTTTCTCGTGGGACGTTTCGCCCGATGGAGTTTCCTCTTTCATATTTTGCGTTTCTTCAGGGACTTCCTGACGCTGGAGGGCCGAACGAAGCCCGTACAGAATTTCCTCCTGAATCGAAACGGTCATTTCACCGAGGTCCTGCTTCTCGAGGAGGAACCGCACCTGGTACATTTGCGCAAGGATCTCATCGAAAGCGGAATTCGGAACGGCATCGAATCCAATCGCTTTGGCACATTCTGAGGTTTTTCGTTCCTGCTCGGCCAAAAACGCGACCTGATCCGCTTTCTCCGCGGCGCTTTTGTCCTCATCCTCGGCAACGGCTTTGGTCTGTTCCAGAATGAGCGTCTGCATGGAGATCAGGATCAAAACGTCCGCCGGCAGTATTTCAGGCTCTTCCTTCGGTTCTTCTCCAGGCGTTTCTTCACTCCCGGTCTCGTCAGAAATCCCAGTTTTTTTCGGATTGGAAAGACGATTTTCGAAATCCGAATTTTTGACGAGCGTCCCCATTTCCGGCGTCAACCCGTCAGCAATTTGCGTGAGTTCCGCGATCTGGTCGAAAATCTGAAGCTGGAGCGTATATTGATCCTGAAGGAGTTCCAGCGGCGGCGCATGATGCACGGAAATGGTCTGAAAGTCTTCAATGGAAACCTGGAAATTGGCCGCCAGTGCGTTCCAAAGAGGCGCTAAAACACGAGGCAGAGCGGGTTTCCGCCCATTTTCCCGTTGGGCGAAACAGGAAAGCGCCAGACTTTGAACGCCCGCGCAGTCACGAAACGCTTTCCTGCGCATCCTTGTAAGCGGTACTACATCGGTTTCGTTCTGCTTTACCACGTTTTCCGGCGCGTTTGTTTCTTCCAAAAGATGAAGGATTTTTTCTTCACTGGCGAGCATTCGACCGAAAACCTGAAGTTCCTCCCGCAGCGGATTGGGTGATTGCGGACTCAGTGATTTTATGGCCGCTTCAAACGTAATGTTCAATCGGACGTTCAACCTCTGGAAATCCCACAGGCGGTTTTCCTGTAGTGTGTGCAGTTCCGTTTCCAAACCACCCCGAATGAAAGGAACGTTTTTCTGCCGAAAATCCTCGTCAAAAATTTCATCGTACTGAACCAAAAAACGTTCCAGTTCCGAACGGATCGCCCAGATTTCTTCTTCAGCCGACTGAATCGCCGCGGCGTGTTCCAGACGAATTTCCATCGGTGTACGGTTTTGCGCCTGAGAAAGAATCGGCTGAAGGGTTTCTGTCAGTTTCTTCTGCCGTTCCGCCAACGCTTCAAAATCCCGGACCATTGCGTCAGAAAATTCCTCGCGATTCCATTTTTTCAGTTGTGGGCTCAGGATCTGCAGGATTTGCACCAATTCCCGCTTCAGTTGTTTCCTGAAGAATTCAAATTTCTCGGGGGCCGTTCCTCCAGGAAGCTGGAGAGATTTTGAAAGCAGAACGATTTCACGGTTCAATTCCGGGATCGGGCCGGATTCCAATTCGTCAAGCAATCTGCGCAGTTCACGCAGATTCTGAAGTTGAGTCCTGGATGAAACCGAGGCATGGAACGGGAACTCCGGGTTTCCATCGAGTTCCTGCTCCAGACTTTCAAGAGCTGTTGGCAGGCCGTTCGGGGACCGCGAATCCAGAAGCCGCTGAATGGTTTCCATTCCCTGTGCGAGGAAACTGGCAGTTTCCTGAACATTTTCCCTGAAGGAATCGTCAAGGCGTTTTTGGCATCGAGTAAGTAAATCCCCAATCCGGCGGAGCTCCTGCGTGATGGAAACCCACTGCTGGAACGCACGGAGTTGCATCTCCTCAGGCGTGACTGCAAGGAAATAAAATGTTTCGCCAACCGTCCTTTTTCCTTCCGAATCGGTTGCAAACGCTTCGACCCTCAGCCGCATTCCGGCCTCAAGCGGAACGGACGCTAAATCCCACGTAAATTCAGCCGTCTGCGAAAGGGGAAGCGGCTCATCAAGGATCTCGCCCGTTTCAGGATCTGCCGCGTCCCAGACGCTGAAAACAGTCCACTTCGGTGTTCCATCGTTGGTCTGCGGGAATGAAAAACCACTCACCGTTCCCGCGTCCGGCTTTTCAGTGACCCACTGGAAACCGACAGAGGTCAGGCCAAAATCGTCCTGGGCCAGAAACTTCAGCGGAAGTTTCGCCCCCGGGAGGAACGGGCGCCCGTCTTCTGGTGATTCGCAGATCACGATTGGGCGAAGGTCTTCCCGCGTACGAATCGGGTGACGCTCCAAAACGCCGGTCAGCCCCGTCTGATCGGTCAGTTCCAGCCAGTAGTCGCAATCCTGCAAAAGTTCAAAACGGAATTTGAAAACGCGATCCCCCCACCCCTGAACGGATTCTCCGGGGATGTAGGTGCCGTTTGAAAAGCGGATTCGGGCCTTTTGAAGAGGTCGATCGGCCGCGACCATGACACCGATCCTGGACCCCGTAAGGCCGGTGATTTCCCAGCCGGTTTCGGACGCTTTCTGATGTGTAGAGGCTGGTGGCTGGAGCCGTAAAAGCGCGTTAGTCAAACGCGGGTACGTGTTGACCTTGACGGGCAAACGTTCACCCTGCGCGGGATTTTCACCCGGCATACAAACAGAAACCCAAAACGAATTTTGAACGTTGGGGATTCGCACGAGGAACCGGCCGAAAATCGGTTCTACGCGCAAAATCTGAAGAGGTTCCTGGGCGTCTTTAGAGGCCCAAACTACGACCTGAACAAACGGGGCGTCCTTCTTGAGTGTGATTTCAGCGTTAAACGATTCGCCAGCCAAAATCTCCTTGGGAAGTCCTTTCCACTGCGGCCGAAAATCAAGTTTCCACGCATTTTCCGTCTTCCAGGGCATAACGAAACGCTCGACGGCTACGGGACCGTTCTCGCCGCATTGTGCCGCCAGAACCGCGAACGCAAAGAAAAACAGAATAGTCAAACCGCGCAGAATCCAGCGTACCCGCCAAAAGCGTTCAAGCCGGAGCCAGTCAGAAACACGAAACCCCGCCATTTCCGCATCCGTCTGAGCAATCACTGCCTCACGCAATTCCTCACCCGCTGCGGGCTGTGGATGTTCCAGAAAGTCCAGCGCGTTTTCCAGCTGCTTCGGAAGTTCGGGCGGCTGAACGGAGGAGGGAGTCGGCAGATTTTGCATGGCACGCAAAAAATGAAAGGTTTCAAATCGGGTCCTGGGGATTTTTCGGAAAAACCGGAACAAAAAACGGCCTTCAAGCGCCAGAACCGCCAGCGTTCCCGCTAGAATCAGCCAACGCAGCAGGGGAAACTCCCAGAATTTCCACCGCCAAAGTGCAAAATCCAAACCGGAGCCGAGCAAAAAAAGGCCCCCGATCGAGATGAAAACCACCTCCAGCGCGTACTCTGCCGCATGATGCCGTAACGCATCGCGAAAATGATCGAGTTGACGCTGAATGGGACGCATTTTTCGGCTATGGATTGGAGAAATACGAACTAAAAAAGGAAACGAAAACGCAGAACTCAATCCCCGAATTTCGGAGGCATTTTCCGCTTGTGCCCTGTAGCGTTCATGGCTCGCTGGACTTTCGCAAGGTTTTCAGGCGTTCCGGTTCCGTGAAGGAGGATCTCATCGATTTCAGCGTACGTGATCCCCATTTCCGATTCGTCGGTCTGACCCTCAAAAAGCCCAGCCGAGGGCGCTTTGTTAATGATCACGTCCGGTGCGCCGAGGAAACGAAGGAAATCGAAAATTTCCGTAGCGGTCAGGTCTGCGATCGGGTTGAAGTCGAATGCGCCGTCGCCCCATTTCGTGAAGTACCCCATCGCCAGCTCGGAGCGGTTTCCCGTCCCGCAGACCAGTGCGCCGCGTGACTGCGCAAGCGTGTAGAGCGTCAGCATACGGAGGCGTGGGTTCACGTTCATTTTCCCTTTCGCCTGCGACTCTTCCGGAAGATTCATTTCCAAAAGGACCGGGTCAAGCACGTCAAGGAAGGTGGTTTTCACGGTCGAAAGATCCACTTCCACCGTGGGGATCCCGAACTGCTCGGCCGCCAGAAGCGCGTGTTCACGGTCCGTCCCGAAATTGCAGGAACTCTGGCACGGCATGATGACGCCCAGAATATTTTCCGTGGCTTTCCTGCATAAGATCCCGGCCAGCGTGCAGTCTTTCCCGCCGCTGTTTCCGTACACGATCCCCATTCCAGGACTGCTCTCGGTTTTCCCGATGATTTTGCGGATCCACGCGACTCGTTCATCCGTTTCTTTGGCCCAATCACGAAGCATTTTAAATCCTTTTTTCAACGTTTTTCGTATGGAGTATGAAGAGTGGAATGGGAGTGTGGACTCAAAAAGCCGACGGTTTTTTTGGGGGGAAATCTTTCTGGGGCTTACATTGCGCGAAGCGAAGCGAAACTCCACTCTCCACATTCCACACTAAAAATTATATCACACGAGCCGCGCCCTGTAAAGCCCCTTGAGGAAAAAAATTTTTTCTCTCCCCTTGCACAAAATTTTAAAAAATGTTAAAATAAAAAGAAAAGGAGAATTTTTTTCAGATTTAAAAGGGAAATACTATGAACCGAACACGAAAATCAGGATTTACGCTCGTCGAGCTGCTGGTCGTGATCGCGATCATTGGAATGTTGGTCGGGCTTCTGCTCCCGGCCGTTCAGCAGGCACGCGAGGCGGCACGAGTGATGCAGTGCGGCAACAATCTGAAACAGTTGGGCCTTGCCGCCATGAACGTCGAAAGTCAATCCAAGTCGCTTCCCGGTGGTGGTTGGGGCTACCACTGGTGCGGCGACCCGGACGGAGGCTTTGGTCAAAAGCAGCCCGGCAGCTGGTGCTACCAGATCCTCCCGGCGCTTGAACAGAACGCCCTGTTTATGCTCCCGACGGACGGCCAACTCCCGGAAAATCCATCTGGAACTCAGAAAACGAAAGCGGCCGAAATGCAGTCCGTTCCTCTCTCGCCTTTCATTTGCCCGTCCCGGCGTCCGGTGATGCTTTACGAGTCGAAAGGCTACCAGGGTCTTGAAAACTCGAACATGGCCAACCCGGGGAGCAAAACAGACTACGCCGCCAACTGGGGAACGAATAATGCCAGCAAGGGGAACCACCACGATTACGTCGGAAAATCCCCCTCCGAAAACGCTACGTTCCGTACGCAGAATAGCTGGCCCAATTTCGCCACCCAACAGACCGGCGTCATGTTCGCGTACTCGCACGTGACGGTCGGCGAGATCCGCGATGGAATGAGCAATACGTTCCTCTTCGGCGAGAAATTCCACCAGCCGAGGCTTTACAACACGATCGACATGGGGGGTGGCGGCAAAGAAACAAACGACGACTACACGATGCTTTACGGCGCGGACATCGACCAGATCCGCACGACCTACTGCGGTGACTGGAGCGGTACGACATTCAGCCGCGGAAGCAACGCCCGTCCACCGATGCAGGACCGTGACGGTTTCGGCGGAAATACTCCCTGGTTCGGAAGCGCCCACGCCGGCTCGTTGGGGATGGCGATGTGCGACGCCTCCGTGCAGCGCGTCTCGTACTCCGTGGACGCGGAGGTTTACACGGCAAAGGGTTCCCGCGCAGACAGCCAGGCCGCCAGCGGCGCATCGTTAGAGTAACACTCAAATTGGAGGGGTTCGTATGCAAAAACTCACCCACGCCAGCTTTCAGTTTCTCGAGAAAGAGTCCCGGGAGTGGGTTCAGGACCGACTCATTACGGAGGAAACGCGAGGGTCGATCCTCGCCCGGTACGAGGTCCCTTCCCGAACGGAATCCCTCCAGCGGACCGGCCTTTTGACGATCCTGTCGCTCGGGGTTTTTCTGCTCGGGCTTTCGATTTTTCTCCTCGTGAGTTTCAACTGGGCGGCAATGACGGCCGTAGAGAAACTCACGATCGTGTTCGGTTCCATGGCCGTGGCGTACATTGCGGGCGGCGTTTTCGGGGCCCGAAAACACCCGGTTCTTTCCGAGGTGGCGTTTTTCTTCGGCGCGATCCTGTTCGGCGTGGGGATCTGGCAAATCGGTCAGATTTTCCACGTTTCGGCCCACGCGCCCGATCTGCTCTGGTACTGGGCGGTCGGGAGTCTGGCGCTGGCGATCGGCCTCCGTACGCCGGTGGTGCATGCCCTGGTTTGTGCCTTGCTCCTGATTTGGATCCCGTGGGAAATTTGCGGCTACTCCCACCTCGCGCCCGGTTTCCTGCGTTTGTTTGGGGGGACCTGGGCACAGAACGTGCCCAACGTTTGCTGGTCGGTTCCGGTCCTGCTCGCGCTGGGTTACTGGGTCACGCCGTGGCTGGAGGCCGGAAGCCGAAGCCGGGCGACGGTCCGGTTTTTCTACGCGATCGTGCTCCTCTGGTGGATCGCCTGGTTCCCGGGGGCATGGAACGGGCCTTACGGGACCTCGTTCTACTACGTGGTTTGTGGAACGCTCCTGACTCTCGTGCCCCGGCTCATTTCCCAAGTCCGCGCGGCTGGAAAACTCTCGCCCGCCTCGCAGCTTCTCGTGGTGGTCGGGACGCTGATGTTCGGCGCGGGCCTGATCCCGTTTTCATTCAATGAAATCCACTGGTACCGCTATAATCCCGACTTGAGCTTTTACGCCTTCCCGATCGCGCTGGAGTTTCTGTTCCTCCTGACGCTCGCGCTGATGTCGGCGAAGGCTCCTGCGAGGAAATTCGTGAGGCAGAATCTGCTCCTGATCCTGACCGGAATCTACGCCGCCTGCGTGCTTTTCCTGATCCGCTACACTTCGATCCTGAAGTTCGACACGTGGTTCGGGGGCCTCGTGGCCGCTCAGAACATTTTCATGTTTGTTCTGGCGCTCTCGTTCATCCATTTCGGTCTGCACAAGTCGGTGCTTTCGGCTTTCACGTTCGGCGTGCTTTACTTCCTGCTCTGGTCGGTGCTTCGCTACTTCGACCTGTTCGGCGACGTGGGCGGGATGCTCGGCGCGGCGGGGCTTTTCTTCTTCTGCGCCGTCGTGATGTTCGGCTTCGCGTTTTACTGGTTCAAAGCGAAGAAAGGAGCGTGACCCCATGAAGCGTGCGTTTTATATTACGGTCGTCATTCTCGCGCAGTTTGCGCTCCTTGCCGGGTTGGTGGCGTGGTACAGTATGCCGTTTTGGGTGGAAGACGCGGTCGAAGTGACGGTCCGCACAGAACCGGTCGATCCGAGGGATCCGTTCCGCGGCGATTATGTGATTCTGAACTACCCGTTCAGCCGGCTGACCAAAGACCTGCAAGAAGCCGCCCGGGAAAAGCATGAAAATATGAAAGGCCGGTACGTGTACACGATCCTGAAACCGGCACCGGGCACGCATTTCTGGGAGATGGAAAAACAGACGTTCGACTTCCCGGGCAAAAACAGGAAAGACGCCGGTTTCGTCGCGATCCGTGGAATGACCAGGGAGTCTTATTACTCGACCCCCATCCGGTACGGGATCGAGCAGTTTTTCCTTCAGGAAGGGACTGGCCGCGCGATCGAAGAGGCGATGCGGAACGCCCGGGACCAGCAGACCGTCGAGGTCACGCTCCGCGTCCTCCCCTCGGGCCGTGCCGCGGTCAAAAGCGTGAAAGTCGTCGGCCCGGAACGCGAGGCGAAAATCGAATTTATGCCAACAGAAGTGTATTAAATATCTCTCATACGGGGACGACGCTTCCAGCGTTGTCATAAAAATAAAGACATTTTTAAAAGACGACGCTGGAAGCGTCGTCTCCGTAAGTTATATTTTTGTGACGACGCTGGAAGCGACGTCCCCGTAAGTTATATTTTTGTGACGACGCTGGAAGCGTCGTCCCCGTAAGTTTTATTTCTTCCGCCAGTAGAGCAGGCCGAACGTGCCGAACAGAAGCAGCAGCCACGTGGAAGGTTCCGGAACGGCATTGGCGTCGATCGTCGCGTAAACCGTATCGCCGTCAACGGACAATTTCCAGTAATTAGCGTCTGAGGCCGTCAGCAAAGACGTCCAGAAATCTACACCACGATCAGGTCCAAAAACTTCCGACGTATTCTGAATGATCGCATACGTTTTGCCCGGCTGAACCGAACCCATCTCCAGATCAATGGTCCCGGAAGCGACATCAAAGAACGTGGCTTTCAGAAGGTCCATCCCGGCGGAGTCCTGTTCCAGCAGCAGCGTGGCGCCCGATCCGAGGGAGAACAAGCCGTTAACATCTGCCGTGCCGACCGAATTGCCGGGGGAGAAAACCGTGTTCGGGTTAACCGTGATCCCGCCGGTCATGGTTCCCAGGAAATCGAGCCGCCCATTGGAGACGATCAGTTCAGAAGCCTGGAACCCATTCGCGGCATTGATTTTCAGTCTTCCCGCGCCCGTTTTGGTAACGGTCCCATTACCGGAAACGGCATTGGTAAACGTCTGCTCTGAATCGTGAGCGAATACCAAAGACGCCTCGTTGACGACCGCGCCGGTTCCCAGCGAACCGTTTTCTGTAAGAATCAAGGTACCTGCTGAAATCTTTGTACCTTGAGTATATGAGTTATTGCCTTCGAAAACCAGGACGCCGGAACCACGTTTTACAAGCGGCTTGGTTGATTCAGAATTATCATAAATGCCAAAATTCTTATCGACAACCAATTTGGCATTTTCATTGACAGTTATTTCAAAATCAGTTGTGTTTCGTAATCTGAGCCAACCTTTAATGTATGATGTTGTTGGGTTTTGTGCAGTAGCTCCTGTTTCGGCTTCAACGATGAAAGCGTTTCCGTTAGCGCAAATATCCATCATATTATTAGATAATGTACTAACAGTGCCTCCTTTTAACTTAACGGTCTTGTTTATTAAAGTTTCGTTAGGAGAGCTCTGAATTGCCAATTCTCCGCCATTCAGTTCAAATGTAACCGCACTTGATCCATATCCTATGGAATCATGCGCGTTACACTGGAGCTTACCGCCAGCGTTTACTTTAACTACAACGCCATCCGCAAATCGGTTGTCGCCGCCAGGACTCTGGTTCAATATAACAGTGCCTTCGTCTATAGTCAAGTTAGCGTCAATTGTATTGGCACTAGTATCTGACGTTGAATTAAACGCCAACGTTCCAGCGCCTGTCTTTCTTATCGTGCCGCGATCAGAATTGTTTTCTTTGGTAAAATTGCCGCTCCACGTGATCGTTTTGCCGTCTGCCGGTGCGAAGGTGACGGTATTGTCCGAAATCGCCGCGTTCAAAGCCGAAGACCAGCTCGCGCCGTTGGTCCCGAACGTTCCGCCGGAAAGAGTGATGGTGTAAGCGCCGTCAGAAGACTTGATTCCGCCTTCACCGACGTTGATCGTCCCGGACGACATGTTGAGGTTGCCTGTATGGGTAAGCGTGATCGCCTTGGCGTTGAGAACACCGTCGCCGAGGGTGTTCTCCGCCGTCTTGGCGACGTTGAGCGTCCCGCCGTATTGGACCGCAAACGTATCCGCCGCGTTGACCGTTCCGGAATTCAGGTTGAAGACGTTGGCAACACTCTGGGGAGTCCAAGTATAATTTGTCCCATCATTATATAATCCAACTTCAAAGGAATTGCCTGTCTTGCCGAAGTTGGCCGTTCCGCCGGTTACGTTAAAAGTATTAAAACCGGAGGATTTGGCACACCACAACCCCGCAAACGACTCGGTTGTGAGCGTACCGTTGGATAGGTTGTACGTCCCGTTTCCAGCGCCCCAGCCAAAGACAAGCGCATTGCTAAAGGTTGCGTTTCCGCCAGATTGATTTATGACACCGTTTGCTGTTACGCCAATGTAGGAAATACTGTCAACGGTTGCGCTCCCGCCCTGGATATTCATGATCGCAGAAGCGCCGCTCATTCGGAATTGACCGCTTCCGGCAACCTTAAAACTGCCGCCTGCATTGATGTTGATCGTATTAGCATTGACAAAATTGTTGGCAGAAGTGTAGTCAAACGTCCCAGAGACGTCAACGCCGTTGGTAGTAAGCGATCCGCCATTGACAGTCATTGTGCCATTAGCATTAATAAACAAAGTGTTCCCAACGGTGAACGAGCCATTATTCAGAACGGAAATGAATTTATCTGAATCAATTGTAAACGTGTAGCTGGAACGCGTAACCGATGCAGAACCCGTTCCGCCACCGATAGTCAGGCTTCGGACCGCGGGGCCAAGAACACTGTAGTTAACACTGACACTTGAGTCATCAGCGACGACGTACGCAGTGATCACGTTACCACTGGAATCCAGGGCGACAGGCGCGTCGGAACCATCGCTTAATTGCCAGTTGGTTTGTACAAAGTAATTACCTGCCCCACCTTTCCAGTAATAGTCGTAATTTGCCGCCTGGACGGAAAAAGCGGCTGAAAGCAAAGTTGCAAAAACAGTAGTGAGCAGGATCGTGCGCTTTATCATTATAATTACTCCAAAAAGGCCTTAAAAAAGCAAAAGCTTCTGTTGTTTACTTTGCATACAGTAAATTATAAACGACCGTTCTCAAATTGCAACAAAATTCCGGGAAAAATTTAAAAAAATTTAAAAAAGGCCGGTTCATGTGAACCGGCCTGACGGTCTCAACGGAAAAGATCAATAAAATAAACCGTAGGGAATGACATCATAGAGGGAACCGGGAGGCGTGTTCGCAGGCGCGCCGTGGAAACTGCCGGGCCAGGCCGATCCGCGGAGCCGTCCGGCATGATGCGGACCGAAGAGGTTTTTCGGTGTACCGTATATACGCACCACGACTTCGTTTTCACCGTCATGCAAAGCGCCTGTAATATCGACCCGATCATCCCGCAGAACGATCGTGCCGATCTGTGTCCCGTTGACCAGGATCGCCGCGACGGCGCCGTTCCAGCCCTCCCTGATCGGAGGCATGGCGATGACGGTCCTGCCGGTTGTTTTCGTGACTGTCTGCGTGTAATCGACTGCCCCGGAATAGAATGGCGCGCCCAGAGCCGCCCAGCCAATCTGGCGACTGGTTTCCAAACCGGTCCCATCGACGGCCAGATGAGCGAACCGATTATGACCGTGGGTCAGTTCCGAGGTGGCTCTTGCCGTGACTCCGGGAATGACTGCCTCGTGACCGTCTGCAATCGTCAGGAATTGCACTTCGGCCAGCCCGACGAATGCGTTGTCGTTGCCGTTGATTTCGCGTTTGGTGCCGACAAACGACGTGTCCAGAGGATAGATCAAACCTTTCCAGTTCGACCGGACCTTGAACGTCAGTTCCTTGCAAATAACAGGACGCTCAAACCGGATCATCTCGGAGGTCGTGTCGCCCTTTTTGAACTCAAACGTTCCCAAAGACTGCCCGTCGGCAAACAGCTCGGCCTCTTTGATCCCGCGCGTTTCCAGATTGATCTCGCAGTAGTTCCAGACCCGCACGGCGGTCAGTGTCTTCTTCTCCGGGAACGTGAACGTGATGGCCGGGGCCGGGTCACGAACGCCCGTCTGGTAATCGAAGCCCGCGCTGAGCCATGCCACGCCGTCCGGGACGTTGGAATGCACGATCGGCCATTCTTTCACTTCCTCTTTGGGCGCCTGAAGCCCCCGGTCAGGAACGATCACAAAGCCCTGCTCCGCCGGTTCGAGCGAGAAATCACCCACGACCCACGCCGGCATGATCTCGTGGAAGATCGTCATTTTGTTCGCGGTCAGCGTGACTGCGTTTTCCCCTTCGCGAACAAACGGGGCGATGTCATAAACGCCAAACGACCGGTCGAACTTCCACGCGCCGGGGATCGACTCGACAGTCTGCCCATTGATGGAAACGCGGTAGCCCGTCGGATATTCGCAGACGAAGCGCATTTTCCCGGGCTTGAACTCTTTCGCGGTGATAAACCTGTACGTCTGAGTAAAGCCGGTCTCGTCGGCAAACTCGTGTTTGAGCAGATTGTCGCGAAGCTGCACGCCGTTGTCCCAAGGGGATTTTGCGAAGCCGTTCTTCTGCCACAGCCAGGCGTTGGCGGGGTAGAAGTACTGATTTTGGTGCGTCTCGTCACCAATCTGAACGTCCACGTAGTCGAGGACCAGAACGTTCTCGTCAAGGCGTTTGGTCGTCCAGTCCTTTGTGGGAATGATCACGCGGACGGGGGCTTCCGACTTGTTTTCGACCGTCGTCTCGGGCGTTTTGCCAGCCGTAAAGGTCAGCAGAAGCGACCCGCACGGCGGAATGTCGTAGGTCAGGCCGGAATACGCGCCGATCTCGCCGGTGAACGGATCAAAACGTTCGACCCGGACGTTTTGCGCGTCTTTCAGGACGATTTTCCCCTGCGCAGCCGTGTCCATACTGGCGTTGCAGAGGAACAGAATAAATGCCCCGTCTGTCTGACGCAGCAGGTGGAACGTATCGTCCGCGGCCGTCTGCGGAACCACACGAACCGCCTGATTGCTCAAATCGAGTTCCGCCAGCGTTCGAGTCTGAAGGGCCGAGTTGACATCCGCCGCCAGTTTCTGAACGCCCGGGGCCTGTTTTTCCAAGGAAAGCCCTTCCACAAATGCGACTTTTCCGCCCAGCGAGATGATTCGACCGTTCTGACCGGCGTATTGCGCCAGGAGCCGCAGCGTCGGCACGTCGATATTCTCGAGCGACTGCGGCAAAACGACATAATCGTACCGGGCCTTGCCGACCGAGAATTTACCGTCTTCCGAAATCTTCCCGAAACGCGCGATGAGGTACTCCGACCCGATGTCGTAATCTGCCTGAAGTTCTTCCAGAATGTTGATCTCATCCCGGAAAGAAGTTCCGATTTGACCTAACTGACCGTGACGCTGGTACATCCACGCGGTCGTCGTCGGTTCGATGAGCAGGAAACGGGCTTGAGAAACTTCACCAGATGAGAGCATATATGAGAGGCGGGTCCAGTAGTCCTCCAGATACTTGTACTGCTCAAACCACGGCGCATGATACGAGAATGACTGCGGATGGTCGTGTTTTCTCGCGCCACGGATGGAGATGTAGGAAAGATGCTCGTCGGTGGTGTTGACACCGACCGCGTATGACCAGTCGCCCAGACGTTTGAGATCCTCGAAGCGAATATCCCACCCGCCGGCGCCGTAGTTTTCCGAAAGCGTCCGGGCGTGGCCCATCTGATGGGCGACCGACATTAATTCCCGGCCTGCGCGGTTATTTCCGAACTGCCCTCCGCCGCGGCTGTACGTGTTCATCAGCATATCGATCGCGGGCCGCTGGTGCCAGCAGTACATCGCCATGTTATCCGGAGAGTGCGACGCGCCCGGCCATTCGTGTTCCCAGTAATGCCCGGTCCACTGCATCCCGTTCGCCTCGCACCACTCATGGATCGGTTTCGACCAACGCTCGGTGAAGAGCCAGAGGAGGGTCTTGTAATAGTCGTGCCGAACGCGGCGCCAGTCGCCCGATTCCTCGACGAGAGAAGTCAGATTTTCGACGATGCTGTATCCGTGCTGTTTCGCGAAGACTTCCGGCAGATCGTCCGTCCAGGATAAATTCCCTGCGGGGGTGATCTGCGCTTCGTCGGCGAAGACTCCCGGGCATCGTTTCCCGAACTGGTCACCGATGCGCTTCCGGTACGCCTCGTGGGTGACTTCAATGAATTTTTCCGTCACACCGGGCTTCATCAAATCGACATAGAACATTCCGCCGTACCACTGAGACGCACCCGCCCATTTGTACTGACCAAGGATCCACGTCACGCCATCCGCTTTCCCTTTCAGGAACTCGCCGGTCGGTTTTTCGTCTTTGGCCTGCTGGTAGAGCGCAGAGAGGTCTTTTGCCGTGCCATCGCTTTGGACCTGAACCACGTACACGATGTCAGGACTGGCCGACCAGTTCCCGTTCGCATCGGTCAAGGCGTCCCGGCGAAAAACGCTCAGCCCCTTGCCTCGGGACTCGGGCATCGCTTCCGGCACCAACCCCCCGGCAAACCCTGAAGGATATGAGTTTTCGTCGTAGATCCAGACGTTCATGTCGAGTTTCTCCGCCTCATCCAGAGCCGTCCGCCATAAGTGGAACCAGTCGTCGGACAAATACGGAGTCATGAGCCCCGGCCTCGGGTGAACGAATACCTGATCGACGTGCTGGGCCGCCAAATCCCGCATCGTCTGCCGGATCTGATCCTCGGTCAACAAATCGTTCCAGACCCACAGCGGCGCGGTGGCGTAATCACGTCCCGGATTCTTGAAGTTCGATTTCAGATCGATAATGGACGGGTGGGTCGTGAGGTTTAATTTAGACTCCTGAGCGAACACCAGGCCGCTAAATGTGACCATTAACAAGGCCAGTAACAGATGTATTTTTTTCATTCTCAAGGCTCCTTGGGGGGTAACACAAAATATTTATTCTTATTATACTAACGGTCAAATCGTTGTCAAGAGGCCGGAGGCTCGGTTTTGTGTGGAAAGATCCGCGCAACGGCTGTATTTTTTTCTGAAATCTTTGGGAAAAACATCTCACTCATTCGTTATATATTACAGAAAGTATCGAAGAAGACTATTACATTTAATCAGAGGAAATGTTGATGAAAAAAATCTTTGTTTTTATAGCGTTATACCTGATTACCGGTTTGTTGGTTCCGTTCTCTCAGGCAAAAGAACCAGAACAGGGCGATAATGACAATATGCAGGTTGCTATTGTCTATTCAGAAATGACCGATCCCGGGATTGAAGATAGTCAACCTTCTAAAGACAGGCCGATCGTTTGGTTTGTCCATGGGATCAAATTCTTTCGGACGGAGTTTCGGAGTGAAAGACGAACCCTGTACAAAATCTATCCGGACGCGGAAGGCGCTGATTCCAATGGTGTGCCCATGATTCGTTGGGAGTCACCCATGCTGATCTCAAAAAGGAAATGGAAAGAAGCGGTCAGAAAAGCAGATGATTGTTCGCAATATCTCGCTGAGGCTATAAAACAAATGACTCCGGAGAAACAAAAACGCCTGATTTTGGCCGGACATTCTCTTGGGGCACGTATTGTGGTTCGCACCGCGGCGAAGCTGCTGGAGATTAACAGAAACAAAAAAGACAACGCTAAAATCAATATCCGAAAAATCATTCTTGCAGGAGCCGCTATCGATAATGACGACAAGGACATTGCCGCCACATATCAGGTCTCAATGGAACCGGTTGATAATATCATCAATACGCAAGACATCTCCCTGGCCTTTTATTGCTGGATAGGCGAAGACCATGCCGCTCTGGGAACGGGTTACAAATCCAAAGATTTTACAGAGAAGGAATTCTGTGAGTTTGTAGTCCACAAGTCCATTTCTCACTGCAAGTATTTTAAGGTGTACCAAGAGCTCCACAACTGCTTTATGTACGAAATTGTAGCCCCTCAGGTCCGGCCAAATCTGAATTGGAAAATCATGAATAAACGGATCTGGTGGAATATCGTCGATGAATGTCACGGCTGGGAACTTCAAAAGAATTTGGCGACGAATCGTTATCGTATCGTTGATAATGAAAACCGCCGCCGTTCCTGGGGACATTGGGCCGATGAAGAAGAAATGATCGAAGTGTTCGACATCATCAAAGATCGGCTGGTTAAACACAAAGGCGAGTCCAGAATGCCCAAAGACTGGTGGAAATTGGTCAATCCCATCCAGGAATATTTCAATATCAATTCCAGAAAGAGCCCGAATAGCAGATGGTGGAAAACGTTGGAAGAATATAAAGGCTGGAAGCTCCAGATAACCAAAAGCAGTGAAAAGTATAAACTTCCATCTGGAGATCCTCGGCTTGCCGATTGTCTGTCAAAGAAAAGGGCATATTATAAAGCAAAACTGGAATACGAGAGAAAAATATATGAATATAAGGTTCTGAAGAAGGAACGATCCAGAGAAATAAACAAAGTGCAATATACCGCAAAGGAAGACGAAGTGCAAAAAAAATTTAACAAGTTAAAAGACGAACTGGAAAAGACCATGAAGGAAAAGAAAAAAGTGTATAAGGAAAAATGGCGAGAATATCGAAAAGTCAAAAAATACGACAAAACCGAATGCCGGATTTTAGCCCCTGACAACCGCCGACGCGCTCAAGGCTGTGAAACGTATATGCGCCAGTCGTTTGAGGATGTCAAAAAACAGATCGATGTCCTGTTTAGGAAGTATTCCACATCTGACAAGTAATCGGCCAAATACAAAAGATAATTTTCATAAAAAACTTTTCGTTTTAAGAGGGGCAATTTCCTGAATTGACGAAAAACCTGCGTTTTCTCCACGTAAGGACTTGACATCTGGATTTCGTATGGTAAAATGAGAAAAATCAAAAGTCCCGACGGAGCGTGAACCAAAATCCCTCACGCCGGCCTGAAACCAGCCACTTTTTTATCTGAAAGGAACAATTATGTTCATTTCCACTTTAGACACTATTCCGGGTGTAACGTTCCAGATTCTCGGGGTCGCGGAAGGTGCGACTGTCCAAACCAAACACATTGGCCGTGATATTATGGCCGGTCTGAAAAATGTTCTCGGCGGAGAGCTGAAAGGGTACACCGAGATGTTGCAGGAATCCCGTCAGATCGCGACCCGGCGCATGTGTGAAGAAGCCGCCCAAATGGGAGCCGACGCTGTCATTGGCGTTCGCTACTCGACCAGCGCCGTCGTTCCGCAGGCCGCCGAAGTCCTCGCCTACGGTACCGCAGTGAAGTTCGTGAGATAAAATCCTTTTCCTGAACTTTCTGCTGTTTGACAATCCTGCGCCACAAAGAAGACTTGTAAACAGATATAAATGAAACCGGTAATCATAACGATTGCTTTTATGCTTGCGATTTTGGAAGGTATTGCGTCAGTTTGGGCCGGCGACAGGTTTCCGGAGGGCGGAATGGCAGACGGCAATTTCGTGCCCTGTACCGTCCTGATTTACGATCAGGGGCAGTGGCTCCCTACGGAGAAGAAAAACGCGGTTGACCCGACAAAATATACTTTTGTCATCATTCACGGGGCGCATTGCTGCCTGAAAAAGGAGTACATTTCGCGTCTGGCCGAGGCTCTGGCGAAAGAGCGTCCCGATGCTAATATTCTGGCGATGGACTGGAGCGCGTGGTCGGCTGTTGGAGCCCCCGAAATTACGGAGTGGATTGGAAACATTACCTTTAAACTTTTCGGCAGAAAAACAAACAATCCGGCTACACTAACGGATATTTTCGCCGAAATCATCAAGAAAGCCATCCCCGTCGAACAGGCCCGGCACATTCCGGAAACCGCAGACCGGCTGACCTGGAAATTATTCGGACAAACCGGCAAAGTACGGGTTTTCACGACTCTCGACCCCAACACAAAAACGAAAATCCGCAGCAAAATGAGAGCATTGGGCCTCGACCCTCAGAAAACACATCTGATTGGGCACAGCCACGGTGCGCACGTTGCAGGACTGGTGGGCATGACCCTCCAGAAAAATGAAACGGGGCAACTGGATCGGATTTCGGCCCTTGACCCTTCCACAAGTCTGGTTCACGATTACCCTGAAAACTTTATGGGTACGGGTTGGGACAAAACATCCGCCCGACTGGTAGCGGTTTTTCGTACAACGTATTTTTTCAGTTCTGACAAAGAAGCGACCGATGATTCTCTATTTTTCGACTGGCGCGACCCGAACCACCCATACAACCACCCACCTGAATCCTCTATGAAAATCGCAGGCTGGCTCTGGGATGTAATTATGGCCGAGTTCCAAAATCACAAGAATGTGTTTGATCGATTCGCAGAAATGATCCAGAAAACGGATTATCTGGAAGAGAGTTTATAAAAATGGTTCATCCTGTAATCACGTACCGAAAAGATAATTAAAACGCGGACTGAGTAAGTGTATAAGAAAGCTCCAACAACCTCAAAGTCTTTTCTCAAGGAGCGAGCGCGTTCCACTTCAAAATTTTATTTAAACACGGATTTTCACGGATTAAAATTAAAAGGATTTCATCTGATTTGATTGGGAATCACAAAAAGTACTCGAAAATCCCTTTAAATAATCGGTGAAAAACCATTTAATCCGAGAAAATCCGTATTTAAATAAAGGGTTGCACCGCAATGGGTTTTGCGCTTGAAGAAAAGAAAGGTTTCCCCGTACATTTGCCCGATACGACCAACTGGGCACAACTTACAAAGCGCCCATTCAAATTGTACTTGTTCGGGATTTCTTCCGAAAAAGTATGAACACGCCCAGGTAAGGAGAATTAACGGGAACGACACTTCCAATGTCGTTAAATCACAAAATCTTAAAAACGACCCTTGGAAGCATCGTCCCCGCAGTTCTTTCAAGTCAATTCTTTGAGCCAGCCGCTTTCGCTTGGCGGGTCCATGATTGGAATGTCAAAGCCCTTTTCGTTCGGCATTTTACCGGTCGGGTCGATCCCCATCTGCCAGTAGATCGAGCCCAGGAGGTCCTGCGGATAAACCGGCCGCTCGGCGACTTTCTCGCCCGTCTCGTTCGACTTTCCGACCACCGTTCCGCCTTTGAACCCGCCGCCGGCAAGCATCACGCTAAAGCAGTGGCAGAAATGGCCGCGCCCGCCGAACCATGGCGAATCCGTCTGGAGCTTTGGCGTGCGCCCAAACTCGCCGCCCCACCAGATGATCGTTTCGTCGAGCAGCCCACGGTCGCGCAGGTCCTTCAGAAGCATCGCAAGGCCCTGATCCCATTCGGGCTGACGGCGCGTCAGAGTTTCGAAATGACGCTTGTGCGTATCCCAACCTTTGTAGTTGATCGTGATGTACGGAACTCCCTTTTCCACGAGCCGCCGAGCCATCAGACACGACTGGCCGAACCAGTTCCTCCCGTACGCGTCACGCATCTCGTCCGTCTCTTTCGCCAGGTCAAATGTTTCGGACGCCGTTCCTGAAATGAGCTGGTACGCGTTTTTCCGGGCCGCTTCGAGATCATCGACCAGGGCGTTTTCGGGGAACTCGTTCCCCCATGCGTCGAGTTTGGCGAGGTTTTCCTGACGGCGCGCCTGATGTTCCGCATCCACCCCAGGCAGAACGTAACCAGAAACCAGGAACGGCGTCTTGGACGGGTCACCGCCCGTGATGAACGGTTTGTATTTCGGGCCGAGGAAACCGGATTCGGAGAAGCGCCCCTGGCCGGTCGTCAGAACGACGTATGGCGGAATGGGCGAATCGTAGCCGGCATCCACACCGCAGATCTTCGAGATGCCTGCGCCCAAATTCGGGTACACGAGTCCGCCGCCGGGCATTCGGCCAGTCTGCATCCGGTACGCCGCGATCTCGTGGTGGTTCGTCTCGTGCGTCATGGTGCGAATGCAGGCGAAAAGGTCCGCGCACTGGGCGAGATTCGGAAGGGATTGGCTGATCTCGATGCCCGGCACGTTCGTCTGGAGCGGGTGATCCCACGCCCCGCAGTACGCCGGCCCCGCGCCCGGTTTCGGGTCGAACGTTTCCAGGCTGCTCGGCCCGCCCCACATCCAGATCTGAATGACGTGCTTCGCCTTCCCGGGTTTGTAGGCGGGTTTCGGAGCCGCGGCTTCGTCACCAAACGCCCGGGAAACCAGGCCCGCGGCGGTAAACGCGGCGGTCGTTTTGAGGAAATTACGACGATTGATCATTTTCGGACTCCTTTTTAATGCAAACACAAAAATTCCCTTGAATTCACCAAAAACCAGACTGCATCGTCGGCGTCGGAGCTTTGGAGCATCTCGACGAACGACCTGGTCTCAGCTTCCGTCGGGCGGCGGGAAAGAAATTTGAGCCACAAATTCTCAGCCAGAGCTCTCGCGCCTTTCTCGAACGATTCCGGTCTTTTGGATTGGATCTTCTTTAGGTCGCGGATCTTTGTCTGAACGTTCTGGTGGATCCACGTGTTCACTTCGTTCGAGTTCATGAGGTACATCTGCTGGGCCTCATTCACGCTTCGGTTCCGGTCGGCCATCAGCCCACTGTCACGGGTGGAACGGCCGAACATCTCAAGGAACGGATTCGTCAGGCCAGAATCGTAAAGCTGAACCGTCCGCACACGGTCCGGCACATAAGAAAACGGCTCCGGGACCTCGCTGACATACTTGATCCTGGCGTTGAAAAGGTCGATGAAAACGTCCTGAAGAACCTCAGCGTCAATCCGTCTCACAGGATAAACCGCCAGATTTTTTACAGCTTTTTCGGTATTTTCAGGCCCCATTTCGCGTGGAATGGAAGACTGCTGGTAGGTACGCGAGTTCAGAATGAACCGCATCACGGCCTTCAGGTCGTAGCGGCTTTCCACAAGTTTTTTTTCCAGAATGTTCAGAAGCTCCTCGTTGATCGGTGGGTTTTCACCTCCCGGGTACGCAGGGGGCTGGGCGTCCGCGAACATCTGACGAAGATCGTCCGGCGGGTCGATGATCCCCACGCCGGTGAGCCAGAACCAGAGCCGGTTCACTATCTGCTGATTGAACGCGTGATTTTCCGGTCTAACGAGCCAATCGGCGAAAACCTCGCGTGGGTCCTGATTCGGCTGGATCGTTTCTTTCGAGCCATCCGGAAAAACGACCTCAGACGAATCAAGCGGTTTGGAGTCCCAATAAACGATTTCCTCTTTCCACTGGGCCGAGCCTTTGAACGCGACGCGGGAGAAGAATTTCGTCACGTCGTTCCGTTTCGCCTCAGGCCATAAATCGGTGCGCTCCCCCAGAAAAGTCAGAACCACAGCGCCTGCAAGCTCGACGGCTTCCTTGCGCTCCACAGCCCGATAAAAATTGGCGCACGGCGCACGGAAACAGCTCCCCTGCCCCATCAACAGGTCACGGGCGAAAACGTCGTACGGCGTGTTTAGGTTCATTTGATCGTGGATCCACCGAAAATAAACGGCAGTGGCGTGGGGCCAGAGGTTGATAGGGAATTCGGCCTTCACACGCAAAAAATCCGCCCAGCGCATCGTCCAGTAGTCAGCGTACTGAGGTGAATCGAGCAAGTGATCGATCAGCTCCACGCGTTTCGTCGGGGATGGGTTTTCCAAAAACTCCTGGGCTTCTTCAAGGGTTGGGATCTTGCCCGTAACGTCAAGGTAAACCCGGCGCAGGAACACGGGATCAGAACTTAAAAACGCGGGCTGGATACCTTTCTTCTGGAGGTCAGCCAGGACCGCGCCGTCAATTTCGTTCAGAGGTTTAAAATCGTCCTGAACTTCAAACGGTTCTTTTGGTTCCGTGTCTCCAGCGAGTAAAAAAGCAGGAAGTAAAAAGAGCCAAACAACAATTATGGGAAGATTTTTCATGGAAGTCTCAGTAAAAAGGAAGGTGGAAATAACGATTTCATTATTTAAACGTCATAAACCCTAATTATATTGCAAATTTTTTAAAGATGAAGGGGGGTTGTTTCTGATTTATTGGGTTTTAGCGTCAAAACTTTCTCAAACCTACTCTTTTTTTGGAAAAGATTCCGAAATATTCCATTTTTAAAGGGTCCCGCCTCTTTACAACAATAGAAATATCGGGTAAAATAAAGTAGTGTAGAAAAATAGATTGACTGCGCAGACCGCGGACTTTTACCGCTGTATTGATTTTTAGATGCTTTTTTTGAAATTGAAATGACCGAACCAGAAAAAAATAAAATCCAGGACGAACCCACTCCTCAGAATGAAATTCCTCAGAACGATTTGGAAAATCAACCTGAACCGAAAGAGGAAAAGAACGAAGGAACGGAGGAAACCTCCTCAAAGAAACCTGTTTATGATGTACGTGACGGACTGCCGGATTCAGAAAAGCCCGGCTCGGAAGAATCTCCACAGTCCAATACGTTGATCATGCTGCTCATCATTGGTGTGGTGGCGGCTTTAGCGTGGTATTTCATGGGAAATTCTTCCAGATCCGCTCAAATCAATTACGGTTTTTTCCTCGAACAGCTTGATGCAGGGAACATCGCCAAAGTTACCATCGACGCAAACAAAGTCTCGGGCGAATTTGTCGATCCGCCTTTCGCGCCGGAAAACCTCACGCTTTCCAAAGTTTCTTCATCTGATTCAGAAAAAAAAGACTCCGTGGACGCTGAAGACAAAACGAAACCGGAGCAAGCTGAAAATTCCGATGTGAAAACAGAGGACCAACCTGAAACTGAGGCCAAATCGGAAACCGAAGCCAAATCGGATACTGAGGCAAAAACGGAAGCTGAAGCTAAACCGGAAACCGAAGCTAAACCAAACGCCAAGTCCGGAACCGGCAAAAAAACACGTCTCCCGAAGAAATTCACGACCACCCTTCCGTCGGTCCTCGAGGCTGGCGGGGAGCTGGACAAAAAAATTCGTGAAAAGGTCGGTGATAAATATAACGTCAAGGAATCACTCGACGCGGTCGGGTACATGATGCTTATCTCGATCATCGTGACGGTCATTCTGGTGGGAAGCATCTGGCTGCAGTTCCGCCGCACACGCGACCAGCTTGGTGGTGGCCCCATGTTTGGTTTCAGCAAAAGCCCCGCCAAACGTTTCCAGGGAGGCGAAGATGCTGTTACGTTCGCCGACGTGGCCGGTTTGAAATCCGTGAAGGAAGACCTTTCTGAAATTGTGGACTTCCTGAAGAATCCAGAAAAATTCGAGCGTCTCGGCGCACGGATCCCCAAGGGCGTTTTGATGTTTGGCCCTCCCGGAACCGGTAAAACCCTGTTGGCCCGAGCCATTGCAGGTGAGGCGGGAGTCCCGTTTTACTCCATCAACGCTTCCGAGTTCATCCAGATGTTCGTCGGCGTCGGTGCGAGCCGGGTCCGCGACATGTTCGACGTGGCACGCTCCAACGCCCCTGCGATCCTGTTTATCGACGAAATCGACGCGGTTGGCCGTCAGCGCGGAACCGGTCTGGGCGGCGGTAACGACGAGCGCGAACAGACCCTCAACCAAATTTTGAGCGAAATGGATGGTTTCGCCACGACTGATGTGGTGATCGTGATTGCTGCCACCAACAGGCCGGACGTTCTGGACCCGGCGCTTCTGCGTCCCGGTCGTTTCGACCGTCACGTCACGGTGGACCGCCCGGTCCACAAAGACCGCATTCAGCTTTTCAAGGTCCACACGCGGAAAGTCCCGCTCAACGACAATGTGGATTTTGAGCGTCTGGCCGCCATGACGACCGGTCTGACGGGTGCGGACATTCGCAACATCGTGAATGAAGCGGCACTTTGGGCGTGCCGGTATGATCGTGAAAATGTGGGTATGAATGATTTCTACTACGCGATCGATAAAGTCCTCATGGGTGCGAAGCGCGAAGAAATTATCAGCGACGAGGAAAAAGAAAAAACCGCCTATCACGAAGCGGGTCACACTCTGGTCGCGTGGCTTACACCGGAATGTGACCGCGTGAGCAAAGTCTCGGTGATCCCACGCGGCCGTGCGCTCGGCGTCACGTGGAGCGTCCCGGAAGAAGACCGGCTGATGCATTCCCAGCGTGAGATCCACGCCAAACTGAAGATGATGCTTGGTGGGCGTGAAGCGGAAAAACTCGTCTTCAACGAATTGAACGCCGGCGCTGCAAACGACCTGGAACGCGCGACGGAAATCGTCCAAAAAATGGTCTCCGCCTGGGGTATGAGCCAGCGTATTGGCCCCGCGGCCTTCATCACGGGCGGTGAGCATCCGTTCCTTGGGAAGGAAATGTCCCAGCAGCGCAATTTCAGCGACAAAACCGCCCAGATCATTGACGAGGAGATCATGCGGATCCTGAACGATACTTCGCAGCAGGTGGAAGCCCTTCTCGGTGAAAATCGCAATATGCTCGACGCATTGGCTCAGGCGTTGATCATCCGTGAGGAACTGGACGAGGAACAAATCGAGGAGATCCTCGGTCCCCCGGCCTACAGAAAGAAGAAGTGAATCCGGAGGACTGGATGATTTTAGGGCCGATTTCCTCGTCGGCCCGGAAAATCCGGAGGGCCTGCGGCTCCCGTCCTGTAATTAACCTTTTTCCTCATCATGCCTCCATTACTTCCCAACATACAATCTCCTCAAGACCTGAAGGGGCTTTCCGTTCCGGAACTGAATCAGCTCGCGGCTGAGATACGTCAGGCGATCTGTTCGGTCGTCGCGCAGCGGTCTGCCCATTTCGCGTCCAATTTGGGCGTGGTCGAACTTACTCTCGCGCTTCATTCCGTTTTTGATTTTTCCTACGACCGGCTTGTTTGGGACGTGGGGCACCAGACGTACCCGCACAAACTGGTGACAGGGCGTTTCCCGCAATTTTCCACGATCCGTACCCGCGGCGGTCTGATGGGGTATCCTAATCCGGAAGAAAGCATTTACGACCTTTTCATGACGGGCCACGCCGGATGCAGCATTTCTTCCGCTCTCGGTCTGCGCTGTGGAGATGATCTTCTTCGATCGATCGAGGAAGCGAAAAACGACGAGCCACAGAGACACGTTGTAGCGGTCATTGGGGACGGGTCTTTCACAAGCGGGGTCGTTTTTGAGGGGCTGAACCACCTCGGCGAGCTGCGCAAGAACATCACCGTGATCCTGAACGACAATAAAATGGCGATCTGCCCTCGTGTCGGAAGTTTTGGCCAATACCTCGATTCCCTGCGCATGAATCCGTTCTACACGGAGATGAAGGCGGATCTGAAGCAAATGGTTCAAAACATTCCGATCGTTGGAAAAGGGATCCGCAGTAAGTTTCATGACCTGAAAATGGCGTTTAAGGCCTGCGTCTCCGGCGGGATGCTTTTTGAGGAACTGGGTATCCGCTACATCGGCCCCGTGGACGGGCATGACATTCGTCAGCTGCAAAAGTTTCTGCGCATGGCACGCCAGTTTAAGTGTCCTGTTCTTCTCCATGTTTTGACGCAAAAAGGGCACGGGTTCACGCCCGCCGAGGAGGATCCGGCCAGCTATCACGCTCCAAATCCCGCGATGGTTCAGGGGGTGACGCTTCCTGAGTGCGAAACGAAGCCGGACCACTCCTACACGATACTTGCCAGTCAAAAAATCCGCGAGCTGATGGAGCGCGACCCGCAGGTTGTTGTCATTACGGCCGCGATGTGTCAGGGGAACAGGCTGGAACTGATCCGGAAGGAATTCCCGGATCGTTTCTTCGACGTGGGGATCTGCGAGTCGCACGCTGTTGTCCTTGCTTCGGGAATAGCCAAGGCAGGTCTGCGCCCCATTGTGGACATTTACAGCACGTTCATGCAGCGGGCGTTTGATCACATTTTCCAGGAAGTTTCCCTCCAGAATTTACCCGTGACGCTCCTGATGGACCGGGCGGGGCTGGTCGGCGCGGACGGTCCGACGCACCATGGCGCGTACGATCTGGCGTACCTGCGCATCTTCCCGAACCTGACGATCACCGCTCCGTGCGACGAGTACGACCTGAATGGACTACTTGAACTGGCGGTCACCCACTCCGGCCCGGTCACGATCCGCTACTCCAAGACCCAGGCCCCGAAAATCACCGGCGTGGAACGTCAGCCGGTCCGGTTGGGCAAGTGCGAGATCCTGCAGGCGGGAACCCCCGGCGGCGGGCTGATCCTCGCGACGGGCGTTCAGGCGGCGGAAGCACTTGAGGCCGTGCGCCAGCTTGGGGACCGATCCATCACGGTCGTAAATTTGCGCTTCATCAAGCCGCTGGACGAAGAAACGCTTCTCCCGCTCATCCGCCAAAGCGCGTGGACGCTCACGGTGGAGGAAGGAAGCAGAATCGGCGGCGCCGGCTCCGCGGTTTTGGAAATGGTGAACGACGCGCAGGACCTTCACCCGGAGGACTGGGCCACCACGCCGCAGATCGTCCGCCTGGGCATTCCGGATCGTTTCATCCTGCACGCGACACGGACGGAACAGCTCGCCGAGACCGGGTTGGACGCTAACGGTATTATGGCCGCCATCAGGAAACTCTCCCGGTAGAATTTCTTCCGGGAAGCCCCAAATTTTCTTAACTTTCAGAGAGTCAAAGGACCCAGAATGATACTTAAAACCCTCCGAATCCTGTTTGCCGTGGTTATGTTCGCGGCGGTTACGCTCTTTTTCTTCGACTGGACGCAGGCGTTTCTCGGGACCGTTCAGAACCCGGGAAATCTGAACGCCAGTGACGGAAGCTGGCTCGAAAAGATACAGTTTTTCCCTGCGCTTCTTCATCACGCACACTGGATCGTGCTTACGATATTGATCTGTACATTCCTTTTCGGGCGTCTGTACTGCTCGGTCATTTGTCCGCTTGGGATTTTGCAGGATGTCATTGCCTGGATTTCCAAAAGAATGCCTGGCGGGAAAACGTACCGTTACAAAAAACCGCTTCCACTTTTACGCTGGGCTGGGGTTCTGGTTGCGTTTGGCGCCGGTTTTGTGGGGCTGGGTTTTCTGCTCTACGTGATCGAGCCATACTCGATTTTCGGGCGCATCGCGAATGGTGTGTTTCGCCCGTTTTACGTTCTGATCAATAATACGTGCCTTGTTTCCGAAGGGAGCCTCTCTTTTGCCCACATCGCTTACTCACACGTTATGCTTTCGGTCGGGAGTTTCTGCCTTGCGTTCGGTTCACTCGCGGTGATCGGGATCCTGGCGTGGCGGTCCGGCCGCACGTGGTGCAATACGATTTGCCCGGTCGGCACGATTTTGGGCCTTTTGAGCCGTTTTTCCATCTTCCGTATCCGCATCGACGCGTCGAAATGCAAGAGCTGTGGCATGTGCGCGAAAAAGTGCAAATCGTCCTGCCTCGATTCCAAAGGGAAAGCCGTGGACGCTTCGCGCTGCGTGGACTGCTTCAACTGCCTCGGCTCGTGTAAATTCGACGCGCTGACCTACTCGATCGGTGGCCTTCTGCCTGCCATGAAAGGCGGTAATGGAGCCGAAGGCGGAATTACGCGTAAAACAGAAGGCGAAATTACGCATAAATCGGACGCTGAAAAAGCCCAGGCCCGCCGCGATTTCCTCATCACAACGGCATCGATGGCGGCGAGCGTGCCGGTCGTGGCCGGAACCGCGGCCGTGGTCGCCAACACGGTCATGGTGAAGCCCCAGCCCGACAAAGTATACAAAACGGGCCAGCACGCCTGGGCGCGTCAGAATCCCGTGGCTCCTCCGGGAGCGGGAAGTGTGGGGCACCTGCTTCACCACTGCACCGCGTGCCATCTCTGCGTCGCGAAATGCCCGCAGCACGTACTCAAGCCGGCCTTCCTCGAGTACGGCGTGAAGGGAATGTTCGCCCCGGTCATGGACTTCACGAACAGTTTCTGCAATTACGACTGCACGGTCTGTTCGGAAGTCTGCCCGAACGGCGCGATCAATATTCTGCACATGGCCCGCAAGATGAAAGGCGGTAATGAAGCCAAAGGCGAAATTACGCGTAAAACGGAAGGCGGTAATGAAGCCAAAGGCGAAATTTCGCGTGAGGAAACGGTAAAACGTCCAGACCCGGGAAAAACTCCCGCGGAGCAAATGCGCTACTTCAAAAACCGCGTTCAGATGGGCCGCGTGCGTTTCGTCCAGGAAAACTGCGTGGTGGCCGTGGACGGAACTTTCTGCGGCGCATGCGACGAGCACTGCCCGACCAAGGCGGTCTCGATGGTTCCGTACGGCGACCCGGAAAAGGGCCTGACCATCCCACACGTGGACGAATCGATCTGCATCGGCTGCGGCGGCTGCGAGTCGATTTGCCCCGCGCGGCCGTACAAGGCGATCTACGTCGAAGGCTGCGAGCGCCAGGGTCTGCGTGATGAATTTAAAGACGCCGACGCAATGAGCGAGGAAGAAGTCAAAGAGAAAACCGAAGACGTTGAAGATTGGCTTTTTGATTGATTTCCATTTTAGTTCGACCCAGGAGGAAAAAATGCGTCGTTCCGCTTTTACGCTCGTTGAGCTTCTGGTCGTCATCGCCATCATTGGGATGCTGGTCGGGCTTCTCCTGCCGGCGGTCCAGCAGGCGCGTGAGGCGGCACGGGTCATGCAGTGCGGCAATAATCTGCGAAACCTGGCGCTTGCGATGCTGAACGTGGAAAGCGCCTCGCGTGCGTACCCGTCCGGTGGTTACGGCTATAACTGGATGGGCGACCCGGAGGGCGGATTCGGTTACACCCAGTCCGGCTCCTGGTGCTACGCGATCCTCCCGATGCTTGAGCAGAACGCGCTGTTCCAGCTCCCTGCAGACGGGGCCGTGCCGGAATCCCCCTCCGCGACTCAAAAGACCGGCGCCGCGACGGTCATGAGCACGCCTCTGGCGGTTTTTCACTGCCCGTCCCGCCGGCCGTGCAAACTCTACGAAACCTTGCAGCAGGGGCTTTATAACGGGACGCAGCCGTCGATGAGCACCAAGAGCGATTACGCCGCGTGCTACGGCACGTACCTCGACGGAAAAGGCTCGGTTTATTCCTACGCCGGCCCCGATGCCGCGACCATCGCGAAGTACCGCTCCACCAAAAGCTGGCCCCAGCTCGGGACCAAGCACACGGGGACGATTTACCTTTACTCCAAAACGACGGTCGGCGATGTGCGCGACGGGACCTCCAACACGTACCTGGTCGGCGAGCGGTTCATCGTGCCGGCCTGCTACGAGAGCATGTACTACAGCGGCTCGAACCGTTCCGGCGGCGACGATTACAGTCACTACTGCGGCGCGGACCACGACGTGATCCGTTCGACCTACTGCGGCGAGCTGAACGGCACGACGTTCACCCCCACGTCCGGAACCAAATGCCTTCCGTACCAGGACCGCGAAGGGTACATCGGCGGGCGGTTCATGTTCGGGAGCGCCCACGCCGGCGCCTGCGGCATGGCGATGTGCGACGGCTCGATCCAGCGCCTGAGCTACTCCGTTGACCCGGAGGTTCACCACTGCAAAGGAATGCGCGCGTCCGGCTCAGCGGCCAGTGGCGCCTCGGTTCAGTAACGTCCCGCTGCGCGGCGTTTCCCTTTTTTCCCACCCTTCCCCTTCCAATCAAGGATTTCTGATCATGATGAAACCGGTTTTTTCCCTCGTTTTGCTCTTTCTTTTTTCAACGGTCGCGTTGGCGCAGGACTTCCACGTTCGGGTCTGGCCCGGTCTGGCTCCCAATGAGACGGAATCCGTTGAGAAAATCAAAGCGACGAAAGACGTCACGTGCCCAATGCTGGACGTTTTTCTGCCTGAAAAGTCGAAGGCCAACGGCAAATGCCTCCTCATTTTCCCCGGCGGTGGGTACGCGTTCCTGAGCGTCTATCCCGGCGCGTTCTACTACACGGCCGAGTACTTCCGTGAACGCGGCTACGTCTGCGCCGTGCTGCAGTACCGCGTCCCGGTGCGCAAGTGGGCCGGCGAGGAGCGTCACAAGGCGGCGTGGCAGGACGCCCAGCGGGCGATCCGTCTCGTGCGGTCCAAAGCCTCGGAATGGGGTTTCGACCCGGAAAAAATCGGCGCGATGGGTGGTTCCGCGGGCGGTCATCTGACGGTCTTTTGCGCGGTAAATTCCCAGCACCGGGCCTACGACCCGATCGACGAGATCGACCAGATCCCATGCCACCTGAATTTTGCCGCGCCGCTTTATCCGGCGTACCTCGTTCCCGCCGAGAAGTACTCCTGCGGCTCGAAATCGAACGAAATGGCTCTGGCCGACAATTTGTACTTCGACGAGAAAACGCCGCCGTTCTGCATCTTCTTCGGCGATGAGGACACGACCTGCACCCCCACCGGCGCACTGGCTCTTTACCGTCAGCTGCGTCTGATGAACATTCCGGCCGAGCTTCACATTTACGCCAAAACACGCCACACGTTCGTCGGTGACTACAAATCCGAGCACACGGGATCGTGGCTCAAGAGCATGTACGACTGGATCGAACTGATACTATAGCTTTCCAGTTCATCCGACAGGTGCATACCAGCGCCTTTTGATCCCAGGGATTATTAGCTTAGAGGGACGTCCTCAAAACCTCCCTTTTCTTAAAGACAAAACTCATTCACTGTAAACTTTTATTTAAACACGGATTTTCACGGATCCCGTGGATCAAAAGGATTTTATTTTGTTTTAAGATTAAATCCAAAAAGAACTTAAAAATGAACTGGAAATAATCTGTTTTAATCCTTTTAATCCGTGCAAATCCGTGTTTAAATCAAGGTTGGAGGTGAAGAACGTTCACGCCTTGAGATTAGTCTATTCTCTCGCTTTCAGCCACGCCTTCTTCCATTAATTTTCTGACCGAGTGTTGGGCGCAGAGCCAGAAAAGGGCCGGACGGACGAAGAATTCCATCAGCGTCGAGGTCACGAGGCCACCCACGACCACCGTGGCGATCGGGTACAGGATCTCACGCCCCGGCGTGTCGGGCGAAAGCGTCAGCGGAATGAGCCCCAAAACCGACGTCAGAGCGGTCATAAGCACCGGCGCAACGCGGTCTTTTCCCGCATGGATCAGGAGTTCTTTGGAAAAAGTCATCCCCTCGTACCGCATCAGATGGAAGTAGTGGTCGATGAGCAAAATCCCGTTTCTCGATGCGATCCCGCACAGGGAGATCATCCCGACCAGGTTTGGAACCGAGCGGTCCTGACCGGTTAAAACCATCGCCGCAACCGCCCCAACGAGCGCAAGGGGCAGCGACGCCATGATCTGCAGCGAAATATTGGCCGAGTGGAACATTCGGTACAAAACCAGGAAAATCGCCACGAGAGAGAAAATGGAAAGGAAAAGCAGGCGGCGTGTCGATTCCTGCTCACTCTGGAAAAGCCCGGTCAGTTCGATGGAAACGTCCCCGGCGGTCAGTTCGGCCCAATGCGGCTCCAAAACCTCGTCGATGTCGTTTTTCACGTCCACCGCGCCGCGATTTCTCGGACTGGCCTGCACCGTGATCTGCGCCCGGCACGCCTCGTGCGTGATGCTCGAAGGCCCTTTTGCGTCGTGAATTTCCGCAATCTCGTAAAGCGGGATCGTCCCGCCGGACGGGATCTGGATCGGAAGCTGACGCAGCGCGTCCAGGTCCTCGCGGCAGTCGTCCTCAAGACGAAGCAGAACGTCGAATTTGCGCTCACCGTCGAGGATCTGCACGGTCTCGACCCCCTGCATGGCGATCTCGATCGTTCGATTCACCTTTTCGGGCGTCAGACCATAAACGGCCAGCGCGTCACGGTCCAGCGTGATCTGGAGCTGAGGAATGTCGATCTGCACGGGATTGATCCGGACCGTCCCGATCCCCTGGACTTTCGAAATCAGGCGCTGAATTTCGGCCGAACGCTGGCGCAGGATCCGCATATCGCTCCCTCGGACCTTGATCGCGATCGAGGAACTGCTGCCCGTCCGCAAGTGCGAAATGGCGTGCTGAAGCGGCTGGTCGTAAAAACTCACCACCCCCGGCGTTTCGCTCGGCGTGATGATCCGGTCAATGTCGTTGAAAATCTCATGAATGCTCCGTTTGGAATTCAGGTCCAGCGTGCAGAGCATTTCCGACTGGTTGATCGGCACGGCATGCTCGTCGAGCTCCGCGCGTCCCGTCTTTCGCACGACCGAAAGTACGCCGTCGATCTGGAATAGTTTTGCCGCGATGGCGTCGCCGTACTTTTCACTCGTTTCGAGCGATTTTCCCGGCGCGAGCGTCACGTTGACCTGCGGCGCCCCTTCGTTGAACGGCGGCACAAAGTCGCGTTCCATCCCGAGGAAAATCCACCCGGCGACCAAAATGGCCATGAATGCAAGCGTCAGGATCACCTTGGGAAACGCGAGACTCACACGAATCGCGCAACCAGCAAGCCACTGAACCAGACGCAGGACCAGGCCGTCCCGGTGCATGCTCGACTTTCGGGCCTTGGCCGGAAGCAGGAAGTACGCCAAAACCGGCGTCAGCGTCAGGGAAACGACCAGCGAGGAAAGGAGCGAAACGACATACGCGAGCCCCAGCGGTGAAAAGAGCCGGCCTTCCATCCCGGGCAGGAAGAAGATCGGGAAGAAGACCAGCACGACGATCATCGTGCCGTACACGATCGAGTTTCGGATCTCGACGCTGGCGTGAAAAACGACCGAAATCGCCGTTTTCCTTTGGCCCTCGGGAAGGCGGAAATTCTCGCGCAGACGGCGGAAAATATTCTCCACGTCCACGATCGCGTCGTCCACGAGTTCGCCGATCCCGACCGCCAGACCGCCGAGCGTCATGGTGTTGATCGTCAGGCCGAACCACGCGAAAATCAGGCACGCGATCAGCACCGAAAGCGGCATCGCCAGAATCGTGATCAGCGTGACGCGAATATTCATCAGGAAAAGCACCAGAACGATGAAGACCAGAAGCGCGCCGACCCAGAGCGATTCCAGCACGTTATGGAACGCGAGATTGATGAACGTCTGCTGCTGGTAAAGCGGCTCGATCCGCACTCCCGGGTGAGCCGTCCGGAGCGTCTTTTCGATCTGCTTCGACTTTTCAAGAATTGCCGCGGAAAGCCGGCGCGTGTCCGCGTTCAACTGCTTTTCGATCGTCAAAACGACCGCGTGACCGGAATAGACCAAGCCGTCCTCCCGGCGGACGTACGCACCGGCCGAGCCGACTTTCACCGCCGGCTCGCAGCTGACCTTGGCGACCTGAGCCAGGCAGACGGGCGGCTGCGCCTCAGGATCCACCACGAGCTTTCGCAGCGCTTCGAGTTTCTTTTCGTCGGTCGGTTCGTCGATCCTTCCGAGCGAACGGACGAGGATCTGGTCCGGCCCCTGCCGCGTAAGGAAACCGCCGGTCACGTTTTGGCTGCTTTGCTCAAGGGCCTCTTCGATCTCTTCGAGCGTGACCCCGTACTTTTTCATTTCTTCGGGCCGGGCCTGGACCTGGAACTGCTTGACGTCTCCGCCGATGACGAGGATCTCCGAAATGCCGGGGATCTCGAGCAGCTGCTTGCGGATCGTCCAGTCCGCGATCGTGCGCAGGTCCATCGAGTTTAATTCGTCTTCTTCGTCCCAGACCGTCAGAAACATTAATTGGGCGAGCATCGACGTGACCGGCGTCATGCGCGGCGTCACGCCTTCCGGAAGGGATTCAGCCGCGAGCTGGATCCGTTCATCCACGATCTGGCGGCAGGTCAGCGGCTGGACCGACCAGTCGAATTCGACCTGACAGACCGAAAGGCCGGCCGTCGAGTTACTCCGGATGGTCTTCACGCCCGTCGCGCCGTTCAGGTACGTTTCCAGCGGCGTCGTGACCTGGGTTTCGATTTCCTCCGGCGCCATTCCTGGGCATTCGGTCATGATCGTCACGCGCGGGCGGCTTATGTCCGGAATCACCTCGATGGGGAGTTTCAGCGCCTGAATCGTGCCAAAGATAAAAAGGCCCAACGCGCACGCGAGCACGATCAATCGGTTATTAAGCGAGCATTTTACTATAAAATTGAACATGAGTTTTTTATCCGTGGTTTTTGAGGTCAAGGCGAAAGTTCAGTGATTATGCCCGGCGTGGGGGTCGATTTTCGCGCCGCTGCCGTTCTGGGCGTTCAGGGCGTCCTGCAGGAACGATGCGCTGCGGGCCGCGATCCGGATCCCGGGCTTCACGGAGCCGTCATTCGCCAGGACCGCCTGCTCGCTCGTGCGGAAAAGAAGGTGGACCGGATGCCGGTGCCAGACTTTCTCGCCATTTTCCAATTCTTCCTCAAGCTCAAAAACGAACGTTTCATTCACGTCCTTCGCCACGGCACCCGCCGGTACCACAATAACGTCCGGGACCGTTTCGTAAGCGATCTCCATCACGCCACGCTGGCCCGGTTTGTAGAGCCAGTGGATGTAACGCTTTCCTTCATTTTCCGAAGGTTTAGCATCCTCCAGCGCCACGTTTTTGAAGTCCGCGAAGCACGAGATCGTCCGGTTCGTTTCATCGACTTTGCTCTCGACCATCCGCAGACGGAGATTTTCAAGCGGGGCCTTTCCCGTCCGTTCAAACACGACGCGGACCGGTGTTTCGGGATTTTTCAGCGCGTCGAGAAGCAATTCCTCATTCACCGCGTAGGCGTCGCCGCGGACCGTCAGTTCGCAGAGGTCGCAAAGGTCGCAAAGCGTCTCGCCCACCTCGACCTTGGCGCCGACGTGAACATAAAGAGTTTCAAAAACCACCGAGCAGTCGGATTCGCCGGGATTCTGCTCCGAAACGATCCCGTGGTGGCTCACATGCGGAACGTGGACCGTCCCGACGTAAGTGACCATCTGGTGTTTATCTTCCATTTCAGAGATCATTTTGTCCGGAAGACCCAGCACACGAAGCGCATTCTGACTGTTGCGGATCTCGATTTCGGTTTCCTTCAGACGCACATCCAACTCGCGGCGACGCTGTGGGGCCAGACCGTTGAGGTTTTTATCGATTTCCGCGATCTCTCCCTCAAGAAACTCTTTCGTCTCGTGCAGCTTCAGAAAATTCGTCTGCGCTTCCATCATTTCAGGAAGACTGAGGGTAAGATCAAAAAGCGGCTCTCCCGGCACCACGGATTCCCCAGGCTCGCGGTAGATTTTCGTCACGATTCCCGCGTGTGGGGCCGCCACCTTCGAGGTCGTTCGGCCCTGGTACTCCATCACCATCGCCGGGATCGAGTGCGTCCGCGTGAAACTTCCAACCGCCAGTTCCAAAACCGAGTCGGCTGAATCCAGATCAATATTTTTCAGTGCGCCGGGTTTCAGAGCGATCTCCTCGCCCGCGTGGCCGTCATGGTCGTGGTCATGGCCATCGTGATCATGGCCGTGGTCGTCGTGGGCATCGTGTGCGTGTCCATGATCGTGATCGTGGCCGTCATGGTCTGCGTGACCGTGATCGTGATCACACTCTTCCGTATGTACATGACCATCGTGCTCATTATGGGGCATTAATTTTACACCAACCAAAAGACCAATGACCATTAAAACCAGAATGGAACTGATGATTAAATCCGTTTTTTTCATAAATAGACCTAAAATGAAGTTTAAAAGTGATTCAAAAATACGAACGCAAAAAGGTTCGTCCTCAAATCACGAGCACATTTTTTAAAAGATGCGTGCGTACTTTCCCTGAAGAAAACGTCAGGAAGGAATTTTGACCGGGCCGGAACCTGAGCGCCGGCACATCTGAAAATGAATTGAACGTGAAAACGGGAATCGCAACTGAACCCCAAAGAGAGAAAAACGAAAGTGACTCCGGAAAGAAGAACTCGGCGGGAATCATCGACTCACACGCGCCGGAATGTTCGTGGACCACGCAGCCGCAAATCTCAGACGGAAAATTCTTCCCAGTGGTTTCTAAGGGCGGGGCGTCATGATGCGATTCATGATCGCACGTGATCCAACTGCCGGGATGCTCTGCGTGAGCGTGAATTTCATCGAGTTTTTCGAGAAAATGGTGATGGACCGTGCAGTACTGCATCCCGATCAGGGGATTCGCAAGCAGCGCAAGGCTCAGGCACAAAATCGAAATGAAATCTGGTTTTCCCATTTTCTCCGCTTTCTCAAAAGAAGTTAGTCTGGATTCTACCATTTCGGTCGCTTTTTGTCAAGGGGGTTTCAGGAAAAAACGTTTTTTCAAAAAATGTGAGGGGTTGACCTTGCGAAAGACTCAAAATCCGGTATAATGAGCGAAAATCCAACTCCAATACCACCCACATTTTAGGACCTCCTTTTATGTTTCGTTTCCCTGGTTCCCTTTTCTCCCTTTCTTTCATCCGTTTTTTTGCCGTTTTACCGCTCGTTCTGGTTTTTTCTTCCTTTTTGGCGGCGGAAACGCACCTCGTGGTGCTGCACTCGAACGACCATCACGGCCATTTGCTCCCCTCCGGTGAGTTAGGCGGCCTGGCCCGTTTTGCAACGCTCGTGAAGCGGATCCGGCAAGAAACCGCCGCCCAGCCCAATTCGTTCGTCCTTCTGCTCGACGCGGGGGACCTGAACACCGGAACGCCCGAGTCCGATTTTTTCCAGGCCAGACCCGACATTGAGGTTTACAATCATCTGAAATACGATTACGTCACGTTCGGAAATCACGAGTTCGACCAACCCCTGGAAAAACTTCAAAATCAAATTCCTCTGGCCAGTTTTCCGTTCGGGGCGGCTAACGTTCTTGGCTCCGACGGTCAGCCGCTCGGCACACCGTTTCGGGTCCTGGATTTTCCCGACTGCCGCGTCGGGATCTTTGGCATCGCCATCGCAAACGTGAACATTTTGCCGAATCTGGAAGGTCGTTACACGTTCCTCGACGAAATCGAAACCGGGCGGCGGATGGTGCGTTTCCTGCGGGAGGAAAAGCACGCCGATCTTGTGATTGCCGTGACACACTTGGGGCTTCTGTTCGACGTGGGGGTTAAGGTCAATTCCGCCTCATTCGCCCGGGACGTTCCGGGGATCGACCTGATCGTGGACGGTCACTCGCACACGCTCATGAGCGAGCCGGTTTGGGTGAACAAAACCCCGATCGTTTCCGCGAACGAATGGAGCAAGTATCTGGGGGAAGCCCGTTTTACTGTGGAAAAAGGGGAAATCAAGGACTTTTCGTGGCGATGTCTTCCGGTAACGCAGGACATTCCGGAGGACCCCGAAACCGTGGCGATCCTGAAACCGTATCTCGATGAAGTGGGGGAAAGGTTCCAGCAAGTCATCGCGAAAACCGAAGCGGAACTCCCGGGAAACGATAAAATTTGCAGGCGGAAAGAAACCGCTCTGGGGGACCTGACGGCCGACAGTCTCGTCTGGATCGCGAAAAAAGAGGGGCTCGAGTGCGATTTCGCCATCATCAACGGCGGGACCCTGCGCGCCAGTCTCCCCGCTGGAGACGTGACGCTCGCCGACATTTCAACCTCGTTCCCCTTCCAAAATGAGATCTGGGTCCTGGAATTTGACGGTGAAACGTTCCTGGAACTCTTCGATTTTATCGCGAAAATCAAGCCCGGAATGGCCGCGTTCCCGCAATTCTCTCGTGAAGTTCTATTGCGGGTGGATGATAAAACGAACGAAATACGGGAACTGACGCTCCAAGGAAAGCCCATCGACCCGAAAAGTACGTACAAAATCGCCGTCACGGACTTTTTGGCTCGTGGGGGGGACGGGTACGCCGTCCTCAAGAAATGCACGGGATTCCGGGTCGTCCCGAGGTCATTTACTGCCGCGGTAACGGATTACATTCAGGCGCTCCCGCAGCCGATAAAAGTCGAGCGGGAAGAACGATTTATACTGGAATCTGGCCAATAAACCACCTCGATTTTCCTCCAGGACTCATTTTCACGGGAAATTTTCACTTTTTTTTGGGAAAAAGAGGAAAAAAATTCCCCCCACCTCTTGACAAAAGCCCCCCCATAAGCACATAATATAAAAAATGTACCACAGCCACTGGCTGTACCCTCCCATTTCCTACCGGAAGAATCGCTTCTTCAGAATGCGTACTTCCTACACTTATTTCAAGGAGACTATTTAATGAGTCAGACCAACCGTCGTGATTTTCTGAAAACCTCCGGCCTCGTCGCTGGAGCCGCCGCTGTTTCGAGCTTTGTCGCTCGCAGTGCCCACGCTGAAGGCAGTGAAAAAATGAAAGCCGTCATGATCGGCTGTGGTGGCCGTGCGAACGGTGCCGCCAACGACTTCCTTTCCAACCCTGATACCGAAATTATCGCCTGCTGCGACGCTTTCGAAGATCGTGCCAAGGGAACCGCAGCTCGTCTGAATATTCCGGAAGACCGCTGCTTCTGGGGTTTCGACGCCTACCGCAAAGTCCTGGCGATTGCCGAAGCGCAGTACGTCATCATCGCCACCCCGCCGGGATTCCGCCCGATCCACTTCAAAGCCGCCGTCGAAGCTGGCAAGAACGTCTTCATGGAAAAACCCTGCTGCGTTGACGCGCCCGGTTTCAAAATGCTTCTCGAAGCCGCTAAACTCGCCGATGACAAAAACCTCAAGGTCGGCGTCGGTCTCCAGCGTCACCATGAAGCCTCTTACATCGCCGGAATCAACGACATCGTCGAAGGCAAATACGGCAAAATCCTCTACACCCGCGTGTACTGGAACGGCGGAGGCGTCTGGGTTCGTCCGCGTCAGGAAAACTGGACCGAAATGGAATACCAGATGCGTAACTGGTACTACTTCAACTGGCTCTGCGGCGATAACATTTGCGAACAGCACGTTCACAACATCGACATTGGTAACTGGGTCATGACCGTGACCGACCCGAACGCCAACATGTTCGAAGGTTACGCTCACCCGGTGGAAGTCAACGCCATGGGCGGCCGTGAAGTTCGTAAAAACAGCGGCAGTTTCGGCGAAATTTACGACCACCACTTCTGCGAATTCACCTACGCGGACGGCCGCAAAATGTTCTCCCAGTGCCGTCACCAGCCGAACACGTGGAGCAACGTCTCTGAAGCCGCTGTCGGAACCGAAGGAACTTCCAATGTTCACGGTCGTGCGCACGGCGCCGGCCCCTACCAGCAGGAACACACCGACCTGATCGCCGCGATTAAATCCGGTGAACGCTACAACGAAGCCTACATCGGCGCGTACAGCTCCTTCACCGCCGTCATGGGTCGTATGGCCAGCTACTCCGGTCAGGTCATTCGTTGGGACGATGCCGTGAATAACGGTCCGGCCCTCATGATCTACGAAAACCACGACCAGCTCACCATGAACAGCGAAGCCCCGGTCAAACCGCTTGCTGAACCCACTCCGGCCGGTGAACTCTATGCCATCGCTCAGCCGGGCGTTTGGAAGCCGTGGTGATTAAACTAGTTTACGGGGACGACGCTTCCAGCGTCGTCTGAAACAGACCGGCGGCGCTTAAGAGGGTAAACCTTTTAAGCGCCGCCTTTTTTGTGGCTCAAACTCTTGATCGGCTCTTTCTTTTATTTCCTCTTCAGCAGTGCCCTTGCAAGGCTCTTGTCAAACGGCTCGCTCGTCCTCACGAGCACATAATCGACCTGATTCGATGCGCAGCCGCGGCGGATCTCTTCCAGAAAAGCGTTAATGGCCTCCAGATACCCCGCCCGAAGCGCACGCGGATTGCACCGCAAACTCTCAGGGAGTTCCAGCCCCTGAAACCGTGTCGGCCCCTGGAACGTGAAATCCAGCTCCTCATCATCGAGGATCTGAAAAACCAGCACATCGTGCCCACGCGATCGCAGGAGTTTCAGCCCTTTCCAGAATTCCTCTCTCGGGACGAACAGGTCACTGAACAGGCAAATCATCCCCCGCCTTGGATAAAGCTCCGCCGAACGCGTAAGTACTTCCCCCAAAGAGGTTTTTTCTTGTGGCTCCGTCGCTTCAAGTGCCTGGATCACGGCGTTCAGGTGGTTCCGGCTCGTTCTCAGAGGCACGATCTGACGGATCTCCGAGTCAAAGCAAATCGCCCCGACTGCATCCTGCTGCTGAAGAAGCTGATACCCGATCGAAACGGCCAGAGTTGCCGCGTAGTCGAATTTCGACATTTTGTGTGATCCGCTGGCATAACGCATACTCCGCGAGCCGTCCACAAGCAAAACAGCATTCAGGTTGGTTTCATCCTCAAACTGTTTAATAAAGAAACGGTCCTGCTTCCCCCAGACTTTCCAGTCGATTCGGCGCAGATCATCGCCGGGAACATATTCGCGATGCTGAAGGAACTCAAGAGACTGCCCGAAAAACGGGCTTTTGTGCCGCCCGGACATGAGGCCCTCCATGATGAAGCGGGCACGCAGCTCAAGCTGGTGGATCTTCTTCAGGGCGTCTGGCTGAAAGTAGCTGGAACGTGGATTTGGCATAAGAAAACGAAAACAGTCAAATGGGTTGGAATCCTAATTCCCTTCATTATACCACAAACCGCGGCAAAATCAACCCTTCTAACGTCTTTTTCTTGAGAAGAAACCCAAAAAAAGCCACTTGCCAAGCGACAAAAAAGTCCCCCTTTTCTGTCCGATGGCAAATGGCACAGTAAATGTAAAGCCCGAAATTAACGGTTCGCGATCCGCATCATGGCCCGGGCGGCCATAAGAGCCTGGTCTCGCAATTCCGTCTCTTCCGGCGTGGAGGATGGTTTCTCCGAAGCCTCGGCGAGTGCTTTCTCCGCGACCTCTTTCGTGATCTGGGCGACCGGGACCGCGCGGCTCGTCATCAGCGTCACGTTATTGTTCAGCACCTCGACGAAACCGCCAGCGACGTAATACGAATCCACGTTTCCGTCCTTTCGGATACGAAGTTCACCAGCTCCCAAACGACCGATCACCGGAGTATGATTAAACGCAATCCCATATTCGCCGTCATAAAGCGGAAGCGCGACGAACTCAGCGTCCTTCTCGAGCACCACTTTTTCAGGCGTAACTACGACGCATTTGATTTCCATAGTTCTATCCTCTTATGGAGTGCGGCAATACAGCGCGTCAGCGCATTTGCCGCTTTCCTTTAGCGACTAATTAACAAAAATCCTGAAACGGATTTTCACGTGGGAAAGTCTTTCCACACTTCAAGCGGCAAATGCCTCTGCGAGGCTGTATTGCCGCAAGTAAAAGCGGTGAATGTCGCTTACGCGACTGTATCACCGCACTCCATACATTTTTATTTCTTCGCCGCGGCTTCCATCTTTTCCGCCTGTTCGGCAGCCTGTTCAATGCCGCCGACGTACATGAAAGCGGACTCAGGCAGATGGTCCCATTTTCCTTCGTAGATTTCGTTGAAGCTGCGGATCGTCTCTTTCAGAGGCGTGATCTCGCCCTTCTTACCCGTGAAGGCTTCCGCCACAAGGAACGGCTGGGAAAGGAAACGTTCCATACGACGCGCACGATGAACGACCAGTTTGTCCGCTTCGCTCAATTCGTCAACGCCCAGAATCGCGATGATATCCTGGAGTTCACGATAACGCTGCAGAGTGGACTGCACGCGACGCGCGCACTGGTAATGCTCTTCGCCCACATACTGCGGGTCAAGCACTCGGCTGGAAGACGCCAGCGGGTCCACTGCCGGGTAAATACCTTTTTCGGAAATCGCACGTTCCAGATACACGAAAGCGTCCAACTGACCGAAGGCCGTGGCCGGAGCCGGGTCCGTCGGGTCGTCAGCGGGGACGTAAACGGCCTGAACGGAAGTGATAGCCCCTTTGTCCGTCGAAGTAATACGCTCCTGAAGAGCGCCCATTTCGCTCGCCAACGTAGGCTGGTAACCCACGGCAGACGGCATACGTCCCAGAAGCGCGGACACTTCGGAACCCGCCTGAGAGAAACGGAAAATGTTATCGACGAAGAGCAAAACGTCCATTCCAGACTGATCACGGAAATATTCCGCCATCGTCAGGGCCGAAAGGGCAACACGAAGACGCGCTCCCGGCGGCTCGTTCATCTGACCGAAAACCATGCAGGTCTGGTCGATCACGTGCTTGCCGGTCTGACCGATCGCGGCTTCCTGAAGTTCGAGCCAAAGGTCGTTTCCTTCACGTGTACGCTCACCAACGCCGGCGAACACGGAGTAACCGCCGTGCGCCGAAGCGATTCGCGCGATAAGTTCCTGAATAATAACCGTCTTGCCCAGTCCGGCACCGCCGAACAGACCCGCTTTACCACCGCGGACGAACGGCGTCAGAAGGTCGATCACTTTAATACCGGTTTCAAAAATCTCCGTCTTCGTCGAAAGGTCGGCGATTTTCGGAGCGTCACGGTGGATCGGTGAGAACGCTTTCGCCTTCACTGGCCCACGGTTGTCGATCGGTTCGCCCAGAAGGTTGAACACACGACCGACCGTCTCAGGACCGACCGGAACCATCACCGGTGCGCCAGTATCCACGCACTCAAGACCACGAATAAGACCGTCCGTTGAACCCAGCGCGACGCAGCGAACGCGGCCGCTGCCGAGGTGCTGCTGAACTTCACCGGTAAGATTCAACTTCACGCCGTTTTTATCCGACTGAATTTTCACCGCGTTGTAAATTGCGGGAAGCGAGTCTTCAGCAAATTCCACGTCGAACGTGGAGCCGATGACCTGCGTAATATGACCGATGTTACTTGGCATAATTTATTCTTTCTGATTAACATTTTGGAGGAAGCTCCGGCAAGGCGCCGCCCCACGGACCTTAAACCTCCAAACTACTTCAATGCTTCCACGCCGCCAATCAGCTCGGTAAGTTCGCCGGTGATCTGGCTCTGACGCGAACGGTTGACCGCCATCGTAAGAGTCTGGATCATCGCATCGGCGTTTTCCGTTGCCGCCTTCATCGCAACCATTCGAGCGATTTGCTCGGAAACGGCCGCATCAAGGAAGCACTTGAAAAGCTGCGTTTTGAAACTCGCGGGAACGATTTCCTTCAGGATGCTTTCCGCACTCGGAAGGAAGTCATACTCAGCGTTTAAGTTACTCTTGGTGTCGTCCTTCGCCGTGTCACTGCTTCCCAGCTCCGAGAGCGGAAGGAGCGTTTCATGAACGACTGCCTGTTTCGACATGGAGAAGAATTTGGTATAAATGATCTCCAAACGGTCGATTTTTCCGGTGAGGTACTGTTCGAGGTACCCATCGGCGATTTTTTCGACCTCATCCCATGCCGGTCTGTCTTCAAACTGCGTAAAGGTTTGAGCCGGTTTCGTCTTGCGGTAGTTGAAATACGAAATACCGCGCTTGCCCGCGATGTCCAGCAAGGGGTTTTCCACCTTCTGGTCAAGAGCATCCGCAGCATTACCCGTCAGCTCGTTCCAGCGACGATTCGCACGGCGAAGGATCCCGCCGTTGTACCCACCGCACAGTCCGCGGTTGGAACTCAGCACGAGAAGCTGAACCGTTTTGGTTTCTGGATGCCCGACGAGCAGCGGGTGCGACACTTCCGCGCCGGAACCTGCCAAATTACGCACCATGTTCGTTAAACGATCCGTATAGGCCATCGCCGACATCGCACGTTCCATCGCGCCACGGTAACAGGCGGTGGAGATCAGCTCCATCGTTCGCGTAATCTTGCGAATACTGCGAATGGACTGACGTCGTTTATTAAGCGTTTTCGTTTTTGCCATGATCAGGATCTTTTGCTAAACCGATGCTTGTACTTGTTTAAGCCGCCGAAAAGACCATCTTCCCGGCGGAATTATGTCGAAATCAGGAATCACGCCTGGAAATCTTCGGTGAATTTTCCAATGACGCGCTTCATTTCGCCCTCAACCTCATCGGTGAGTTTGCGTTCCGCATCGATTTTGTCCCACGTGGCCTGCTCGGCGGTGTGGAAGTAGTCCAAAAGTCCCTTTTCGTATTCCTGGACTTTGGTCACCGGAACTTTATCCAGGTAACCACGGGTCGCCGCGTAAATACTGATGCACTGGTCAATCACGTGCATCGGTTTGCAGATCCCCTGCTTGAGCAGTTCGTTCAGACGGTAACCACGATCCAGACGCTGCTGAGTGGCGGCGTCCAGTTCGGTTCCCATCTGCGCGAAGGCCTGCAGTTCGCGGAACGCGGCGAGGTCCAGACGCATACCACCGGCAACCTTCTTCATGATCGGGACCTGTGCCGAACCACCGACGCGGCTCACGGAGATACCGACGTTCATGGCGGGGCGCTGGCCGGCGAAGAAGAGGTCAGGCTGGAGGTAAATCTGACCGTCCGTAATGGAAATCACGTTGGTCGGAATATACGCGGAGACTTCACCTTCGAGGGTTTCAATGATCGGAAGGGCCGTCAGGGACCCGCCGCCAAGCTCGTTGCTGAGTTTGCAGGAACGTTCCAGCAAACGGGAGTGGCAGTAGAACACGTCGCCCGGGTACGCTTCACGTCCCGGCGGACGGCGCATCAGCAGGGAAAGCTGACGGTAAGCGACGGCCTGTTTGCTCAAGTCGTCGTAAACGCAGAGCGTATGGCCGCCATTGTAGGTGAAATATTCGGCCATCGCAGTACCAGCGTAAGGCGCGATATACTGCAGAGGAGCCGGAGAGGAAGCGCCTGCGACGATGACCGTGGTGTATTCCATGGCATCGTTCTGGCGCAAGGTCTCAATCAAACCAGCGACGGTCGATTCTTTCTGACCAACCGCGACATAAAAGCACTTGACGCCTTTACCTTTCTGGTTAATAATCGTATCGATCGCAATAGCCGTTTTACCGGTTTTACGGTCACCAATAATCAGCTCACGCTGACCACGTCCGATCGGTGTCATGGCGTCCACGGCCTTGATACCGGTCTGGAGAGCTTCACGCACAGGCTGACGCTGGGAAATGGTCGGAGCCACGGACTCCACAGGGCGCGTTTCGGTGGTCATGATAGGACCTTTACCGTCGAGCGGATTTCCCAGCGGGTCAATAACACGGCCCAGAACGGCATCGCCGACCGGAACACTGAGCAGACGCCCCGTGCTGCGGACTTCGTCACCTTCCTGAATTTTCAGATAATCACCGAGAATGATGATACCGACCGAGTTTTCTTCGAGGTTGAAAGCCAACCCCATAACTCCGTTGGAAAATTCCACCATCTCATTGGCCATAACATCCGAAAGACCATAAACCTGAGCAATACCGTCACCGACTTCCAGGACGCGGCCAACCTGACGCACGTCAATACGGGACTCGTATTGCTTTATCTCCTGTTGAATAACGGAAGCGATTTCATCGGCTTTGAATTTCATGAATGTTCCCTAATTCAATTCTGTTTAGGCTCATAATTTTTAACGATATTACGACGCATATTTTCGAGCTGCGAAGCGATCGATCCGTCGTAAATCGTATCGCCTACCCGGACGACCAAACCGCCTATCTGATTTGGGTCCACTTTGCAGGAGACAACGAGTTCCGCCTGGAACTTCGAAGCAAGGCCCTGCTTGATTTTCTCGATAACATCCTGGGAAACGGGAGCCGCCGTCGTAATGGTGACCGCGACACGATTCGCCAGTTTGTCTAAATTTTTCAGTGCTTGGCCATAGATTGCGCGAAGGCAGTCCAGGCGCTCATGCTTTGCAACGACACGGAAAAAGTCTAACAGTACAGGACTTAAAACATTTTTGAAGTCCCGTTCGATGATCGCGATTTTTTCATCCGACGCCACCAAACGGCTTTTCAAAATACGGTCGTAATCCGGATAAGAGTCCAGAACGTCCGTAATAAATTCCGCGTACTCGCCGAGAATTTCCCTGACTTTTTGCAAATCATTATCGATGACTCCAAAGAGTGCGTCGGCGTACACACTGCTGATTTTTTCCATCGTAACATCCGGGGATGCTTCCGCGGCGTACCTGGAATCTAACGCATTGACGTCGGTTGACATGGAAACCTCGATGTGGGTGATTTATGAAAAAGTTCAAACACTTGCGTGTGATTTTCGTTCAGAATGACGAAACTTTGTACTGACGACGCTGGAAGCGCCGTCCCCGTACAGGGCGTTTCGTCACACTGATTTATTTACCGAATTTGGCGACAGCCTGATTGATGAGCTTCTGATGAGACTGCGGGTTAAGCTCCTGTTTCAGGATTTTCCCGGCCAGTTCTACCGCCAGAGCGGCGCTCTGCTCAGCCAGTTCTTTCTGTGCCTGGACTTTCGCGTTATTAATTTCCTGCGTGGCGGCCTTTTTCTCGGCTTCCACAGACGCCATCGCTTTATTCATAAGGATGGCAGCAGATTTTTCCGCGTTCGCTTGCGCTTCCGCTTTCATCTGCTGGATGTCCGCTTTGGCGTTCGCCAACTGCTTCTTGTAATCATCCAGAAGAGCTTTAGCGTCAGCATTGGCTTTTTCCGCGTCACTGCGCTGGTCCAGGACGTACTGCTCGCGCTTGTCGAGGCCTTCCATAATCGGGCCCCAGGCAAACTTCCAAAGGACGATCAGAACCAACAGAAACGTGACCGCAGTCCAGAGTGCGAGGTCCGCGCAAAACGGAGGGAGGGACGCTCCCTCTTCGCTTCCTTCGGCGAAAACACACGACGTCATGCTCATGACGCTGTATAGGGCAGCTGAAAGGGCAAACAAATGTTTCTTCATAGCAACTTCCTGTGTTTTCTATCCAATGTGGTTAAATATTACGTTCAATCTTCGAGAACGAAAATCAAATCACATAATCAGGCAGATAACCAGCGCGAACAGCGTAGCGCCTTCGATCAAGGCGGCGGCCAGAATCATCGCGGTCTGGATAGCGGAAGCGGCTTCCGGCTGACGAGCCATCGCGTCCACGGCATTGCCACCGATGCGGCCAATACCGAAACCGGCGCCGACGATAATGAAAGCGCATCCGATCGGAACCAGGATTTTGTAACTGTTATTGGCCGGAGCTTCGGCTTCCGCTTCAGCGGCAGGAGCGGCGTCAGTGGCGGCGGCAGCCGGAGCGGCAGTCTGATCAGCAGCCGGAGCGGCGTCCTGAGCGAACGCGACAGAAACGACGGACAGAACCATAGCGAACAGCATGGCGAAAACAGCTTTTTTCATTTTTAGGTCTCCCTAGTTTGAGTAAGTGATGATTAATTGATTATCAGTTCAGGGACGATGCGTGAAACACCGTCTTTAGTCCTTTATTTTATTAACAACGCTGGAAGCGTCATCTTCTGATTTATTAACGACGCTGGAAGCGTCGTCCCCGCATTAGTGTGCGTGGCGGCCCATACCAATGAACAACGACATGAGGAACGTGAAAATGTACGCCTGAAGGAAAGCGACGAAGATTTCCAAAAGGCTGATCGCGATGGCCAATGCCATGGACGGCACAGAAACGCAAAACCACAGCAGCCAGCCACTGGTGACCACCGTGATGAACGTCGTGAAGACAGCCAAAACGAGGTGCCCGGCAAACATATTCGCGAAAAGACGAATCATCAACACGAAGTGCTTGACCATCAAACCGAAAACTTCAATAACGAAAAGCATCGGTTTCAAAATGTAACCCATTCCAAACGGAAGATCCATCGTGGGAACCTGATGAACCCAGAATCCAATCGGGCCTTGAGCAACCGATCCGGCAAAAATCAATGAAAGCAGAGCAATCACAGCCATCGGGCAAGTCACGGAGTAACTCGCAGTTGGTGAGCCGAAACCCGGAAGCATTCCGAAAAGATTCATTCCCAGAATGAAGAAAAAAGTCGTCCAGGCAAGCGGGAGGAATTTATCCGCCCCGTGACCAATGGACGGCCGAACAACATCGTCACGAAGGAAAAGAAGAAAAACTTCCAGCAGATTGCTGAAACGACCGCGAACCGGCTGGCCTGTTTTGATTTTACGGGCGAGAGGTATGAAGAAGAGGAGCATGAACAACGCGACCAGCACCTCAATCACCATGAATTTCGTCAGTTGCAGCCCGCAAATAACGGGCAGTTCGATTTCACAGCCAAACGGGAACTCGAATACGTGACTGTCATTCACGTGTTCGAAAAGTTTTGCAGTATCCATGATTTACCTTTTTTTCTCATCAAAAGCTTTTTCGGTACTATCGGAAACCTGACATGCCGTGGAATTCTTGGCTTGGGGACTCTCTTCCTGAGAGTCTTTGACCGGCTGTGAGGCTTTTGCTCGCGCGATTGCTGCCGATGTACAGGCGAAAAGCATAAGTGGATAATATGCGAAATATGAGACAATTATAACATATTGTAAATTTTTGTCTATGGGGTAATGATAAAATTTTAACGAAAAAAACAGAAAAATAAGGGGAAAAATGATTCTTGAGGCCGCTCCAACAAGAAAACCGACCGCCATGAGGCTCGATTTCCACTTCCCAGCAAGGACCTGGACCTCTTCAGCCACGATCGCACCTACGAGGCAGCCAATGAAAATAAGGGCTTGAATCTGGAAGTACAGTCCTCCACCCCAAATCAGGTAAACCGCCGTGGAAATCACTATCCCAACGGGGATCATCAGTTTAAGAATGTATAATGTACCATTCATTTTAAGGTCAAAAAGGTATCAATAAACTTCACCAGTATTTGGTTTCACCCTTTTTTCGGAGTGGGATCTTCATCGCTCTCAAGGGTTCAGGTGTCGGTGAGGCCTCCTCAATACTGAAGCGGTATTCGCCGCGAAGGCTTTCAACGATTTTCTTCAGATTCAGAAAATGCAGCAGCGGGTCAAATGCGTTCGGCTCTGAAATGATCCACGTAATCGAAAACGAATCTGCCTGACAAATAAGCGCGTTTCGGCCAGAGTCCCACTTGAGCGGCTGCATATCTTTCAGATTCAGCCCCAGTCCCGCAAGTTGAAGAGTCAGGAACTCCTGCACCATTTCGAAAGAAATAAAAACTTCCCCGCGGGAAACCGAGACGTAAGCGTCCTGCATACCTAAAATCTCACCAGTCGGTTCGCACTCTATTTCCTTCGGCTCAAAATTAATTGTCATTTCCTCTGTGGTCCACGTCCAGCATGGAACGCCTGGGCAGAATCGGGCTTTCTCAGGCTCAAAACACGGGTAACGACTCGAAATCAGCCGGAAAGCGTGTTCCTCGGGCAACATTTCGTAATCCTCCACCCGGCCCGGGAGAGAGTACGTTAAAACAAGCGGCTGGTTTCCAGTACCATTAATATATTCAGGATTAAGGCCGATTTTCTCCAGACGCATATTCTCATAAACATCCGAAAGGACGTGCGACGACATATACGACGCGATTTCTGAAAGCGAAAAATCGACTTTAATCAAGTACATATTAAAACTCTAAAGGCTCCCACAAAGCGAAACTCGTCTCCAGGCACATCATTTTCATTCTACCAGATTTTCCTCAAAAAGTAAAGGCTCCCCCCCTTTAAAAGGAAAAGAAAATCAGCTATACTTGAAAGCGCTATTGAGGTTTTTCCCAGAATCCTCCGGGAAAATCGTGATTAAAGTCCAACCATTCTTTTTACTAATTTAACTCAAATGAAACATTTTTATCTTGGAGCTTTGCTCCTTCCTTTATTGGCTGGCCTCGCTCTGGCAGATCCCGCGCCCGTGACGGTCAGGGAAGAACCGGTCGTTTTACCGACCTATCAGATCGGCCCCGCGGATTTGAACCCGATCTACTTTACGGGCCGCGTATATCAGGGAGCGCAAGGGCACACGTACCCGTACGCTATGCTGGACCGTCTGACCGACGACAAAAAGGACGTGACGTACAAAGGTCTGTTCCTTGAAAACGAATTCGTGAAGATCTGCGTCATGCCTGAACTGGGCGGCCGGATCCTTCAGGCCACCGACAAAACAAACCACTACGAGTTTTTCTACCGCCAGCACGTCGTTAAGCCGGCCCTGATCGGGATGCTCGGCGCCTGGATGTCCGGCGGCGTGGAGTGGAACATTCCGCACCACCACCGCCCGTCGAGTTTCATGGCCGTGGACTGGAAAACGCTCGAAAACCCCGACGGCTCCAAGTCGATCTGGGTCGGCGAGACGGAACTACGCCACCGGATGAAATGGTCGGTCGAGCTTTCCGTCGTGCCGGGCCGTTCCTACGTGAAGGCCAAAACGCGCATCGAAAACCGCTCGAATCTGATCCAGTCGATGCTCTGCTGGGCGAACGTTTCGGTCCATTGCAATCCCGACTACGAGGTCATTTTCGCGCCGAACGTCCAGCACGGCTGCGACCACGCGAAGGTTTCGTTCTGCAACTGGCCCGAAGGACTGCCGGGCGTGGATTTCCGCTACTGGAAGAATCACACGGACCGCTTCCGTTCGGTCTTCGCGTGGGACCAGGAAAGCGATTTTCTGGCCGGCTACGACCACGGGCGTGACGCGGGAACCGTTCACATCGCAAACCACTACCAGGTCCCCGGGAAGAAGTTTTTCCTGTGGGGGAATCACGACCGCGCCAAAATGTGGGACAAAATGCTGACCGACCCCTGGACCGACGAGGAGAAAAAAGAGTCGCTCGAGGGAAGTGACGCCGAGTACCCGCAGTACCTGGAACTCATGGTCGGAGCCTGGTCGGACAATCAGCCGGACTACAGCTGGATCGGCCCGGGTGAAACGCGCGAGCACACTCAGGTCTGGTACCCGATCCGTGGGATCGGAGGAGTAAAGGCCGCGACGGTGGACGCCGCCGCGAATATGGAACGGGTCGCCGAGGATAAAATCCGCTTCGGCTTCTGCGCGACCGGCGATTTCCCCAACGCGAAATCCGTCATTTATATTAATGGCGAGGAAGCGCTTGAAAAAGAAATTAATATCGACCCGGCCCACCCGTTCATTCAGGAGCTGACCGTTCCGAAAGAGACGAAGGACGAGGAAATTCGCGTCGCCCTGCTCGACGCCTCGGGAAAAGTCCTCGTGACGTGGCAGCCGACCAGGCTGGAACCGGAGGAAATGCCGGAAATCGTAAAACCGACGCCGGCTCCGAAAGATTTCCAGACGGTCGAGGAGCTTTTCCTCGCCGCCCAGCGTATGGAGCAGTTCCACAATGCGCGCATGAACCCGATGGATTACTACGAGGAAGCCCTTCGCCGCGACCCGGGAGACGCCCGGACGAACACCGCGGTCGGTCTCCATTACGCCCGCCAGGCGAAATGGGAACTCGCCGGGAAGCACCTGCGCACGGCTTTGGCCCGCCTCGATAAAAACTACACGCGCCTGAAAGACGGTGAGCCTCACTACCTGCTCGGCCTGGTCCTCCAGAACGAGGGCAAAATCGCCGAAGCGAAAGACCAGTACTGGAAAGCCACGTGGACGACCGGATACCAGTCCGCCGCGTTCTTCCAGCTCGCCAAACTTGCCTCCTGCGAAGGCGACTACCCGAAAGCGCTCGAACTGGTTTTGAAGTCGCTGAACTCGAACTACGACGACCCGAAGGCGCAGGTGGTCCGCGCGTACTTCCTCCGCAAGATGAACGCCCCGCGGGAAGTCCGGTTGGCCGTCCTGATGAACGTTTTGCGTCAAAATCCGCTGGACGTCATGGCCAAGGTGGAACTCGCCCTGGCGGAAGGTTTCTTCGACGCCAGAGCGAACGCGATCTTCGACGAAGCGCTCCGCGGAGATGATTTGGTCAAGGTCCAGGAACTGCTCGAAGTCGTGGCCGACTACGCCTCGCTCGGCTCGGATGACGCGGCCAGGATACTGCGCGCGGCGATGCGGTACGGCAAGCCGTTCAGCGATTCACTCATGGCGGCGTACTGGCTCGACGCTCTGGCGCCCGGCGAAGGGGTCAAGGTCCCGGCCCAGTCGCTCGACTACTGCTTCCCGTTCCGCGTGGAAGAGATCGCCCTCCTGCAAGCCGCCGTCAAGCGGAACCCGAACGACGCGAAGGCGTGGTGCCTGCTCGGGAATATTCTGTACTACTTCGAGCAGAAAAACGCGGGCATCGCGGCGTGGGAAAAATCCGCCCAGCTGAATCCGGCTTACGGCCGCGTTTGGCGGAACCTGGGTTTCGCTTACACGCAGGCCGGCCAGATCGACCGCGCGATCGAAGCGTATAAGACCAGTCTGAAGTACGACGTTTCCGACCCGAAACCGTTCGTCGAGCTGGACGTTCTGGAAGCGCAGAAACTCGTTCCAGCCCCCGAGCGTCTGAAGCTGATGGAGGCAAATCTGGAAACCGTGCTTTCCCACGACGATTCTACGATCCGTCTGATCGGACTTTGGAACGCCACCGACCAGTACCAGAAAGCGATCGACCAGCTCGACAAACGCCACTTCCACGTCTGGGAAGGAGGTCGGGCCGTGCACGATACTTTCGTGGATGCGCACCTGCTCCGCGGTCTGGCTCGTCGTGACGCCAAGGATTTCGACGGTGCCGTCGCTGATTTCGAGATCGCACAGACCTACCCGGAAAACCTCGAGGTGGGCCGAGTGGTCGGCGGTGGACAGAACGCCAAAATCTTCTACTTCCTCGGTACGACCCTGGAAGCCAAAGGCGACGTGGAAGGCGCGAAGAAAGCGTTCGCGCAATCGGCGGATCCGGCCAACGCGAACGTGGATCTTTGCCACGAGATCACCTACTTCCAGATCGCCTCTCTGAAGAAGCTGGGGCGTTCGGACGAAGCGAAAGCGCTGACGCAGAAATTCGCAGACGCGGTAAACGCTCGTATGGACCGGTCGGCCCGAGCGGACGAATTCTCCAAGTTCGGTGAAGACGGAACTGCCGCAGAACGCAGCGCGAAGTTGTTCTTCCTGCACGGCCTTGTGTCTCTGGCCCAGGACGACGCCCCCGCCGCGAAGAACTTCTTCGACGAGGCGCTCAAGCTGAATCCAAACCTGATTTGGCCGAAGGTCATGAAATAAAGTTCAAAAACTTCCATTCCAGACACCAAGTCCGTTTCTGTTTAACCTTTGCTTTAAACACGGTTTTCACAGATTCAGAAGGATCAAAAGATGTTGTTTTACGGGATCGAAAATCCTTTTGATGCGTGAAAATCCGTGTTTAAAATGAGGTTTGAACAGGCGGCGCTATCATTCTGGAAAAGGGATTGAGGTTTTGGAAACTTCCTTAAAGTTGAAGTGGCACAAGGAGGTTTTCCCTCTTCACAATCTATCCTATTTAGCCATCTCGTGTACGATCTTGCGCAGTTTTTCCTGCTGGGTGGAGAGGCCGCGGAGGATTTCGACTTCCGATGCGGGAGTGTTTTGCGTCCGCTTCCAGATTCGGACCTCGGCAGAGCGGATCATCTTCAGCTCGGCGATTTTGTCGATCAGGGCCTGATCCATATCCCCTCCCGAGCCGTCCATATTTCCATCGGGAGAATCCTGGTCTTCCTCAAGTTTCCGCTCGGTCTCCTCGACTGCGGCGAGCATTTCTTCAAGGGCCTGAATGATGTCGGTTTCCAGATCGATCGTGACGGAATCGGCGCGGCCTTTGGCGAGGAAGTCCATCACACGATTCATGTCCTGGGCGGTCTGGGTGAGCAGCTCGACCATCATCCGCGCCCGGCCATCCTCCCGAAGCATCGTCAGAAGTGTTTCGGCCTTGAGCTCCAGTTCCCTTTCACGCCGGGAAAGACGCGCGGACTCGTCGGTAAATTCGACCGTGCGCTTCTCCTGCGGGATCCCATCGAGGCGTTTCGTATCGTCCTGAATTCCCCGCTGGAGCTGGATCATCGTCTTGAGCTGCGTCTCGATCTGGGCAAGCGACCGCTTCATTTCCTCCTCACGCATTTGACGCAGAATTTCTTCCAGCTCGGCCTTTGCCTGTTCCAGTTCTTCAAGGGCCTTTTTCTGTTCATCCTGCGCACCAGATCGGTCGGTCTGCTCCAGCTTTTCCCGAGCCGCGTCCATACGCTTTTGAGCCTCACGCAGAGACTCGGAAAGGGGCTTTTCACCCTGTTTGGACTCCTGGGATTCAGAATTCTCAGCCTGGTCTCCCTCCGACGGCTGATTGTTTTCACCCGATTGGTTTTCGGATTGATTTGCCTGTTCTTCGTCGGAAATCTTGCGGGCAAGTTCCCCCGTTTTTTGGGCTGCGGAATCCTGATCTTTGGCGATTTCCCGAACGTCCCGGGCACGGCGTGTTCGGCCTTCAAGAGATTGCTGCTCACGGATACGCTCGTTCAGTTCCTTCAGGTGCGCGCGCAGGCGTTCCGTTTCGGACTGGAGACGCTGGCTTCGGTCTTCTGTCTCGAGTTTTGCGAGGATCTTCTTCAGGTCGGGGATCAGCTTTTTCGTTCCATCGGCCGCTTTGGAATGTTCTTTCTCAGCGAGCTGCCGATCGATTTCCTCAAGACGGCTGCGAACTCGCATTTCGTCACTCATCTGCCGGGCGTCTTTCAGAAGGTTCGCATGGACCGGATCGTTCCGAAGCATTTCGAGCATTTGCGGGATCTTCTCGTCCCAGAGGTTGAACGTGCGAAGAACTTCCTCCTGACGTTCCACAAGACGATCGGCCGTTGGCGCTTTCCCGGTGTCTTCAACCGGTTCGGCTTCCTGTTTTGGAACATCTTCTTCATCGTCATCATCATCGTCATCGCCGGCCAAATCCGCCAGTGCGGAACGGTTCTGCTTCGCAATTTCGAGCTGAAGCTCCTCTTCCTGACGGACTACCGTGCGCATGAGTTCGACCATTTCGCTGAAGTCCTGCATTTTCAGGATCTTCTCGCGGACAGCGGCCAGAAGTAACAGAATCGCGTCCATCTGAACCGAGGCTTTGGCGTGCAGTGTCTTCGCGGCAGACAAATCGTTCGCGTCGATAGCCTCGCGTAAAGCCGTCAGCGTCGTTTCCAGCTCGGGGATCTGTTTCGTATGAAGCGAGACGAGCGGCTCGCGGATCCCGGCATTCAAACGCTCCAGCCAGGCCGGCGAGTCGATTCGATTGTTCACCATTTGGAGGCAAATATTTTCGATGCTCTCCGCGATTCCGTAAAACTCGTGCGAGTTCTTTCGGTTATTCTGGATCACACGCTCGGTCCTGTAGCTTTGAAGTTCCTGCAGCGATTCTTCGCTGTCTTTTTCGGCGTTTTCAGGAACCTGTAAAGGAGGATTTTCCGGCGTGTCAAACGTGAGCGTTCCAAGGGTTTCACGGGAATCCTTGACTTCTCCCAGAGCCGCGTCAAAGAGCTGGCCCAGAACCGCCTCGCGGCCTTCCAGATTCCAGCGGAGCTGATCCGGCGAAACAACTTCGAGCGTGACCGGCTGTGAACGCCCGACACGGCGACCCGCAGGCTCACGATCATTTCGGTCTTCTGCCGCCATGAAAATCTGGAAGTGGTCTTTCTCTTTAAGGCCCAGTTCCACCAGGTCCAGCGCAGAGGTTTCGAGCGCCCCGTTCAGTTCAAACTCCAGCGGGGGAGCGGTCTGTACATCCGACCATTCAGCCAGGCGGCGAAAGCCTTTCGGTCCCTCTCTGGTCCCTTGATTTTCGTCGTTGGGATCCTCACTGGTTTGGGGTTCAGGACGTTCTGTCTGCCAAACGAACGAGACGTTTTTTAGCCCAAAATCGTCTTTGATTCGGCCCTTCATTGGGATCCTCGCGTTTGACGTGATACAGTCCCCAATTCCCCACGGAGTAACTTCGAGCTGTGGGACGGAATCCTCCTCAACCGTCAGGGTGAGTTTGATCGGGGCGGGCGAAACGATCCCATCTGAGTCATGAAGTGTAAACAGAAGGGTCAAATCATTTTCAAAAATCCCCAGTGGAACCGTAAAGCCACGGCCTGATTTCTGGATTTGAGCCTTTAGAGCACGTTCAGCCCCGGCGTTTTCCCCAACTGACCGGGACTGGTCCACTTCCACACCGGTCAGGGGTTTGTTGGCCTCACCGAAAACCGTGATTTTGGTCCCGGCGGGAACGGCCTGAACCGCCCCGGGTTTGAGCGTTTGGGGAGTCAGAGCGGTGTATGCGGGAAACTCAAAACGCAGCGATAGGGCCGCGGTCGGAGAATCCACTACCTCCACATGCAGACCGCGGACGGAAGCGTCGCCTCCAGTCAAATCAAAGTCAAAAGACTTCAAAACACCTCGGAAAGTGTACGTGAAATCGGCCCATTCGCCGTTTTCCGTGAATGATTCGTTTTCACGCTCCATCGCGACCCGATCCCGAATTCCGTCCTCGGTTTTGTACGAGAAATAAACGGTTCGAAGGACATCATTCAAGTGCCGGCCAGACTCTACCGCCGTCTGGGAAATACCGGCGCGGACACGGATTTGAACGTCCGAGCCGCAAGCGACTTTAAGCGTTCCGGAACTAAAGGATTCCGGGAGTTCCATCTGCACGAGCCGTGGCCAGGGCGTTTCCGAAAAAGCGATGAAGCGCTCGGTCCACACGTGGAAGAGTTCAGGTGCGCCGATCACAAAACCACCGACTGAGGCCGCGGCAAGAACCGCCCCGAGAAGCCCAAGGATCAAAGGCTTGAAACGGAAAAGCGGGCGAAAACGGAACTGAGCCAAACGGTCCGCCAACTCCGACTGCGTTCGGGTGAGGAATTCGTCACGAAGCGAAGAATCCTCCACACGTTCAGGTTCCACAAGCGTCAGCAGCGCATCGTCAAACTCGGGAAAACGTTTTTCCAGAAGGACAGCCAGACCGTGGTCATTGATCGGTTTCATGACCGGTTTCAGAACGACCCGCCAGAAATCCCAAAGCAGAAAAAAAATCGCGACCCCCGAAAAAATTCCACGCACAAGCGGAGATGGTTCAAAAAAACGGTCCGCCAGAAGTGAAAACCAAAAGATCAATCCGAGGTGAAACGTCCAAAGCCCTACACCTTCCGCGGCGAGGTAAAACCGGATCTTACGGCGAAGGGCCAGAAAAAGACGCTGGATTTCTTGAGGAACGGCCATGAAATTATTCTCGGGAAAAAGAAATGAAGAACTTCTTAAAATTCAACGCAATCAGCGTTTTCACGATTTAAAAAAACGCCGAATCAACTCACAAAAGTGAGTCCACAGACCCGTTTTACTCCTCACAAATGGCTTTTGCGGCAGTTCGGGTTTGAGCGGAATTTCCGTTTCCGGCTCGGTTTCCCGCTCAAGGCTCGGATTTTCCAGCTCCGGTTCGTCTTCTGTATTTTCGTCGGTGATCTCAATTTCCAACAAACCGCAAGGGAGTTCCGCATCCTGCATGAGCGTCACCAAATTCGTAAAGCATTCTGTATCCGTGTCCGCGATGAGATCGGAAATCTCTGAACTCTGAAGAAAGGATTCCAGAAAAGCCTTTCTGAAAAAACCTCCCTGCGTCAGATCTGCGTCGAGAAAAAAAGCCTTCAATTCCTCGTTCTGATCCAGAAATTCCAAGGCTCCGAGCCATTCCGACTGAAACTGAACGCCAGCGGGCATCATATAGACGTACGTCGAGTCACAGGCTGCCAGCCCCAGTCGCATACAGGCTAAAATCGCGTTGTTCTCCGCCGACATTTCCTTCGGAGCATTCAGGAAATGGACTTCATCGTCGCTTAATTCGTAAATATTTTCGTATGGCTGATTTAATACGACACAAATCTCGCAATTCTCCGGACGATTTTCCAACAGGGAAAGAAGCGAACTTTCCAATTCGGCAGGCGTGGAATGATACGGAATAATTACGGCTAAATTATTCATTATTAATTAAAGTGGCTCTTCCCAGGATTTGACGCGGGGAAATACCTCCCCAGACTCTACTGTCCTCACTCACGAATAAATTATTTCCGATTATATAATACTCCGACCCACAGTCAAATGCAACTAAATTTTTCTCTTTTTTCGTAAAATTGTGGTAATTTGCGGAAAAATCTTCCCAGATTTCTCCTCGCCAGAGCACAAGGTGACGCAGCGCAACCATTTCACCGGCTAAATTACGGACTTGAATCGTTCCAAAATCGCCCTTTTCCGCCTCCATTTCTGCTGACGGAACAGGCCTCCCATTGATCCAGAGACGCGGTAAACCGTCGAGCGTCGAAAAGATGAATCTCGTCTTTCGTCCTTTGCTGCGATTCCCTTTCCACGTGAGACGAAACGTTGGAAACGTCACGCAAATACACCCTTCGTTCTCGTCTGTCCCAAATTCCGCTTCAAATTCCAGCATGAATTCCTTCGGAAACCGGATCGCAGAAGCGGGAAACAAGGTTCCGTTTTCCGCCCGCTGGCTTGTAATCGGGCCGGGAACAAAGCGGCAGCCGTCGGACGTAAACCGGGCGGTTTCGTGCTCGTATGTCAGCGCATCCCCGCCGCTTTCCAGTTCCCAACCTGCTCTCGGCTGATCTGTTTGTGGTTCAGAAACCTTCCAGCGGCTTCGACCTTCGGGCCGGAAATCGTCGTTAAAGACCAAAATCCGTGTTTTGAGCCAGGTCTCAAGAGTGTGGACCACACGTTTTCCGTTCCGAAAAAGTGCCCCGTCGCGAACTTCCAGACGATCGCCGGGAACGCCCACGACCCGCTTCACCACCGGGCCAATTTCAGAACTGGGAACGACCACGACCAGATCATCGTGAGCGTATTTTTCCTGGGGAACGACTCGTAAACGGTCGGCGGGCCTAACCTCATACGGAAGAGTTTCGCGTTCTTTTTCGAGAGTCAGCCAGCCGCAATTCGGGCAGACGGATGTTCCGGTCGGGCACCGAAGACCGTGAAACCCACATTTCGGACACGTTTCATAAATCGCTCGTCCGTGAAGCTCCGGAAGCATGGAATTCCCCTCAACCTCGGCAAAAATCGGTCCTTCAGACGATTTGCAGCCAGAAAAAAGCGCAAGCAGAAGAATCAGGCAAAGGAGCTTCATAAATCTTGGGAGAAAAATGTTTACAGGAATGAAACAAAAAAAGGTTTTTGAGGAGGCTCAGGAAAAACCTTCAAAACTTTCTCCTGATTTCCTCCGCAAAAACCTCTTGGTCTTCGGCTAAACCGTCATTTCGTGACGATTATTTGATCGGCAGAACGATCGGAGCATTTTCCTTGAAAATGATCGTTCTGGTCTCACCAGAATCACGGAACTTCACAACGATTTCAGTCGTTTTCACGTGGCCCGGATACACATCACCGAAAAGGGTGTTTCCGGCTGAAATCCCCAATCCGGCTTTCCCATTGAAGTGCCCCGTCACAATTCCCGTCACGTCCTTCCACGTATTCTCAGCGCCATAACGGGCCGAGATGATTTCCAGCGGGCAGGCCTTCGCCATTGCTTCCAGACGGTCGATCACGTTCTGCGCGTCTTTCTTCAACTGCTCGTTCTGGGTCATTTCCTGAGCTTTCTTCAGAAGCGCGACCAAGGCGCTCGACTGGCCCTGGAACTTCTGCGCAATCGCAACGCACGCGGCGCAGGCGTCTTCACGGAATGCCGGGTTTTCAGCGTAGCTCATCGCTTCTTTCGCACTCTCCACTTCGATCATGCGCTTGAAGACCTCGAAAATCAACTTCTTTTCGCTGTCACGTTTGGCCGTCTCGAAAGCGATTTTGCACATTTCAAACTTTTTCGCACTCGGAAGGTCGAACTGACGCGGGATACGAATGTAACTGCGGATCCCACGAATCGCGTAATGTTCCGGCGCTTCTTTGGCCAGTTTCAGACTGGCGGCGGCGACCGCTTCCGCATCGTCCGGCGAGTTCCACGAGCCAAGGACCTGCGTCGCGGCGTCCATCGTGCCTTCGTTCCAGCATGCCTTAACCACCGTAGTCAAAGCGCCCGGACCACCGATCTGCTTCAGGAGGGTCAGCATTTTCAGCTGTTCTTCCGTTGATTTGGATTCAAAGAAGAGTTTGGAAACCTGAGTGGCGCACTCTTCCCGCGGCAGACGGGTGCAGGCGGAACGAAGGATCCAGCTCGCTTTCTGGTCATCCTTCTCATTCGACAGCGCGTCCACAAGCAGATTCAGGCTTTCAAGCGTCACAATGTCCGCCAAAGCATAAAGAGCAGCGTCACGGACAGAACCGTCCAGACCCTCCGTATTCGCAACACGCACAATGTCCGGCCCGGCAGCGACGATACGGCGCAGCTCAAGCACCTTGAAGAACGCAACAGCCAGTTCAGGCTTCACTTCCTTAAAGTCGGTCGTTTTCAGAATCTGCAGGAGTTTCGCGTCCACAGGACCTTCCGGCAGAGCGGCGAACATCAAGATCCCATATTTCACAGTTTCCGCGTCTGCATTTTCAGCCTGAGCGGCAACGGCGTCAAAGGTTTTCACAGCGTCCAGCCCTCCGAGCTTGATCAGGCCTCGCACGGCAGCAAGCTGAGTTTCCGGATTGGCGACTTTCGCGAGAAGAACCGGGAAAACCAGTTTCTGACTGGGAGCGTCTTTACGATCCGCGAGCGCCATGAGAACGAGCGACTGACGGTCAGCCGGAAGTTTGTCGAGAATCGCGAGTACAGCCTTCGTGATAGTTTCTCCGTCCGCAGCGCTGAACTCACGGATGGTCTTCAAGCCGCCGGTGAAGCAGCATTCCTTCGGCGAGAACATTTTGCTCACAAGAAGTTCGCCAGCATGATTTTTCCTGACGAGGATCGCGTGGTAAGAAGCGGCTTTCTGGAGGAAAACCGGGAAAGACGGGTTCACACAGGCGTCATAAATTGCTTCGGCTTTCGCGTATTCGCCGGCCTTTTCGAGATTTTCCGCCGCGTCCAGGATCGCATCACCCAGTCCCATCTGGACGTGAACGTCTTCCTCAACAGGTTTGGCCATACGGTCCAGCAGGAACGCGATCGCCTCGTCGGAAGCGATCATTCCCATCGCGGCGTAAATCGCTTTGCGTGTCTTCGGGCACTTGCAGCCGGCGTACTTTTCTTTCAGCACAGCGACCGCCTCAGCTGGTTTCACAAACCCGACGGACTGAATGCACCCGACGCAGACTTTACCGTCGAGATTCTTCACGCCGCGCAGAAGCGCCTGGGCAGCTTCCGGGCAAGGCATTTCCTCGAGGGCGTACCGGGCCGCGTGGTTGAGTTTTTCGTTCGGAAGCATCTTTTCGAGAGCCGGCACTGCCTTGGCGGTTCCGAGAACAGCCAGACGTTTGCAGGCGAGCATTTTCATGAAAATCGCGTCCGCGTCGTCGCCAGGGGCCTGGATCGCTTCGATCAGGACGGCGTCCGAGGTGGCGTCAATGATCTCTTGTTTCTTCGCGTTATCGATTTCGGCATACAGTGAGCCGGTCAGAATCACCGCGAAAAGGAGGGCCAACAGGTGGGAACAGTTGAGTTTTAGCATTTTTTTCTCCAATTTTGAGATAGACTGGTGAAACACTCTTTTCCTTTAGTTTAACCAACTTTAAAAAAATTGCAAGACACCCAAAGGCATTTTTTGAGAAAATTCTGAAAAAAAGAAAAAAACTTTTTCTGCCCCGTAAAAAACAAAAGAGAGGACCTTAAAATAGTTCCTCTCTTCAGGCTTTTGTCAATTTGCAGGGGATTTTATTTCGAGTCATCTGTTTTGCCGCAGAGGAACAGGATCGCGTTTCCGACCATCTTGCGAAACCGTTCATCCTTGAAATCGTCCCAATGCCCCAGCCCGGTGTAAAGGACTTTTCCTCCCCACGGGTTGGTTCGCAGCCATGTGAGCGGCTCCGTGCGCTCGAAGACCTTTCCGGTCTGGAAGAGTATTGCCTTTTCATCGATCGGAAGCGTAAAATACAGCGACCCGTTTGAATGGTATGGTTTCAGGTCCATACCCTTGAAAATCGGGTGATTTTCGGCAACTTCCATGGTTTCGACCTCGGTTCCTGAATCATTCGGCCCGTGATTGTGGTAGTTGCCTCCCAGAACCAGCGCATCGAATTCCCTCCACTCGGCATGCCCGGGCTCGGGCTTTTTCGAACCATCAAAAGATAATGAGAAAGCATGGCTCGCCGTTCGGAACGCGATCAACGGCTTCCCCGCCTTCAGGAAGTCCTTGAACATTTCCAGCTGCTCCGTTTTGGGCGAAATACGGCGTATGAACAGAAGCGCGACATCCGCGTCTTTCAGCCGGTCCATATTCTCAAAATCACCGCCGCCGTGCCCGTGAATAATGACGGTTTCGATCCCATAATTTTCCTCAAGCCACGGAGCCAGCTCGGGAAACAGCGTATCCGCATGGTAGTGGTCATCGCTGACGATAATCGCGGCCAAGGGTTTGGCCTGAAGTGTACCCGCGAAGAAAACAAATAAAACTGCCGAAATCAAAAATATTCTTTTCATAGGAGTCCACGAATCTTCAGCCAAAGGAAATGTCATGAAAGAACAAAATTTTCGAGGGATCCTGGAGTTTGATCCAGGAAATTGGTCACGCTTTCCAATCCCCTAATTTACCTGATTATACCATATTTAAATTGATTCGTAAATCCCCGGGAGGAAAAAAATCTGAAAAAAAACCAAAAAATTCCCTGTCCCACTCTTGCAGAAAATTTCTCTCGTGGTATAATTCTTTAAAAAGGGACTGTTTTTCAACAGACCTCACTATTTTTTCAATTATTTCAAACAAGATTCCGGGGCATAACTGTGAGCGATTTTAATCCTTATTCTCATTGGCTTGGTTTTACTGGCAAAGAAAAACCCGAAACATACTATGAACTTCTGGGACTTTCGCATGGCGAGAAAGACGTTCAAAAAATCGCCGCTGCTGTCGAAGAAATGACGGCAAAAGTCCAAAAAATCGGGCCGGATGGTCATTTCCCTGAATGGAATCAAATGCTTACGGAAATTCAGGTCGCTAAAAACTGCCTGTGCAATCCAAAATATAAAGCGGATTATGATGCAAAGCACCCGGTTCCCGCGTCCGGCCCAGCACCCGGAGCGCCTCAGCAGGACCCGCAGGCTCAGGTACAGCCGCAGCCCGGTGCGTACCCTGGAATGTATCCTGGTCAACCCGGCATGTACCCCGGCATGCAGCCTGGAATGTATCCTGTTCAGCCTGGAATGTACCCCGGTATGTATATGCAGCCTGGAATGCAACCGGGCATGTACGTCCAACCCGGCGCTTACCCCGGTATGCAACCCGGAATGTACCCCGGTATGTATCAGCAGCCTGGCATGATGCCTCAGCAGCCGGTGCAGCCGCAGCCAATGCCCCAACCGATTCCGCAGGGAGTCGTTGCGCAACAGCCTGTTGTTCAACCCCAGCCCGTAGTTCAGCCCCAGCCTGTGGTCCAACAACAACCCACAGTTGCCCCTGCGCCAGCTCAAGCCGCGAATCCTTTGGGGGGAGCGGATCTTTTTGCAGGTAATAAAGCCAAGGCAGCGGCTTCTGGCTCTCCGGTTCCTTCCTTCTCCTCTTCACCAAAATCCTCGGCCAAAGGTTCAGCTAAATCCTCTGCCAAAGGCCGTAAATCCCAAAGCGGCCCCACAGCCATGCAGCGTAATATCATCGCGGTGGTTGGTCTGCTCATTGTGGCGGTTTTGGCTTTTATGCTGATGAACAAGAGGAAGCCGATCGAAGTCGCTGTTCAGGAAGACGGTACGGTCGCGGTCAATGTGAACAACCCCCTCGCTCCCGAAACACCCACTCCTACCACTCAACCCGAAACTGCCCCAGCGTCAGAGGAAACACCGGAAGAAGACACCTCGGCCAGTGAACCCGAGTTTGCAGCCGATGTGGCGAATCAGGAAACTCCTGATTTTGACGCGATTTTGAGCGCCATCAGGAAACAGGAATACAAAGAGGCTGATCAAATGCTGAGCAAAGCCTCAAAAATGAATCTTTCCGAGGAAAACTCTGAACGGGTTGGACGTTTGCAGCTCGTTTTGAAATATGCCGAACTTTTCTACAATGAAATGATGGAGTCCCTGACGGCCCTCAAGGGGAAAGTCCCCGCGGAACTCTGTGATGGTGAGTACGGGCTTGTGGAAGCCTCCGACAAACGAATCATCATTCGAATCGAAGGGAAAAACGTCAAGTTCACCAAAGAGAATCCGACGAGCCACGGCCATAATTTGTACGATATTATTTACCGCCACCAATTCGCCAAACAGGTCGAGGACGGCAAAGTCGTTCCCGCTCTGAGTTACTCTGTTTTCGAGTTCCTTTCCCCGGACTGTGATCGTGACAAAGCGGTGGGGCTCCTCGATACAGTCAAGGAAAAAGGTTCCGAAAATGATCGTAAAGAGGCGGACGCGATCCTTGCCGAGTTCACCCCGAAACCTCAGGTTGATCAGACCGAGTCGGAGCCGCAGCCGGAACTCGCCAAGCTAGAGGAAGAAAAAGCCGCTCCCGCAGAAGTGGCGGACTCCTCCGATGGAGAAAAAGAGAAAAAAGACGCTTCAACCGGTGAAGGTTCTTCAAAGAAGAAGAACAAACTGGCCAAGGGTGAAAAAGACTCCGAGGCAAAAGCCAAAGAAGAAGCTGAAGACGCTGAAAAGAAAGCCAAGGAAGAGGCTCTGGCCAAGGAACGTCATGAAAACGAGTGGAAGCAGATTTCCAACGCTCTGCGTCAGGAACTCGGCTGGCAGCGTATGGCCCAGGCCAAACGTTCGATGGAGCAGCTCGAAAAAATCGCCCAATCCGATGAAGAAAAAACGGAAGCGGCTCGCCTTCAGTTGATTACGAACTACATGGACCTCTTCGTTAAGGGCATCGGAAACCGTATGGGGAATTTCACCCCTGGCACGACCCTGAAAGCCAACGGAAAAGAAATCGGCGTGGTGGAATCCGCTCCTAATAAACTCATGATTCGTGACGAGGGGCAGAATTTCACCTATACCACTGACAATCTGAATCCCAAACTCGTTGAGTTCCTCGTTTCCGAACATCTTAAAGAAGCGGACGATTACCTCCTTTACGGGACATACCTCGCGATGGACCCGGAGGGAGACCGTACCAAGGCCAAGTCCTACTGGGAAAAAGCTGCCAGCAAAGACTCCAACCTGAAAGACGATGTGGATGTTCTGATGGCTGAACTGGAAGTTCCGATCATTGATTCCGGAAAGCGTCCGAATCAGATGCCTGTTATTGGACGCGGCGGCAAGCCCATTGAACAGCGTACCATTCCTATTGGGAGCGACCACGACAAAGCTCTGGAAGACCTGAAGAAAGAATACGCCAACGACTATGCCAAAGACGATCCGCAGAGCAAGCGCAAACTGGCTGAAAAATTCCTCAAGTTGGCCCAGAATTCCAAAACTCCTTCGGCCACCGCCTATGTTGCGGCTGAAGAAGCGACGCGCCTCGGCAAAGAAACCAATTCCTACGAAGTCGCCTGCCAGGGGTACATGGTGCATGAAATATTCTACCAGCGCGACACTTACCAGGAACGTCTGGACTTCCTGAAAAATGCGGATCCGCCTGCACGGTCGGAATTTGATTTCGCCAACTGTGCCATCGCCATGGGTGTTGACTGCGTTCAGCGCGGCAAGAAAATCGACGCCAACCAGATGCTGAATACAGCTCGCGGCCACGCAAAAGGCGCGCAGATCAAGAAGATGAAGCAGCTCGAAATGATGATCAATCAGATGAAGTAATAATTCACTTCCCACAAAAAAGAATGGAATCCAAATGAATATTCCCAAGATTGAAGACCTGAAAAACATCGCCCTCAAAAAATACACGACCGTCCCGGAGGAAAGTGACGTAAACGCCGCTCTGGAACATCTTGCCGCGACGCATCCGCAGCTCAAGCCGGTTTTACTCATCCGCCCGACCCGCAAAGGTGATGTGGCAGTTATTGACTTCGTCGGTTCGATTGACGGTGTAGAATTCCCCGGAGGCGCCGGTCAGAATTACCCGCTGGAACTCGGATCCAACTCGTTCATCCCGGGTTTCGAGGATCAGCTCATCAACCGGAACGTTGGTGAAGTGGTGAACGTCCGCGTTCCCTTCCCGGAAGACTACCACGAGAAATCGCTCGCCGGGAAAATGGCTGTTTTCCGCTGCACTATTAAAGAGCTGAAGCAGAAGTCCGCGCCAGTCCTGGACGATACTTTCGCCAAACAGTTCGGCCTTAATACCGTGGCGGAACTTCGTGCCGAGATCGAGGCCCACATGAAGGAAAACATCGAGGAGGGGGCGTTCCTGCAGCTCCGTGATCAGGTGATGAATGAGCTGATCGAGCGTTTCCCGGTGGAAGCCCCTTCCAACATCGTGGAACAGGAAATGGAAGTGATCCGCAAACACGACTCGGAAATCACCGAAGATGACGCCCGTAAAATTGCGGCCCGTCGGGCGGGGCAAGGGATGCTTCTGATGGAAATGGCCAAGGCAAACGGCGTGACCATCTCGGATGAAGAAGTAATGAACGCCCTGAAAGACGAGATGCAGCAATACGGCCCGCAAGCCCCGCAAATCCTGAAAATGTACCAGGCAAATCCGGAACTTCTTCGTATGTTCCGTGCCGCCCAGATGGAGAAAAAGGTCCTGAAATGGGTCATAAGCCAATGTGCCATCGAGACCATAACCCTCACGCCGGACGAATTTGAAAAAATGATGACCGAGTGATCTTTCTTTCCAGAGCAACACTTCCGGCGCCATCTCAAAATCCAGCAATACGCTGACGATGCCTCCCGGGCTGATAAAGGTCCGTTTCACAACGTGTTTTACGTGGTGAAACGGATTTTGTAATTTTCATAGGTCAGATTATAGGTAAGTAGCTGAAATTGTCAGGAAATCAGGATTCCAGTCTGTTCAGCTGCAAAACTCAAGGCTCCTAATTGCTCAACAGTAAGGTGTGCGCAGCGGGCCATTTTCTCAAGCTGAAAACCAGCCTGAGAAAAGTTGGAAATCATAGAAGCAAGGGGCTTGACAATCTGATCCTGGATAAATAAAATGGAATTGGTAAATGCGACTGAAAAGCTTGAAAAACGATTGCCGATAGTATCGATAAACCCAGAACCAAGTTTTTGTACTTTTTCACATGCTTTTTGATATTGGGATAGCCGCTTTTCGACTTTGGTGGTCGTTTCGGAAACATTGTCAACTGCATTTAACTCAAGACTCATTTCAGCAGCGCGACGGGAGCCAGCCATGTTTTTAGCCCTTTCACATTTGATTTATTATTGTTATGTTGTAAATGACAATATCGTGTATAATCCTTACGAATCGGAGGTGGATAGAAAAAAACCTGGCTGTTGCTGTGGATGTTTCGCCATTGTTGTCGCATGGGCAATTATTACATTCATTATTTGGAAAGTATGTTCTTAGTTTTGCCCCAAATAGTTTCTTCATCCACACCATGGTAAGACATTGGTTTCCTCGTAGGGGTTTGGAAAAACTGGTTCATCCGACAACAGCTTACCGTCCCCTTTTAACCACCAAATTTTCAGCTTGGAGTATCCTTCATCTCGAAAATCATAAACCTGACGAAACCTTCCTGGAACCGCACACAGGACAATGGAGCGAATCGGTCCTCCGAATACCCATGATTTCGATTTTGTGATCTTTTTTTCTGGAAATGTTTGTAACACGGTATTGACGTATGCCTCGCCTGTGGTATAATTCAAATGTGGATATGCTCTTTCTTCATGTTATGTTTTAGTGTTTTTATCATAATACACTGAACCTGTCCGGTTTAAATATTTTTCCGGTACGCGGTTGCCGGACAAGCCAAAATTCATAATTCAGAACTGAAACAACGCTTGAAGCGTCATCCTCGTATGCCATCCGAAAAGTACCTTAAACCCGAAGTCATCGCGACGATCAAGAGGCTGGATCTCAAGGCGAAATTCATCGTCAAAGGTTTCCTGCAGGGGTTGCACTCCAGCCCGTTTCAGGGGTTTTCTGTTGAGTTCAGTGAGCATCGGCGATACACACCCGGCGACGACCCGAAGGACATCGACTGGCTCGTGTACGCCAAAAGCGACAAGTATTACGTGAGGAAATTTCAGGCCGAAACCAACCTGACCGGATACCTCGTCATCGACCAGAGCGCCTCCATGAATTACACGTTCCGGCAGGAAGTGACCAAATTTGACTACGCGATTTGCCTGGCCGCCGCGCTTGCGTATCTGATGATTTACCAGCGGGACCCGGTCGGGTTGATCACGTTTGGCGAGAAGATCGGCCGAAGCATTCCTCCCAGCACGCGACCATCGCAGCTCGGGGCGATTCTTTCAACACTTTCCAACCTTACTCCGGACGGTAAAACGGACATTGCGAAGGCCCTGACTCAGACTGCGGCCATGCTTCGGCATCAGAGCCTCGTCATGATCATCAGCGACTTGCTGACAGACGAGGAACCGGTGCTTGAGGCGCTTCGGAGGCTTAAATTTTCGGGCCATGATGTGCTTCTGCTCCATCTGCTCGATGAAGCCGAGGTGACGTTTCCGTTCGACGGACCTTTGGAACTGGAGGAGCCTGAATCCCGGGAAATGATGCGCGTGGATGCCGATGGTTTTCGGGCTGAGTACCAGCGTCAGGTGCAGTCTTTCCGCCAGAAATACGCCGACGAGTGTGCGAAAATGGGCGTGGATTACCTCCCGCTCGACACGAGTATGCCGTTCGACAAAGCGCTTGCCGAGTACCTCACGAAACGGCGTGGGGTTTAAATTTCTCAAGATAATTCCTCGAAAACACCCCCGCGAAGACGGGGAAGACTTCTGGTAGTACTTCCCACAGCTTTTCAACGGAGAAACACCCCCCGCTGGGCGGGGAAGACCGATAGCTCTTCGAAATGTCTTCCCGTTCTTTGGAAACACCCCCGCTGGCGCGGGGAAGACAGCCTTTGCTCCGCCTCTTCGTCCTTCCATTTGGAAACACCCCCGCTGGCGCGGGGAAGACTCTTGACCACTTTTTCATCGTCTATTTCACTCGGAAACACCCCCGCTGGCGCGGGGAAGACTAATAGAGGTCGTTCTGGGTTTCTTCTGGAACAGAAACACCCCCGCTGGCGCGGGGAAGACGAAAAGAACGCCCGCGCCGTCGGCCGTCCGACGGAAACACCCCCGCTGGCGCGGGGAAGACGCGCCCTTATATCGCCATTTCCGGTGGAAAAGAGAAACACCCCCGCTGGCGCGGGGAAGACTGAAGCAGCGCCTCCCTCAAGCCCACGGAGGAAGAAACACCCCCGCTGGCGCGGGGAAGACAAGCGTTGCATACTGGTAATGGTCTCAACGGGAGAAACACCCCCGCTGGCGCGGGGAAGACACGCGACTGCCTACTCTCCCGGTGGAGTCTGGGGAAACACCCCCGCTGGCGCGGGGAAGACCCAACAGTAACATCGAGGTCGATGTAGGGATAAGAAACACCCCCGCTGGCGCGGGGAAGACACTGTTGACTACAACACAGACCAGCACAAAATGGAAACACCCCCGCTGGCGCGGGGAAGACTTCCAAAGGTTGGCGTCTTTGGCCAAGTAAACGGAAACACCCCCGCTGGCGCGGGGAAGACTTTTTCAAATTTTTTAATAAAATGTGAAAAAAAGAAACACCCCCGCTGGCGCGGGGAAGACCTTTGAAGCTGATTGTGAAGTCAGGCGAATGCGGAAACACCCCCGCTGGCGCGGGGAAGACCCAGACGATTTGCCGCCGCCACGATTCTGTTGAGAAACACCCCCGCTGGCGCGGGGAAGACCAATGCAAGAAATCACAAGGAATACACGGATCAGAAACACCCCCGCTGGCGCGGGGAAGACTTTCTGTTTTCCAGACTTCGATTTTTTCAATCAGAAACACCCCCGCTGGCGCGGGGAAGACTCGAGCTGGATCGGGTTCTGCGCCGTGCCGATGGAAACACCCCCGCTGGCGCGGGGAAGACAAATAAACTTCTTTGTATTTTTTAAATTCGAGAGAAACACCCCCGCTGGCGCGGGGAAGACCTACTGTCTAAACTTACAAAAGATTCTGGTATGGAAACACCCCCGCTGGCGCGGGGAAGACTAGATGAACTTGGTCACGAAGTTTATGATTGGAGAAACACCCCCGCTGGCGCGGGGAAGACAAGCCTAAAACCGCATTGAGTAAATCCAGCTTAGAAACACCCCCGCTGGCGCGGGGAAGACTCGTGCACCGAGAGGCGCTGGCCTGCCATAGCGGAAACACCCCCGCTGGCGCGGGGAAGACTTATGTTATTAACCCCAGATCAAAGAGAAGTTCGAAACACCCCCGCTGGCGCGGGGAAGACAATTCTGTTGACCATACCATCCAGATTCATAAAGAAACACCCCCGCTGGCGCGGGGAAGACATGAATGAAGAAAGCGTTCCGCCGCAGATAGCGGAAACACCCCCGCTGGCGCGGGGAAGACTATCACCCAGACGAACCAGAATCCCGGTCTGAAGAAACACCCCCGCTGGCGCGGGGAAGACCAGCTGGAGGTTTCGAGGCAGATTTTGAACCTGGAAACACCCCCGCTGGCGCGGGGAAGACTATCGGTTCGGGCGTTGGAGCTCTAGCAGGTGGGAAACACCCCCGCTGGCGCGGGGAAGACGCGTCAAGGTGTATTCCGTGACCTGGTTCTTTAGAAACACCCCCGCTGGCGCGGGGAAGACATGAGCTTTAATCAAGAATCGGAGGATTACATTGAAACACCCCCGCTGGCGCGGGGAAGACCCAAGGCTATTCAGCCGTGGGTGGATCACGCTAGAAACACCCCCGCTGGCGCGGGGAAGACTTTTCCAAATCCTTCATAAAAGTATGAAGTTTAGAAACACCCCCGCTGGCGCGGGGAAGACCGAGGGGCATTTGTTCGATGAGATCGTTTTTAAGAAACACCCCCGCTGGCGCGGGGAAGACTTCCCGTTGTGACTTATCTCCAACGAATACACAGAAACACCCCCGCTGGCGCGGGGAAGACTCCAGCATTTTTTGAAAATCCCCTCTGGCTTTGGAAACACCCCCGCTGGCGCGGGGAAGACCATTGTATAGGGATCGAATTCAGAGTTGTATGAGAAACACCCCCGCTGGCGCGGGGAAGACCCAGTTTATCCCATATTGTACTTCCGTTAAAGTGAAACACCCCCGCTGGCGCGGGGAAGACTTCTTCGTTTTTCTCCGGGTCGGTTCTGATAAAGAAACACCCCCGCTGGCGCGGGGAAGACTGCAAAAAGTCCTTGCGGAACTGAAAGAGGCGAGAAACACCCCCGCTGGCGCGGGGAAGACTCAGGTCGGCAAGGTCGAACGGCTCCGGCGGGGGAAACACCCCCGCTGGCGCGGGGAAGACACCAAAATAGTGTGTAGTTAGATGTATCGGCACACTGTATCTTGACTTTAATTAAAGTTTCAAAATTTGTATGATTCTGAAATTTTATTCTTTAAGGAATTAAAACGGTTTGGGTGGCTGGCGGTCCCATTTGTCAAGGATGAGCTGGAAACCCGTGATGATGTCCAGTGTTTTGGCAGGGCTGCCGTGCGCGTAGATGCGGTAAAAAGGCGGTTTCTGGATCGATTTGAAGACCAAAAGTCCCGACGATTCCGGCGTGTATTTCAACACCAGGTCAACGACCCGATCCGCCAGAGAGTCTTTGATCCCCGAGACGAACACGTTCGGCTTGGGCTCCACGAACCAGAGTTTCAGTTTGCCCCGAACCGCGTCGGGAAGTGCGTTGGCAACGATGACGATCATGATTCTTTCCCCTGTTTTTTAATGCCCATCAGGTCGAGAACGTCTTTGGTGCAGCGGCCCATAAAGTCGTACTCGAGAAGACGGTTTTTGAATTCTTCCAGGACTTTGTACCGGTCGTACTCGCCGCACATTTTGGCTGTCAGGGAGAAGGCCAGGTCGAAAACGAGGTCTTCTTTGTAGAGGTCCGCCACGTCGTAAACGAAGGGCAGAGGCGAGCCGGAATGAATAAAACCGACGCGGGGATCGAAGCCAAGGGAATAGATGATGGAGGAGCACAAGGCGTACAGGGCGGCATTGGACGAAGTGATGAGTTTGTTCGTCATGTCGCTGAGCTGAAACTCTCCCGGAACGTAGGCCCGGCCTTTCCAGCCGACTTTGTACTTCTCGGCGAGTTCAAGGTAACACGCCTTGACGCGCTGGCCCTCCATCACCATGAGCTCTTTCAGGGGTTTGTCCCGAATGTCCGCCTGGGGGAAGCGGCTGGCGAACATTTTTTTGGCGACGGCAAGCGATTTTTCCGGGTCGGCGGCCAGGGCGAGCTGCTTTTTCAGGTTGTACGTGTTGGCGGTCGGAGCCTGACCCACGGCGTAAAAAATGAGCGAATCGTCCCCCACCCAACAGACCGTTGCGTTCAGGGAGGCGAGGATCTTGACCGCTTCATGGGTGATGGAGGTACCCGGTCCAAGCAGGATCGTGGAGATCTCGGCGGCAGGAAGACGAAAATGCTTCCCGTCGGCCGAGATCCACTTGACGCTTGAATCGTCGATCTCCATGCGCCCATGCTCCAAATACAGAAATGGGTAGCGGTCACGCAGCATCGGAATGTCAGAAAGCTGCGTGCGTATGATCAAAGGTTGGCCCATAAATTTTTCGTTCTTATTTGAACGTTCTGATTGTCAAAGATTCTTTCGGTTGAAATTATTAAAAACCCTCCGAAACGGTTTTCTCGCATTTCACGATCTGGACGCAGCGGTCGGCGTAGCGCTTGTGCAGGCCGAACTCGAGCGGGACGTCGGAGAGGAAAAGCACGCTATGAAACAGCGAATCCACTTTGGATTGATCCACCTCCCTGAGCATTTTATCAGGTTTCAGCTTCTTCTCTTGCTTGTCTTCGGTCTTATATTCGGCCAAAAATTTCAGCATGGCATTTCGCGCTTCTGTTTCTGACGTAAAAAGCCCCTGAAAAATGGGTCTGGTTGGGACGCAGCACTTTCGACCGAGGTACAAATCAAACACTGGCTCCTGTAAACTCGCGGCAAATTTTTTGGCCAGTTCGTCTTCGAGACCGAGAATCACGGCGAATTTCTTGTTTTGGAGGTAGTATCTGTATGTCTGCCTTGGCATATCAGCGATTTCTCTCTCATTATTGCGCAAAATCTTACTTTTGCGCAAAATATAACCATTTTCCCACAGATTATTTTTATCGTAACCATTTCCGACCATGTGGTAGTCACGAAGTTGGTATCCTTCTGATTTTTCAGAATCTTTATCTTGAGGGACACAGGAAATGGCCAGGAAAAAGGCATCTTTCATTCGTTCAAGCAGTTCACACTGAGGACCAGAATCGCCGCTGGAAGCCAAGAGGAGTCCGTAAATTCCTGACTTCGTTGGAAACTCAAACGTCAACCGAGTGTCGAACCGGGAATTGTAACCCCATGACTGAAGCGGCCCCTCCAGCCAGAGCAAAAGATATTTCATTGGAAACCTCCTCACTCGGCCTGGATCTCACGTACTTTGTCACATAAAGCGGCTATCAGTTTGTCAATGGAAAAGTCCGTCTCACCGAATTCGAATGAGGCTATTTTTCCATAGAGCGAGCCGGAGATTTTTTCAATAAAGTTAAGCTGTTCTTTGAGTTTGGCTTTGCTTGCTGCCAGAATCGATTCGCCCTTTTGTGGCTTAACAGCATCCTCGAATGACACCTGAATGCGATGCCCTTTACGGATCAAAACCCGGGCGTAGTCCCAAATTTTGCCAGCTGCCATGGTACTTTGACGAGCAGTGGGGACCGCGATGTAAAGGGCCTTGGTGAAGGCTTCGATCGCTGGAGTCAAGTTGAAATTGGCATCTTCACCCAGATTGGTCAGAAGTTGACCCAAATCGAGTGAAATGTAGCGGTAGTAAGTCGCGGAATTGAATTCGAGCGTTCCCATGTGAGCAGTGCCTTTTTTATCCAGGTCATCAACGGCAGTAAAGAATTCCACTTCAGAAACGGAACGATGAGTCGAGATGGCATGGGCAAAGGAAGCCGCGGCTTCTACATTCATCTCGGGAAGACTAGCTGCCATGCGCCCAAAAAGAGCGATGTCCAGACCATCACTAGTGTTTGGATGAATCTCTTCCAATTTTTTGAAGAGATTTCCGTAAAATTGATTGGTCTTGTCTTTTTTATCCCCTTTTTTGTCTTCTTTTTTATTATCTTCTTTAGGCAATTCAAACTTATAATCAAGGAAGAATTTCGCAATTTCCCGCGCTTCTGAAACAGACAGGAAAGCTGTAGGGATTTTTTCGGGATCTTTCTCTGACGATTCTTCTTCGTTGATGCTTTTTTTCATTTTTTCAGCTTGTTTTTTTAACTCACTGTTACGACTGGTTCCTGTTCCATGATTCATTGCCCAGAAAGTGAGTTTGCCACAGAATTTTGCCTGTTCAGGGGTTGCGCCGAGTTTTTCACATTCTTCTTGGATCAATTTGTCAGCCAGGCGAGTACGAACCGCGATTCCATTTTTGGGATTTCCCAAGGTCATTCGAATCGCGCGTTTCCAGCACTGACTGCTGACGCGGGCGCGTTGGGTGCCGCCGATCATGGCGCTTTTCGGGGAGCCGACGTCGTCGCGGTTGAGGCAGGAGACCGGGAAGGACTGGAGAATGTGGAATTCGATTCGGGTGTTCTGGAGTTTATTGGTCATTGGATCATCCTTTCATGAATGGATTTGAATTTTGTGTTGAACGGTCAGTCAAAAATGGGAACGAGTTGCAAAAGGCCGAAACCAAATGCCTTGGCTTTTCCGATCCCGTTCTCGAAGGCGGAGCGGAAACGCTCGGGGTCTGTGACGGTTAGAGTGCCGGAAAATTGGACTTTGTTGTGAAACACCGTCTGCTCCTTATGGTCCTTTTGTGAAAACATTTGGACCGGTTTGACTATGTACTGAAGGTCAGGTCCGGGCGCAAAACCGTTTTGCCCGGCTTTTTGGCGAAACCAGTCGAGCAAATCGTCTTTCTGCGGATCGTTTTCTCGTTCCTCTTTGGAAGGCGCGCGGACCGGCACCAGCTTCCCCAGTTCCTTCGACTTCCTGACGGGATTCAGGAGTATCTCGAAAGAGTAACGTTTGTGATTCAGGAAATCCTCGGAAACGGAGCGGGTTTCAAACTCACCGAACGAAATTTGTGGTTCAGTCTGAGAAAGGATCCACAAAACACGATATTCTTTCCGAAAACCTTTGTCAACGTACAAAATGCGGTTTCCATCTTCCTTGCGAAAGAAGGAATAAACGATTTTGTGAACGGCATAATCGTCCTTGATACGAAGGTCGGTCACGTCCTGGACCGAAAGTTTTAACTGCGTGAGGAACATCAGGCTTCCTCCTCTTCATCTGAATCTTTTTCAGAATCTTCACCAGAGTCTTCCGATTTTTTGGAAGGTCCTTTGTAAAAGTCCTGCGCCCAGTGGATTTTAATTTCCTGAATATATTCATCCCTATCAAAAAGAATGATTTCTTTCAGCAAAGAGGCAAAATTCAGTGAAACCTTTTCATTTTGCAGGATAAAACGTAAAACGGGACGCAGCACGTCGATCAATTCCAAAGTGTTCGAGCAGGCCAGAATTCGCTCCATGCGTCTTTCGCCGGCTGACTCCAACTCGCCACTGTCCATCAGTGACGCCGTGCGCATTGCTTGGCCGAATCGCTGATTTCCATTTGTTCCAATCCGATGGTGGGCGATTGCCGCGCCGATGAGGCCGAAGGCTCTGCGGTCCACTTCCCTATCTAAACGAACTCCCAATCTTGCCAGGTGTTTGTATGCCTGATACTCCGTTTGAGGATTGGAAGCACGGGTCATTTCCGCGCGAAAGGCCGTGTCAGGTTTCTTTTTATCTGGTGGAACGATTTTCCTCATTACTCGCCTGACGAATTTCAAGCAGCGAGCAAAAAGAGATTCCGAATTACTATTCATCCTAATTCTCCTTTCCTTTTGAGGTTTGGGGGAATCTTGGTCGATTTTCAACATAAACCTGAATTTGACGTGGAGTCATACAAGGACAAAGGTCTTCGTAACAGGAAAACGCAACGTCTTGCCATTTCTTTTGGGCAAATTCCTCTTCTTCATTGTCATATTTACATGCCAATTTGAGGATTGCGTTGGAGTGATGCTCCATTTTCTCCCAAAACAAACGCTCGGCTTCTTTTCCCATATTTTTACAGAATGGGGAATCCTTTGATTTTTTATTCTTTTCAGGATCTGTCATGGCTTTGTAATAATTTATTACAGAAGACCTTACACAAGTAGCGTATTCGTCCAATTGAGTAATGAATTTCTGATACTGTTCCCACCAAGGATCATCGTAATCAGAAGTGGTAATTTGAAATTCAGAGTCAACGAATCCATATTTCCCTGCAATTTTTTGGGTTTTGACCCTTGCTATTTGAACTGCGGCACCACCACACCAAATTCCAAAATGGGAAATAGATTCCTTTTTGCAGATGCGCATAATTCCATATTTTAAAAAAGCGCTTGATTTGCCTTTTTCTTGCATCGCAGACTGTAGAATTGCTCCCAAACTCCTCCAGGGAAGTTTTTCAGTACTGCAAATGAGAGCACTTTTTTCTTTGCTGAAAATAGTAATTCCGGGATCCCAAAAACCATCTTTAATAGATTTAGGATAAGGAATTCCCTCATCACGACGTACACCATCGGATTCAATATAAAGGAATTTGTCCAGTGGAAACAGGCTACCCTGGTAGGATTTTTGATAATTCTCCTTCCACTTTGGGGATGTAAAATCCATTTCCCAAAATGGTTTTCCAAGGTTATTTTTGAACATGTTGAGTTCCTGAATATCTTTCAATGTAAGCAGGTTCAAACAAATCGTCTCAAGTAGATTTTTGCCCAGCAAAAAAGAGTGCAAATATCCACTCTCGCCCATAAGTGAATAGGGAGAAAACAACTTTTCAGCTTTCCTCCTGCATGAGTAACACACTCCACAAAGAAGTAACCTGGCTTTTTCAGCTTCAGAAAAAACACATTTGAGTTCACTCTGGGTGAAAACAGAATTGTTATCAGTGGAACTTACTCCAAGGTTCCACCAGGATACTACTTTACCACGTTCCCGATTGGGGAATTGTAAAAATGGGTGCACCTCATCATAAAGATCGAAACGATCCGACCAAATTTTAAGGTATTCACGTGCGTTCGAGGCCAATTTTTCGGGGGTTAAAGCAATCCATGCGTTCAAATCAGGAATGGGGGAACTGGCGTGAACGATGCACAGAAGAAGGCGAAGAATAACCACCTTCTCGATTGGAGTACCACCAAGCCGCTTGAATTTCTGAAGGTTCTGAGGGGCGAAAACCTCGTCTAAGCTCACAACCCCAACCCCTGCGATGGAAAGCCATGACTTGGTGACTAGATTGAACGATTTGGGGGGGGAATTTTCGCTCATTTATTCTCCTTTCTTTCGTAAGAATAACCACTTTTACGATGGTAACTCATTGATTTGATTTTCGATTCCGATTGGCCCGGAAGAGGATCCGCTTTTACCGGATCACCCCACTGGTTTTGAAGTACGTAATCGTCACCAACAAAGGCTACACGCAATGGCCGATCTTCTTTATCATATCCAATATAAAATATATGGCCCAGGTTGTCAAGTACCCCCCCGTCATAACTCGGTGCTTTATCGATTGGGACCCGTACCAGATACTCACTCAATTTAACGGCACAGTCTATACATTTCTGTTTTGGGGCATTCCTGGCAGGAATTGGAATCCATTCCTTGGAACCAAAGGGACGAATTTGGTTTTTGTCATATCCTTTTTTCTCCAGAAGAAGAACTTCAACGGTTTCAACCTCACAGTAACGCGTACTCGCCTCGGTATCGGGGAGAACTCCGTAGGCCGTTCCCATGCTTAAATTTGCCAAAGCTTCAAGTTTTTGGCGTTTCTCTTCAAGTTCCTGCTTCAACTTGGCGTACCAACCAGTTTCTCCTTTTTCACGTTTTGAATAGGTCGATTCGATAAGTTCACGCATATCGCGTGGGATTATGATTTCGTCCCGTTTTTCAAACACTTCTTGAGATCGCATCAGAACGTATGGGTCGTAAACAGGTGGAGTTTCTTCATGGTCAAATCCATTTTCTTTGTTCTGGAATGGGGATTCATTTAGAATTAGAACTTTAGGCTGAGCTGATTTCGGACGAAATGGATTCAGTGACTCATGTCGCCACAAACGGCCAATGCGCTGGAGCAGCATGTCGGTCGGGCAGAGTCGTGTGACGAGAAAATCCGCGTCAATATCGACCGACTGTTCCAATACTTGAGTCCCTACCAGAATTTTACCGCCTGCGCGATCGGCTTGGGAAGCGTTTTTCCCATATTTATCGACCCATTCGTCCTCATTTTCTCGACGGGTTTTTTCCTGAAAACGGGAATGGATCAGGCCAATCTCTACGCCTTTCATCTCACGATTTACTAATCGTCGAAAAACCTCCTGTGCGTCAGAGACCGTATTTTCGATCCACAAAACACACTCACCATTTTCAGCGTGTTCAGTAGCGGTTTGGCAAGCCTTGCAGATACATTTTTCATGCGAGATTTTAACACTCTTGGACTTAATCTTTTTCTGGACAATTTCCGGACAAAAAACGCGGTTCTCATCTCGAATACTCAGCAACGGGTAAGTGACGGTTTCCGGTGGTGGGTTGTCATTTGTCGATTCGTTTTCTTCCTGTTTTTCTGGGTATAATAGCTTGTTTCGTAATTCTTGTGTAAGCGTTGCGGAAAGGATGATGACTGTACATTTCCATTTCCGAAGAAATTTAACGAGTTTAAGAATGAGTGATCCCGTGTAATCGTCGTAACTGTGTACTTCGTCAAGAATCACGACTTTCCCGGCAGCGCCAAGAGCACGGAGCGCATTGTGTCGAACGTTGATCACCGACATGAGAATCTGATCGATCGTGCCTACCGCAAATGGTGCGAGAAGTGCTCTTTTACGGTCAGAGAACCACGAATTGGCTTTCTTGGCCTTTTCCTGAAAACCATCGTCTCCATCCTCCTGGAGTTTCTTTTTCAGCCAAGCCTTGCCGTGGAGAAGAAGTGGGTCCCAATTTCTGTCTTCCGGATCCCGAATTTTTTCCAAAAAAGGTATGAAACGTTCGTAAATTTTGTCCGATGTCAACTGGGTGGGAAGCGCGAAATAAATCCCAGTATGCTTGTGCGATTTCAGCAGTTCATAGGCCAAAGCGAGAGCGGCTTCAGTTTTTCCGCTCCCCATCTCGGTTTCCAGAACGTACACACCTCCGGGCTTAATAACATTTTCGAGCATCGTTTTTTGGACGTCATTAGGCTCGAAACCTGGCTGGTCACCGGACTTAAAGAGCTCTTTGAAAGTCCTGTCATTTTGGAGTTTAAAAGGTACAAAATCTGCTTTTTTTATGGCTTCCGCACATATTTCAGGCGTAGGTTCCTGCCCCGGTTCAAGGTCCATCCCGGAACTGAGCCAGTCTGCGAGGATCGTGAGGCCCAGAACCAGATTCATTTTCCCTTCCTCATCGGAAATGTCTGTTTTTTTCAGGCCACATTTTTCAATGAGTTTCAGAACGAGTTCTTCGCGAATATCTTCCCATTTTGAACCACCATAGCGGTAATTACGTGCACGGTGTCCATCCACTGGACAGAAACTTCCGTGGTGCGAGGCTACCACATTGGCCAGGTTGTTAAGGTTCAATTCATCCAGTGTTTTGTATGAAGTGGCACAATGGTTTTCCCCACTTGTATCCACCTCCGAAATTGACTCTGGAAGTTCCTTCAGAAACGCGCTGTAAATTTTCTTCTGAAACCGGGGCGAAACCTTCCCCACGTCGTGCAGAAGCGGCGCGAGGAGGTCTTTAGGTGGGTCCCACAAAGAAGCCGTACAGAAATGACTGTAGTACTTCAAAAGCTGGCGCGCTACCTCAAACGTCGCGAGGCAATGCGTTTCCACGTTAACGCCCGGCCCGATGTTTCCGTCCGCGTCGTGGCGGGTTTTCGCCAGGCATTCCTCCAATGGGAGGATTTTGTTTCCGGTTGATGGAGAAGAATCATTCTTCTGTTTCATAAAATTCCTTTCAAAGTTTCTTGCCTTCTTTCTGCAACTGCATCTCGCGCGGATTATACGATCCGTAGAACGGCGAGTTCGTGTCCATCCAGAGGTAAAGCACGCGGCGGTCAGCGTCGGGGAGGGGGAGGTTCCGGTGGTTTTCGTCCGTCAGGACCTTCGTCAGGGGCGACTGGTCCGTGCCGCACTCGCCGGGGCGGGAGGTGATCAGCGAGATCGATTGGCCGCCCCACTCGTACCAGCGGAGGAAGGGTTTCAGGCTTTCGTACGAGGCCGTGAATTCACCGGCGTCCGTCCCGCGCAGGTCCGGCTTTACGGGGACGACGCTGCCAGCGCCGTCTGAATTTGATTTTTTAACGACGCTGGAAGCGTCGTCCCCGCAGTGGCATTTCACGCAGTTCCGGTCCAGGATCGGCTGGATCTGACGAACGTACCCCAGCGGGCCCGGTTCCGTGACGGTCGGCTCCGGGATCGAGGGAGCACGGCGTCCGGCAAGCGGCACGTTTTTCTGCGGGATCGCCTGGTTTACCGGCTCGTGGCAGCCGATGCACGCGCGCTTCTCGCCGGGCTGGAGGTACACGTTGCTGCGCATCCCCTGGACGGCTTTGCCCTCCGCGTCGATCGCCTGGAAGTAGAGCGGTTTGCGGGCCGGCACGCGGAAGAAGGCCGAGCCATCCGACTCGACCGGGACTTCGCCGAGGTACGATCTCGCGGGGATCGTGTTGGCCCAGCCGATCCGGGGCGAGTTCCCGCCGGCGTTCTGGGTTTTCGGGAGCAGCTCGAAGACGCGCAAAGCGACGATTTTCCGCCCGGCCGGCATCGGGAGCTGGCTGATGTTCACGTCGCTCAGGAAGAATTCCCCCTGCATCTCCTCCGCGAGTTTTTCGTCCAGAACGCTCGGGACCACCGGCGGTTTCTTCACGAACGGGACCCCATCCGGCGTGTTCAGGAGCATCGGCGCGACGCTCGAAATTTCCGGGTCACGGTAGAGCAGTTCCTTGTTCCCGAACCGGTCAAAATAGTAGATCCCGCTCTTCGAGTCCTCGTAATAGTTCGGCCCCATTCCGGGGAGCGGGTCGAAGCTGAACGCCACGAGAAAATGCTCCTCTGAAAGCGGCAGAGGGCACGAGTAGAACGATTTGGCCCACTGGCCTTTCACCTCGGAAAACGGGATCTCCGGCGTGAGATTTTCCACCGCCGCCATCAAGTCGGTCCCATTCTCCGGGTCCCGCGAGAGCTTTTCCGTGTCGATCAGGATCAAGCCCCCGCCGACCACCGCGTGATGAGCGCCGGCGACCGCGATGATCTTTTTCGTCCCGGGGATCATTTTCGGCTGGTAGTGCGCGTCGATCTCGATTGTGTAACTCCCGAAAAGGTGCATCGGCGCCGTCCCGTCCGGGTTCGAGGTCCAGATCCCGTGGAAGAGCGTGGCGTCCCGATCCACGTAGTCCCAGCGAGTGTACAGGAGCCGGCCGTCAGGGCGCACTGAGGGGTGCCACTCGTCCGTCTCGTGGTACGAGAGCTGGGTCAGTTCCGTCCCGTCCTTCCGGACCGTGTGCATCGTCGAGGTTTCGAGCGGCTCGTAGTGACTGTTGCAGCGAATGTAACCGCCCCGGCGGGTGCTCATGAAGGCGATCCGACCGTCCGGCAGCTCGCACGGGTCCACGTCGTCGTGGATTCCGTACGTGATCTGGCGCAAATTCTTCCCGTCCACATCGACCGCGTAGAGGTGGAAAGCCGGGCGCGTCGTGGAGAAGTAGTTGAACTCAAACCCCTGCGCGTTTTCCGGCCTCTGAGGAAGTTTGGCGGAATCGAATCGGCCCTCGCCCCAGGGACGTTCGCCCTCAATGACGCGGCACCAGGCGAAGTAAATCGTTTTCCCGTCGAACGAGAGCGACGGCGTGCAGAACGTCCCGGTCGGCAGACTGCCGGTCAGCTCAATGGTCTCGTCGGACCGGCCGGGCCTGGGCAGGATGAACACGCCGCCGCCGGAAGTTCCGAAAAAGTCGTAGTACCAGCCGGAATATTCGTGGAACATTTGCTGGATCACGCGCCGCTGCTTCATGAAAGCGACGGGCCGGTCTTTCAGTGCCGGGTGAAGAAGAACGATCCGGCGAACGCACCAGCGGATTTTGAGGTAAAGTGCCAGACGGTCCGCCTCAGTCGGTCCGCTTCCCGTCTGACGCAGGGCCTGGGCCTCCCGTTTCAGACCGGCCAGTTCAGCAAGCAGGGGCCGAAGACCTTCCGGTTCAGCGTGCCACGACGCGACGGTTTTCTCCGTGCGTTCAAAAAGCGAATCGATCACGGACCAGTCGGCGGGGTTCCGGCCCAGCCGCGCCTCCTCGGCGAGCCAGTCCGCTTCGATCTGCTGACGGAATTCCGTGTCACTGGCGGCCGCGAAGGAAATGAGAGTCAAAAGAAAAAGGAGGGAGGAAATCAAAACCGCTTTCATGACAAAACCCTTGAAAAAACAACAAAAAGGATGGGACGTTTCCGGAAATTATAACACGGCCCCCTTTAAAAGTCAAGTTTCCCGGAAATTTTTTCAGATTTTTTGAGAAAATTTCAAAAAAAGGATTGGATTTAACGTAATGTGGTATATAATAAGAGCATACAGAATTTCAGGGGAATATTCCCCCACATTTTTTTAATCATTCCTGATCAGATCAAACATGAAAATGCTTCGTTCACGAATCGCCTTTTTTTGCATTTCCGTTTTGTTAGCGTCGTTTTGTTCTGCTGAAACGATTACCGTCACGGCGGATGGTGAGCCGATCTCTCCTGATACTTATACCGTGCCGTTCACGGGGGCGAACGACCTCGTGAAGAACGGGGACGGAACGTTCACGCTCACGGGGAACAATACCTACACGGGTTCCACCACGATCAACGCGGGCACGCTAAAGCTTACAGGCGGTTATAGAATGCTTCGGGGAACGACCGGGATCACGATTGCATCAGGAGCAACGCTGGAACTCGCGTCTGCGAATCCTTTGGGTTATGGGACCGATAAGCCTGCGCCCATTACGGTCAATGGCGGAACGATCACATTCACCTCGAACGGGAATAATGCGAACATCGGAGACGTCACGCTCAACGGCGGAAGCATCCAGTCAACGGTCACGGGCTCTTCTTTTGGAACGTTCCTTCTGGCAGGGACCATCACGGTCACGGAGGACGCGGAGATCGTTTCCACCGACAAGGTATTGATTCGCAGACCCGTGAATCGTTCTCCGGGAAGCTCCAAGGCATTTATTATTAATTCTGGCAAAACCCTTACGATTGACGCTCCGCTGAATTTCGCCGACAACAACACAGGGGATTCCGTCATGGACATTAGCGGCGGCGGAACGCTCCTTCTTACCAAAGCGGCGAGTACGGGCGGTATGGGCGGCCTTGCTGGTACGACGATCGTCGTGGATGGAGCAAGCACGGCGACGGGAACGAACACCACGTTCGACATTGCGGTCAACAACGTGTTCGGAACCAGTGAACCCGTGCGTCACGCAACCGACAAAACCAAAAATTTCACCGTTCAGATAAAGAATGACGGCGTTTTGAATGTCAGCGCGCCCGGCCACATCAATCTCGGGAATCTGGTCCTCGATGGCGGTAAGATCACGGCCCTGAAATCGGATGGGACCGCGAATCCGGGTTCCGCTTACGGTAACATTCTGCTCTGCGGCACGACGACCGTCACGAAAGATTCGGAAATCTCCGCGAATATCTTCGTAAGAGGCGGTAACAACAGCAACGGCGCCGGTGAGATCACCGTCGATCCGGGCGTTACGCTGACGATGAGCGGCAATCTGAACTTCACCGGCGGTGGAAACGAGAACGGAACGATGTTCATTTCCGGCGGCGGAACGGTCCTCGTTCCCACGGGAGCCATTCAGTCTGCTGGCGGCACATCGAATATCGTCACGGTTTCCGGTGAAAAGGTCACGGTAACCGACCCGGACACGCAGGAACAATCGGAAGTAATCCGCGCCACGACCCTCCAGTACGGCAACGGCGGCGCTTCCGGCGCATGGTTTGCACCCATGGTCCTGAAGGATTACGCGGTCTTCCTCACGAACCGCTCCAGTATTAACGATTACGGATTTACGTTAAACGCTTCCAACGGCACGATGATCCAGAACGATGGAACGGCTGAAATCAAGTATGCCGGCGCAGTCACGGTTTCACGTCCGGAGACGTTGGAAGGCGCGGCCGATTTCGACCTGAATTTCAACGCGAACGCGGCGGACATCCGGCTCAGGGAAGGAGCACTCAAAGGGGACGGCATCGTCCTGAAAACCGGCGAGAAACGCCTTATGATCGACGGGGCGCACACGGGTTTCACCGGTGAACTCGTGCTGAAAGAAGGCGTTATGAACATCAAGAGCGGTGACGCGCTCGGAACCGGAACTTTGACCTTTGCCGGCGGGACGCTCAAGAGAGATGGTGTGGCCGGGAATGCCCGAGTTGAACTTAAAGCGAATATTAATGTGGCTGCTGACACGACAAGCACAGTCGAAGTGAACACCGAAACCCTGAAGTTCCTTGGAAATATGACCGGGTCGGGCAATCTGACCAAGACCGGCGGCACGCAGCTCCATTTCTCCGGCGACAACAGCGGGTTCTCCGGAACAGTGACTTCGACCAGCAACTGGTTGGGGTTCTATTTTAACCCGAACGACGAAAACAAGACCGAATCGGCGAGCGCCGCGGCGCGTTACGTCGTAAATGGCAGCGGTATGATCTTTGTCCCGAAAACCGGTACGGACGTTTTTACCTTCGGAATAATCGAATCGACGAAAACCGGCACGGAATTCCGTGCTGGCGCCGACGCGACGAACAACGGTATTACCGACATCAACATCCAGGTCGGCGGCAAAGACATGAGCGGTACGTTCGCAGGGAAATTCCTCAATTACACCTCGAACGGGACGACGGCGAAGGTCAACATCGAAAAAGTCGGCACCGGTACGTGGACCTGGGTGAACGCCCCGGGAAATACGCTCACGACTGGCACGCTGACGGTTTCCGGCGGGAAATTCCAGATCGGTGACGGTGGTGAGAACAAAAACGGCCACGTGCAGGGCTTCACCTACTCGGCCAACGACCCGATTCCGACGGCGGTCATGCCGATCGTGGTGAACGAGGACGGGATCCTCGCGTTCAACCGTCAAAGCGGCGAGGATTTTGCAGAACCCACCTCGGTGAAAGTGTTCGCTTACCAGGACATGACGTTCAACGGCGGCACACTCCTTCAGGAAAACTCGGCGGACGTGGTCCTCGGCCCGGTCAAAGGGACGGAAATGGTCATTGATGCCGCGGAAGACGCGACCGGTCAGGTCATTTTCCAGAAACTGGAAGACTATGATCCGGAAGTCAGCGTCCAAAAGATCACCATCAAAGGCGGAACCGTCGTGACCAAAAACGATATGACCGACGCGACGGCCATCGACGTGAACGGCGGAACGTTCTCCGTCGGGAATTCGAGCCAGGCCGCCTCGCTCGACGCGGTCGTGAACCTGAACGAAGGCGGAACGCTCGTCTCGGGTAACGCCAACTCCATCGCGAATAACGTCGTTTTCAATGGCGGTACGATTGCGGGCGATATTAACCTCAAGCTCGGCGATGTGGACGTGACTGCCGATACTTCGACGCTCATCCAAATGTCCAACAACGCGCGCACGTTTATCACCGGCGACGTGACCGGCAGCGGCGAGATCGTGCTGGATGGCAGCGGCAGCGCAGGGCACCAGCTCTGGTTCCAGGGTGATGCGTCGGACTTCACCGGGACGGTGGAGAGCAAGGGTGGCGCTTTTGTGGGCCTCTACAACGATAAATCCGGCTCTGCGGGCGCCAAATTCGTCGGAAACGGCGGGAATTTCTTCCTCGCTTCCAATGCGGCGGACGATTCGGGCGTTTTCCAGCTCGGTGAGCTTTCCGGAAACGGGATCCTGCGCACGGGTAACGACAATCAAAAGCGCGAAGTCACGATCCAGGTCGGCGGCGCCAACACCGACGCGGAATACTCCGGTTCCATCCAGAATTACACGCACGGTGCGACGGACGTGGTCGGGGTCACGAAAGTCGGCACCGGCACGTGGACCCTTTCCGGCGCGAACACTTACACCGGTCCCACCACGGTCGAGGAGGGCGTTCTGTACGTCAAAGGCTCGCTCGCGGCTACGCCCACTACGGTCAGCAGCGGCGCAGGGCTTCTCCTCACGGGGACCATGGCCGGCAACGTTCTGTTTGATTCCGGCTCGAAGTTCATCTTCGACCTGACAAACAGCGAAATGTTCGACAAACTCTTCAACGAGAAGAACCCGGCCAACGGTGACCTGATGAGCGGCACGCCCGACCTGAAACTCATCGTGACGGAAGACATCATGAGAGAAATGGGGGCGGACGACGAGTCGGTGGTTCTGAAAGTTCTTGACTACACGATCGAGAATACGGACCTGATCGTTCAGAATCTGGACCTCACCCAGGCCGCTGGCGTGTGGGGCCTGAGTACTCGGCCTGACGGTTTGTACCTCAACGGGACCTTGTCTCCGTCTCCGGTAAGCGACGTTCCGGAGCCCTCGACGTGGCTCCTGCTCGCCATCGGCGCCGGCCTGATGTGCTTCGCCGGAAGAAGGGCGAAAAAGCAGGCTTGAGAGTTTGATTGATTTTTATAAAACTTGGGGACTCGTCTCAGCTGGAGGCGAGTCCCATTTTAATTCATAATTCATCATTCTTAATTCAGGAAAGTGGTTTTCCGTCGAGGATGAGCTTCATCCGTTTCGCCTGTTCTTCGAGCGTGAGCGGGTTTCCTTCAAGCTCGACCGTGATCCAGCGGTCGTACTTCCATTCGATCATCTTCGCACGGACGGCCGGCCAGTCGATCGAGCCTTCCATGACGCGGACGAAGCGCCCGCCATGACCGTCTTCGTTCAGCTTGAAATCTTTGATGTGCACGCGGATGACTTTCCCCTGGAACGCGTCGAACCAGTCCTGCGGGCGGGGGTAGTACTTCACGTTGTTCCCGCAGTCGAAGTACGCCTGGACCTGCGGCACGCCGAACGAAAGGACGAAATTGGCCGCGAAAGCCGGGTGGACCCACATATTATTCCAGACGTTTTCCAGCCCCATCGTGATCCCGAGTTTCTCCGCGGCGGGGATCAGGCCTTCCACGAGATTCCGCGCACGCTGCATCGCCTCGTTGTGCGCCTTGATGTAGTCGGCGTACGGTGCGTTATCGCCTTCCACGACCTGCTGAAGCAGATTGGTCTTTTCGTCAAACTGGATCTTGAACTCCCACGGCTCGGGCATTTTCACGCCGCTGACGCGGCCCGGGACGACCAGCACGGCGTCGGCGCCCAACTCGGCAGCGAGTTCCATCCTCTCGACGGAGCCTCCGCCCATGCAGGAGTGAAAGCGGAATCCTGCGGCTTCCGCGATTTTTTTGGCGGCTTTTGCCTCTTCCATCGTGAACGGGCCGGAAATTTCCATCCCGTCAATGCCGAGTTTCTGCATTTCCTCGATTTTGGCCGCGTCGGGAAGACGCCCCAGAACGGCGATTTTCGGGCGCGGGACGGCGGCTTCCTCGGCCTTCACAAACTCCGGCAAAACGGTGGTCGATGCGGCGGCGGAAGCGGCGAGGAGGGTGGACTGTTTCAGGAAAGAACGTCGGGAAAGATTCATGGCGGCTCCTTTTTTTATGATTTTCTCTTGGGGGGGCTTGAAATTTGAAAAAACTGCGTTACACTAATTAGTAGTGGCCAGTTTGTATTATACCACAAACCGTTTTAAAGAAATAGTCCCCCCCTGAAAGTTTTTCGCAGGAGAAAAATCATGCTTTCCATTCTTTCCCGCCGTCTGGTTTGGTCTCTTGGCCTTCTGCTCATCCTGACGCTTGGCGTCCGTGCGGATTTCGTCTGTATGCAGCAGTGCCGCGAAACGATTTTTGCCGAGGAAAATCTGCTCGAGAAATTTCCCGCCCACAAGTCCGGCAATGTAACGGAAACGACCGACGAAAAGGGCGTCCTCTGGACCGTTGACGCTCCGAGTGAAGGAAGCACTTCGACGAACGCCGTGATCTGGGGCGTGACCCTGGATCAGACCCAGCCGCTTCCGATTTTCATTTCGGGGGAAAGCCGGAACCTGACCGCGCAAGTGGCGGGATTGGGTGGAGATTACTCGCTCTACGTGGACGCGATCTACACGGACGGCACGCCCGAGTGGGGGATCAAAGCCAGTTTTGACGGCTCGAAGGAGTGGAAGACCGAATCCACCTTTTTCCTGCCGTCGAAGCCGATCAAGAGACTCACGTTCTACTGCCTCTTCCGCCTGAAAAAAGGGACGGTCCAGTTCCGTATGCCGACCTTGCGCCAGGGTGACCCGAAAAAAATCGGCGGTTTGTTCCATTTCGACGGACTGAACGTTTTCCGCTCGCCGCAAGTCGCCCAGCAGGTGGGGGATTCCCAGACGGCTGAAACGCAAGAACCGACGCCGCGTTTCTACTTGCGTGACGCTGGGCAGGACTCCGACTGGCATCGGCTGGAAGCGGGAAAGGACGGCGTGTACTCAGCGTCGTTTGCTCCGGACGGCCAGAAAGAGTTTGAGCTGAAACTCGACTCCAAAACCACCGAATGCGGTACGGTTTTTGACGCGGTAAAGATCAAAAGCCTGACCCCCGCTGACCGCTGCGTGACGCTCGTCGCGGCAGTTCCGGTCCCGGCCGAAATGACGAAATACTTCGACGCGCTGGACTCCTCGAAAACCATCGAGTGGGATGAAGTCTCGCAAGGCCGCATAAATCCCGCGGGGATGGGACGCCTGAACCGCTTCCCGATCCAGGGCGTGGGGAACGACTCCGCGGAGTACTGGCTCGGGATCGACCCGGCATTTCCGGCCATTTACCGGACGTTCTACAATCGGGTCACGAAAGAACTTTGCATCGCGTACGATTTGGGTTTCGTGCCGGAAAATAACGAGTGGGAATTGCGTTTCTGCCATTTCTCGCAGGAGGCTGGCGGGCTGCGGAGCGCGTGGAGCCGCTATATGAAACTCTACCCGGAGGCGTTCAAGGTCCGCGTTCCCCAAATGGGCGTCTGGATGCCGTTCGCGAAGATCAGCGAGGTCCCTGCTCATGAAGATTTCGGCTTCATGTTCATGGAAGGCGATACAGAAACGGCTTGGGATGACGCGCACAATTACCTGACGTTCCGTTACACGGAGCCGACGACGTGGTGGATGCGGCTTGAACTCCCGGAAGGCGAGGAGGGGGAAAATCTTTCAAGCGAGCAGATCATCGACCTGGGAATCGCCGAGGCCCGTAAAATCGCGGAGTCCGGAAAGGGCGGCTCATACGCGAAAGGGTGGGAGACTTCCGTGATGTACGACGCGAATCAGAAGCCTTCGGGCCGTTACCTTGATACGCCGTGGTGCAAAGGGATCGTCTGGAGCACCTGCGACATTCCGGGGATCCAGTCCCCGAACACATGCGAGGCCAAATGGAGCGCCGACTACCAGGAGAGATGCTACGGCAAAGTCCGCGAAGAAAATGACTTTTCCGGCGTGGACGGCGAGTACATCGATTCCTCGGAGTGCTACGTGACGCTTTCTCTGAACTTCCGCCGCGAGCATCTGGCCTGCACGAAAACGCCGCTCACGTTCTCGCTGAAGGAGAAAAAGCCCGCGCTTTACCGGGGTCTTACCTCGTTCGAGTACGTGCACGAACTGGAGCAGAAAGTCCACGCTTCGAACCGCCTCATGATGGCCAATTCCACGCCCGGCTCGCTCTCGTGGCTCGCGCCGATCCTGGACGTCATGGGGACGGAAACCGACTGGAACCGCAACGGCTGGCACCCGATGGACGTCCGTGAACTGCAGTACCGCCGGATGCTCTGCGGAGGGAAACCGTACTGTTTCCTGATGAACACGGATTTCACGAAATTCTCGTACGAGTGCAGCGAAAAGTTCATGCAGCGCTCGCTCGCCTTTGGAATGTTCCCGGGCTACTTCAGCGCCAACGCTTCGACCGACCATTACTTCAAAAACCCGGAGCTCTACGAGCGTGACCGGCCGCTTTTCAAAAAGTACGTTCCGCTTTGCAAGCTGGTCGCGGAGGCGGGCTGGGAACCTGAGACGGGCGTTTCTATGAGCAGTGAAAAATTGCTCGTCGAGCGTTTTGGTGACCCGGCGACTGACGGCGGCGTGTACTACCTGACGGTCTTCAACCCGACCCAAGAGCCGATCGAGGTGGAATTCACGTCATTCCGTGACGATTTGAAGGGGAACGTGGAGATCCTCTGCGGTGAGAAAAACCTCGGCGCCGAGTGCGTGATGGTCGTGAAAATTACGAAGTAGAAACCTTCATTGACTATTTGAGGAGGAACCTCATGAAAATTTTCAAACTCGCTTTTTTGATTCTGGGCTTGGCGCTCGTTCTACCCCCGGTCTGTGCGCAGGCCGCGGAGGGGAAGGAGCTTCAGAAGGAAGCGCAAACCGCCCTGAAGCACTGGAAAAAGGTCCCGGAAACCCAGGCCGAAAACGCCGCGCGGGAACTCCTCGGGCTTTATCGTGAGGTCGAGACGGACGAGACCCTTCCCGAATCGACGCGGAAGCTGCTTTTGAGGAATCTCCGCGTAAAACTTGACGCCCTTTCCATTCAGATCGCCGAAGCGGAACTCGCCAGAAAGAGCGCTGAAAAAAGTGGTGAAAAGAAGGAAGAAAAACCCGCGAGTGTGAAGAAACTACCTGAAAAGGCGGAAATGGCCCAGCAGGCCGCTCCTGGTTTTGGGGCCCCAGGATTCGGGGCTGGAAACCAGGTCAACGAGGAAGCCGGTGAGCAGCTCGTTGAGGTGATCCAGAACACGATCCACCCGGAATCGTGGGAGCAGAATGGTGGAAACGGAACGATCCAGTTTTGGTCGCCAAACGGCCACTTGATCATTCGCCAGACGGACGAAAACCACCAGAAGATCCAGAATCTTCTGGACCAGCTCCGTCGGGCCGGAAGCTGAATGGTTTCGGGGCTCTGGGAAGTTAATCTTAAAATATTTTAAAAAAAAGTCATTTCCCACTTTACACAAAAGAAATAAATACTATAATATGGCGTAAGTATTTTTTGACTTTTGGCTACCAGTCAGGGAGCGATTATGAAACGTGAGCTTTTAGAGCTTAAGCAGAAATTAATGCAGCGCTTTCTCGAGGGCGCGATCGATCAGGCGACTTACGACCGGATGCTTTCCGAAATCGACGATATGGCCGAGGAGGAAAAGGAACTTCCGCCACAGCCTTCCGTACCGACGGCCTCCTCTCAAGCTCAGACGCCCGTACCGGTTCAAGCCCCCGTTCTTCCTCCCTTTGTGACGGTCCTTCCTCCCGGTTCTCCCATGCAGATGAGTGCCGGTTACGCAGTCCCGGCGTTTTATCCGGGAATGGTCGGCCCGGACGGTCAGCCGATTCCGTATCCTTACGGGAATTTTCAGGGTGGCGCGGCCGTAAAGGAAGACGCTCTTCCCGCAATGATCACGGCCGACAAGCTGGAAGTACGTACTGCTACAGGGGTTAAGGCGGCCAAAGTCTGGCAGGACCCAAACGATCCGACACTCACGCCGAATCCTGAGATCGATCCGTTGGTCGTAAAGGCGTTGAAAGAGGGGGAAACTCTGGAAGTCTGGTGGCATTTCCCGCTTACCGCCGACTGTGTGACCGCGTGGAAAAAAATCGATGTTCCCCTTCGGCTCAGTCTCGCCATGAACGAAGCGATCGATGATGAGGCACTTCATCTTTTGGGCCAGATCACGAATCTGCACGAGATCAACCTCACATCAACGCACGTGACCGATTCCGGGATCAAATCCCTGTTCCGGCTGACGGAGCTGGAATCGATGATCCTCACCTCAACAGAAGTGACAGGCGAAACGTTTGGAAGTCTGGACGGACTGACGAATCTGCGCGAATTGACGCTCACGTCCACACCTTTCTCGAACGCGGGAATGGAATTCCTCCCTCAGTTCCAGAACCTTGACTCACTGAAACTCGACGACACGAACATCTCGGACGAGGGAATGCCTGCGCTTCAGGGCCTGCATCAGATGCAGCTTTTGAACCTCCAGGGAACGATCGTTTCCGATGCGGGGCTGAAGTACATCGCGGGAATGACTTCCATGCTGGAACTTTACCTCGGAGGTACGATCCCAATCGATGGAAATGACTATGAAAGCCCGATTACGGACCGCGGCGTCGAGTATCTTCGCGACATGGCGCTCCTGAAAGTCCTTCATCTGAACGACACCCAGGTGACGGACGCGTGTCTGGCAAGCCTGAAGAAAATGACCGATCTGATCGAGTTCAACGTGACGGATACTTACTTCAGCGACGATTCGCTCCGCCATCTGAAACGTTTTGAAAACCTTCAGGAAGTACTGGTTGACGGGACGCTCATCACGGAACACGGCATAAAAAAGGTTTTTGGGAAACACGCGAAAGAAATCTTCCGCGGCGCCCAGACCAGCACGATGTACAAACTGGGGCGTTTCCTGGCCGCTCCGTGGTCGAGAAAGAATTAAATGAATGGTTTTTCGCTTCGAGGTGAGTCATGAATATTCCTGAATTTACCGCCGTCAAAAAAACCGGGCGCAAACTTTCCATGCTGACGGCCTACGATTTCCCCACGGCCCAGCTCGTGGATCAGGCCGGGATCGATGCGATCCTGGTTGGAGACTCGCTCGGCATGGTGGTGCAAGGAAAAGAAAACACGCTTCCCGTCACGCTCGAAGAGATGATTTACCATACGGAGATCGTTCGCCGCGCTGTGCAGAAAACGCTCGTCATCGCAGACCTTCCATTCCCCGGCGGTCATCAGTCGTGGGTAGAAACTCTGCGTGACTGCACTCGAGTGGTAAAAGAAACGAACTGCCACGGGATCAAGATCGAGTCCTCTTTCCAGCAAAAGGAAACGATTGCCCGGCTTGTGGACGCCGGGATTCCGATTCTTGCGCACATCGGGCTTTTGCCGCAGAAAATCCAGACCTTCGGAAAATATTCCATGCGGCGCGTGCGGGATGAACTGATGCGGGACGCGCTGGCCGTTCAGGACGCCGGGGCGTTCGCGGTCGTTCTGGAGTGCGTCGATCATGAAATCGCCGGCGAGATCAGCCATGCGCTCGAGATCCCGACGATTGGCATTGGTTCAGGCCCGAAATGTGACGGTCAGATTCTGGTCATTCAGGATATTTTGGGACTTTCAGACCGTACGCCGAAACACGCGAAACAGTACGTAGATCTTCGTTCCTCGATTCTTGGCGCTTGCAAGGCGTATAAAAAGGACGTAGAAAAAGGCACTTTCCCGACGAAATAAACCTTTACGGGAACGACGTATCTTACTTTGTCTTTTAATTATGGGTCAAGTGCAAGTCAGTTTTAAGAAATCGATCATGAAACGTTTCCTCGCTTTCCTTTTTTTTCTGACGTTCGTGACCCTCGCCCACGCGGTGACGGTGGACGAAAACCTCGTTCTGTTCCTTTCCGACTTCCACTGCGACGTGAAGCCCTCGGTCCGGTACGTCTCCCCGGTCGAGACGAAGCGCGGACCATCGATGGATTTCAGCTACACGCAAACCGGGCGTGAGGGCGAATTCCGCGTCGAGTACGACACGCTGGCGAATCTCCGCGTCTGGGTGAGCCGGATCGTGGCGATGGACCCGCGCCCGGCGTACGTCATCATGCTCGGCGACGACATTAACGTCCCGTCCGAGGAAGGGTACAAACTGGTCAAGGAAACGCTCAAGCCGCTCGACGACGCGGGGATCCCGTACGCGAAAATCATGGGAAACCACGACCGGCCGCAGCTGGCCCAGCAGAACGACGTTTACCTGCGCGTTTTTTCCGAGTTCGGCCCGCGTTCCATCTCGCCGACGAAAGACTGGCAGGCGTTTCGCGTCTCGCTGAAGGACGTGGATCTCGTCCTTTTTGAAACGTTCGACCCCCTGCGCGGCGACTGGGAAAAGTGGTTCACGCCCGCCCAAAAGGAAAAGTACGGCCAGAACGACGGCTACTTGCGCTACCACGGCGCTTTTTTCCCCGAGCAGGTCACGTGGATGGAGTCCGTGCTGAGGGCGCAGCCGGCCGACCGACCGATCTTCTTCTGCGGCCATCACCCGACGGACGTCGAGGCGTTTTTCCCGCAGTTCAAGGACTTCCCGCAGTTCCAGGGCTGGATCCACGGCCACTTCCATAATTTTTACCGTTCGAAGACCGACTCGCCGCGCAGCCTGAGCATTCCCAGCTCCGGAGTCGTGGGCGTCGGAACGTTCCAGACCCCGCCGGCGGCCGTGAAGATGCAGATTTTGCCGACCGCGTACCGCTTCACGCTCTGGACGCTCGACGAGACCGACCCGCTGAACGGCAAAGAAATCGTTTTCGAAAAGCAATGAATCCGCCCCTCACGGCTTTCAGTTAAATTTCCTGGTTTTTAACTCACGACCTATTAAAATGCGTAGTTTACTCACTTTTTTCACCGTTTTCATCTGCCTTGCGGCCTCGCTCAACGCCCAGACTTCACCACAGAAGACCGTTTACGCGGTCCTTTCTTCTGCCGAAACCTTCGCGGACCCCGCGTGGGAAAAATCGGCCCAGGCGCTTGAGAAGAAATACGCGGAGCGCTTTGACGTTCAGCGTGTCGAGATCCCCGCCCTGGACGCGGATGCAGAAGCGCTGAAGGCTTTCATCGGCCGGATGCGCGAACTGATGCCGTACTACACGTGCGTCCTGCTTCGGCCCGAGGAGCTTGGCGAAACGCGCGTGCGTCAGATCCATCTGTTCACCCGCGCCCTGAACGACGACCCGTACACGGACACGATCTGGGGGATCATCACCGGGTTCACGCCGGAGGACGCGCATCGGATCGCGTCTTGCGCTGAGCCTCTGACGGTCCGCCGGGTGGCGGGGATCTCCCCGATGCCGCTCGAACTCTTCGAGTCGGGGGTCTGGTACGATGAAGGCCGCAAAAACCATTACGTCGAGAAAACGGTGGGGCCGGACGGCAAGGCGGTCATTACGGACCATACGGACGGGCCGGGCGATACGACCCGCGCACTGGCCGAGGCTTGGAAGGGGGCCGACCTTTTCCTCACCTCCGCCCACGCCACGAGCCACGACTGGCAGCCGGGCTACTCCTACAGAAACGGCTGCTTCCGCTCGAAAAACGGTGAATATTTGGCCTGCCCGCTCAAGGGTGAGCCGTTCCCGGTGACGTGCGACGGCCCGAAAGTCCACATCGCGGCGGGGAACTGCCTCATCGGAAACGTGGATGACCGGGACTGCATGGTCCTGGCCGAGATCCACTCCCTCGGCGTGAACGCGTTCGTCGGCTACACGGTCCCGACCTGGTTCGGCTACATGGGCTGGGGTGTGCTGGAATACTACCTCGGCCAGCCCGGCCAATTCACGTGCGCGGAGGCGTTTTTCGCGTCGAACCAGGCGCTGACGTACCGCCTGATGCAGCTTTTGCCGGAATTGACCACCGCAGAGTCCAAAGAGGAGATCCAGAAGCGCTTCAACGAGCTTTCCAACGACCAGAAACGTGACGTCCAGGGCCTCCTTTACGACCGCGACACGGTGGCGTTTTACGGCGATCCGGCCTGGGAGTCGCGCCTCGCTCCGCCTCAGAAGGGGACGTTCTGGGCGCAGGAACTGACGAAAAAACCGGACGGCGGCTGGACGCTGAGCGTCTCGCAGAAGACCGTCGAGGCCCAGAACCAGACCGGGGACCCGGGAAACGCAGGCGAAACACGCGACGCGGCCAACGCTGGGAGTTCCGGCCGGCCGCTGGTCCAGATCCTCCCGCCGGAAGCCGTGGGGGAACCCGTCGATGGGCCGAGCGTGGTGAAAGGAAGGGTTTTCATCCTGGTGGAAAAAACTGCTTCCAATTAAACGCCAAGGCTAGCTTGCGAACCGGGGGAATTGGGGGGTTGATCTGAAAAGCCTCCTCCCAAAAATCCCGTGTACGCGGCGCCCAACCGAAAGCGCACACCACATCAGAATTCCATTTAAACACGGATTTCCACGGATTCAATGGATTTTCAGGATTTTTAAAGAAGAAGGGGTGAAGTCTTCCCGGAAGGAATCCTTTTAATCCCTTTAATCCGTGAAAATCCGTGTTTAAATCTCGCGTTGAAGCGGGACCGGTTTGATCTTTAGCCCAAGAATTTTCGTTTTTTTCGCAATTCATCCCGTTCGCATTTTGGCCCGCCTAAACCCCGGCCGAAACGAAACCCAAAGTTCAGGTTTCCCCTGCAAAGTTTACTCGTTCAGGACCTTTGAAATGTCGCTTTTTGATTCCATAGAAGACGAAAACCGCCGTAAAAACCAGCCTCTCGCGGCCCGGATGCGCCCACGAAATCTCGATGAGTTCGTGGGTCAGGAGGATTTTCTGGCTCCGGGAAAACTTCTTCGGCGACTGCTCAAGGCGGACCGCCTCGGCTCCGTGATTTTTTTCGGCCCGCCCGGCACGGGGAAGACCACGCTGGCCAAACTCCTGGCGGTCGAGTCAAACGCGGATTTCTGTCAGATCTCGGCTGTGACAAACGGCGTGAAGGAACTGCGCGAAATACTCACCCAGGCGGCCGATACGGTTGCGTCGGAAGGGCGGCGAACGCTCCTTTTCGTGGATGAGATCCACCGGTTCAACAAAGCGCAGCAGGACGTTCTGCTCCCGGACGTGGAGGAGGGGATCGTCACGCTGGTCGGCGCGACGACCGAAAACCCGTTTTTCACCGTGAATAACGCGCTCCTGAGCCGCAGCCGGCTCTTCGAGTTCCACGCGCTGACGATCGAAAACATCAAGACGATCCTGCGAAACGCCCTGACCGACAAAGAGCGGGGCCTCGGCAACATGAAGATCCAGATGGACGACGATGCGCTGGAGTACCTCGCCCAGACGGCCGAAGGCGACGCACGGCGAGCCCTTTCCGCGCTGGAGATCGGTGTTCTTTCCACTCTCGCCAACCCCATTCATTTCACGCTCGAAATGGCGGCCGAGTCGGTTCAGAAGCGGATCACCGGCCACGACCGCGACGGTGACTCGCATTACGACGTGATCAGCGCCCTGATCAAAAGCGTGCGCGGCAGCGACCCGGACGCGGCAATTTACTGGCTCGCCCGAATGTTGGAAGGTGGCGATGATGTACGTTTTCTGGCCAGGAGGCTCGTGATTTTGGCCTCTGAGGACGTGGGAAACGCCGATCCTCATGCGCTCCCGCTGGCGGTGGCGTGCGCTCAGGCGTGCGAAATGGTCGGCCTTCCCGAGTGCCAGTTGAATCTGGCGCAGACGGTCATTTATCTGGCCACAGCGCCAAAATCCAATTCTGCCACGAACGCGATCTACGCCGCCCGGGATGACGTTCAGGAAAAAGGGGTCGTTCCCGTTCCGATGCACTTGCGTGACAATAATTTCGACGCCTGCAAGAGGCTTGGCCACGTTGGCTACCAGTACGCGCACGAGTACCCGGACGCCATCGCGGCGCAGGACTATTTGGGCGTGGACCGCCGCTACTACTTCCCGACCGGCCGCGGCATGGAGGCAGAAATTGCTGCGAGACTGGAATTCATCCGCGCCAGAAGAGAAGAACGAAACGAGGAATAAAGCGGGAAACGGTCTTTCACTTTATTTCGTACTTAGAAATTCTGCTTTTATGTTTTCGGGAAGAATCGAAACCCCTTCTTTCCCCAGGACCTCCAACGCTGTGGCCCAGTAGTCAGCAGTCGAGGAGTCCGGGGCGGTCACGGTAATTTCCCAGCGGCGCGGGACCGGCTGGCCCGTCTGAGGATTTAAAATTTGGCTGAATCTTTGCCCCTGAATTTCAAAAAACCGGGCCGTGTGACCGCTTGTGCAGACTCCTCCGTTTGGGCAAACAACGGTTTTTTTCTCCGGTCCCGCGATCTGGACCGGCTTTTCATACAGGAACGTCGCCACATCGCCACCGACTTCCACGAAAGCGTGAAGCGCGACTCCATCGTTTGTAAGCGTCTTTAAAGCCTCGTCAATGGCCATTCCTTTCGCCAGACCACCGGTTACAACGCACACACCGTCGGCTCGTTTGGTGACGGAGTTTTCTTCTGGCGTTCCCGGCTGCCCGAGCTCCAGGTTATTCCAGTTTGATTCCGCGCGAATGGCATCGAGTTCCTCCTGAGTGGGGAGGCGGTTTTCTTTTTCACATGCTTTCCAGTGAAGCCAAAGTCTGCCGCAGGTTATGTCAAACGCTCCGTCAGTCTGCTCATAAGCTTCGCAGGCTTTGCGTAAAAAAGCCATTGTAAATGGAGACAGGCTCACGATTTCCCCGGCTTTGGCGGCGTTCAGGCGGCTGATTTCCGACGTTTCGATCCAGGTACTCGTGAGCATCTCGCACTCTCGGAGTTTCCATTCTGCTTCTTTCAGAAGTCTGTTTCCCCGCTGGAGGTCACAATTTTTCACGACGACGCATAACGAACATGTGGTCCCCATGATTCCTACAGGGCGGGTGAGGAGAGTCGTCGTTTGAATTCTGGAATTCATTTGACGGCCTGAAATCAAAAGGGCCAACAGGAGCAACAGGAAAAAAAACGTATAAAAAATTTTCATTTTTGACGGCGGATTTTTCAAAAATACGCAACAATTAAATTGCATTTGAGTTTTCCAAGGAAATTTTTTTCAGATTTCTCATCACGATACTTTAGGCTAATCATTTTCCGGAAATCTCCCTTAAACTACTCAAACTATTCCGTTTTATAATTGGAGAAATTATATGTTACTGCCAGTCGAAAAGGTCTGCCTCCCCAATGGCGAAATCAACGATGCTGCTTTGGCTCTCGCGATGAATATGATCCGCGAAAAAGCATGCCAGGGTTTGCGTGTTGAGGAACTCGTCGAAGCGACCCAACTCCCGCGGCGGACCTTGGAACGCAGATTCCAAAAGTATCTGAATTCTTCTCCTCATACGGAAATTTTAAAGGTTCAGACCAGTAAAGCGCTGGAACTTCTTACCAGTACACGCCTCAAACTGGCGGAAATCGCGAAAATGACCGGTTTCCGAAGCATTTCTCACTTATGTGTGGCCATAAAACGTGAGTTCAAACATACGCCCAACGAACTGCGTCAAAGCGGCCTGCAGTATTTCAAGCCTGATGTATCCAACATCACGGAGTGATTTTTTGTCCCTCAGAAAGGGAACTCTCCGTTGAATTTTCGACGTTGCTTTTTTCCTGTGCCGGTTCCTTTGTGTCCTTGGGTTCTCCCTCGCGTCTTCTCCAACCATTTCGATCAAAAGGAGGTCTCATGCGATTCATTCTTTTGAACGTTTTGCCCTTCATGGATTCCCACTTCTTCAGCTGTTCCGGTGTCAGGATCTCTTTAAAATCCCCTCTTTGTGACCGTTGGGAAAATTGAGGAGGAGTCGGCCTGGATTGCGGGGGTTGAGGGATTTGGGCTTTTGTGTCCGTCCGGTTGAGACGCGGAGCAATACCGGGCTGATGGTACGGCTCAAAATTACGCCCCGGGCGATTATTGGAAATACTCAGCTTTTTTTCAAGCTGGGTGATTTGATCCTCCGTGAGCTGAAGTTCCTTGCGAACATTTTCGTCAAGAATTCTTTCTGGCTGGATTTGAAGCTGGATCTGGCGCAGGCGAGCTTTCTGATTCTTCGTTAAAACTTCTTTCAGGAACGAATCAGTTGAACGAATCTGCTCGGTCATTACCTGAACGCGCATTTCCTGAGTTACATCTCGGGAATTCCTGAAGATTTGTTCACCTTTTTCACGAAATTCCCGGTTAAAACGCATGATTTTTTCCTTTTGTTCCTGCGTAATCTGCAAATCCGTCTGTACATCGTAGTCCATCAGGAGGAAAATCGGCGGCAAACCGTCCGACTCGGCCAAAAGCTCCATGAATTGTTGAACATAATTCCGAATCGACGTGAGTTGCTGCTCGGTTTCAGGGTCCAGTTCGTCGATCGTGAGAAAATCCTGATACAAAACCAGAGCCGTATCGAGCACTTTCTGCCGGGCACGGCGAATTTCCAGGGAAGACGCGGTGGAAAGCTCTTCTTCTGCGATTTTCACCAGTTTGTCGGCTGCGCTTCGGGCTTTCTCAAATCGGGCTTGGGCCTCGCCAAGAGCTTCCTGTGTTCGGGATTTCTCCTGACTGAGCTGGTGGTGGTTAATCGCCAGACCAAGCCAGAGAGTCATCAAAATCAGGAAGACAAAACGAAGAAACCACGGGTGACGGGCGTTCCATTTTGTCGCCAGCTCGAAAAAACCCGGCCGTCGTGCTTTGATGGGAAGGTTTTCAAGAAAACGTTCTAAATCTGCCGAAAGTTCCGCAGCCGTTTCGTAACGATCGGTGGGCAGCTTCGCGAGACACTTGAGAAGAATCGTTTCCAGATCACGCGGAATTTCGGGATCCCACGCCCGAAGTTTCTTCGGTTCCTCCTGCGTGATTTTCTTCAAAAGCTCGACGTGATTCGTTTTTCCAAAAAGTGGGTGAAGGGTCAGGAACTCGTAAAATGTGGAACCCAGCGAGTAAATATCGACCCGATGGTCCGCCAGCCGGTTATGTCCCTGCGCCTGTTCGGGACTCATGTAGCGCGGGGTGCCGAAAATCTCGCCCGTGTGTGTGAGGTGAACGTCCGAACGAACTTGCGCCAGACCAAAGTCTGTGATCCAAAGCTGGTTTTCCGAGTCGAGCATCAGGTTCGCTGGTTTGATGTCACGATGGATCACACCACACTGATGTGCGTAATCCAGTGCGTCTGCCGCCTGTTTCATCAGCTTGGCCACGGTACGAAAATACTCGGCACGGCGCTCTTTGTACAGACTCTTCATCGAAGCCGTGACTTCGTTTTCGTCCTTCTGTGGGGCGGGGACGGCAGGTTTATCCGGCTGGAAATCGACAGTATCGTCTGTCATGACTTCTTCGGATTCCGGTACGGCCATATCGGACGATTCCGCCATGGCAACGGTCGAATTATCAGGGCTTTTCTCAGCAGGAGGCTCATCCCGCAGTGCGTGAATGATCGTTCCGAGGTGTGGCCCGTTGATCAGCTTCATCGCGTAATAGTGGATCCCCCTGTCCGTTCCGATGGCGTAAATGGGGACGATGCCCGTGTGTTCGAGCTGGGCCGCGGCTGCCGCTTCGTTATGGAAACGCTGAAGTTGACGTTCATCAAATGTTGAGGCAAGAGGCAGGACTTTCAGGGCAACCAGCCGGTTCAGGGAGTTTTGCCACGCTTCATAAACGACCCCCATCCCGCCGCGGGCAATCTCTCGCACCAGCTCAAAATCCCCAATCGGCTCCAGGCCAAGCATGACATCCGGCCTTTTTCCCCCACCGTGGGTTTGAGTCGCAGAAAAACTTTTCGTCGAGTCACTCAAAACGTCCGAATCAGTAGCAGGAGGCGTAACGAAAGAGGAAAGCTTGGCCTGACGCGACGCTTCTTCCTTTTTCAGAAAGGTCATTCCCTCCAGACACCGCCAAATCTCATCCGCCAAAGCCGGATATTGCGCCTTGATCTCTTCCCGGGTCGGCAGTTCCTCGGCCGGGATATTCATGTATTTGTCCAAAATGGCAAAAAGTTCGGCATCGGAATCTGGCATGAAATGACCCTACAAATTTAATGAATTATGGATTGAAGACAACAAAGTAAACGATGTCTCCGCAGGAGAGTTTCCTGACTTTAAAGTCATAGTTGAATTTCCGGGCAAATTCCGCCGCTTTTGTCCCTGTCACCACGTAAACAGTCTTCAGGTGTTACACGCCGATAGTCTTTACGCTTTCTGGAATGACGATGGACTCCGGGGACGAAATCCCCGCATTGGGGCAGATGGTTTTCCGCTCAGTCCCGAATCCGGAACGGAGCATCGAAACACTGTGAAAAATGGCACCATGGGGATGAGGAGAAAGGTTCATTCCCATGGTACCACCGCATCAAATCAGCCAATTTCCCAGCCTTTACGGTAGTTCGGGTAGTTGAGCTCGTCGATCGCGGCGCAGTCAGGCGACTTGATTTCCTGCCAGTTCCAGCGGATCCCCTCAACCGCGCCAACCCGATAGGCGGCATTCCCGAGGAGGCCCGCCTCGGCGATTTTGCCCGAGAAATCGAAATTGCACGTCGCCGGCTCGCCGCCCTTGATCGCGTTGAGCCACTCCCGATGGAAGCCCGGAGACGGCGGGATCGTCTCGGCCGGGGCCTGGTACTCGGCCTTTTCGTCATAGAGGTGCACTTCGTGCCAGCCGAAATCGCACGAGATCACGCCTTTGGTCCCGACGAAGAACGTGTTCCCCATCTTGATTTTGCGGTCTCCGAAGCGTTCGAGGTGTTTCTTGATCTCGCGGTTGAATCCGCCGTGGCTCCAGTAGAGTTTCAGTGCCTTGCGGTCGCCGACGGCCGGGAAGTCGAACACGACGTCCATCCCCTTGGAGGTGCGTTCCGGGTCCACTTCCGGTCCGACAGCCGAGACCTTTTCCGGGTACGTGAGGTTCAGCGCCCAGAACGGGATCTCCAGGATGTGGCAGCACCAGTTCCCCGTCTCGCCCGTGCCGTAATCCCACCAGAAGCGCCAGTTGTACGGGCAAAGCCCCGACGTGTACGGACGGAATTTTGCCGGGCCGATCCAGACCTCCCAGTCCAGCGTTTCCGGCTTCGGCTTCGAGAAATCGAGCGGCTGGGGCATTCCGCGGTCGCCGCCGATCCGGCTGTAAACCTCGACGATCTCGCCGATGGCCCCGGACTGGACCGCCTCGACCGTCCGCCGCATCGACGGCATGGCGTGACGCTGCATCCCGAGCTGGGTCGCCAGTTTCTTCTCACGCGCCAGTTCCGTCAGGATCCGGCACTCCTTGACGCAGTGCGCCATCGGTTTTTCGAGGTACAAATGCTTGTTGAGCTGCATCCCAATCCAAGACGGGTGGAAGTGGGAATGGTCCGGCGTGCTGACCGCGACGGCGTCGAACTGGTTGGACATTTCGTCGAACATTTTGCGGTAGTCGTAGTACTTTTTCGCGTTGGGGAATTTTCCGTACACGCCGCCCGCACGGGCGTCATCGACGTCGCACAGGGCCACGACGTTCTGCGAGCCGAGGCCGCCGACCTGATGACCTCCCTGACCGCCGATCCCGATCAGAGCGACATTCACGCGCTCATTCGGGGAAGCGTCGCCGCGGGCAAGGCCGGAAATCCCGGGAAGAAAAAGGCCAAAAGCGGCCGTGGTTTTCAAAAATTCACGTCTTTTCATGAGTGATCTCCAGTTTGGATTGAGGAAGGTTTGGTTGGGATTGCGGGAACAACACGCAGTGCGCCGTGTTCGGTCAGGAATCCATAATCATTGATTCTCCGATTATACCCGATTCCCCTGATCCCATCAAGCCCCCCCACGAATTACATTTAAAAAGCCCTTTACTAAACGTGGATTTTCAGAGATCAAAAGATTTTTTTCAGGAAACACTTGAACCTTTTCATCAGTAATCCACGTAAATCCTTATAATCCGTGAAAATCCGTGTTTAAATTGGCCTTAGAAACGTTTACTATGGAATTGGAATACAAGGACCAAGAAAATATTGCCTCCCTGCTTGACAAAACCGGGGGATTCACTTATACTGTAAGAAGGATTCCATCGTTTCGTCTTTTAAAAGGTTTTTTTCATGAAAAACGTTTCCCGCCGTCACTTCCTCAAAACGTCCGCCGCGCTTGGCGCAGGGGCAATCGGTATTTCCTCGTTTGCGGCCGGTGATGCTGAAGCCGTCATTCAGGTCCAGGAGAAAGAACTCCCCGGCGTCGGGAAGGTCCGCTGGTTTGAAACGATGCTCGAAATGGCGGACGGCGTGAAAATCTACACCTACGGGAACGTCCCGCCTGAAGGGGAGAAGTGCGCGATCATCCTTCAGAGAAATCCCTACGTCGCGGAGGAGCCGGTCAATATGCCGAACTTTGCGGCGGGTAATCTCGGGAGCCTGAAAAACGGCTACGCGCACATCTGCCAGCACTGCCGCGGCTGCGGGATGAGCGAAGGCGACTGGATCCCCTACAAAAACGAGCGCGCCGATGGCCTCGCCCTGCTCGACTGGGTCCGCAAACTGCCGTTCTACAACGGCGAGATATTCCTCACGGGGGGGAGTTACCTCTCGTCGGTCCATCTGCTTTACCTCGACACCAACCCACCGGACGTGAAAGGCGCGGTTTTGAGCGTGCAGGACTGCAACCGCTACAACGTGCTGTACCGTAACGGTTTCTTTAAGGCCGGGCTTCACGGCGGCTGGTTCGTGAGCGGCTACAAAAAGAAAAATCACGACCTCCAGCGTGACCGGAGCGTCACGTTCTTCCAGTTCCCCGCGCTCGATTTTTCCCGGCGGTACTTCGGTGAACCCGTGCCGGAACTCGACGCGGAGCTTTCCCACCCGCGTGAGGATGATCCGTTCTGGAAGACCCCGGCGGGCGGAAGCGACTCGTTCAACGCGCTGACGAATTCCACGGTTCCAGTCCTCCTCACTACGAACTGGTACGACATTTACACCGGCGGCCTGTTCGACATGTGGGAGCGTCTGAGCGACGAACGGCGGGGCCAGTGCGCGCTTCTGGTCGGGGCTTACGACCACGGCGGACGCTGGAAAGAAGAAAACGCCGCCACGCCGATCCAATTCCAGAACGGCTCGATCTTCGAGGAGTTCCCCGGCATGGAGTCCGAATGGTTCGACCACCTGAAAAAAGGGATGCCGCTCCAGAAAATCCCGAAGGGGAAAATCTCCTATTTCTCGCTGTACGAGAACGAGTGGAAGAGCGTCGAGCACCTGAAAAACGGCCCGGTCGCGCGGAAATTTTACCTCAACGCTGACAAAAACGGCCGGAAGACGCTCGGCCCGCAAGCCGCGGCTCCGGCGGAGATTTCGTACCAGTACGACCCGCGAAATCCGGCGCCGTTCCCGGGGGGGCTTTGCCTGAACTTCGGCGGCATGCAGATCCAGCCCGAACCGGATTTCCGGCCGGACGTGAAGTCGTTCCTTTCGGAACCTTTTGAAGAAGTTGCGGACGTTCAGGGACGCATGACGCTGCATCTGGTCGGAAAGTCGGACCGCGAGGACACGTGCTTCTACGCGCGGCTGAGCCTGATCAAAGAGGACGGGAAGGCGTACCCGCTGCGGGACGACATTTCGTCGCTCTGCTACACGACGCCCGACTACACGCCCGGCACGGAAAAAGCGATCGATTTCACGTTTTCCGACCACGCGTTCCGCATCGGGAAAGGCGAGCGCCTCCGGCTGGACGTTTCGTCCTCCTGCGGGCATTTCCTCCCGCACACGAACGTGAAGGGCCTTCAGGCCGCGCAGCGTGAGCCGTTGATCGCGCAGAATACCGTGGTGACGGGTAAATCGTTCCTCACCATTTATTGTAACTGACTATCGGAGAAATGCGGAAAAAGGGCTTCAAACTCCTGATGGGGTGGGCCTTTTCCTCATTTCTGTCATTCCATCCTTTCCTTTCATTTAAGATTCGTACCATGAAAAAATTTTCCAAGGATATGATGGCGCAATGCGCTGAGACGTTGAAGTTTCTCGTACCCTACACCGAGAAATTCTCCAATCCCGATTACCAAATGCCGGATGATGCTCTCGTCAGACTGCAGAACATGAATCAGAAAATCGTAAAGTCGTTTCTGAATAGTCCGGACGATGTCAAACGTGAATTCCGCGGGATCGCCGATGACGTGGAAAGCCTGCGCCGGCTCGACGATTTGATTCAGAAAACCCGCGATGGTTTCGTCTCGGCCGACCTGAAAACCGAGATCATGACCGTCAAAAAGCGTCTGACCAGTATCAAAGTGATCCTGAACAACGATTTGGGAAAGGCTCCGCGCCAGGGCTCGGGTTGTATGTTGCCGCTGATTATTCTCGTGATCCTCGCGGTGGCAGGTTGGTTCTTCCGTGGAACGATCATAAAGTACGTGCCGTTCCTCGGAGGATCGGAAAATGTTCAGACCGATGTTGACGCCGACACGGGCGACAATGAAGAAGGCGATGAAGGGGATGTGACCACGGAACCTGAAACGGTTTCTGAGCCGGAGCCTGCCGTGACTTCCGAGCCTGAAGCTGAGCCAGCCGAGCCGGAAACCCCCGCCGCGGACGCTCAGGCAGAAAAAGATGCTCCCGAAAAAGCGCAACCGGCTAAAAAAGACTCAAAGAAACCCAGTAAAGTTGGGGAATGGCGTGTCTGGAAAGACCTGAATGGAAAGTCGCTCCGTGCGCGCTTCGTAAAAATGGATGGTCAAGCCACGATTATTCTTGAGTTCAAGGATAAAGCAGATAAAGGAAAAGTGAAGCAGAAAGGTTTTGACATCGGAAACTTCTGCGAGAAGGACCAGCAGTACATCCGGGAAAACTACCTGGAGTAAGTCCCAAAACTGTTGGCAGGTTTTGAAAGTCAGAGGTCTCCCGGAAAGATAAAGTTCGGGGATCCCTGACTTTGTTGTTTCACAGCGATTTTCCCTCAATCTACCCCACCTCGAAAGGATTTTTATGTTTAAGCTCAAATCCCTCCTTTTTCTTGCGGCTCTCGCGTTTCTGACTTCTTTTTGCGCAGCGGACGAAAACGCTCCGCTCTTTCCGTTCAACGCCACGGGTGAGCAGATCGCCCGGATCTGGAACTCTCCGACGCTCGCCAAACCCGCCGGCGCCGACGGCCTGATCCGCGTTGAAAACGAGCACTTCGTGAACGACGCGGGGATCGTCCGCTTCTGGGGCGTGAACGTCTGCATGGGCGCCTGCTTCCCCGAGAAGGAAACCGCCACCGCCATGGCTGAGCGCCTCGCCTCATTCGGTCTGAACATCGTGCGCCTTCACCACATGGATATGCGGGAGATTTGGGGGAAAAACTATCCGAAGCAGTTGGAATTTGACCCGGAAAAACTCGATCGGCTCGACTGGTTCATCTCCGAGCTGAAACGGTGCGGGATCTACGTCAATATTAACCTCCACGTCTCGCGCAAATTCACCGAGGCGGACGGTTTCCCGGAGGAAGATCTGCGCCCGAACCACGACAAAGGGCTGGACCATTTCATGCCGCGCATGATCGAGCTTCAGAAAAAGTACGCCCGCGACCTTCTGCGGCACGTGAACCCCTACACGGGAAAGTGCTACGCCGACGAGCCGTGCGTAGCGGTGGTCGAGATCAATAACGAAAACTCCATCGTCAGCCAGTGGCGCGGCTGGGCGCTGAACCGGAACCTTCCGAAGTACTGCGAGGAGGAACTCCAGAAGCAGTGGAACGCCTGGCTCCGCACGAAGTACCGCTCAACTCAGGACCTCCGCAAGGCGTGGGGGTACGTCGATCATCCGGGCGAGCCGAATCAGCTTTCGGAAAACGACTCCACGTTCAGCGAAGGCAATCCGGGAAAGTGGATCCTCTCGCAGGGGCATAACTCGAAAGCGACGCTCCAGGTCAAAGACGGCGTGCTGGTCTTTGAGGCGCAGAAAATCGGCGAGAAGCCGTGGGAGCCACAGTTTTTCAATCTGAACGTCCGCGTGAAGAAGGACCTCCCGTACACCGTCCGCTTCCGTGCCCGCGCGAACAAGGAGACGAAAGTCACAGTTAGCTGCGTTCAGGCCGGCCCCAACTGGGCGAATCTGGGCCTGAGCCGTGACGTGCCGCTCACCACCGAGTGGCAGGATTTTGAGCTCTGCTTCCAGGCTGCCGCGGATGAGGAAAAAGCCCGCGTCGGCTTCTGCTACTTCGAGCCCGGGACCGTGATGGAGCTGGACGACATTTCATTCCGTGCCTTTGGTCACATCGGGATCGCGGAAGACGAATCGCTCGAAAACGGGACCGTCAGGATTGCGACGCGTGGCTCCGATAATCGGTCCAATGCCGCGATGCGGGCGGACTTTACGCAATTCTGCCTCGATGTGGAGGCGCGGTACTCCGCCGAAATGTATGATTTCGTGAAAAACGAGCTGAAATGCCAGCACCCGGTCACGGGGACCCAGCTGCGTTACGGCTCGGCCTACCCGCAGGCGAGGATGGATTACGTCGATATTCACTCGTACCACAATCACCCGGTTTTCCCGCATAAAGCGTGGACGGACGACTGGTACGTTTCCAACGTTCCGCTCGTGAACACGCTCGGGAATTCCGGGACGCTCGCCTCCCTCTCGGCCGCGCGGGTTTTGGGGAAGCCGTACACCGTCAGCGAGTACAACCACCCGTTCCCGAACCAGTACTTTGCCGAGGGTTTCCCGCTGATCGCGGCGGCGGGCGGTTTTCAGGACTGGGCCGGGATCTTCATCTTTTCCTGGACGCACTCCCCACTGAATCCGTGGCACGTCTCCTTCTTCGACATTCACGGGAATTCGGCGGCTCTGGTCCATCAGCCCGCGTGCCATAATCTGTTCGTCCGCGGCGATGTGACCTCCGGCCTGAACGCCGCGCTGGAAACCGGAAAATCGAACGTCCGGGCGCTTTCCAAAGACTTTCAGGACCAGCAGACACGCGATTCCGTCGCCCTGAATACCGGCTGGCCTTACTCCCGGACCGAAGCGGACCCGACCCGGACGTTTACCGAGTACTCCGGCACGCGCCTGACCGACCTGCAATCGACGGAAAACGCTCAGGGAACTGCCCGGCTGACGGCCCAGGAACCGCAAGACGCCACGCCGGAGAAACCTTTCGCGACGCGCAGCTCCACCGGGGAGCTGGTCTGGCAGTCCGACGAAGGAAAAGACGGCTGGTGCCTGATCGACACGCCGCGGACGAAAGTCTTCACCGGTTTCACCGCCCAGGCCGGCACGCCGACGTTTAAGGACGGGACGAAAATCATTCCGGGCCCCTCGTGCCTCGACTGGATGACGATTTCCCTGACGCAGATCGACGAAACGGACGGGACCCCCTCCCCCCGCGTGCTTTTGGCCGCCACGGGCCTGGTTCGGAACGCCGGCGCGAAAACCCGTGTGTACGACGAGGCCGATCTGACGAAAAACCCGGCCGAACTCCCGGACATTCCCGTGGCGGAGATGAAAAACTACATCGGCCAGAAACTGACGACGTGCCGCACGAACGGAGGCTCGCCGAACCTCTGCGAGGGGATTTCGGCCCGGATCCAGCTTCCGGCCGCGAAGAACGTGACGGTCAAATTCTACCCGCTCACCGCCTCGGGTGAGCGTCAGGGGGAATTCACCGCCCGCAGAGTTTCGGACACCATGGTCGAGCTGGAGATCTCGCCGGAATTCAGGACGCTCTGGTACGAGATCGATTTCTGCGCGGATCCGCAGTGAAAACCTGGACCTCCCCCACTCTTGACTTTTTCAGTCAGATTAAAATCAAAGAAAACGGAGATTTACCATGAAACGCGTAATTTTGTTTGCACTGCTCACGATGGCGTTGGGCCTTTGTGCCCGGGCTGAGGAGCCGGCGTCCAATTTGATGAATATTACCGTGCCGGACGATTTTCGGACCATCGAGGAGGCTTACGCCCACGTGAAGGACGGCGGAACCATCACGATCAAGCCGGGAAAACACGGTCTTGCGGAAACGCTGGTGATCGACCGAACCGTCACCTTCGTGGGTGACACGAGCAACCCGGAGGAAGTGGTCATCGACTGTCCGTTTTCGGACGCCATTGAGATCCGGAGCGGAAGCCCCACCTTCCAAAACCTCACCGTCGGAAGCAGTGCGTCAGCCAAGCCCCAGGAAGTCTTCGGCGGTTTTTACATTACCGGCGGCACTCCAAAGTTTACCAGCTGCGTTTTCTCCTCCCAGTATGGAGTCGGAATGATCGTTCATAACAAAGGAACCGATCCCACCGTGGAAAATTGCATCGCGAAAGACTGCGGCAATGCCGGCCTGCTCATCCAGAAAGAGTGCCGTGGTTCCTTCACCAAATGCGAGGTTTACGGCAACAAGGGGCCGGGGATCTCGGTGAGTCAATTGGCGGATCCGACCTTCATCGAGTGCAAGATCCATGACGGGAAAAGCAACGGCGTGACCGTCCTAAAAAACGGCCGCGGCGAGTTTCGGGACTGCGAGGTTTACGAAAACGCTTTGGCGGGCGTCGTGACGAGTGAGTCGGGCGACCCGACCTTCACCGGCTGCAAGATCCACGACGGAAAAGACTGCGGCGTGTGGGCCCTTCAAAAAGGCCTCGGCCAGTTCCGCGACTGCAATCTTTACAGAAACCAGATCGCGGAAATCAGTGTGAATACTGCCGGGAATCCGACGGTTACCAACTGCGAGATCCATGACGGAAAATGCTGCGGCGTGGGGGTTTCTGACGGAGGTTTTGGCACGTTCACCAACTGCCGGATCTACAGAAATGCGAATGCGGGGTTCAAGGTCCTTCTGGCCAGCAATCCGACAGTCACCAAATGTGAAATTTATGACGGGCAAATGGGCGGGATTGCAGTCCAGTACAAAGGCCTCGGCACGTTCACCGACTGCGACGTTCATGGAAACGAGAATAATGCAGGCATCACGGTGGAGACTGGCGGAGATCCGACCGTTACCAGGTGTACTTTCCACGATGGGAAAGCGCAGGGCGTGCTCGTCAGAGAAGAAGGGCTTGGAAAATTCATCGACTGCGAGATTTACCAGAACTCGTGTTCGGGAATCGAGGCGAGGACGAAAGGAAATCCGACCGTCACCGGCTGTAAAATTCGAGACGAGAAAGGCTGTGGCGTGTTCATTTTTAAGGAAGGCCTTGGCGAATTCGTTGACTGTGAAATCAGCAGAAGCCAGATTTCGGGGATCCAGGTCCGAATGTCCGGGAACCCGACCGTCACAAGGTGCAAGATCCATCAGTCACAAGAGAATGGTGTGTGGGTCTTTCAGGAAAGCAGCGGCACGTTCACCGACTGCGATATTTCCGAAACCAGGTTTTCGGGAATCAGAGTGTGGGATGCCAACACCAACCCGACCTTCATTGGATGCAAGATCCATAACGGAAAAGATGGCGGCATAGAGTTCCTTGATGAAGGCCGCGGCACGTTCAAGGACTGCGATATTTATGAAAATGCTCTGCCAGGGTTCTACGTCCAGGACGCTAGTGATCCAACCGTCATTGGATGCAGGATCCATAACGGGGGCGATACCGGTATTGCCGTCCTGAAAAAAGGCCGCGGCACGTTCACCGACTGTGAGATTTACGAAAACACGTATTCCGGGATCGCCGTACTCACCTCTGGAAATCCAACCGTCACCAGATGTAAAATCCATGACCAGGAAGATTCTGGCGTCTATATCCACAAGAAAGGCCGCGGCACGTTCACCGACTGCGAGATTTACGGAAACCAAAATGTGGGGGTCGCTGTGAGGGCAAAAGGAAATCCGACCCTCACCGGGTGCAAGATCCATGACGAAAAACAGGTCGGTGTGGGCGTTTACGAAGAAGGCCGCGGCACGTTCACCGACTGCGAGTTCTACGGAAACCGTCGTTCGCAATTCTCCGTGGATACGGCAGGGGACCCGACCGTCACCGGATGTAATTTCCATGACGGAAAACAGGTCGGTGTGTTCATTTACAATCAGGGGATGGGAACGTTTAATAACAACACACTGAAAGACCATCACTTCAACGGCAAATTGGCAACGTGGGTCATCCTCGATACTGCGGGGGAGGTGAAAGGCTCGGGCAACACGCCGGAAATGCCGGAAACCCGATCCAAAGAAAGCGATTACGCTCCCCCGGCCAAAACCGACGGTAAAGGGGTTGAGGAATAGTTTTCGGAGTGCGATGATACAGTCGCGCAAGCGACATTCATCGCTTTCCCTTGCGGCAATAAAGCCTCGAAGAGGCGTTTGCCGCTGAAACGCGCAGGGTTTCCCACGAGAAAAACCGTTTGCAACACCATATTTTTCGGCCGCTAAAGTGAAAGCGGCAAAGGAAGCCTTCGGCTTCTGTATTGCCGCACTCCAAAGGGATTCCCCCTTGACAGTCTGCGGGAGTTTTATTATAATGGTTTCATCGAGCGGCGGGTTTCGGTCTGCCGTGAGTTTTTCGTCATTCATTTTCCCACCATCTTCTTCCTCAAGAAAGGACTCAGCCTCATGTTAAATCGTCGTACATTTCTCCGTACCAGCTCCTTAGCGGCGGGTTCGGCCGTTGCGCTTCCGGCTTTTTGTCAGGATGCCGCTCCCAGCAATAAACTGAACGTCGCCATCGTCGGCCCGTGCGGGCGCGGCTGGGCGTCCTTCACCGAAATGCTGGGTGAAAACATCGTCGCGGTCTGTGACGTGGACCGCCGGAATCTGGATCGCTGTCTCAAGGAAGCGCCGGGCGCCAAGACGTTCACCGACTTCCGCAAACTCTTCGAGACCGTGAAGGACATCGACGCTGTTTGCGTCTGCACGCCGGACCACACACACGCCGCCCCGAGCGTGATGGCGATGCGCGCCGGGATCCACTGCTACACCGAGAAGCCGCTCACCCACGACGTGCGTGAGTGCCGCGTGATGCAGGAAATTGCCGAGAAAAACCACCTCGTCACCCAGATGGGGACGCAGATCCACGCGGGGAACAATTACCGCCGCGTCGTGGAAAAGATCCAGGCCGGTGCGATCGGGCCGGTGCGTGAAATTCACGTCTGGTGCGGCAAAGGCTGGGGCCACCCTGCCGACTTCGTGAACCCGACCGACACGCCGGAAATTCCCGACTGGCTCGATTGGGATTCGTGGCTCGGCCCGGCGAAGTACCGTCCGTACAATCCGTGCTACCTGCCGGCCAACTGGCGCAAGTGGTGGGCCTTCGGGACCGGGACCATGGGCGACATGGCGTGCCACTACATGGACCTGCCGTTCTGGGCGCTGGAACTGCGTGACTGCCTGACGGCGGAAGCGATCGACGGCCCGGCCGTGAACGCGGAAGGCTGCCCGCTCTACCTCACCGTGAAGTTCACGTTTGCCGCCCGCAGCGAGAAACTGCCCGCCTGCACGCTGACGTGGTACGACGGCGACCGCCGCCCGACTGAAGCGATGGCGAAGTACAACATTCCGATGACCGGCGCAGGCGTTTTGTTCGTCGGCGACGATGGCGCGATGTACGCCGACTACGGTACTCATAAACTCTACCCGGAAGAAAAGTACGCGGACTACACGACCCCCGAAACGATTCCGAACTCGATCGGGCACCACAGGGAGTGGCTCCAGGCCATCCGCGACAACAAGCCGGAAAACTGCACGTGCAAGTTCGGTTACTCGGGCCGCCTTACTGAAACGGTCCTCCTCGGTACCGTGGCGTACCGCGTGGGTCAGAAACTCGAATGGGACGCCGACGCGATGAAAGTCAAGAACTGTCCCGCCGCTAACGATCTGATCACGGTCGAGTACCGCGACGGGTGGATTCTGTAAAAGTTAGGAGTTAGGAGTTAGAAATTTCCGCTTCTTGTAATATTACATACAAAAAGCCTTCGACCCATAAAAGCCGAAGGCTTTTTTTACTCCTAACTCCTAACTATCGTCAGTTCGGGGCGATGGTGCAGGAGATGCGTTTGCCCTGTTTGGTCGGTTTGCTGTCCACTTTCCCGTACGGAGCGAGCATTTCAATGACCTGTTTGATCATACGTTCGCCTTCCTGAATGTGGATCATTTCACGACCGCGAAAGATGACAGAGACCAGAACTTTGTCTTTTTTTTCCAGAAAACCTTTGGCGGCATTCACCTTGACGATGACGTCGTTGTCGCCAGTACCAGGACGGAGACGGATCTCTTTTACCTTTACAACGTGGGGATTTGCTTTGTTCTGCTTCTTAGTCATCTGGTACTTGAATTTGCCGTAGTCCATGATTTTGCAGACCGAGCATTTGTCGTTCTGGGCGACCTCAACGAGGTCCAGGCCGGCTTCCTGCGCCAATTCAAGGGCCTTGCGAACGTGCATAATTCCCAACTGTTCGCCCGCCTCACTAATGACCCGCACTTCACGCGCACGAATCTGCTCATTAACACGCTGTTGATTCTTGCTGTCAGCGGGACCTTTTTTTAAACTCATTCGTTAAATTTCTCCTGTGTCCTTTTGAAATTGGAAAGGTACGATAGATTTCACTTAATTATTATAAGGTTTTCCTTTTTAGTCAAGGGCCGGTGGGGACTTTTTCCTGAAAAAAAGTAGAAAATTTTCAAAAAATCCCCCCTGGAACCGTTTTTTGTCGCAATTATCTCGCAATGATCCGTTTCGTCGTGATTTGAAGCTCCGGGAGACTCAAAATCACAACCGACGAGGAAGGCGTTCGTTCCAGTGCGCCTGGATTCAGAAGATGCGTTTTCCCCTGGATCATCCAATGGAATTCATGCGTGTGGCCGGTACAAATCAAATCAAACCGCTGCGACTCGATCAGTTCGTCCAGAGTACGCCAGTCGTGGCCATGAAGGAATGCGATCTGGCGCCCCTCGCGGGTGATCATGCCCAAGTAGTCCCAGCAGGTCTGACCCGCGTTCAGGATGGCCGTACGCATCGTCTGCGGGAAATCCGTGTTTCCAAAGACGAAATGGCACGGAACGTTCAGCCCCGCAAGCAGATTAACGACCTCCGCCGCGCCAATGTCGCCACAGTGAATGATTTCTTCAACACCCTCCTGGCGGAAAATCTCCACAGCTTTTTTTGTGTTTGTCAGGTTCGCGTGAGTATCGCTCAAAACTCCAATTTTCATGCTCGTCCGTCTGTTTCAAAATAAAAAAAGGGGCAGAGGAGCCTTTTTAGAATCCTCTACCCTTTAACTATCTAAACCATGTACACGAATACAGGATCAGTAGGAGGAACCTCTGTTTCCACCGCCACTGCCACCACCGTACATGCTACTGTTGTCGTTCGAGTCACCCGTCACGAAGTTGAAGGTCTTCACGCTCTTGATGGAGGAGAAGGACGGGGCGACCGAAATACGCACGTAACGACGGTCCGCCGAAACGACGCCCGTAGCGCCGTAAGTGGCACCCGGTTTCAACGTCCAGATGACCGGCATATACCCGACGGCTCCGCTGAGGTTCACAAACCCGGGCACCAGGCCGCCTTCACCCGAGGCCGCATAGTCAGCCATCGCTTTGTGGTCCACGTTCGCGAAAAGTTTCTGCGCGATCTGTGATTCCTTGCCCTTGGCAATAGCCGTGTTCAGGCGCGCCGTTTCGAGGGCTTCCGTACGACGGCCCTCGTCAAGTGCAAACTCGATCGCGCACATATCATTTTCTAACGGAATGGCCGTTTTGATCGTCTTGGCCTCGCCAGTTCCGTAGTGGATCGTACCTTCCACAACGACTTTGTTACCGGTCACGTCGCCGTAAACCCGTTTCGCCATCACGCGGTACGTTCCCGGGAAACCCTGCGAGCAGATGTACTTCTCCGAGGCTTTGGAGGAAGCATCCCGACCGCCGTCTTTGGTGAAACCATTCGATTCAATGAAGCCACCACCGACAGTCCGTCGATTCATCAACGAGCAAAGGGAACCATTCGGTTCTTCGACGAAGAGGTCAATGTCCGCGTCACCTGTCCAGGAGACCGTCACGACACAGTCGCGCTGGAGAGCGTTTTCCAGGTCTTTTGCGAAGGCCTTCGCGTCCTCGGTCTTCCCTTCGGCTTCAAGACGGGCTGAAATGGCTTTTGCGCACAAGAGAGCGGCATCCCAGTCCGGTTTGTCTTCAGGTTCAACTTCCTGACGGAGAAGCCCCAGTGAGGCCCATTTCATCATTTCCACCGAGTCCACATCGGGGCGGCGTGCCAAATTCAATGCGGCCACGAAAGGCTGTATCGAATCGGGGAACATTTTGCCGAGCTGCTCGTAAATCGTCAGAGCGCGTTCGGTGTAACCCATTTTTTCCATGAAAACACCGATCAGAAGCATCTGGTTCGGGTCTTCGCAGAATTCCAGAGCGGAAAGGTAGGCGCGTTCCACATCCTCTGCCGGACGATTATCCATCACCATGGCGATCGCGAGGGTTTCGTACATCCAGGGCTGGATCTGGTTGTTCGTGATCGCGGCATTCAGCACAACGATAATATCCGCGAAACGTTTTTCGCTCTTCATCTGCCGAATGACTTCACGAACTTTCGCCTGGCTTTCTTTCACGGTTTCTTCATCCGCATTGGCCATTTCTGCGAAGTATTTGTTCCACTTGGCAGCGGAAGCTTTTTTCTGGGCCTTTTTGGCGTCTTTGGCGGGTTTGACCTCTTCTTTGAAACTGAAGAAAGCGCCGCCCGTGGCTTTGTTGATGGCGTTTGCACGACGGAGGGCTTCGCCGTTATTCATGAAGCCGCCCATACCGCCGCCCATGCCGCCCATGCCCATGCCGCCGCCAGCGCCGCCCATCATACCGCCAAAGCCGCCGCCCATACCGCCCATACCGGCGTTATTTCCGAGCATTCCGCCACCCATACCACCGTTCATCGGCGGGAGGTTCTGGATCGGGATCACAAGGTCAGCCACCGGGTACACACGAGTACTGAGGCTTTCTTCGGCTTTCGTCTGGGTCGTGATTTTGATGACTTCGTCTTCGATCACGTACATCATCTGGTTACTGGTAAGCATCAGACGCAAAGCAGCAGCGAGCGAAATCCCGTGAACGTCCAGCGTGATCGGCATTTCTGAGTCGATACTTTCTTCTTCCAACGCCGTTTTGTCAAGCTGAATTTCAATTCCGTGCTGTTCTTTCAGTTTGTCGATCACTTCGTTCAGTGGCGTGTCGAACGCGCTGACACTCGTTTCTTCCTTCAGGGATTCCATGAGTTTTTTATCCACGGCACTCTGCTGTGCAAGGTCCATGGACGAGTACTTTTCGACTCGTTTTTCGGTCAGGCGCTTCCAGACTTCCGAATCGGGATAAACGACCGGCGGATCGTCCGGGAACGGTACAGCCCCCAGCTCTGCCTGGTAGAACGCGTCCACAAAACCTTTCTGACGCAGCACATTCACGCGGCGGTTTTGTTCCTCGTAACCACGATAACGAGCCGTCAGAGTTCCAACGATTGCCGCCTGATTATCAGGGTCCTTCGCCAAAACAGCCGCGGCTGCGGATTCTTCCGCATCACGGTATTTGCCTTCATCCATCAGAGAGTCAAAGCGGCGCATCATCTGCTGAATGTTCTGTTCTTCCGTTTTTGCGTTATCAAGAGCGATTTGACGTTCGCGCATTTCCATCAAACGGGTACGGTCCTCTGCCTTTTTGATCGCAAGCGCTTCCTCGCGGGATTTCGCTTCACGAATCGATGACTGCACCTGCTTCGTCAAGGTGTCGAGATCTTCCGGCGGAAGGCCTTTGATACTCAGCTGGCTCTGGACCGCCATGAGGATTTCAATCGCCTCTTCCGGATTGTTGGCCATAACCTGACGGGCTTTTCCGATTTCGTCCTGCACCTGGAATCTGGCACGCTGGGTTGCCACATCCTGAGCGATGACTTCACGCTGAAGCTCGCCAGTTTCGGGAGTGATGAAGGTTTTTACCGCGTCAGCGTTCTGGCGCTTCAAATCGTCAATGATACGAACATATTCGAGCACTTCCGGGTTGGAAGGATACTTCTTGACGGCTTCGCTGATGATCGAGTCCGCGGTATCCAGGTCAAACGTTTTGCCATTGATGAGGTCGTCCACCTGCGCCAGAATCGCATCCACTTTCTGATCAAAGAGGTGGTTTACGTTCTGATAGTCGTTCCAGTTTTCAAGCGGAAGCCAACTGCCGTTGGATTTTTCGACTTTCTCTACCATTTCGGTGATGTTCGACCCCGCGACTGTCTGAGGCACGTAATTGACGCTTTCCTCGTTACCATCTTCCAGATTGAAACGGAAAGTTCCCGGCCCGATCCCTTTGTTGGCTTTACCAATGACGATCGTTTCACGGTCACTGCGAAGCGGCGGAACCTTCACCGGATAAACGGCCTGGAAGTTATGTTTCGGTTCGCCAGCGGTCCAGGCGACTTTACGGCGGATCATATTCGGAAAGTCGGCGTAATTCGCATCCTCATTCGAAACGACCATTCCACCCGATTTGGAAGCCAGGGTTTTCAGGACGGTGGGATCTACGTTCGGGCCGAGTGCCACAGCGTCCATCGAGACGTGATCTTTCGCGAGTGCATCGCCCAAATCCGCCAGGTCTTTCGCTGCGATGAGTTTCGCACGGCTGCTTCCCTGCCCGATGAAAACGATAACACGCGTGGCGTCTGAAGCGGAATCAAACGCGCCTTTCGCGGCATTGATCGCTTTCCCGAAGTCCATGGAACCGAGGGGGGTACGTTTGGTCAATTTCGCAATCCCGTCCTGAACTTCCGTCGATTTCGGGTCTGAAAGCGATGGCACCATGGGGAATGTTGAGATGTCCGCCGCGAAAATCTGCACGCGGTCAGGACTGTTCAACGAGTTCACAACGTCATTGAGCACAGAAAGCTGATCCTCACGGAATTTGCCGTTCATCGTCGCCGAAGTGTCGCACACGACGACAACGTCCAATTTCGGCTCAAGTGTTTCCTGAACCGGAGGAAGCGACAGAACAAAATAGTCCGCATCGTCTGTCGTGTTCACTTCCATAAGAGGTTCCGCCAATGGTACGTTCATCGGAACGATGCTCTGAACTGATTCGGCTCCGTTCTCATTGTCAGGAATCACGCTTACTGCGCCAGCTGAAAGCGCCTCGGTTGCGTTTTCCAGAATCGGTTCCGCATCGGTCAAAATATTTTGTGCGCTCGCGACATTCCATACACCCATCAGGATCGTGATGAGCATTAAGGGGAAAATTTGCCTGGTCATAGTTTCTCTCCAGAGAAAACACTGGTTTATAATAAATTTCTATATTACTTCCTGAAAATAAAAATACGCTATTCGTTATAATCGTCCACACAGGAACACGGTCTGACAAAATTTCTTTTTTCTGCTACAATCGGCAGGAGTGTCATAACCGGAACGATCCGGAAGGACGAAAAGTTTCTATTCACCATCAAGCGGGCAGGTCGCAAGTACCGTATAGTTGGAACCGGAGCGAGCCATGTGACTCGCGAAAACCGTCACGGATTTTATGTACGACTTTCCAAGGTCAATGTTCTCATACTGGGCGAGCAGATCGCTCAGATCGGCCAGTGCCGGGGTTGCTCGTTTTACACGGCCGAGCGTCACGTGCGGGGTGAAGGGGCGCAGCTCACGAGGAAACCCCGCTTCCTGCATGGCCAAATCGACCCGGCGGGCCAGTTCGGTGATTTCCTGCCGGCCCTCGTTGACCCCGATCCAGACGTTCCTGGGCTTCATTACATTCGGAAAAGCCCCCGCACCGCGCAGGCCCAGGGTAAACGGTTTCAGATCCTTTACGGCACGCTGGACGCGTACACAAATGTCGTTTACTTCTTCGTTCAGGATTTCGTCCAGAAATTTCAGCGTCACATGGAATTTGTGCGGAGGTTCCCATTTAATATCCGCGTTAAGTTCCTGTAATCTTTTGGAAAAGTTGGCCGCCTGAATCCGCGATTTCTCGCCGATTTCAACACCGATAAAGGTTCTGATTTTATAATCCATAAGGTTTGTCAGGTTTTTATGAGGTATCTCCACAAATCGCTAATTACTATTTTACCCTCGGGGCCGGGATTTGTCAAGGAGTTTCCTGAAATAATCGGAAAAAGTCGCGAAATTTTTGTTTTTTTCCGACTCTACGAAAGCAAATGACAGAATTGGTCTGGACAAAAATCGAAAAAAACACTATCTGTATAATGACGATAAATATTGATTCGATTCCCTGAGAGTTTGATTTATGAGTAAAAAACTTCAATACTTGGGCATTTTAGGCCTGGCGTTCGTTCTGTTTACTTTTGGCTGTAAATCCTGTGGTAATGGCAGAGACCCCCTTCTCGGCAAAACCCGCGTCGATCCTCCGACGACTAACGCCCGAAGTGTCTATGTTGAACGTCAAAATGCGAACGAATGCGGTGTCGTGCCCGGGGGACGTCCAGCCGCAACGGTCTCTCAGGAAATTCCCTCCAGTTCAGACCCGGCCGGGATCATTCAACCCGGGGCGGGATCTGTTCAAACGGTCTATTACCCCAATGGTCTGGATTCCACGGAAGAGCCTGCTGGAGTATCTGAAAAACAAAATTCCTCCGAAAGTTCCCACCTTCGTTGGGTCAGCTCTGAAGTTCCCCAAAAGAAAGAAACGCGGGGCCCCAGCCTGAATGCTTTGATGACCAGCGAACTGACAGAAGAGGAGCTTGCCAATTACCGCTACGTGTACGATTTTAGCGTTATGCCGCCAAGGAAAGTCCCGGTCGGGCGGTCTGCCGATCAGGTTTCGCCTGAAAAACAGTCTGCGGGAAACGCTGTTCCTCAGGAAACTTCTGATCCTTATGTGCCTCACTCGCCTCAACTCGTCTCGAATAATTACGACCCGTACGCGCCGAATCGCCAGTTTGAGCGGCGAAGAGCCAAACTCTCGCAAAAAATGGCCTCTGAATTTGACGAAACGGATCCGATTTCCGAGCCGGTTCAGACGGTAAAAACAGACACACCGAAAAACGAGCCCGTCTCCGAGGCTGCTCCGATCCTTCAGGTACAGTCTTCCTCGAGAGATTCCGGATGGCGCGTTGTGGCGTCTCCTGACCCTACTTTTTCACGTCCAGCCGAGGCGCTTTGCAATGATTCGGCGACCGGGACTCAGATCGCTCCCGTTCAGAAGTCTGTAGGGGCGAAAATTAAAGTTCCTGAAAATCCTGCACAAAGGGTTCCCGGGAAAGTTCAGGAAAACGTGAGATCCAGCGAGGACGGTGCGCTGAATCTTTTCGATCTGCCCCGAAGGTAAAAACCCTGGAAAATTTTCGGGTACCCGCTTGACTTTTCATTAATAAAGAGGTATGATGGTGGAAATTGATTTTTCCCATTTCATCCCTTTTTATTAAGGTCAAGCCATGCGCCAATTTCTTTTTGTTTCGTCATTCCTCGCTTTATCCCTTTTTTCGCTGGTTTCTGTTCTTTCAGCCGCGAATGTTCAGTTTGAAGACTCCGGCGCCTCGGTGAAGATCCTCATCGACGGCAAGCACTTCACCACCTACCAGTACACTTACGGCGTGAAGCCGATTTTCTGGCCGGTACTTTCCATGGACGGAAAGGGACTGACACGCGATTACCCGATGAAGGACCCGAAACCGAGTCAGTTCCCGTTCGACTCTTACGACCACATCCACCAGCGCTCCGTCTGGTTTACACACGGGGACGTGAACGGCATCGACTTCTGGTCCGAGTGGCCCGGGAAGAACTGCGGCGTCATTCTTCAGACCGAATTCCTCAAAAAAGAGGCTCCGACGTTCGTGACGCGGAACCTCTGGATGCAACGGCCGGACCGGATCATTCTGACCGACGAGCGGACCTTCACATTCGGTGGTGACGCGCACGGGAACTGGATCGATCTGGAGATCAAACTGATCGCGACCCACGGTGACGTGAAGTTTGGAGACACGAAAGAGGGCACGATGGGCGTTCGCGTCCCGGGCGTGCTGGAAGTTCAGAAAAAACAGGGCGGAAAAATCATCAATGCGGAAGGCCTGACCGACGACGCGGCGTGGGGCAAACGCTCCGCCTGGGTCGATTACTCGGGAGTGATCGACGGTAAAAACTACGGGATCGCCATGATGAACCACCCGACAAGCGAGCGTTTTCCGACGTACTGGCACGTGCGCACCTACGGTCTTTTTGCTGCCAACCCGTTCGGAGTACATGACTTCACCGGCGACGCGAATCAGGACGGTTCACTGACTCTCAAAAACGGTGAAAGCGTAACGTTTAAATACAGGCTTTACTTCCACTCCGGAAACACGGACGAGGCTGAAGTCCAAAAGAACTACGACGATTATTCCAAAAACTGATCCGACGGACGAAATGGCCCAGGTAAGACTCCATTTTCCCAATCAGCGACAAACGGTTGAAGCCCCGGAAAACGCGAGGCTTGCCGATGTGATACGCACGCATTTTCCTGCACTCTGCGCTATGCCGTGTGGGGGCCGGGGACTGTGTGGAAAGTGCACGGTTCGGCTTGGAGACGGGCGTACTGTTCTCGCGTGCCAGACGCAGGTTGAGCCGGAAATGCGCGTTTTTCTGGACGCCGCCCCGGAACGGGAGTCGGTCCCCGTTCTGACGTGCTTCCCCAGCGAGTTTCTGGAAGAGTTGCTCCCCGATCCTGGTATGGAGTCCGCCTTCACTGCCGCGTTTGATCTTGGAACCACGACTTTGGCCGCCGTTCTCGTTCAAGGTGGAAAAATCGTCGCTCGTACGTTTCGGACAAATCCCCAGCGGGCGTTCGGTGCGGACGTCATTTCAAGGATACAATACGCAGCCGAGGCGCCGGACCACCCGAGCGTACTTCAGAAACGTCTCCTGAACGCCGTCCGCGAAATGACCATGGAGCTGATCACTGGCGGGAAAACCAGCCAAACGCTCTGTTCCGGGGCCGAGAAAATCACCGAATTGTCCCGGATCAGGCGCGTCGTTTTTTCCGGGAACACGACCATGGAAGAAACGACACTGGGGCTTGACCTCCAGACCCTTGCGGCCTTTCCGTTCCGTTCGGCCCCTGAACTTCAGACCGATTACACTGCCGGAGACCTAATCTGGAACGGCGGTTTGAACTTTTTGAAGCCCGAAACGGAAGTGCGTGTTTTCCCGGTCATCGGCCCGTTCGTCGGCGGCGACATTACTGCTGGGCTTTTGGTCACCAATTCCCCTGAAAAGCCTGCATTTCTCATCGACCTGGGAACCAATGGTGAGATGGTCCTCGAAACCCCTTCAGGCAGAATCGCCTGTGCGACCGCCGCGGGGCCCTGCTTCGAAGGATCTGAAATCTCGTGTGGAATGTGCGCGGAACCCGGGGCCATTTGCAGTGTTCGGAATGAGAACGGGCAAGTCCGTATCGAGACGGTTTGGGACGCGCCGATTCACGGGATCTGCGGATCCGGTCTGGTAGAACTCACGACCCAGCTTTTATGTCAGGGGCTTTTGACTCCCGACGGTCGTCTTCTTGAACCCGAGGAAATCCCCTCGGCGGCTCCAAACGCTTCACAGGCGTGGGCGAGGCGGATCCAATACGAAAACGGCGAGTTGGGTTTCCGTTTGGCCGGTTCTTTCCGCGTCACCCAGGCCGATCTGCGTAAGATACAGCTTGCAGTCGGTGCGATTCGGACGGGTGTACAAATGCTTCTGAAGCGCCATGGTGTTTTACTTTCCGAAGTGGTTCGTTTCCGGATCGCCGGGGGGTTTGGCCGAAACATCCAACCCGCCTGCGCCCAAAGGTTGGGCCTGGTTCCGGCAGAACTTCCTCTGGATCGGGTCGAATTCATCGGTAACTCCTCCCTGGCCGGCGCGGTTCAGGCAGCGGTTTCCACAGAACGGTGGACACTCGCGAAAACCTTGTCGCGGGACACACAATGCATCGACCTTTCGCTGGAAAAAGACTTTTCAGACACCTTTATGGATTCGATGTTCTGGCCGTGAACCCCTTAAGGGGACAACACTTCCAGCGTCGTCAAATGCGAGGGAATAAAGAAGTACGAAACAAAGAATTACGCGCCTGCGCAAGAAGGTTTAGGCCGATTAAAACGCCTAATTCCGGCCTTTGTCCTGCATTACCGCCTGCCACACTGCCCCCGCAAATGCGAATTTAGGATATTTTCACTCAACACTAAAACTGATTCAATCTCGAAAAAATCATCACCTCCAGCATATTCACAGCCGGTGGGTTGGATTGGTCGTTTAAATCGTCGAAATTTCCATTTTGGCTCATTCCCTCGGCAAGTGTTTTGCGAAGTTGCTGCCAGCGTTCGGGCGTGAAGATCCACTGGCGGCGGACGATCACCCCCTCCTCCATCGCGTGGAGCACGTCTTCCAGTATCTCCGATTTGCGCATATTTCGGATCACGGCGCACTCGTCGAGCGAGAAATTCCTCTCCAAAAGCTGGATCGTCCAGAAAAAACCCGGCTTTCGGTCAATTTCTTCAGCCGAAAGCGGCGTTCGGACAGACTGCACGGTCTGTGCGGCCTGAACGGGTGCAATCGCAGGAGCCGACGCAGGCGTTTCCGGCCTCATGGGTTGGGGCTCCTGCCTCGGCGGGTTTGCCGGGGACGACCGATCCTGTGAAATCACTCCGAGGCGGTAAAGGATCTGAGGCGAAAACGGTGGAATCTTTTCCAGTGGGCGCGTGCCGCGCATGACCTCCCGCCCAAGATCCGTCAAAACGAGCACCGGAACCTGAAACTGACCGGAACCCGCCTTTTCCTGACGGATCAGGCCGCAGTTCATCAACGCCTCGATCATCGGGACGACGTCTTTTTGTTTGTAGCACTGAAGTTTCCCGTAAGTCGTGATCGTGTTCAGGTTCAACTCGGTAATGCGCGAGGAGTTCGACCCGCAAAGGACCTGGGCGAGCAGCGTCTTGCCGCAGGAAAACCGGCGTTCGATCGTGATACGCGCCAGGCCGCTCAGAATGATACGAACCAGTTCTGTAAGCTGGGGCGTGACCGTCGGACCGGAAGGGGAAACCGGGGCCGGAGCGGGAACTGGAGGCGCAGAAGCAGGAGCCGGTTCAGGGCTCGGTTCCGGGTTGGATTTTTCGGCCTGATGGATCCCACGCGCTGCGCAGGAGTCGCAATGGCCGCAGTTTCCGGAGTTTTTCTCGCCGAAGTAGCGCAGGATCTGCGCCTGGCGGCATTTCGACGTCATTGCGAATTGGCAAACCGCGTCGAGGCGTTCATACTCGGCTGCCTTGCGTTTCTCGTGAAGCTCGAAATCGATTTTCAGGTCACTGAATTTCGGGAAACGCGGGCGGTAATTCCCCGAGTTCGACTCGTCCTCCGGATTCATTGGGATCATGCGGATCGCCCGACCGCGGAACGGGGGAATGTACGTGAAGAAGGCGTGCCGGTTCAGCTCGCGCAGGGCGGTGGTGATGGATGTCGTTTTCAGGCCGGTCTTTTGTTCGAAGTCTTCGATCGTGCAGTAAACCATTTCGTCGAAGCGGCCGTCCACGATTTCCAGCGCAGCATCCCAGACTTTCCGCCTTGTTTTCGCGTTCGGGCTGATAAAATTCCCGGCCTGTTCCCAGGAAGCGTCGATTCGGAGGGAAATGTAATTTTCGGAAGCGTCCAGCCGTTCCAGAACGCCGGCCGACTCGAGGAGCCGTTCGCTTGCGCCGATCGCGTCCGCACCGCCGGAGGTGATCCCCAAATCTTCGCGGATTTCCAGTTGGGTCTTTTCGATTACCCTATCCCCTTGGGCGCAGAGGTACGTATAGACCATTTGCACCACGTCACGGGACGGGTACGCGCTTTCGATGAAAAACTCATGCGTCCGGCGGTCGCTGTAATTGAAAAGGAGCAGGCAGTGCGACGGTTTTCCGTCCCGACCCGCGCGGCCCGCTTCCTGGTAGTAGCCCTCCAAAGAGCCCGGCATATTGTAGTGGATGACGAAACGGACGTCCGCTTTATCGACACCCATCCCGAAGGCAGTGGTCGCCACGACGATGTCGGCCTTGCGGTTCGGGCGCAGAAGTTTCGGCGCATTGGGCAGATCGTCGGGCGATTTTCCCCTTCCGTGCGCGATCAAATATTCTTCACCGGCTTCCCCCGCCTCACTTTCGTCAAAACGGGTAGTGACGACCGGCGCGGGTGTACCTTTTTTCCCGCTCATGAATTCTTCCTGAACCGCCTTGCGGTCGGCGGGGTTCATTCCCGCGTGGTACGCCACTGCCCGGCGATTCGTGAACTCATTAATGAATTCCGCCACCTCATCGGTTCGTTTTCGGCTGGATGTGTACACGATGCCCGAACCGGGATGAGTATTCAAAAATTCAATGAGCAGGTCTTTTTTATTCTGCTCGCCACCTGCCTGCTCCACCTCGAAAAAGAGGTTGGACCGGGCAAAACCGCGAATGAAGACCGCAGGGTCGTTCAGGGCCAAAAGCTCGATGATGTCGCGCCGTACCACATCGGTGGCGGTGGCGGTCAGCGCGACGGTCGGTGGGTTCCCGATGATGGCACGGAACTTTCCTAGTTTCGCGTAGTCAGGGCGGAAATCGTGGCCCCACTGACTCACGCAGTGCGCCTCATCGATCGCCAGGAGCGAAATATTCGTCCTTTTGGCCGCCGCGACGAACCGGGAGGAACGAAACCGCTCGGGCACGACGTACATCAGGCGGAACTCCCCGGCCTCCATGCGGGCCATGCGGTCGCTCTGCTCCTCGGGCGAAAGCGTCCCATTAATAAAGGAAACCGGGATCCCAAGGGCCCTGAGCGAATCGACCTGATCCTTCATCAGTGCGATCAGCGGCGAAACGACGAGCGTCACGCCCGGAAGCACGAGCGCGGGAAGCTGGTAGCACAAACTTTTTCCCCCGCCCGTCGGCATCACGCAGAGCGTATCGCGCCCCTCCAGCACGGTGCGTATGATCTCCTCCTGACCGGGACGAAAGCCCTTGAGGCGGAAGCGTTCGAGGAATGGCGCGAGGTCTAACATGAGTCAGGAGTGAAGATTTGGGGGTTTATTAATTAATAAACGTACGTCGGGCCGACGAAGACCCAGCTGGTGTGGTCCACGACCGGAATGAGTTCCGTCACGCGGACGACGATCCGGAAGCTGGGTTTCCCGTCCGCCGGCAGTTCCAGCGGGAATTCGACCCAATTGGACTTCACCGCAGCGGAGACCTCACGCGAAAAAACGGTCTTTCCGTTGACCAAAACGTCGATCCTCCGCACGCCGTGGTAGCGGTGGTCGATCCGACTGTCCACGAGGTACATTTTCGCCGTCTTCGGGAAGGAATCGCTTGCCGCGTCGAGATTGATCGTCTGCTCGACCCAGCCGCAGTCGCCGGCTTTGGTTTTGGTGTTTCTCGGCACGACGATCGCCGCCGCCGAAAGGCCGTTTCGGTTAAACGCGCCGACCCGGTACGAGCCGATGATCTGCGTCGGCTTGCAAACCCAGCCGGCAAAAACGGGCGCCTGGGCGTTTTCCATCTCCTTCAGACCGTCAAACAGCGCGGTCACCGTCCCTTCCGACGGCTGCTCCATGAACGGGAAAAACTGCCCGATCGGCTGATTCACGAGCGTTTCCCACTCTTTGGCGAGTTTCTCGGCATTGGCGCGCACAAGCATCTGAATATTCTTCGCGTTATTAAGCCGTGCCTCCCATTTGTCGAGCACCGGATCAATGTCCTTGAGCTCCGCGAGCTCGGTTCGAAGCGTCCCAATCTGCTGGCGGACCTTCTTCTGAACGCCGTCGAGGTACTCATTCGCGGCCTTTTCGCCCTCCGCGGAGAAAATCTCGACCGCCTTCTGCTCGAAATCGCTGAACTCGTAGTACGGGTAATCGAGCGTCGCCTGCTTCCGGGCAAATTTCAGGCTGGTCTGGATCGGCTCGATGAACAAATATTCCAGCCGGTCCTTTTCCATGGCCGTTTCTTCCGGAGCGTTTTGGGCCAGCTGCGCCGCCAGCGTGTCGAGCTGGTCGAGGAGTTCCAGCGCCCGGGCGCGGTTTTCCGGCGATTTCAGACGCACCAGACCATCGTCGGGAGTGCGGAAAACCCAATTCCTCGGCAAAAAGTAAAGCGATTTCAGTTCCGTCCAGAGTGCGTCGAACTTCCGGATCGTTTCCACCTGCGACGGTCCCCAGACGTAGTCGTAGATCGCGGTCTGCATCTTCTCCCAGTCGCAGTTTTCCGGGTTCCACGCCCACATTCCGAACATGACGACGCTGTACTCGCTGGTCCAGCCGCCGCAGACCGCCCAGATGTTGACCCGGTCGGTGTACTGGGCCGCGTCGCGGATTTTGTCGAACTCCGGGTGACCCCAGCCGGGCGTGATGGGCTGGAGATTCATGTAGCTCGGCCGCCCGTCCTTGCGCTGGGTCGTCAGAATGGCCGAGGAGTGAATGAACCCGGCTTTCGGGTCGGGGTAAGGCGTCTCGCAGAAGTTGAACCACCAGGCCGGTTTGCTCTTCAGGCCGATTTTCCGCGCCATTTCCAGGTCCTCCTTGCAGGGGACGCGGGTAAATATCCAGCTCGCCTCGTTGAACGTCTCGATCTTGGCCATCTGATGATTCAACGGCATGTCGATTTTCTGGTACTCCCGACCACCGGGGGTGAACATCACGTCCTGGCCGGTTTTCCCGACTTTGCGCACGTATTCCGCGGCATACCGGGCGAGCTTGACCGGGTCCTGCCCCCCGCCCGTGTCGTCCATCGAGATCCAGATCCCGTCGCAGCCCAGCCGGAGCAGTTCGTCGAACGTCTGCGTCAGTTTCGGGTACTCGTTTTCCTTGATGTTGCACGAAACCACGCCGAAAACGTACAGGGCACGCCGGTGGAACTCGTCGATGCAGCGGCGGGCCAGCGTCTCATCGATCGGTTTACCCGGCGGGCAGCCCATGGAGGATTTGCGCGCGTCCACCGTCAGCGTCGCCGGCTGGTCCGGATCGTCCCGGTAATCGACGAAATTGATCCGGCCGTGGAGGTACGTCTCGAGCTGCCCAGGCCAGAGCTGGTGCGCCATGACCGAGTGGGGTCGGCCGCGCCACGGGATCGACGGCCAGTCCACCACGTTCGCCGCGGTGATTTGGGCCGTGCCGGCGTCGTTTTTGGAGATCAGGCTGAAAACCGCTTCGCAGGCGTAGATCAGGCCCATTTCGTCGGCGCCGGTCAGGGAAATGACGCTGGCCGCGCCGTCTTTTTTCATCTGGATGGAAAACCCGTTGAGCCGGCTTTTACCGTCCACGATGACCGCCGAGGGTTTGACCTCCAGAACGAATTTCAGCGCGGCGTTCCGGGCGGCGTCCGAGCCGGGACCCACGACCGGAAGCTCGACCTTGAACCGGTTCCGGATCAGGGACTGCAGGCGCTCGCCGGCGTACTGGTTGGGGACCGTCGGGTTTTCGGGCAAAACGATCGCCGTCGTCTGGGCGGTTCCCAGAGGCAAAAACTCGCCCGTCGGACTGTACGAGCGCGGAGTCGGGTAAATCGGGCAGGAATCCTCGCTTTGCGCCAGCGCATCAGCCGCGCCGATGGTGGCAATTCCGGCCAAAAAGAGGGCGGCGATCCAGTGGAAGAAACTCGTGGTTTTCATAAAGGTTTCTTTCTTTTAAATTTAAGGAGGGAAAATTCTGAAGGACGGCGGCCGGGCAGTCCGCGGCCGGCCCGACCGCCACAGTCCCGTTAGGGACTGAATGTTAATAGCCGTGGGTGAAACCCACGGAATACGGAGAATCCATTTTTAAAATTTTAAGAAAAACCAGAAAAAACGCAAGGGGGGGGAGAAAAAAGTGTTGAGTGTTGAGTGTTGAGAGTTAAGAGTTGAGTTACGCTGCCGCGTAACGCTGGTTTCAGAAAAATTTCAACACATAAAAAGCCGTAGGCTTTTCCAACTCAACTCTCAACTCTCAACACTCAACCCTCTTAAATCATCGTGTGAGTTCGAACATTCTCAGCGTGCTCGGCTCGGGGATGACCGGGTACGGGCGGTCGCGGTTCACCGGGAACGTTTCCCAGACGAAGTAGAACATTCGGTTCGGGTTCGTCGTGTCCTGGAGGGCAAAGCGTTTCGACTGCATGTTTTCCGTCGGGTTTTCGATCTTGTAGCACTCTCCCGGAATCGCCGAATCGCGAGGAGCCGGCCCCGTGGGCTTGAGCGTCGCCGGGTCGAGGACGAAACGGCCGCTGGTCTCGTACTTGCGGTGCCAGCTCTGCAGGAGCTGACCGTTCACGCACTGCACCGGGCTGAAACCCATTTCGCTCGGGATGCACCCGCCGCCGCTGAAGATCCAGCTGTGCGTGAAGTCGCTGGTCTGGTAGTACTTCCAGCCGTCCTTTTCACGGCGTGCCTGCATGATCTGGTTGTTCTTGTTCTCGTCGTAGCGCGTGTAGGTCAAAATGACGCGCCCCTCCTGATCGAAACCGACCGTGACGAGCGGGTTCAGAAGCCCCTCACCGTTTTTCAGCGGCGCCACCACCTCGCTGTTCGAGCGCGTGACGGGGAGCGTCTGCGGCGTTCCGTCGCTCTTTTCCCAGTGCAAAAGGTCGCGGCTTTTCATGTAGCTCAAGTCGTGATTCGTCGCACAGTCCGGCGTGTCGCGCCACACCCAGGCGACGTGGTAGTACCCGTCCGGCCCCATGAGCGGCCCCACGTAGTACGCGTTGCAGTCCCCCTCGCCGTCGAACATCGGAACGTCCAGCAGGCGGCGCCAGGTCTTCGTTTTCACGTCGTAAATATTCCAGATCTGGCTCCCGTTGCCGCTGCCGCCGTCGCGGTACGTGAAGATCATGTTTCCGTCCACGTCGGTCAAAAAGTGCGGGTACGTGCAGCGGTTTTCCAGCGCCTTCCCCCGCGCCTCTTTGGAAAGGTCCTCGGCGAGCATCCGGTGGACCGGCTCGACCGACTGAATGTCCAGTGGCTTCGTGGAGCGGAAGTAGATGAGCGGGACGCAGTGCATATTTCCCGCGACGTGCAGGTAATTTTCCGGGTCAAACGCAATTTTGACCGAGTTGTGCGAGTCCCAGCCGACGGCCGTGTCGAGCTTCTTGAACGTCCACGCCGAGTCGGGTTTCGTCAGGTCCTTCTGACCGAGCACCATTTTGCGGTCGGTGCCGTCGTAGAAACCGATGAAGAGGAAATTCTCCTTCTGCGTGAAAGCGAACGCAACGGGATGACCGGCCCAGACCTTCGCGATGTCGTCCCGGCGGACGATTTTCCACGGTTTGGGCGCGTCCTCAGCCTGAAGCGTTGAAATGAAACTCAGTAAAAGGACTAAAACGAAGGAAAAAAGGAGGGTTTTGTTCATGGGTTTTTGCTTCTGGTTAGGGGTTTTACTTCATGGACACTTTGATCAGGCGCAGAATGTTTTCCATCTCAGCGGCCAGGTCTTCCGCGGCCCGACGCCGGGCGATGTGGAACGGAACCGCCACGTGGTTGATGCTGAAAATGGCCGTCACGCCGCGACCGTACGCTTCGTCGATCTCGTCTCCGACGTCACCCACGACGGCAATCAGCGGAACGCCCGCTTTTTGGGTTCGGGCCGCCACGCCCAAAACGACTTTTCCGCGGAGGCTCTGCGAGTCGATTTTCCCCTCGCCGGTGAAAACCCAGTCGGCCGTTTTGAGCAGTTCGTCGAAGCGGACCGTGTTTAAAACCGTCTCGATCCCCATCTGGAGTTTCGAGCCGAAAAAGGCGCACATTCCGCCGCCCATGCCGCCCGCCGCTCCGGCTCCGGGAAGATCGGGGGTGAACGTTCCGCCCGAAACGTCCCGCATCAGGGCGCCGATGTGGTCCAGGCCCGCGTCAAGACGTGCGACCATCGCGTCGTCCGCCCCCTTTTGAGGCGCGAAAACGTATGCCGCGCCGGTCGGGCCGCTGAACGGATTATTAATGTCGCACATCGTGACGAATTCGACGTTCCGAAGGGCCGGGTCGAACGCGGACGCGTCGATCTTCGCGACGTCGCCGAGCGTTCCGCCAGTCGGGACGAATGACTCGCCCGAGGCGTTGAGGAAACGGACTCCGCAGGCCGCGGCCGCGCCGGCGCCGGCGTCATTGGTGGCGCTTCCGCCCAGTCCGACGATGATTTTCGTGCAGCCGTTTCGGGCCGCGTCGAGAAAAAGCTCACCGACCCCAAACGTGGTGGTTTTTTCGGGGTTTCGCTTGCCGTGAACGAGCGGAAGACCTGCGCAGGCGGCCATCTCCACGACGGCGGTCTTCCCGTCGGGCAGGATCCCGTAAAAACCGGAAAGTTTCTCGAAGTTTGGGCCCGTGACGGGGAGCTCGACGCGACGGCCCCCGAGGGCGGTCAGGAAGGCTTCGACGGTTCCTTCGCCGCCGTCCGCGACGGGAATGCTCGTGACTCGCGCATCGGGAAAAATTTCCCGAATCTTTTCGCTCATGATCGAGCAGATCTTCCGGGAAGAAAGGGTTCCTTTGAAAGAATCGGGCAGGAGGATGAAGTGTGGCATAGCGGGAATCAGGTTAATTTGCGGGGACGACGCTTCCAGCATCGTCAGATATGGACGGACCCGTGCAACGGGAACAGCGGGACGGCACAGGTCGTGAAGTTTCCGGCCGCCTACGCCTGTTTGTTCGTCTTCTTGGTTATTTTAACATAAAACCGATTGCTTGTCAAGTCGATCTCTTTCCATTCCCTGAAACGCTGTTCTGATGGGATCCTGAAACCTCCAAAGCGGGCGAGGACAAAGGCAAGTCGAAGCTGGAGCCTTTATTTCTTCCATAATTTTGGTACATCTGACAAGTAAATACCGCCCTTTTTAATCCCCGGGTTTTCAGTTTGAAGTATTCTCCTGCGGGACGGTATGGAAGAAAATTCCAGAAATTCTACAAAACAAGTAGTGTATATACTTGACAAGTTGATTTTTTGGTGTATATTATAGGGAAATGCAGACGTTTTGAGTTCTGCGTTTTTTTGAAACGATACACAACCAAAAAGGTAGTAAATAAAAATGGCGAAAGTGATTTTGAACGGGAAGGAAACAGAGTTCCCGCCGGGCGAAAAGATACTCGGTTTTCTGCAGGCGCGGAAGGTGGGAACGAAAAACCTGATCCTCGAATGGAACGGGAAAATCTTGACCGAAAAGGACCCGCTGGAGAGTCTCGAACTTAACGACGGCGACACGCTCAATCTGTTTTCCATGGTGGGGGGCGGCTGATGAGCGTGAATCCGTATCTGAACGACGTCCAACGGGCGATTCTCGAGCGTGCCAAGGTCGGTGTTGCCGGTCTGGGCGGCCTCGGGTCGAATGTGCTCAGTCATCTGGTTCGTGCGGGGATCCGCAGTTTCGTCGCAGCCGATTTTGACGTGGTCTCGGCGAGCAATCTGAACCGGCAGTTCTTCTTTGCCGATCAGGTCGGCCAAAAGAAGACCGAGGCACTGGCGGAAAACCTGCGCCGGATCGATCCCGAGCTGGAACTGGATTTCCGCGACCTCCGGTTGACCGAGGAAAACACGCCAGAGGTTTTTGCAGGGTGTGACGTCGTGGTGGAAGCGTTCGACAAGGCGGACGCGAAGACCATGCTGATCGGCGCTTTGTCGGGCAGCGACATCCCGATCGTGGCAGCGTCCGGGCTGGCTGGTTTCGGCAAGTCCAACGACATCCGGGTCCGTAAAGCAGGCAAGAATCTTTACCTCGTGGGCGATCTGGTTTCGGGAATTTCGTCGAAACTCGCTCCGGCATCCCCGCGGGTCGGCATCGCCGCCGCCATGGAGGCCAACACGGTCGTCGCCATTCTGCTGGGTTTGGAGATTTAACAAAGTCCGGAACTCCGACCGGATTCGAGGAGGAAATGTGAAAATGTATGAAAAAGACACCTTATGCGTGCATTCGACACGATGTCCGAAGCCCGCTTGCGGATCGATAACGACGCCGATCTTTCAGGCGGCGACTTTTGTTCACGATGGCGTCGGTGTGGAACCCGAATACAGTTACTCGCGGCTGCAGAATCCGACCCGAGCCGCGCTGGAAGCCCGGGTTGCCGAACTGGAGAACGGCGTGGACGCCATTGCGTTTTCCAGCGGCATGGCGGCGGAAACGGCGCTGATGAACATTTTCGAGTCCTCCGGGCACATCATCGCGGGAGACGACCTTTACGGCGGCTCTCTGCGTCTCTTCCGCCATATTTCCGCTCTGTCGGGGCTGCGGTTCGATTTTACCGACACGACGGATCCGGAAAACGTCCGGAAGAAACTGCAGCCGGACACGAAAGCGGTGTACCTGGAAACGCCCAGCAACCCCACCATGCAGGTTTCGGATATCGCGGCCGTGGCGGAGATAGCGCACTCGGCGGGAGCGCTGCTGATCGTGGACAACACGTTTCTTTCACCGCTTTTCCAGCACCCGCTGGAACTGGGCGCGGACATCGTCGTTCACAGCGGGACCAAGTATCTCGGCGGCCACAATGACGCGCTGGCGGGCTTTCTGGTGACAAAGACTCCGGAGCTTGCGGAGAAACTGCGCTTCTATGCCAAAACGGTCGGCGCGTGCCTGGCGCCGTTCGACTGTTTTCTGCTGGAACGGGGGATCAAGACACTGGCCGTCCGCCTCGAAAAGCAGGCCGCCAGTGCGGAAAGTATCGCTCACTGGCTCCGGCGGAGACCCGAGGTCCGCAAGGTTTACTACATCGGCTTCCCGGACCATCCCGGCTTTGAGGTGACGAAGCGCCAGTGTTCGGGCTTCGGCGGGATGCTGTCTCTGGAAGTCGATACGCCCGAAACGGCCCGGAAGATCCTGCGCGAGGTCAAACTTTTCCAGTATGCCGAAAGTCTCGGCGGGGTGGACAGTCTCATCACCTACCCCATGCTTCAAACCCACGCCGACGTGCCGGAGGAGGAACGCCTCAAACGCGGCATCAACGACCGTTTTCTGCGGATCTCCGTCGGGATCGAGAACGCCGCCGACCTCATCGAAGACCTCCGCTCGGCAATCGAAAAATAAACTTGGGAGAAACCGGGATGCAATACAATTTTGACGAAATCATTCCCCGCCGCCACACCAAAAGCCTCAAATACGATTTTGCGAAAGAGCGTGGCAAGCCGGAAGACCTGCTCCCCATGTGGGTGGCGGACATGGATTTTCAGACGCCACCCGCCGTGCGGGAAGCCCTTGCTGACAAAGCCGCCCACGGAATTTTCGGGTATTCCGATCCCGACGAGCCTTATTTTGAGGCGCTCACACAATGGTTCAAAGCAAGGCACAACTGGACGGTCGATCCGCATACGGCGGTTCTCGCGCCGGGCGTGGTGTTTGCGATCTGCACGCTGATCCGCTGTCTGACGAAACCCGGCGACGCGGTGCTCATTCAGGAGCCGGTCTATTATTGTTTCCGGCTGGGCATCCGTGACAACGGCCGCCGGACCGTCGTGAACGAACTGCATTTCGACGCGGAAAGATACACCATCGACTTTGAGGACTTCGAACGCAAGATCATTGAGAACGGCGTGAAACTCTTCATCCTCTGCTCGCCGCACAATCCGGTCGGACGCGTCTGGACGAAAGAGGAACTTGAAAAACTGGCAGAAATTTGTCTGCGGCACAGCGTTTTTGTGGTGGCGGACGAGATCCATGAGGATTTCGTCTATCCCGGCAGCCGGCACATCGTCTTTTCCACGCTCTCGAAGGAAATCGCGGACCGCTGCGCCGTATGCACTTCGCCGAGTAAGACTTTCAACCTCGCGGGGCTGCACAACGCGAACATCTTCATCGCCAATAACGAGGTGCGCCGGGCGGTCCGGCACGAACTCGACGCGGAAGGCTTCAGCCAGTCCAACATCATGGGGCTGGTCGCCTGCCAGACGGCGTATCAGACCGGCACGGAATGGGTGGATCAGCTGGTCGATTACCTGCGCGGGAATCTGACGCTCATGCGCGAAACGTTCCGGACCCGGATGCCTCAGCTGCGGCTGATCGAGCCGGAGGCGACTTACCTCCCGTGGGTGGATTTCTCCGGGCTGGGTCTCAGCGCGTCGGAACTGGAACGTTTCATCGTCGAGCGGGCTAAACTCTGGCTGGACGGCGGCCGCATCTTCGGCGCAGGTGGTGCTGGTTTCCAGCGGTTCAACATCGCGACGCCCCGCTCAATACTGCAGCAGGCGCTCGACCAGCTGGAAAAAGTAGTCAGAAGTCAGCGTTTCGGCTGCGCCGAAATTATGTAAAAAAAGGCTCCCCTGAAAGGGGGGCTGCCGAGCGAAGCGAGGCTGGGGGGTTCTGGCCGAAGGACGGACTTTCCTCCGTTTCTGAACCCCTCCGCCCCTTCGGGGCACCTCCCCTTTCAGGGGAGGCTTTCTTTTAATCTCCCGGCCGTCGCTCAAATCTCGTAATTCAGGAATTCGCCGGACTGGAACTCCACGTTCTCCTGACGCTTGAATTGAAGTTCGGGCATTTTCGCACTGACCCGGGTCTGCTCGGGGACCGATTTGGTGACGAACGCGTTGCCGCCGATCACCGCGCCCTCGCTGATGACCGTCTCGCCGCCGAGGATGGACGCGCCCGAATAGATGGTCACGTCGTCCTCGATGGTCGGATGCCGTTTTACGCCTTTCAGCGCCTGCCCGCCGCGGGTGGAGAGCGCTCCCAGCGTGACCCCCTGATAGATCTTCGCGTGTTCGCCTATCTTCGAGGTCTCGCCGATCACGATGCCCGTCCCGTGGTCGATGAAGAAGTATTTTCCCAGTTTCGCGCCCGGATGAATGTCGATCCCCGTGACGCTGTGGGCGTATTCTGTCATGATGCGAGGGATCAGCGGGACGCCGAGTTCATACAGTTCGTGGGCGATCCGGTTGACCATGGTCGCGTAGATGCCGGGGTAGGAGGAAATCACCTCGTCCCGGCTGAATGCGGCGGGATCGCCCTCGAATGCCGCCTCGATGTCCGTGGCGAGGTATTCGCGGATCCTGGGGATCGCGGCGAGGAAGGTCCCAACGATCTCTTCGCTTCGTTCCTGCACCACCTCATCAGAAGCGTCGCAGAATTCTTCGGTGAAGAGCCGCAGCGTCTTGGCGATCTGTTCCGTCAGCAATTCCCGGATCTCCTCGAGAAGCTGACCGGCATAGAAGCGGATGTTGTCGTTCCGGAGCTCCTTCTCGTCGAAAAAGCCCGGAAAGATCACGCATTGCAGCTTCTTCAGCGCCGACAAAATCAGATGTCGCTTCGGGAAATGCGTCTCGCCGATCTTGCCGATGGCGGGATGCTCCGCGTAGCTCGCCAGCACCGCTTCCAGCACGTCGTCTATTTTGTGGCTCATGCCTCACCCTCCCACGGTCAATGGACCAGACGCAACAGCGCATCCGCCAGCAGATCGATCTCTTCCGGCGTGTTGTAGAACGCAAGCACCGGACGCACCGAACCTTCCAGCCCGTAGTGCCGCAGGATCGGCTGGGCGCAGTGATGTCCCGCGCGGACGGCGATCCCCTGACTGTCCAGGTACTTTCCGACCGAAACGATGTCGTGATTGTCCAGCACGAACGAGAGCACGCCGGATTTTCCCGGTGCGGTCCCGATGAGATGCAGTCCGGGAATCGCCCCGAGACGAGCCATTCCGTACTGAGTCAATTCGTGCTCGTAAGCCGCGACATTTGCCATGCCGATCTGCATCATGTATTCCAGCGCCGCCCCCAGTCCGACCGCGTCGGCGATGCTGCCGGTGCCCGCCTCGAATTTGTTCGGAGCGGCCTGGTAAACCGTGCGTTCGAAGGTGACGTCAGCGATCATGTTGCCGCCGCCCTGCCAGGGTTGGGCTTCTTCCAGCGCGTCGGTCTTGCCGTAAACCGCGCCGATGCCGTTCGGACCGAAAATCTTGTGTCCGGAAAACACATAGAAATCCGGGTCCAGCGCCGTCACGTTGACCGGAAGGTGCGCGACCGACTGTGCGCCGTCGATCAGGATCCGGACGCCGTGAGCGTGGGCGATGGCGACCAGCTCCGCGACGGGCGTGACCGTGCCGAGCACGTTGGAAACGTGGGCGACCGTGACGAATCGCGTGTGACGGTTGAAGAGTCTGGTGTATTCCGCCAGATCGAGCTGCCCCGACTCATCCACCGGAATGACCCGGATCCTGGCGCCGGTCGCTGCCGCGATCAGCTGCCACGGGACGATGTTCGCATGGTGTTCCAGCAGGGAAACGATGATCTCATCGCCGGGGCGCAGCAGGGGACGCACATAACTCTGCGCGACCAGATTGATCCCCTCCGTCGTGCCGCGAACGAAAACGATGTCGTTCGCGTTGCCCGCTCCGAGGAACTTCGCCACCGTTGAACGGGCGTTTTCATACGCGTCGGTGGATCGGGCGGCCAGTTCGTGAGCTGCGCGGTGGACGTTGGAGTTTTCGTGAGTGTAGTAGTACGAAATGCGGTCGATGACCTGCTTCGGACGCTGGGTCGTCGCCCCGTTGTCGAACCAGACCAGCGGTCTGCCGGAAGCAAGACGCTCCGAGAGGATCGGGAAATCGCCCCGGAGTTTCTCCACGGGGATGCCGCCGATACTGGCGCTGGAACGCCGCACTGTTTTTTCTCCGGCCGAAACGGCCTGGGACGTTCCCGCCTCTTTGGCGCTGACCAGCGTCGGGGAGTAGGCTCCCGCAGAAGGCGAAGCGCCTTCGGATTCGAGCACTTCGGCTGCGATCCGCGCCCAATCCGTTCCAGCCGTCGCAGCAGGCACGGAAGCGGCAGGCACAGACGGAACAGGCACGCCAGCGGCAGGGGATTCCCCGCTCAATTCTGCCGCCCACGCGAGCATCCGGGCTTCACTGGGAAGACCGCCATCAGCCGGGTTTAATTGGTTCAAATCAGTCCGCGTCATAGTCATAGTACTCCCCGACTTCTACGTCTTCCAAAACTGCGATCGCATCGTCCGCCAGGATCGCCGCCGAGCAGTAAAGCGACAGCAGGTAGGAGGCGACGCCTTTGTCGTCGATGCCCCGGAAACGGATGGAAAGGCCGCGCGAATGTTCGCCCTGCAGACCGCTCTGGTACAGCCCGATGACTCCGCGTTTGGCTTCGCCGGTGCGGACCAGCAGAATGTTGGTCTTGCCGCTCTGGGACTTCGGATTCTTCAGACCGTCCACCAGCAGTTTGTCGGTGGGGATCAGCGGGATGCCGCGCCAGAGGATGAAGTTGCCGCCGTTGATGTTCGCGGTGACCGGCGGAACGCCGCGCCGGGTACATTCACGCTCGAAGGCCGCGATGGCACGGGGGTGCGCGAGGAAGAAGGACGGCTCCTTCCACACTTTCGAGATGAGTTCATCCAGATCGTCGGGCGTGGGCGCTCCGTTCAGCGGCTGGATGCGCTGGGAATCCGCCACGTTCTTCAAAAGACCGTAGTCGTCGTTGTTGATGAGCTGGCTTTCCTGACGTTCGCGCAGACTTTCCACCGCCAGCGCGAGCTGTTCTTTCGCCTGATCGTAGGGGGAACTGAAGACGTCCGCCACCTGCGTGTTGATGTTGATGATCGTGGTGACCGAGCTGAGGATGTATTCACGCGGTTTGGATTCATAATCCACGAACCCCTGCGGAATGATGTCGCTCTTCGGCTTGGAGCTGCACAGCACTTCCAGCGGCGTGTTGCCTTCCTTGACGCGGTTGACGCGGTAGATGCCCGAGTCTAGGCCTTTGAACTCCAGAAACTTCGTGAGCCACCGCGGGGTCAGCATCCCGAACTGCGGTTTCGTTTTCGCGACATCCGCCAGTTGATAAGCGGCGGCTTTTCCCAGCGCGTTGATTTTGTTTTCGTCAGACATTTTTTAGGTCCTTTCCTTTGTAATTTGTTTTTTTATGTTTCAAAATGGAACTCAAATTTGTTTTGCACTCGGGTCAACTTCGTTGATCCAACCCTGCACGCCATCCAAAAGATTCATCATCTTCCCCGGGAAACCCGCTTCGCGCAGGTTGCGCACGGCGAGGATGCTCCGCTGGCCGATCTTGCAGACGAAGACGGTATCGACGGCGGGGTCCAGTTCGTCCTTGCGGCGGATCACCTGCCCCAACGGGATCACTTTTGCGTTGGGGAACTTGAAGTAGGCGCGTTCGTGGGGTTCGCGCAGGTCGATCACCTGAACGGGTTCGCCCGCATCGAAGCGCCGCTTCAATTCCGTGGCGGTGATGGATTCCACCGGCGTTTCGTCCTGCTTCGTTTTGATCCGGCAGAACTGTTCGTAGTCGATGAGTTTCGTGATGGTCGGGTGTTTACCGCAGATCGGGCAGTCCGGGTCTTTGTCCAGTTTCAGCTCGCGGAATTTCATCCGCCACGCATCGTAAAGCAGCAGCCGGCCGGTCAGCGGGTCGCCCCCTCCGACGAGCAGTTTGATGACCTCGTTGGCCTGGATCGTTCCAATCACCCCCGGCAGAATGCCGAGCACGCCGCCTTCCGCGCAGGAGGGCACCAGTCCGGGCGGCGGCGGTTCGCGGTAAAGGCACCGGTAACACGGTCCCTGCTTCGCCCAAAACACGCTCGCCTGTCCCTCGAACTGGAAAACCGAGCCGTACACGTTGGGCTTGCCGAGCAGAACGCAGGCGTCGTTCACCAGATAGCGCGTCGGGTAATTGTCCGTGCCGTCCGCCACCACGTCGTATTCGCTGATGATGTCCAGCGCGTTTTCACTGTTCAACGGCTCGTTGTAGGTGACCACTTTGACCAGCGGGTTCAGCGCCCGAATACGATCCCGCGCCGAGGCCACCTTCGGACGTCCGACGTCGCGGCTGCCGTGGATGATCTGCCGATGCAGGTTCGAAACGTCCACGCTGTCGAAGTCCACCAGCCCGAGGGTGCCGACGCCCGCCGCGGCCAGATAAAGCGCCAGAGGTGCGCCCAGTCCGCCCGTGCCGACGATCAGTACCTTCGCCCCCTTGAGTTTCTGCTGTCCCTCGATGCCGAGTTCGGAAAGGAGCAACTGCCGGCTGTAACGCGTCAGATCGTCGTGCGTCAGCTCCGCCCATCTTTCTTCGGGGACCACACTGGGAATGGGTTCACTCATCGATCCGTCCCTCCTGCAATGGCGGGGACGATCATCACGGTCGCGCTCTCGGTGACCGGCGTGTCGAGGCCGTTCAGTTTCTTGATGTTGGTCCCGTCAACGAAGACGTTCACGAATCCGCGCAGATTCGAGTCGTCCTCGTAGATCTGATGTTTCAGATCGGGATACTGAGCGGCGACATGGGCGAGAGCTTCTCCGACGGTAGCGCCTTCCGCCTCAACTTCGGACTGACGGTCCACAAACCCTCTCAATGCGCTCGGGATCAAAACATTAACGCTCATCTTTCGTTCTCCTTATGTTTATGGTTCGATTATTAATTCTTCACTGTCAAACGCCTCGCGGCTGAGCTGCAGCTGCCAGCTCGTCATCAGCTCCGGGCGGCCTTCCGCCACACGCAGTATGATGTAGGAATAAAATGGAAGCGCGTGGTCGCGGTCGTAGTCCGAGGGCCTGGCCGGATGATCCGGATGGGAATGGTAGAACCCGACGATCTCAAGTCCGAGTTTCCTCGCGTCCAGTTCCGCCTGCATCATGTCTTCCGCCGTGATGAGGAAGCGGTGGTACTGTTCGCCGCTTTCCCGGGCGTTTTCGATGGGCTTCAGCGCCTTGACCGCATGACCGCCGTCAACTTCGCTCCCGAAGAGGATCCCGCAGCATTCGTTGGGATACGCTTCCGCGCCCGCCTTCCTGATTTCTTCTTCGATTTCTCTGGTCAGTTTCAGCATTTTCCCTCCTCCCAGAATTCTCCGGAAAGATACCTGTTTCCGTTGTCGCAGAGGATCGTGACCACCGCGGACCCCTTCGGCAGCGTTTTGGCGAGTTTCAGCGCCGCCGCTACGTTCGCCCCGGAACTGATGCCGACCAGCAGCGCTTCCTCCCGGACCAGCCGCCGGGTCATGGAGTATGCATCTTCGGTCGAAACCTCCAGCTTGATGTCGGCAATGGACTCGTCGAAGAAACCGGGGTGGATGGTGGACGCCATGTGCTTCATTCCTTCCAGACCGTGGAAGGGCGAATCCGGCTGCATCAGCACCGACTTGACCTCCGGGTTCAGATGCTTCAGCCCCCGGCTCGTTCCCATAAACGTGCCCGAAGTGCCGGTCCCTGCCACGAAATGGGTCACGCGATGTTCGGTCTGTTCCCAGATCTCCACTGCCGTCCCCTCAAAATGGGCCTTCCAGTTGGCGTCGTTGTTGTACTGGTCGGGATAAAAATACTGTTCCGGATGTTCGGCCACCAGTCTCCGGCACTCGTTGTAGGCTCCGTCCGAACTTTCCAGCGGGTCAGTTTCGATGATCTGGGCGCCGTAGAGACGAATCAGTTTCTTGCGCTCCGCGGTGGCGTTGGCCGGGAGACAAAGCACCACCTTATAACCCAGCGCGGCTCCCAGAGCGGCATACGCAACGCCCGTGTTTCCGCTGGTCGCGTCGATGATGGTCTTGTCGTGCGTCAAAAGACCCCGGGTGATCCCGTCCAGGATCATCGCCTTCGCTGCCCTGTCCTTCACCGAACCGGTCGGATTGAAATACTCCGCCTTCGCGTACAGCTCCACGCCGTCCAGCTCCCGGCTGATCGCGGGCAATTTCAGCAGCGGAGTCCCTCCGACCGCTTCAAAAACTGTTTTTCCCAACTCCATGTTGCACCTGCTTCTGTTTAATTACTACCATCTCGGTAGTGTATTTTTTACGACAAAAACCACCATTGTGGTAGTGTATTTTTGTAATAAAAAAAAAAAGGAACGCATCCTTCACTTTGTCTGAGGTACTATTATACACTTCTCGTTTTATTTGTCAAGGGGATTCCTACAAAAATGGTAGGATTTTTTGAAAATTTTTTATCCTTCCTAAATTTCCGATTCTTTCACCGATTTTTTCCGGCTGCGGCGCTCCGTTCCAGGAACCACGTCAGGACGCGGTGATCCGAAAGCAGCTCGGGGTGCCAGGCGAGCGCCACCTGATTCCCCTGCATGACCGCGGTCGGCTTCCCGTTGTATTCGGAAAGGACCGTTACCCCGGTTCCGACACTCTCGATGGAAGGGGCACGGATGAACGACATCGGGACACGGCTCATTTCCGCAAAATTCCCCTCGGTATGGAAACTGCCCAGCTGCCGCCCGTAGGCATTGCGGCGTACAGTCACATCCAGCGTGCGGAAATACGTAAAGGAATCGTTTTCGATTTGGTCCGCCAGCAGGATCAACCCCGCGCAGGTGGCGAAAACCGGCAGGCCTGCCTGGAGCCGTTCCTGAAGTGGGGAAAACAGTTCCAGTTCGCGGAGCAGTTTCCCGATTACCGTGCTTTCCCCGCCGGGGAGCACCAGCGCGTCGAACGTCTTCTGCAAATCGGCACGCTGTCGGATCTCCATTACTTCGACCCCACATTGTCGCAGAGCACTTTCGTGTTCGGCGAAATCGCCCTGTAGGGCAAGGACAGCGATACGGTACGTCATTTGCCGCGTTCCTCCATGATGAGCTTGATCTCGTCGGGGTTGATGCCTACCATGGCTTCGCCGAGCCCGGCGGAAAGTTCCGCGATCATGGCAGCATCCTGATAGTTGGTGACGGCCTTGACGATGGCATTGGCGCGTTTTGCCGGATTGCCGCTCTTGAAGATGCCCGAACCCACGAAAACGCCTTCAGCGCCCAGCTGCATCATCAGCGAGGCGTCGGCGGGGGTGGCGATACCGCCCGCCGCGAAATTCACCACCGGCAGTTTGCCGTTTTCATGAACGTAGCGCAGGAGTTCATAGGAGACACCGAGTTCCTTTGCCGCTTCAAAAAGCTCATCTTCGCGCAGCCCGGCGACCCGGCGGATCTCCGCATTCATACGGCGCATGTGGCGGACTGCCTGGATCACGTCGCCCGTACCGGGTTCGCCTTTCGTGCGGATCATTGCCGCCCCTTCCTGTATCCGGCGGAGCGCTTCGCCCAGGTCACGCGCTCCGCAGACGAAGGGGACCTTGAACACGGTTTTGTCGATGTGGTACAGATCGTCCGCCGGGGAAAGTACTTCGCTTTCGTCGATGTAATCGATCTCGATTGCCTGCAGTATCTGCGCTTCCGCGAAGTGTCCGATCCGGCATTTCGCCATGACGGGGATGGAGACCGCCGCCTGGATCCCCTTGATCATTTCAGGATCGCTCATGCGGGAAACGCCGCCCGCCGCACGGATGTCAGCAGGAATACGTTCCAGTGCCATGACCGCGCACGCTCCGGCGTCCTCGGCGATCTTTGCCTGTTCCGGGGTGGTGACGTCCATAATGACTCCACCTTTGAGCATTTGGGCGAGATTACGGTTCAGTTCAGCCTGTTTCTTATCCATTTCAAATTCCTCCTTTCATTCAAGTTTCAGCAGGGTTTTCCTGCCGTTCATATCCGTTTGTCCCAGTTCTTGAAGATGACCTCCTGATGGTTGGCGCGGATCGCCTGGCAAATCTCGGCGGGGTCACGCGAATCGTTGAGGGTGAACTGCGCCACATCCCGGTCCACCAGCACGGCGTAGCCGCCGGGCGTCACCCTCGAACCCGCGCTCATGTTGTCGGCGGCGCTCTGCACGATCATGTCCCGGAAGGCGGGCGACTCCCGCGTGGAGACAGTCATGCCGGACTCCGGGAAGACGATCCGGAACGCGAGCATCATCTGCTCGAGGTCGTTTTCATCCACCGGATGTTCGGTCTTGAAACCGCCGCTCACTGGCGTGATGCGTGGAAATGCGAACTGGATCCTGCTCTCGTAACACTCTTTCATGAGGTAAAACGCATGGGCGCCGAGACTTGCCGCCTCGGTCCGCCACGGGGCCAGACCCAGCAGAAACGCGATCCCGAGCGTGCGGAACCCCGCCCTGCCCGCCCTCAGCTGCGTCCACACGCGGAAGTCGTAAACGCTCTTGGGGCCCGCCGGATGCAGGTATTTGTAAAGTTCCTGATCGTAGGTTTCCTGAAAACAGATGAGGCCCTCGAAGCCCGCTTCGAAAAGTTTCCGGTAGGCGGTTTCTTCCTGCGGCGCGACTTCCAGCGACAGGCAGGAGAATTGATTTTTCAGCCGCCGTCCGACCTCGCAGAGATAATTGACCGTCATGTGCTTCGGATCTTCGCCCGCCACGATCAGCAGTGAGTCGATGCCGTGCTTGCGGATCGCGGCACATTCGAGGTCGATCTCGTCCAGCGTGAGGATCTTCCGTTCCGCGTGGTGATGAATGTTGAAATCGCAGTAGCGGCAGGAGTTGACGCAAGTGTTGGAAATGTAAAGCGGGGCGAAGATGGAAACGGTCTTCCCGTAATACCGCCGCCGGGCTTTCGTGGCGGTCTCCCGCAGGGCGGCGCGATACTCCTCCTTGGCCGCCTCGGGCGAAAGCAGGTTCAGCAGATCGAAAAACGTCCCTCGCGACGCGGCCAGGCTCGCCCGTACCATGTCGGGCGTGACGTGAGCGTAATACTCGCCGATCTGCTCCGCAGTAAATTTGAGTTTGGGAAACATGATCACCGCCTCACTTGAAAATGTCGAACGCGTTCATCGGGCTGGAAGCGGACGCTGTGGTCCGGGGCGCAGGAGGACCCGCCTTCAGTGCGAGTTCCGCTGACCTCACCGCCAGCTTGAACGCCTCCGCCATGCGGACCGGGTCATCCGCCGCGGCGACTGCTGTATTGGCGAGTACCGCGTCCGCACCCAGTTCGATGGCTTCCGCCGCGTGGGAGGGGAGCCCGATCCCCGCATCGACGACCACGGGAATGTGGCTCTGCTCCACGATGATCTCGATCATGTCGCGCGTGCGGATCCCACGGTTGGACCCGATGGGTGACCCGAGCGGCATCACGGCGGCGGCTCCGGCGTCTTCGAGGTGACGGGCCAGCACCGGGTCGGCGTTGATGTAGGGGAGCACAACGAGGCCGCGTTTGGCGAGGGTTTCCACGGCTTTCAGCGTCTCGATGGGGTCGGGCAGCAGGTAGCGGGCGTCGGGGTGGATCTCCAGCTTGATCCACTTGAACCCGGCGGCCTCGCCGATGAGCCCGATCCTGACCGCCTCGTCGGCATTGCGTGCGCCCGAAGTGTTGAGCATGATCTCGACCTTGCTGCGGTCGATGACTTTCAAAATGTCGTCGTGCTCTGCGTCGTCTTCATGGACGCGGGTCAGTGCCACGGTAACGAGTTCCGTTTCCGAGGCGGCCAACGCCTGTTCGAAGATTTCCGTTGAGGCGAATTTTCCCGTTCCGAGAAAAAATCGGTTGGTGAATCTGCGTCCACCGATGATGAGTTCTTTCATGGTCTTTACCCTTTGTTTGAGTCCGGGAACGTTTTGCAATGGGGCGAATCTCCCCTCTGTCCCCAGTTGATTTTTTCGCCGATGGCGAGCACGCGCCAGTTGAGGCAATTCCGGCATTTCGTCGAATTTTCTTCCAAGCACGGCTTGTTTTCGTAAAGCTGGTAATTTTCGCGGTACTGAGTATCGGTGACGTTGGGCATCATCACGTTCGCCCCGGCGAGGAGCCCCTTTTCCCGGCCCCGGTTGTCGAGGGCCTGCAGCACCGTGGTCGCCGCGATATTCACGTCGTGCAGATAAAGGCGGGTCACGGCGATCATCTTGAGCCCCAGTTTCAGTTGGTTTGCCGCATATTCCGGCGTGATCTCAACGTCCTTCCCGAGCGGGGTTTCTTTATGGGGAAGGTACGGCCCCATCCCGATCATGTCCAGGTCCATTTCGTGATAAAATTCGACGGCGTGCGCGAGGTCATCGAGCGTCTGCCCCGGAAGTCCGATCATTACGCCGCTCCCCGTCTGGTAGCCGAGGCGCTTCAAGATGCGCAGGCACTCGACCCGGCGGGCGTAGGAGTGGTCGGCGGGATGCAGTTTCGCGTACAGTTCCGGCACGGAGCTTTCGATCCGCAGCAGATAGCGGTGCGCCCCGGCCTCGCGCCAGAAACGGTAAACCTCCCCGGTCTGTTCGCCAAGGCACAGCGTGACGCCAAAATCCTCGCCGCCGAACTCGCGGATGCGTTTCAGGATCCGTCCGATGTATTCGGTGTTCTCCTCCGATTCGATCTCGCCGGACTGCAGGACCACCGAGCCGTAACCTTGCTCGAAGCTCCAGCGAGCCATGCGAAGTACGTCGTCCTCGCTCAAGCGGTAGCGCCGGACATTCGGATTACCGCGCCGGATGCCGCAGTAATAACAGTTTTTGGCGCACTGATTGCCGAGCTCGATCAGACCACGCAGGGACACGACCTTGCCAACGTGCCGGCATTTCAATTCATACGCGGCGGAAAACAGCTCCGCCGTATCTTCCAGCGCCAGCAGGGAAACGATCTCGTCATGCGCGAGGTTATACGGCCGCAGCAGGGCTTTTGCGATCAGTGGCTCCATCTTACCTCCCCTCGGCAATGATCCCGCCGCCCAGTACTTCGGACTCCCGATAGAGCACGGCGGACTGTCCCCGCGCGGCGGAGGTAACGCCTTCCGGAAATTGCAAAACATCGTTTTCAAACAAGGCCGGAAGCAGTTTCGAGGCGGAACGGACCTTGACCAGCACCTCACCAGCCGGGGCGTCACCGGCGATCCACGAACAGTCGGCCAGCGTCAATTCGTGCTTGAGCGTTTCCTCCGCGCTTCCAACGACCACCTCGTTCCGGCAGGGGGTGAGGTCGAGAACATACAACGGATGCTTCGCCGCAACGCCCAGACCTTTGCGCTGGCCGATGGTGTAATTCCAGAAGCCCTCATGCGTGCCGAGCACCTTCCCGGCGGTATCGACGATGTTGCCCTGGCGCGGCGGCGTGTTCAGGAGTTCCGTATGGTCCCCGCTGTAAAAGTCCTGACTGTCCGGTTTGTCCTTGACTTCCAGGCCGAATTTCGCGGCCAGTTCCCGGACTTCGGTCTTGCGCAGACCTCCCAACGGAAAAAGCAGATTCGCCAGCTGCGCCTGAGTCAAACGATAGAGAAAATAGGACTGGTCCTTTTTCTCATCCACTCCGCGAAGCAGATGAAAGACTCCGTTCTCTTCCCGGATCCGGGCGTAATGGCCCGTGGCGAACTTCTCAAAATCCACGCCGGATCTCCGCGCCAGATTCGGCAGAACGCCGAACTTCATGAAGGCGTTGCAGCGTACGCACGGATTCGGCGTCTTTCCGGCAAGATATTCTGCACGGAAATACTCCAGCACGATCTTCTCATATTCGTCGGCGCAGTCGAAAACATGGTACGGGATGCCGAGTTCCCGGCACAGCGTTTCCGCCCGCGCGATGTCCTCCGCCTCACCGGAACCGAAACAGGCGTCCTTGGCTCCGCCGCGGTAACGGCCCTCGTGCCAAAGCTTCATGGTGATCCCGACGACCTCATGCCCCTGCGATTTCAACAGCGCGGCAACGACCGAGGAATCCACCCCGCCGGAAAGTCCGACCGCGATCTTCATGGCAAAACCTCCAGTATCATGGGACTCATTCCTCCGTTTTATTATATACTACTAATTTGGTTGAGTTTTCATAATATACCACATTTTTATTTTAATACAAGTGGGAGACACAAAGAAATCTACCTTTTTAGCAGATTTCTTTTTTGTGGGATTTTAAATATTTTTCCGGTACTCGGTTACCGGATGAGCCGGAAGAACTTGAAATATTCGATTTACTGATCGAAAAAAAACGGGACGATACTTCCCTGGAAACTATCCTGGAAGTGTCGTCCCCGTATTTGTTTTAACGACGCTGGATGCATCGTCCCTTAAATACTGCGCGAAATTATTTCAGCTCTTTGATCATGATGTTGCGCCAGCGAATTTCGCCGCCGTGGGTCTGGAGCTGGATCGGGCCGATCTCCGGCATGTCGATGTCGTGGTTCCAGCAGTATTCCATGACCGTGTCTTTCACGGTCTGCTGGCCGTTGAGCCAAACGTTCACGACGTTGCCGCGGATGATGATGCGGACCGTGTTCCATTCGCCGAACGGTTTGTCGGCCAGAACGAGCGGGTCACGCATGTGCTTTTTGTTGTTCCAGAGACCTCCGGAGCCTTTATCGGCGCCGATGCCCCATTTGCCGCCTTCTTCGCGCGTGTCCCAAATCTGGACCTGCGGATTGCCGCGGAGGTAAATTCCGGAGTCGGCGAGCGGGACGGTCTTGTACTCAAGACGAAGCTCGAAGTCTTTGTAGAATTTGTCGGTCGAAGCGTACGGGCCGAAACCGTCGTTCACGAGTTCGCCGTTTTCGATGGTCCAGTGAGCGTCGAATTCCGCCTGATTGTCGGCGTAGAACTTTTCACGTTCCGCGTCGGTCATGGCGAGGAGTTCGAAGGGGCGGAAGTCACGTTTGCAGGGACGCCAGCCGGTCATATCTTTTCCGTTGAAAAGCGGGACGAATCCTTCGTCATCCGTCTGGGCGAAAGCGGGCAAAATCATCATCGCGGCCAGCATGAAGATCGTGGCAGAGAGGATTTTTTTCATGTTTTTCTCCTGTAAAAAAAGGTTGGGATTATATTTGACTCCCTCAAAATGGGGGCCTTGAGTTTCAAAAACGTCTTTGATTTCACGCTTCCTTAACCGCGTTTTCTCCGCAGAAGGAACGGAACGCCCAGCAGAAGCAGAAGCCACGCGGAGGGTTCGGGCACGTTGCCGGTGATCGTCAAAAGTCCGTCGGCGAAATTGAGCGCGTAGCCGGAACCAGCGCCAGTGACGCTCAGATGCCGCGCGACTTCGGCCAGATCGACTCCATTTTGAACCGCGAAAAGGGTCGTGGTTCCGCCCGGGTCACCGGTGAAATTCACCGTCACCATGGAATCATCGCCAAGTGTCAGGGAACTGAGCGACATGAGCGGCTGCTCGATGCCTTTTTCGGGGTCCAGATCGATCGTCAGGTCGCCGTTAAGCGTCAGGTCATCAATTTTCAGGTCGCTGCCGTAGTTTTTGGCGGAGGAAAGGTAAAGCGCCGCCTCGTTGCTGACCACCACGTTCTTCATCGTGCCGGAGCCGCCCAGAGTCGTGCAGGCGTTCACCACCGCGTTCCCCTGCGTGATCGTGCCGTCGAAGTAGATCGTGCCGGTGCCGTTTTCATCCGGGGAGTAGGTCGAGCCGAACTGAATGTCCGTCCCGGCATTGACCGTAATGGCGCTCGTGATGAACGCGTCGCCGGTGGAATTGTTCTGGAACTCCAGCGTGTTCTTGCTGACGGTGATCTTCGTGGCGAGGTTACGATCCACGCCGCCCGTCGTTTCAAGGCACAAAACGGTCGTGGGCATGTTGGAGTTGAGAGTCAAAGCTCCCGTACCGAATGGCGTATCGGTTCCAAGCCCGAACCAGCTACGGTGTTTCGCGCTGGATTCGGGGACGTATCCGTACTCGACCTTGCTGTTTCCCTTATACGTGTTGTTCCCGCGGAGGTAAATCGCGCCGGGATTATTCTCGCCATTGAAATTAATGCCGCCGTTCCCGGAAATGTCACCGGTGAGCGTCACGGAGGATTTATCCCCTCCGCCGAAGCCGGTGCTGTTCCAGCCCGCGCGGACCGTGATGGTATTATTCAGCACGATGTCGTTCGGAATGACCGGGGCGCTCTGGTCCTGGTTCACGATCTGGCCGCCGCTGAAGGTGATCACGTTGGTCTTCTTGCCGCCCATTTCGTTCCCGTAGCGGAAATACGTGTTGGCGGAAGACGTAATGGAACCGGTAAAATTGGTCTGGTTATTAATGAATCGGGTGCCGGCCTGAATGACTACGTCCATATTTCCGGAGAGCTTGCCCGTGTAGCTGCCCAAATCCTTTTCTTTGAAGTAAACCGTGACTTTCTCCCCCTCAGCGGAAGGCCCGGTGATACCGGAAGAAAAACCGTTCGTGACGTAAGCCGTGCCGGAAGAGGCGAACGCGAACGTGCCGCCGGTGGACGAGGAATATTCATCAGGAGTGCCGACGCGGACGGCGCCGGTGCCCGTGTTTTCGAGGATCATCGTTCCGGTCAGGGCGACCTTCGTGACCGTGATGGTCCCGGAACCAGTGTTCTCGAGTTTCAAAGTTCCGCCATTCTTGACGTTCTGATGGCTCAGAATGATCGAGCCGGCCCCGGTGTTTTTGATGATCGCCGTGGTGGTGACCCCCGAGACGTTGGATTTGACCTCCAGCGTGGAGCCGGTCTTTCCGAGAGTGACCGTTCCCGTACCTGCGTACAGCAGGGTCGAGGAGTTAAAGGTTATGTTGCTTTCTGTGTAAGAGCTGATCTCCATCGAGTTTTCCAGGGCCGTAAGCTGGGAAATGTCCACCTGGGTCGTACCCTGAACGTAAACATTACCGGTACTGAGCGCCTGGTTGTTTCCCAGAACGAAAGCGCCGTACGGGGTTTTCGCTGCGGTATTGTACGGTGTGCCGCGAAGAATAGTCTTTCCATCGTACGTGTTCGCGCCGTTGATCGTAATCGTTCCCGGCGTTCCTTCCCAAACTCCGAACAACATGTTGCCCGAGCCGGAAATGTTTCCGTTAAAGGTCAGGTAGGAGTAATCCGAGGTATTCCAGCCGCAGCGGGTGGCGTGGTCACCGCCATTTTCCAGCACGATGTTATTATTGATCACGCTGTTGCGGATCCCATCATTTCCTTCATTCACGATCTGCCCGGATTTCCAGTGGATCGTGGAATTGCCGAGCTCATGTCCCGTCGCGAGGTAAATGTTCCCGCCCTGGTGGTAGAAATTCCCGTTGAAGTCGGAATTCGCATTATTCATGCGCCAGTTGTAACCGCCGGTTTTGTAAACGTCCAGATTTCCGGTGATCGTGCCTTTGTACCGGTTCTCGAACGTCGTGTCTGCAACGTCCATGATGAACGTTCCCTTTTCACCGGAACCAGTGGGGCCAACGATGTTCGTTGTGAGGGTAAAGCCCTCCGTTTCCGAATACTTGACCGTCTCACCGTTGGAAATAACGACGTCAGCGGCCTGAACTGCGAAACCGCCCATCCAAAGGGCCAAAAGGATCGCGGCGGTGGTTTTAAAGGTCGTTTTCATGGTTTTTTTGGGAAAAAGGGAATGAATTAAGGGTGGGGATCAAGCTCGCTTGCCGGAATGAAAGCGGCGGGAGGCTGCCGCGAAGCAGCCGAAAATTCCGGTCAAAAGGATCAGCCACGCCGACGGTTCGGGAACGGCCGAAGCATTAATGCTGAACGTCACCGTGTCGCCACTGGCTGAAATCAGCCAAAGCGACTGATCCTGCCCGGAAAGCGAGGCAAACAGCGGAGCCATGTCCGTGCCGGGATTGACTTTGAAGAGGTCGAAAGACATACCCGGCTGGAGGGCGTCACGGTCATAGTCGAGCACCAGTTGAGAACCTTCCTCAAAGAGGGCGTTTCCCGTGATGGCGAGCTGGTCCGCGGTGTTGGCGGCCGCGTCGATTTCGAGGTAAATGGACGCGCCGGGTTTGGCGGTGTAGTCGCCCGTGATGGTGGTCGTGCCGATCGCCTGGCCTTCACCCGTCCAGTTCTGGCCCGGGGAGAGCGTTCCGCCGTCCTGCGTCAGGTTGAAAGCGACTTCGGTCGCGGAAAGGGTCCCGTCTTCATTGATCGTGAAGACGCTGTTCCCGCTTTGGGTGATCGTGCCGGTGACGTTGAGCGTTCCGCCGGTCAGATTGTACGTTCCGTTTTCGATGGAAATGGGGATCTCAAGCCCGTCCATTCCGATGTTCATCGTTCCGCCGCTCTGCTTCACTTCAGAGTTCCGCACGATAAAAGCGCCGTAGCTTGACGGAAGTTTATGCACGTTAAACGTTCCGCCTTCAAGATTCAGGGTTCCGCTTCCAAACTCGCCCAGGCCGCAGACGCCGTTCCCGGTCCAGGTCACGGAAGCGTCATCCTGCAAAGTGAGCGTTCCGACATCATTACGGCCAATGATCAAGTGGTTGCCCGTGATGCTCAGCGAGGCGGAATCCTTCATAAGCACCGAGCCATTGCCGCCGGGATCATTTGAGATCATGAACGATTTCGAGGTGGTCATCTTGACCGAATCCTGAAGGGTGAGCTTGCCGGTTCCGGAATTGGCGACGTTTACCTCCGCAGTGGTCAAAGTCGAATTTCCCGAGACGGTCATGGTACCGTTACCCTGGTTTCCGACGTAAAGCGTACCACCCACGGTCAGTTTACTGTCGGTAATATCAACCGAGGAAGTGGCGGTAGTTTTGTCACCAATCTGGAAATTACTGGAGAAACTGCCCGTGGCGTTGTTCTTCATCGTGAAGGTCGTGTTGGGGGTTCCGCCGGTGTTGTCGCCGAGGATGACCTGTTTGGCGTTCAGCGTTCCGCCATCGATCAAAATGTCCGAATTCCCGCGGAAGCCGGCGATGTAGTACGACCCGGTCGCGTTGACGGTCCCGTAAATGTCCATCGCGCCGTAGTCTCCGTTGAAGAAGCCAAGGCGTACGCTTTGATTCGTGCTAAATGTCGCGCCTTTTTCGACGGTGATTTTATTGTCCGTGCTATTGGAATTGCTTCCGATCGTGATGTATCCATTGTCGAAAGAAGCGTCCGTGTTGGCGCTGACCAGCGACGTCGTGTTCATGGTAACCGTCGAGCCGGACTTGATGAGGATCCCCTTGCCGAACTTGGGCGTTCCGCCCGTGATGTTCATCTTGCTGGCGTTCGTACCGTTCCCGACCGTGACGAGGTCTTTTCCGACAAAGTTCCCGCCGGTCATGGTGAATTCCCCGGTACTGTTGGCATTGGTCCCGATCCGCGTAACGCCGGCATTATTAACGGTTCCGCCGCTCATTACGAATTGGCATTTTCCGCCATTCTCCGAGTCACCAATAATGATTCCCCCCGTCCCGCTGGATTTGTCCAGATTGATCGTCCCGCCGGTCACATCGACTCTTGCGTTCGTATTGAATCCCAGCGCGAGCCAACGATGAACGTTCACGATGGCTCCGTCCTGGACCTTGAGCGCGGCCGTTCCCGAGCCGGGAATAAATCCACCCGTACCCGTACTGTTGGCGCCGATGCGCAGATTGTCGAACGACGCCGTCGCGTTGGAAATAAGGACAGAGGAATCTTCATCGATCGCAGCCCAGTCGCCGGTTGACGTGTTGCCGCCCGAAATGATGAGCGACTGCCCATCCTGAACGACGAACTTGGTGTCCGAGATCGTGTTCGTGCCGGCCTCGATCCTCATGATCGAATTCGTTGTCGGAGCCACACCGCCTTGCCATTTGGTCGGGTCAGCGAAATCGCCGCTGGCGTCCGGGATCCAGATCAGGGCGTCGCTCGGAGCAGAATCCTGATACAGAACATAAATATTGTCAAAGTCGGCGTTCGCGGTCGAGCCGCCCGTACGTCCGCGCAGCAGGACGCTGTTGCTGAAGGGAGTAAGATCCCCGATGAAACCGGTCCAGGTGCCATAAAGCATGCTCGTGCCGCTGGCGAACAGATTGACCGTTACATCCGCTCCCAAATTCTCTGGACGATAATTGATCGAAAATTCGGTCGTGAAGGGATTGCCGTCCTTGAAGGTGACCCCGTTCGTGCCCACATTAATGGAACCGACCTCTTTGCCGTCCCAATAGATGGCAACGTTGTTCTTGTTGTAAATCTGGTAGGCCAGGGAGAAAGAACCCGCGATATTGGGAGTTTCAGCGTTCGAGGACGTGATCAGCTGCGTGACGTCGATGCCTGTGTCGGCCAGCGTAAAACTGACGCCATCCGCGACGGCGCTGGTTAAGGTGAGGTCAAACTTTCCGTTGATGCTTCCCGTTGCGGAGTTCACGGCCGTGTTGTACGCCTGATTATTTAAACTTCCTACTGTATTTATGAGGCGGAAAACGTGGTTCCCGTCCTGCTCAATGATGCCGCAGCCATCCGTGACCAGGCTTCCCCACGTGGAGGGGGTGCTCTCAAAATCAATATTGACCTGCGAACTGCTCCAGTCAACATTGAGAGGAGTGCCGCCAGCAGAAAGGGAATATTTCGACGCGAGGTAATGATTCACCTGGTCGATCTCACCCCGGCTCAGGGCCCGGTCATAAATGATGAGCTCGGCAATGGATCCCTTGATCCCTTCGGCGTACGGATTCAGGCGGGACCCGATGAGCGTGGTGCCCGAGGTGGTGTTCACGTCCGTTTTATTGTTTTGGCCGCTGATGACGCCATTGAGAACGAGGAGGTCTGCGCTCCCGTTGTAGGTCAGTACCCCAATATTCCCCGCGGTGGTGGATTGTTTCCCGTCGAAACCGTTGCCCCAGTAGTGGTTCCCCACGGTCAGATTGGAGCCTCTTCCGACGGACAAACCGTACGCCTGGTTGGTCGTGGCGTTTCCCATGTGCATCACGTGCTGGTAGTTGGCGCCCGTGGCGACCGGATCCGCCCAGACCGCGAAAACGGTACGGCCCTGGTTGCCCGTGATCCCCAACGTACCGGCGAGCTGGAGGTAGTCGCTGTCAAAATAAAGCGCGGACGAACCACCGAGACTGGCGACCGAAGACTGGTATGTCGGCTGATTGCCGGCGTTGGTTTGCGTGAATGTGATCGTGTCACCCGCGGCGTTCGTACCGGCCCACGAGGAAACGGCCGCGCCGTTCTCAAGCCCGGTCAGGGTGGAGGGGTCGATCTGGAGCACCAGACCGTCCGTCACGGGGACCGTGGCAGCGGCAAGCAAACCGGGGAATAAAATGGTAAAAATAAAGGAAAGGGAAAAACGCTTTGACATGATGGGATCTTCTTTCTGTTCGTATTTCCACAAACGAATATTTTGGATTCTGAGGTTATGAAACCCTGACTTTTCCTGTTAAAGAGTTTCAATTATTCTATTATTATATGCCGGGAGTGAGATTTGTCAACAAAAAATTTAAAAAAAAGACAAAATTTTTTAAGTTCCCGGAAGAACTTTTTACGGAAAAGATGATACAGGGGATCAAGACGATGTTTTTTCCCGGAAGCCCCTTGACTTTTCCATTCCTTTTGTTAAAATGAGGAAATAGACTTCCAGAAACCCTTTGCTTTTCCGATTATGTTCCGTTTTTCCCTTTCCATCCTGCTTTGTGTTTTCCTTGCTGTTCCAGTTCGGGCAGAAAGTCCGAAGCTCACACCCGAAGAAAAGACCCAGATAAACGACTGCATCCGTCGCGGTCTCGACTGGCTCGCGTCACGCCAAAGCCGGTCCGGGCGCTGGTCCGCTAACGGGGGTGAGTACCCGACCGCCATGACTGCGCTGGCCGTCATCGCGCTGACTTCGGAGGGTTCGACCACCCTGCAAGGGAAATACGCTCTCCAGATCCGCCGCGGTGTGGATTTTCTTCTGGCCCAGTCCCGCGCAAACGGTCTGATCGGCTCTCAAAGTGACCAGCGTTACACCTACGGCCACGGTTACGCCATGATGGCACTCGCTCAGGTTCTCGGCGAGGAAGAAGACATTGAACGTCGTGAGGAGATCATCTCCACGCTCACCCGCGCGGTCGAGTTCACCGCTTTTGCGCAGACCAAAGCCGGCGGCTGGGGGTACGTCAGTGCCAAAGACGGCAACGATTTCGATGAAGGCTCTACCACCATCACACAGGTCCAGGGTCTGCGCGCTTGCCGAAACGCCGGGATCCCGGTCCCGTCAGGGACTATCGAACGCGCGATCGCCTATATTCATCGATGCCGCGGTGCGGATGGGGGAATCGTTTATTCCTCACAAAGCGGCCCACCCGGCCGGCCGGCCATTACCGCCGCCGCCATCGCCTGCCTCTACAATGCGGGGGAATACGACGACGAAAATGTTCCGCCCATGATGGAGTTCTGCCGGAAGAACCTCGAGGACATTTCCGGCTCCGCGATGGGTTTTTGGCATTACGCGCATTTTTACTACTCCCAGGTAAAGTACCGCATTGGCGGTGAAGAATGGGACAAATATTACCACGACATAGCTCTGAAACTCGTGAAAGACGCTGCCAAGGGCGGTTCCTGGTCGCAGGGTTACATCGGAGACGTGTACACGACCGCCAACAATCTGATCATTCTCCAGCTTGAAAATGGCTCACTGCCCATTTTCCAGAGATAAAGAGGGCTCCTGCGGGGACGATGCTTCCAGCATAGTCTCAAAAACCAACCTCTGCGGGGACGACACTTCCAGCGTCGTCAGAACTGCGACGGGACCCTGCGGGGACGACGCTTCCAGCGTCGTCAATAGGATTTTGGGATGTAATGGAACGTGGAATTACTGCTTTCCATCTCCATTATTGCCTGAAATTTTATCTAATTTTCCAAAAAATTTTTCTTTTTTTCTCATTTTTCTCAAAAATTTCCTTGAAATTTTCGTGAAACCGTCTATAATTGTATCCGTTAGGTTTTTTGTTTCACTTCGAATTCCAACTTTAGAGGATGTTATGAAACGTAGTCAAATTTCAAACGCTGCAGGCATTCTGGCAAGTGCTGCGGCAATGGTTTTATTTTCCGCCTCCCTTTTCGCCGAGGTCATTACGGGCGACCGGACGATCTCGTCGGACACGACCGTCAATGACTTTTACCAGATCGGTAACGAAACGACCCCGGGTAATCTGAACATTACCGGCGGAACCGTGACGTTCACCGGCAGCACGCCCGTGCCGTTCCGTTCCCAGAACGCCTCCATCCTCGTGATCAACGGCAACGTGACGATCTCAAACGCGAATGTGACCATGGCTTCCGGCGCGAGTTTTTATGAAAACGCTCCGGAAGGCTGCGTCGCGAACATCACACTGAACAGCGGCGCGACGCTCACCTCACCGGGCTACCCGGGCGTGGGCGGCGAGCTTGGCACGCATGGTACGTTGACCGTCAATCAGGGTGCGACGCTGATTTCAGAGAAAGCGCTTTATGTCTCTGGCCATGGAGAGGGGATTGTAAATCTTAATGGCGGTACAATCCGGCTTGTGGACAGTGGTTTGCAGATTGCCCGTGACTACGATGGAAAGGGCAATTCCCAGGGTACGTTCAACATGACCGGCGGAACGCTGGAAGTGGGAAAATACATCATTCTGAACCTCAAAAGCGCGGACGCCTCGGAAGTCATCAACACGGGTATTTACAGGCAGACCGGCGGTGAAGCCACGGCCAATTCCTATATGTGCGTAGGAAATACCAACACGGCCGGCTGGATCGATAAAATTCAGGGCCACGCCTACATCGGCGGCGGGTCGGAAACCGCGAAACTGACCGTTGGCGGAAACTTCAACATCGGAAATGGTGAAAACTCCTCCTCGATAAATACCACTCTGGCGACCAAATCGGATGTGAACATTTACGATAATGCCGAGGTCGTCGTCGCGACAGGCGGCGGTTTCACCGGTATTGGTGCCAGATCCGAGCTGAACGTGTACGGCGGATCGTTCGAAGCCAAAGGCACGATGACCAACGCGGGCACGGTGGACGTGACCGGCGGTACGCTGACGGTCGAAAAAGCCCTGACGAACAACGCCGACGCGACCATTAACGTCGCGGGCGGCACGCTGAACGCCAAAACGACCGTCGCCAACGCAGGCGAAATCACGGTCGCTCCGGGCCTCAACGGCTGGGGCAAAATGGCCATCACTGGCGCGTACTCCGGCGACGGAACGATCTACGTCGGCCTGAGCCACGGGCTGGGCCTCTTCTCGGAGATCTGCAAGACGGTGAACGAAGTTTTGACGGCCGCGAGCGGTCTGAATGCCGTCACGAACTCCCCCATTATCAACGTCACGAAAACCGACACGAGCGTCTCGGCTGCCGTCATCACGGAGGGCGCCCCGACCCTGGAACTTGGTGAAACGCTGGAAGTGAACTCTCCGGTGGGAGTCGCCCAGATCAACGGCTTTGAGGGTGGCTCGACCGTCACGTTTGACGTGAAAAACGGCAACACGCCGCTGACCGGCAACGAAACCGACGAGTTGGTGGACTGGCTCAGCGGAAGCGTCGCGCTCGGTGATGCGACCGTTTCCGGCGAGGAAGGGCAAATCACCGTCACGGGCCTGCCCTCGATTCCGGACGGGAGTTTCATCGCGTTCGACCTTACGGCTTTCAATCCAAACTACATGGTCGGCACTTTTGGAAGCTCGGCAAATGTTCCTGAACCGGCGACCTGGGCGATGCTGCTCCTGGGAGTCGGCGCGCTGGCTTTCTTCCGCAGAAAAAAGTAAAAATCAGGAAGAAAATCAAGTCTTGATTTGAAGGGCGGTCCTCACGCGGGGGCCGCCCGGTTTCATTTTAAAAACGGTCAGAAAATCCCTTTTTCGTACCCGTACGAGAAACTTTCATCCAGGATCCAGCCCCGGTTCAGGAGCTTTTTCAGGATTTTGGTCGTTTCTTCCGGCGTTTCCAGTGTGAAATCGACCCGCAGTTCCGCCAGCCCCGGGATCGGCCGGTCGTGCAGAAGGCGCGAAATGTCCATCCGATTCCCGTAAAAAACGCGGCTTCCCGACGTTTCGAGCGGGTTTTCCCCTCGGTCGTTCCGGCTCACCCAGATGGGGCGGCCGTCCTGATTTTGAAGCGGAACGAGCGTTTCGTCAAAGAGCGTTTTCCGCGTAAACATTCCGTACAGGAAACCGCAAATCACGAGTCCAAGTCGCGGCACGTCCGGCAGAGCGGCGAGTTTACGGACGGTTTTCTCCGAAATCTCCGGCGAGAGGAAAATCGTCCGCGCGAGCGGGAACGTCCGCGCGTAGTACCGGATCATCCACGGGTTGGCGGCGTGGAACGTCCAGTCGAGCGCGAATTCCCGCTTTTCCTCCGAAAACTGCACCGCGTCAAAAAGCGACCCGGCCAACGCCTCGCATCCGTTCCACGCGGGGCGTCCCTCGTTTCCGAAATGGACCGGAGGTTCCAGCCGGTAGATTTTTTCGATCCCCGCCTCCCGGCACGCCTCGGCCTGCGCGCGGGTCATGACCGCCGCGGTGAAAACCGGAGTGGAAGGCCCACCTAAAAGGGGGGCTGCTGAGCAAAGCGAAGCTGGGGGGTTCCAGCCAAAGGACTGACTTCCCCCACGTCCGGAACCCCTCCGACCCTCCGGGCCACCTCCCCTTTCAGGGGAGGCTTTTTCCCGCTTCATCCCCGCCACGATGGCCGTTTCCAGATCGCTCGCCGCGCACTGACGCAGCTGGTTCAAAACCGATTTCGGGACGAAAACGTTCGAGTCGAATTGAATTTCCGCGTCCTTCTCCGCCAGCGAAAAGGGCGTTTCCCCCAGTCGGTCCAGCGAGGCGAAAAGGCTTTCCCGCGACGCCGCGGCCCGCTGCGAGGCCTCGAGCGGTTCCTCCGAAACCGCCTCCGAACGGAACGTTTTCCCGAAAAGGTCCACCGAAAATTCAAGCCTCAGCGGCTGGCCTACCCGGGCGGTCAGAACGGCCTGGATCGGCGTCCGGCGGCGCTGGAGTTTCATTTCCGTCGCCAGCGTGCGGTTCAGCTCGTAGTCGAAAGTCTTGTACAAAAGCGCGGCTCCGGGCGGGACCGGAACGCCAAGCGAAACCTCCGCCCCGCGCGGCGCCTGGGGGACGATTTCGCCCGTCTTTTCCAGAACGATGCGGCTGACGTTCAACCCGTCGATCTTCTGAAGGTTCCGGTCGAGAAAAACCACACCGTCCCCGTTACGCAGCGGAACGGTCAGACGGATCCGGCGTTTCTGGATCTCGCCCGCCTTCACACCCCACGACGCGGAAAATGCCGTGTTCAGGAAGTCCGGGTCGTGCTCGTAAAAGTAGCCCTTCGAGTAGCCGCGGTTGAACAGACGTTCGATCCCCGGGTGCGGCCGCGTCTGGACCGGGGCCTTTTCGATTTTTTCCAGAACGTTTTCAAGTCGCTCGGGGCTCGCATCGCGCAGCGTATCGATCATCCCGCGGTAGTACCGCACCGCCTCAAAGACGTACTCGGGCGACTTCATGCGCCCCTCGAGCTTGATCACGTCCACGCCCATCGCGAAAAGCCGGGCAATCTCGGGAAATTCCTGCCACTGGTCGGCCGAGGAAAGGAGAAAACCCTCGCGTCCCTTCGGCGCGTCGAGCCGTTTGTACTTCTGGCGGCACGGCTGGGTACACATTCCGCGGTTTCCGCTTCGTCCGCCGATGAAACTGGAAAGAAAGCACTTTCCCGAGCACGCCAGGCAAAGTGCGCCCGAGGCGAAAACCTCCAGCTCCGTCGAGACGGCCTTCCGGATCGCTTCGATCTCCTCGAGGGAAAGCTCCCGGGCGAGCACGAGACGCCGAAAGCCCTGCTCCTGCGCCCAAACCGCCTCTTTCGGCGACGCGATGGAAAGCTGGGTCGAAGCGTGCCGCGGCCAGTCGGGGTAATGGACCCGCAAATAGTCCGCGAAACCGAGGTCCTGAACGATCACCGCGTCCACCCCGGCGGCGTACAGAAGGTCGAGTGATTCGTCCAGCGCGTCGAATTCTTCCTGCGCCATGATCGTGTTGAGCGTGACGTTCACGGCCGTCCCGTACCGATGCGCCTCCCCCACCGCGTCGCAGTACTCCTGAACAGAAAAATTCTTCGCGAAGCGCCGCGCCCCGAAACCGGAAATTCCCATGTAAACCTCATCCGCACCGGCACGGATCGCGGCGTTCATGCAGTCAATATTTCCGGAAGGGGCCATGATTTTCATTTTTTGCTCCTGAAGCGAAAAGGGAACAGAACGAGTAAAAATCTCCTCTGATTTTACCACTTTTTTTCTTTTTTTCCACCCCTTCCTGAAAATTTTTACATTTTTTTCGTTCTCCTCATTGAAAAAAAACGTCAATTGCGTATAATAAGGTTAAGATGATAAATTTTGGAGAAATATTATGGGGACTGGATTATGAATCGAAAAAAAGTACAGGACGGTTTCACACTCGTTGAGCTTTTGGTCGTCATAGCTATCATTGGTATGCTGGTCGGCCTGCTCCTTCCTGCCGTTCAGCAGGCTCGTGAGGCCGCGCGTCAGATGCAATGCGGGAACAATCTGAAGAACCTCGGCCTTGCCTGTCTGAATCACGAATCAGCGACCAGGAAATTCCCATCGGGCGGCTGGCATTGGGGATTTACCGGCGACCCGGACCGCGGAATGAACCGGAACCAACCGGGGGGTTGGACCTTTTCGCTTCTTCCGTACCTTGAACAGCAGGCCCTCTACCAGCTTTCCTCGAACGGTCAGCTGGATACGCCAGACAAAGCAAAAGCCTCCGTGGTACTGCAGACGCCGGTGCAAACTTTTTATTGTCCGTCACGTCGGGCCGCCAAAATTTACCCCGGCGCGAACGACTCACTGAGCAATGCCGACGTCGCGGCTCTGAAAACCTCCGGAACCTGCATGCTCGCCAAATCGGATTACGCGGGAAATTACGGCGGAAAATTTGCAAACCCGGGAGACGGACGTTTTTACCCCAGTTCCTACTCCCAGGCCAATGAATATTCCAGGAGCAACTCATGGCCGACCCAAACGGCCGATGGTCTGATTTTCACGTGCAGCGAGGTAACCATAGGACAAATTCGGGACGGCACGACAAATACGTACCTCATCGGAGAGAAGTACCTAAAAGCTGACGCCTACGAAACTTCCGGAAGTTCCAGTGATGACAACGGTATCTGGGTCGGCGCGGACTGCGATAATTGCCGTGTTACGTACAAAGCCACGACCAGTACGCCTATGCAGGACCGAACCGGTTACGACGAATACTCCATGCGTTTCGGCGCACCCCACGCCGGTACCTTCGGAATGTGCATGGGTGATGGTTCGGTTCAGCGCATTTCCTACTCCATCGACGAAGAAACCCACTACCGATTGGGTGTCCGAAACGATGGTCAGGCCGTGAGCCTGAACCAGTAACCGGCAGTTCGACTCTTTAACGTCCTTTTTTAATTTTTTCCAAATCGTCCCAGAACCCCGGGTATGTCTTCACGGTGCAGCCAGGATTCAGAATGGTTACACCGGGAAGACGCAAGCCCGCGATGGCGAAGCTCATGGCCATTCGATGGTCGTTATACGTCTCGATCTCTACTGCGGGAGGGGTCTGTTTGAGGGGCTGGATCGTCATTCCGTCCTCAAATTCTTTGACTTCGACCCCAAATTTTCTCAGTTCCGTCACGACCGCGTGGATCCGGTCGGTCTCTTTGACCCGCATATTGGCCACGTTCCGAATCGTGGTCGGCGAGTCGGCAAAGAGGGCCACGACGGAGAGCGTCTGCGCCGTGTCGCTGATGAAGCGCATATCCGTTTCGATCCCGTGCAGAGGAGCGCCCGGCTCACGACGTACCCGGATCGCATCGGGGAGGTACTCGACCTCGCAGCCCATTTTCGCGAGGCAGTCACAAAATCCCACGTCCCCCTGAAGGGCGTTTTTCGTGAGATTCCGGACGGTCATTTCTCCCCCCGCCACGGCCGCCGCGGCGAAGAAGTAACTGGCCGCGGAAGCGTCCGGCTCGATGACGTACCGGGTCCCCGAGTACTTTTGGCCGGCAGGGATCCTGAAAACATCCCCTTCCAGTTCGTCCACCGTCACACCAAACGCACGCATGACTTCGAGGGTCATGGTGATGTAGGGTCTTGAAACGAGCCCACCGGAAATGGCGATCGTAGTCTCTTCTCTCGCATACGGAACCGCCATAAGGAGACCGCTGAGGAACTGGCTCGAAATATTGCCCGGAATCACCGCACGGCCGCCCGGGATCCCCTCCGCGTGAAGCAGAACCGGCGGGCAGTCATTTCCGAGTTCCGCCTCCACCCGAACACCAAGTTGACGCAGGCCGTCAAGCAAGTCACCCAGCGGGCGCTGGCGCATTCTTTCCACGCCGTCCAGCCGGAACAGACCGTGGGCGTTTGCGCACATCGCGGTCAGAAACCGGATGGTCGTCCCGCTGTTCCCGCAAAAAAGCTCCACCGGCTCATTCGTGGGGTTTTGCGTTTCTCCCCTTTCAAACGCGCCGCCGGTTCCCTGGACGTGAATCTTCGCGGTCGTGGGGTCGTGTTCGAGCCGAACGCCCATTTTGCGCAAAGCGCCCATCATCATTTGTGTGTCTTCGGAATCAAGCGCACCGATCAGCAGAGAATCACCCTCAGCTGCCGCGGCAATGGCAAGGGCACGATTGGTGATGCTTTTCGACCCTGGCGGGATCATTTCCGCGTGGATCGGCCACGAAATTGGGGAAAGTAAAATGGAGGTCATGACGAAATTGAACTGGCAAAGACAGGAACGAAGGAATAAAGGATTGGGAAAGAAGAATGAGTGATCCGGATTTTCAAACTCCCAATTCCTGATTTGAACTCTGATGAGTAAATCGGAAATACCAAACAGAATCTTGATTTTTCACAAAAAAAACCGATTAAAAGAGAAAATACACATTGACAAAATGAGGTAAAAGAGTTACACTGAATAAAATTTCAGCCTGACTGTTTATTTTACCGATTTAAGCAATGAGTCCGACCGCCTCGCCAATCCGCTTCCTTTGCGCAGCCGTTTGTCTGACGCTGGGATTTATTGCTTTTCCAGGTTGTCAGCCCGATATGATGCTGCTCAGAAAGAGCGCGACGGTCACTCCGGTTCAGGATGATTCCTTCCTCCTTTCCGGTCGGCTCGCCAATTCCGAAACGGTAGTTCTTGAGGTTTTCATCGTTCGCTGCCCGTTCAATGATGAGGAACTGAACACCACCCTTTGGAAGGACGTCGATGAGCAGATATTTTCGGCATCACTGCGTCGGGAACTTGCCGTGAATGGTTTTCGTGCCGGGGTGATCGGAAATCAGCTTCCGTCGTCATTTTTGAGAATTTTGAAAACCCGGGATGACGTAGATCCCTCGCAAATCGTTACGACGATTCGATTGGATGAACTGACGAATCAGACCGTTATGCGCAAGACGATCGCCTCCCGCAACGGCCAGAAAAACGAAGTGAATGTTTCGAACGTGAAAAAACAGTCCACAATTCTTTTTAATGAGAATGGGGCTTTGGGCGGCGAAACGTTCAACGATGGTCAGGCGGTAATGGTCATTCGCACCCAAACCCGAGGGGATGGGAGTGTCACACTGGACCTTTTGCCGGAAGTCCAGCACGGGCAGCCGCGTCAGACTTTTCAGTACGATGCGGGCTCCGTCACCATGGCGACTGCACGCCCGAAACGTGCGTTTGACTCCCTGCGCAGCGAAATTACCGTTCAGCCAGGGCAGTTCGTCGTCATGACTTCCCGCCCGGAAATGAGCGGAAACGTTGGTTCTTTCTTCTTTACGGATGAAGAAGCAGAATCGGGAACCGAGCAAAAACTCCTTTGCTTCCGAGTTTCCTACACCCAGCATAACGACATGTACACAGAAGACGGCTCCTTGCCCATGGACCCGTCAGATTCCGGTCTTGAAGTCGAAAAAGCCAACGAAAAAGACGCGAAAGAAGAAACAGAATCATCAGAGGAATAGAATAGTTTATGTCTGGCAGTCCAGCCGCTGCCTGATTTCGTAAATATACTATCATACACAAATGAACGCATCAGCCTCCAATTCAACTCGGTCCGAAATACAGATTTTGCCGGTAACCACGCCTACCTTGCGCAAAGCGTTTGTAGATTTCCCCTGGACGATTTATAAGAACGATCCGAACTGGGTTCCACCCTTGAAAAGGGAAGTTTATACTTTTCTGGACCGCGCAAAACATCCCTTTTATGAATTCGGTTTTGCGCAGGCGTTCCTGGCGTTACGAGACGGACAGCCTGTGGGACGTGTGCTTGCTGCGGACGATCCTGTAACCAATAAACGCAAGGAAACAAATCTCGGCACCTGGGGAATGTTCGAGTGCGTTGAGGATCCCCAAGTGGCCAAGGCCCTGCTGGACGCGGCTTATGACTGGTCCCACGAAAATTACGGCCGTGAAAAAATCATTGGCCCCATGACTTTCTCGACCAATTACGACATGGGTCTGCTGTCCAAGGGATTCGATACCCCCCCGAAGATCGGGATGTGTTATAACCCCCAATATTACGATCGTATTGTTCGGGACGCGGGAGCGGTCAAGTGTCAGGGACTTTACGCGTGGTGGTTCGGACGCTCCGACGAAATGCTTCAAAAATGGCAGAAACGCATCGACTGGTTCCAGAAGCGTTCTTCGATCACCTACCGTTCCTTCGATCCAACGAATTTTGAAAAAGAAATTCTTATCTGCCGCGAAGTATATAATACTTCCATGCGTGACAACTGGCAGTATGCGGAGCTGAGCCTTGGGGAAATGGAACTCATGGCACACCAGATGGTGCAGCATGCAGACCCGAATCACGTATTTTTGGCATTTGACGGAGAAAAGCCTGTTGGATTTTCCATCACACTTCCAGACCTGAACGAGGTACTCATCCATTTGAATGGTACATTATTCCCGTTTGGATTTCTGAAATTTTTGTATTACCGCCGAAAAATCACTTCCTGCCGTATGCTGGTCATGTGTGTTGATCCGGCATACCGTCGGCGTGGGATCGTGGAGATCCTCGTGTATAACACACTGAGGCGTGGTCTTGAAAGTGGTTACCAGGGAGCTGAACTGGGGTGGACCTATCGCGACAATCAGGCGGTGAATGTGGTCATTGAGCGCTGTGGTGGGATCCCCTACAAAGAATACGAACTTTACGAGTACTCCAAATGAGAGAGGATCGGAAAATGAACACTTTCCCTCTCTCTTTTCCCTTGATTATCACTTTCTGTATTTGTGTTTTCGTTCACTTCCAGGGTTTACAGGCTCAAGACTGGCTGGGACCTTGCGATGTTGCACTTTCACCAGACGGTTCCACGCTCTTCACCGCCTGCTTCGATTCCTCTGAAATTCGCAAAACGGAAACCCGCTTTGATTCTGTTTTCCAGCGGATCCCGCTTCCCGCTTCCCCGACAGGCTTGACGCTTTCCCGTAATGGGAAGCGGCTTTACGTCACGTGTGACCCCAACACACAGTCGCTCCTTCCTACACACCCTGCCCCCACGCTCAAAAATCCGGCTCTGCTCTGCCTTGACGCTCAGACGGGTGAAATACTTTGGCAGACCGAAGTCGGAGAAGGGCCTCGATCCCCGGTTCTCGCACCCAACGATACATGCGTTTACCTTTGCGCCCGATTTCAGAACCGTGTGGAAAGCGTGGACCTCAAAAAACGCACCGTCATTCAGAAAATCCCAATGATTCGTGAGCCCTTCGCGTGCGCGGTCACACCCGATGGGAAAACACTGGTCGTTTCCAATCTCCTCATCAATGAACATGCAGCAGATGAGTACTGGCTTCCAGGTCATGCCGTTCTCGTAAATTTGGAGACACAGGAAACGCACTTGGTCGAGTTTCCGAACGGAACGATTAATATGCGCGGCGTGTGTGTCTCTCCTGATGGTTTGTACGCGTACGTTCTGCACTCGATGGGGAGCTATGCTATCCCTACCGGTCAGGTCAAAGGTGGCTGGATCAACATGAACGCGGTGAGTTTTATCAATATTCAGACTGGTGAGCGGGAAGGAACGCTAACACTCGACCATCTGGAATTCGCCGCTGCGAATCCGTGGGGGATCGCTTGCTCAAAAGATGGGCGTTGGCTCGTGATATCGCACGCCGGTACGATGGAAGTAAGCGTTATCGACCGTGTCGCGATGCACCCGCATTTCCGTAATAGTCTCGCTCCATTCCCGTCCATTGGCGCCACGCCCGACCATGCGGGAGATTTGATCCCGGTTCAACGCCGCGTTTCCACGTCAGGCAAAGGGCCTAGAGCCGTCACGATCGGCGAGGAAAGCGAGGAGAACGGCCAGAAACGCCTTTACGCCTACGTGGCTTGTGTCTTTTCTGACTCGGTTGACCGAATTCTGCTCGCCGAAAACCCGTTCAATTCAGGTCGAACCGTTCAATTCCGCCAAAACGGGACGTTTCCCCGTCCCTCCCTGGCGCGTGTGGGCGAATGCCTTTTTAATGACGGTTTTCTCTGCTACGAACACTGGCAGAGCTGCGCGACCTGCCATCCGGACGCCCGGTCGGACGCGCTGAACTGGGACCTCCTGAACGACGGTTCCGGCACGCCGAAGAACACGAAAAGTCTGCTTTACGCCCACTTCACGGCCCCTGCGATGGCCACGGGAGTCCGCGAGAACGCCGAAGCCGCCGTCCGGAAAGGAATCGAGCTGATCCACTTCACCGAGCCGTGTGAAAAGGACGCGCTAGCCATCGACGCTTACCTTTCCGCCCTCAAAGCACGCAAAGCGCCGATTTTGCGCGAGGCGGAAGAAAACCCGGAGGTGAACGCCGCCATTCAGCGAGGTCACCGTCTTTTCTTCGGCCCGAAAACCCAGTGCGCCTCGTGCCACACAGGGGAATTTTATACGGACTGCAAACTTCACGACGTTGGAACAGGAACGATTTACGAGACGCGACCGCTCGATACGCCGACCCTCCGGGAGTGCTGGCGGACCGCTCCGTATCTGCACGATGGGCGGTTTCGGACGATTTTCGACCTTTTGAAAGAAGGAAAACACGGCTTTACAGCTCCACTGACCGATTCAGAACTCAAAGATTTGGAAGCGTTCGTGCTTTCACTTTAACCCCATGCAAACATCCGTCGCCATTTGCACGTTTAACAGCGCGCGCTTTTTACCGATTCAGCTCGCCAGTATCGCCTCACAGACGGTGCTGCCGGGGGAGGTGGTGGTCTGCGACGACGGCTCGACAGATGAAACGCTCGCGATCCTGGAACGGTGGGCGGCGGAAGTTCCTTTCCCGGTCAGAATTCAGAAAAACCCGCAGAATCTCGGCTACACGCAGAATTTCGGTCAGGCCGTTTCCCTCTGCCGCGGTGACGTCCTTTTTCTTGCGGACCACGACGATGTATGGTTTCCGTCACGTATTCAGCGGATCCTTGAGGCGTTCGAAGCCGACCCGGTCCTCGGTCTGGTGACTTCCGACGCCCGGATCATCGACGCCGAAGGAAACGACCAGGAGATGAACCTGAGCGAGTTCGTCACACGAATGCACCTGCGCGATTTTTGGCGGTTTTTCTTCCCGGAAGATCTGGAAATGACGCTCTGGACCGGCTGTACGATGGCGCTTCGACGGGAATTTTTGGCCCTGTCGCTTCCGATTCCCGAGGGGATCGCGTGCCACGACGTCTGGTTTTACCTCACGTTCGCGCTTAGCTCAAAACTCGCCTTTCTGCCGGAGCCTCTGATCCAGTACCGGCTTCACGGTCAGAACAACTCAACGGCGCCGACGGTGGCTTTTCTGCGGGAAAATCCCTCGCAGTGGCACTACTTCAACTCATTCATCGAAACGTTGGAAACCACTCACCCGACGCTGATCAACGCACTCGAAACGTTCACGCTTTCCCTCCCGCCGACTCCGCGCACGGAGCGTTTTTTACGAAGTCTGCGCCACCACAAGCGTCATTTCCTCGCCCGAATGGAGGCCTCGAAACACCACCCGGGTTTCATCCTGCGTGAGCTGATCAACGGCGGGTACTTCACGCATCCGGAACCCTTCCGGAGTGTACTTTATGATTTGAAGTCGTGTTTCTTTTAGTTTTTTAGGACACGGATTTCGATTAATCCGCTTTTCTCCCGAAAAACTTTCAAAAATTTCTCGTGAATACTTGACTTTTCACCGCTCTTGGGATAAAATGGAATCGAACGCTTTTTTACTCTCGCACAAAGGATCCGATTCATGAAACTTCGTTTTTCGTTCGCTTTTTTGCTCGTCCTCTGCTTTTTTATCAGCACTGAATTGTTCTCGCAGCAGGTCGTGGAAACCGATTGGCTCAAGATCGAAGCCCCCAAAACGGCGGTTCCCGGTCAGAACTTCGAGGTGAAAATCACCCCCAAAAAGATCCCGGACGGCCAGAAAATCGGCGGGGATTTGCACTGGTCGCAGAAGGGCAATTACATCGGTTACGCGTCGTGGGGCGGCGCTCCGAAACCCGCGAAAAGTGGTGAAACGCTGGTTTTCCGCTACAAAATGCCCGACTACCAGGCCGACGACAAAGGGGTCCAGCCGATATACTTCCTCACGACCAAAGGGTGGGACGAAGCGTCGCTCAAAGCGTTTGGGCCGGTCGTTTTGCCCGAAATGAATGACGAGGTCCGCGCGACGATGCGCCCAGCGACCGCCACGTTCCGGAAAAGCTGGCTGATCCTCGGTGATCCGCAAAGCCCGGACGGCGGGAAGCCCGTCTGGAAAAGCGGCGAGAAAATCGTGATTCCGGGGGAATATTACATTGACCCGTCCGACGATTGGGGCAAAACGACGCTTTCCATCTGGGTCATGGGTCCGTGGATCGACTGCCCGGACGGAAAGTACGAGAAAAACCGCACGCACAAATCGGGCCGCTGCGGGATCCGCGACACGGAGTGCGAGATCGGAAAGCGCGTGAAGACCCAATGGGAACTGACGCTTCCCCAGGCGTACGCTGACGAACCGCTCGAAAAGGGTAAAATGGGCGACCAGCTTCTCCTCGTGGGGCAGCTCAAGGGCCGCGACAAGAAAAACTGGCCGTGGCAGACCCGGCGCGGGCTTCCCGTTTTCCGGGGAGTGGGGAACTGCTTCACGCTGTACACTTCGGCGCCCGGGAACCTTTTCACTTACGACGAGCCGGTCGTGATGAACGTCCGCGCGACGGAAAAAGGCCAAACGCTCCAAAACGAGAAACTCACCTGGAACGTTAAAAATATTGAGGGGAAAACCCTCCTTTCGGGCTCCGGGACTTTCCCGCCGAAAGATGGGAAAAAGCTCCAGATCCCGCTGAAGCTCAACGAAAAAGGAACGTTCCTTTTCCACGCCGAGATCGCTGGAAAAGACGCCCGTGAGGTCACGTTCGCCCGGATCCCGGATCTGGCGAAAATCATCGGCGGCGGCCCGACCCCGTTCGGTGGGCAGAAGTTTTTCGGGGACGAAGAAGCCGCCCGTGCCGCGCGTCGGCTCGGGATGAGCGTCTGCCGCGTCTGGATGGCGTGGAAAGACTTTGAACCGCAGCGAGGCGTTTTCAATGAAGCGGCCTTCAAGAACATGCACGAGAAACTGGCCGTTCTGCGCAAAAATCACATTCAGGCGTGGCTCATCTTCGACGGTTTCCCGGTCTGGGCGATCCAAAACCCGACGTGCTACGGCGGCCAGTTCAAAGCCTTCCCGGTCCTTGACGCCGACGTGGAACGGATCATTACGCGCCTGACGAAAGAATTCGGGAACGAAATCATCGGCTTCGAGTGGCAAAACGAAATCGTTCCGGGCGACGCCTGCGCCGATCCTGTCGCCGAATATTTGCGTTTCTGCCGGGTCGCCGACGCGGCCTCGAAAAAGGTGAATCCGAAACTCCGGAACCAGATCGCGGGCGGGCTTTGGCCGCAGACTTTCCGCCAGAATTTGATCGATGCGGGGATCATGGAGTTCACGGACATTTTGCCGGTCCACTACGGAACGGGAAGCTCCGTCCGCGCGGCCTGGCGTGATCTGGCTGCGGTGGGCGCCGATTCCCACGCCGTGGTTTGGGATAATGAAACGGCCAAAGGCGTTTCCACGTGGGGAATGCCGCTTTCCGAAGCGATGAAGCAGACGGAGCAGTCAGACTTCTACTTCACGCACTTCCCGGAAGAGCTTCTGGCAGGCTGCGAGAAAATCGTTTTGTTTGGCGGTGAAGCCTCCCCATCGGGCGACTGGAGCATTTTCTGGGCCGATCACTCTCCGCGTCCTTCGGCGACGGCTTTTGCGGTCCTCGCGTACGCGCTGGCCGACGCGAAGCCGATCGGCGAGATTTCGGTCGGAAAGAAAGACTCACTGAAACTCTTCGAGCGTCCGAAGCGCGGGCCCGTCCTCGTCGTTTCGTCGATCGAAAAGGGCGGGGAGACCGTCCGTCTGGCCGTTGGGAAAGGGGCGAAACTCCGCAAAATCGACCAGCAGGGGAACGAGACCGAACTGAAAAACGCGGATGGTTTCGTGACGCTCAACCTCACGGAAAGCCCGTACTTCGTGGAGGGCGGTGATCCGAACGTTCTGTGCGCTCAGCTCGTCCTTTCGTTCCCGGGAACCGCCAGCGGAACGCCGACCTTCACGACCGTGGCGGGGCAGACTCTTGAAATCCCGCTCCGCCTCACCAACAGATTGGGGCGTTCCGTCACCGGTGCCGTTTCGCTCGGTATGGAGTCCATGCCGTTTGAAAAGCTGAAGTCGGGTGAAAGTCTCTCCGTGATTTTGAAGCTCGCCAACGTGAAGCCCGGCGTTTCGCAGGGCGTCGTGACACTGAAATTCAAGGACGCGGAACTCCCGGCCATTTCGCGCCGAATCGTCATCAACGCAGTGAAGCCCGAGGAGATCGGAAACCTGCTTCAGAACCCGGGCTTTGAACTGGCGGAAGGCCAAAACGCCGATGCGGCCTCGGCCTGGGGCGGGTCGGGAAAGAACGGAAAGCGCGTCCCGTGCAAGGACCCCGACGCCGTGGGGCACGGGGATTTCGTGTACCGCTTCGAAAAAACAAAGGGCGGCTACCAGAGCATCTGGCAAAGCGTCCCGAAACTCCCGACCGTCGGCGGCGAGTACGTGTACTCGTTCTGGGTCCGCTCGGACGACCTGACGACCGGATCCAACCTCGGCGGCAAAACGCAGGACGGGAAGAATTGGGACTGGCACTGGCTCCAGGTATTCCAGGCTCCGAAGAATCAGCCGACGTGGCGGGTCATTTCCAAGCGTCTGGAACTTCCGGAAGGGACGGTGAGTCTTACGGCGGCGCCTGTCTGCCAGGGCGATGGCTGGACCGAGATCGATAATGCGCAGCTCGTGCCGTACGAAGGGACGGATTACGCGGCCTTTGCGCCTCGCGCGGAGAAAATTTCGATCGACGGCGACCTGAGTGACTTCCAGAAATCGGCCCCGATCCCGCTCTTGGGCGAGAATCAGGTCAAAGCCCTCGATCCGGCTTACGTCTGGAGTCCGAAAAACGCAAGTGCCGCCGCGTACTTCAACTACGACGAGAATTTCCTCTACCTGGGCGTGGAAGTCCTTGACGACCGGCACGTCGCGGAGAAAACCGAGGCGGAATGTGCGAATTACGACTCGGTCCGAGTCGCGATCCACCCGATGAACCGCCTGCCGGGCGAGGAAAGCCGCGCGTTCTGCTTTGATTTGAGCTCGGCGGCCCCGGGCGGAAGCGGGAAGCACACGCTTTACCGTCCCGCGGAATACTCGGGCGGCCTGAAGAGCGGTTCACTCGCGAAGGATTCCTCGGTTTACGATTTCGTGGTGAAGCGTGACGGAAACCGCACGATTTACGAACTTGCGATGCCGTGGAGCGACCTGGGCGGCCCGTCGGGGATCATCGGGACGAAAATCGGCGTTTCGCTCCGCCTGACCGACTGCGACGGCCGAAAACCCGAGGCGTACATCCTTTGGGGCGAAGGTCTTTACCCCGCATGGAGTCCAGCCTCGTTTGGCGTGCTGACACTTACGAAGTGAATTTAAGGAAGTAATCATGACTTCAAAAATCCAGACCAATTTGAAATCCGATCCAGCGGTTTCGGCGACTTCCGTTTCCATCCAGAAAAAGGTTTCTGAAAATCCGGAGATGAAAACTGCCCAGGAATCTTCTGTGGGCTCCGTGTCTCTGGAATCTGCCCCTCCGGATAGAGAAGCGGCACTTGATCTGGACTCAGCCGTAATCCAGGCCGCTCATGAAAATTCCAGCTCCAAAGGGGACGCGTCTGTGACCCGTACGATTTCCCCTGAGGAGCAGGCCGAAAAGAATCTTCCTTTCGCTGAACCTGCCATAGTAAAAATCGACGGTGGGGATATGCTCGATCTGGGGGTAATTTTCGATGAGTATGAACTGATTCGTTACATTGGCGGCGGCGGCATGGGAAATGTTTGGCTTGCTCAGGATTCCAACCTGAACCGGCTCGTCGCTCTGAAGGTTTTACATTCAGATAAAAATACAAAGGGGGAGGTCGTTCAACGTTTTTATTCAGAGGCTCAGGTCGCCGCGCTGCTAAACCACCCGAACATCTCGCAGATTTACACATTTCGGGATCACCGTGACTCGCATCGAATGTACTTGACGATGGAGTACGTTCCGGGAGAAAATCTCCGTGACCGCGTAAAAGAAACCGGAGTACTAAAAGTTTCCGAAACCATCTGGATCGCGATTCAAATTACGCACGCACTGATTCACATGAAAAAATTCAACGTGGTGCATCGTGACATCAAACCATCAAATATCCTTTTGATGAATAATGGAGAAGTGAAATTGATCGACTTCGGTTTGGCGCGAATCACCAGTGTCGCGATGGAAACCGGAATGGTTTCAGTCCAAAAAGACATCACTCAGGACGGAGTGACGTTAGGAACATTTGACTATATCTCACCTGAACAGGCACGTGATCCGCGTATGGTTGACTCCCGGAGCGACATTTACTCGCTTGGCTGTACGTTGTACTACCTTCTCACCGGGCATCCGCCTTTTCCGCAGGGCAATCCACTCCAGAAACTGCTCCAGCACCAGAGCGACAATCCTGTGGAGGTCCGCCTTTCCCGTGTGGACGTTCCTGAATCCCTGAATGAAATCCTGAATAAGATGATGAAAAAAGATCAGGAGGAACGTTATGCTTCGCCAGAAGAACTGTTGGCCGATCTGGAAGCAACGGCTCAGGAAATCGGACTTTCTTTCCGCGGTACAACCCCATCATTGCAGCTTCAGGAGTTTCCAACGCAGCAAAACGAAAAAGCAAGATTCCTGAAACGTTTCGTTTTGCCTCACCTTTTCTGGCTCGTCCCGCTGGTTGTTTTCCTGTTTGCCGTTTGGTTCCTGCAAAAAACCTGGACCCCCACACCCGCCGAATTGGAACTGCCCCCCGCGCCGGTGGAGGAGATTTAGGAGTTTTCCTTTTAGACAAGGAAATTGTTTTTCGCGCTTTTTCTTACTTCGCGCAATCCTCCGCGATCTGTTTCAAACCGAAAAGGTCCAGTTTGCCGCTTCCCAAAAGCGGGATCTGGGGAATTTGAAAGAAAGAATCCACGCCAGGGATCCAGAGATTCGGGAATTTCATCTCTTTCAGCTTTGCGCAGATCTCAGCTGGGGTGAGAGGCAGTTCGGTATAAAGAACCACCAAACGTTCTCCCTTTTTCTCGTCCGAAATAGATGTGACGCACAATTTGACTTCCTCGTCGGCTTTGAACCCCAAAATCTCATTGATCTTATCTTCCAGTCCCTCGTGTGGAATCATTTCACCACCGATTTTGGCGAACCGGCTCAAACGCCCCTCGATAAAAATGAAACCGTCATCGTCCTGCCGCACAATGTCGCCCGTGCAGTACCAACCATCTTTAATGACTTCTGCGGTTTTTTCCGGATCGTCGTAATAGCCCTTCATGATATTTTCACCAGTGACCCACAACATCCCCGCCACCCCAATCGGGCACGGCTCGCCGGTTTCAAGATCCAACACTTTGACCTTGATTCCAGGCATTGGAAACCCTACCGACTCGTCTTTCGGCATCGGTTCCCAGCCACGTGTATGACGGGATTCCGGAATATTGGCCGCGATGACCGGCGAGGTTTCTGTAATTCCAAACCCCTGGATCGGCCGGATCCCAAATTTTTGTTCGTACTCATCCATCAGCGAGACCGGACAGCGTTCACCGCCAGAAACCACAAGATTCACCGATTCCAGATCCTCACGCTCCATACGGCGGGCGTACAGACGCAGAAAAGTCGGCGTGCCAAGGAAAAGCGTCGGCTTGTACTTTTGGCATAAACGCTGAATCGGTCGAATATCCAACGGCGAAACATGGTAGTAGCCAGACATTCCGCGGGTCAGAACAGTCCAAAGCGGGCCAGTAAAGCCGAATGAATGAAAAAACGGGAGGGCGCCGAGCATTCCTTCGTCCTGAAAGAAACCAAAAAAATTCGAGTAGCATTTAATATTGCTTCCAATGTTCCGGTGTGTCAGCATCACAGCCCGCGGCATTCCAGTCGAGCCAGAGGTGAACAGGATCCCCATCACGTCATCCATCTGGATCGAATTCAGTCCCAGCTGACGGTAAACCATCGAAACCGGCAGGACTTTCGTCTGAAGGAATGAGACCAGTTTGTCGGCCAAAGTCACACGGTCTTTCAGGTCTTCGAGATAAATCACCTCGCAGTTCGGCTCGTAATTGAACTTTTCCATCACCTTCCGGCTTGTGATGAGGTGCCGGATCTGAACTTTCGAGATACACTTGTTCATCACTTCCGGGCTTACCGTGTAATTCAGGTTCACGGGTACACGTTTATCAAGCGTCAAAGCTGCATTCACCAGCACAGAAGGGATGCACGGAGGGATCAGAATCCCGACGTTCTTTTCATCAGATGAAAGCACTTTACGAAGAAGCCGACGCAAAACGAGCGCGCGCAGCAGAGCGTCCGCCCCCTTCATTTCCCCAGTAAGAAGGTCGGCGATGACCACCCGTTTCGCGCAGTCCGTCTTCCAGTGACGCACCATCGAACGGACCGGAATTTCATCAAACTCCAAAGGTTCATAAGCCGAATCAGCATTGATCATCTTTTTCTCCCTTTTTTTAAAATACCTCTCTTTTCCTCAGTACTATTAATATACAGAAAGTCAAAAAATTTTCAACCACTTTTGAACCAAAATTGACAAATTTAACAGACTTTTTACATAAAATACACGCTTGGTAAAATTTTAGAGAAATTTCACGAAAAAAACTGGCCCCCCCTTGAAAAAAATCCGAAATATGCTATACTAATCCTTAATCTTACCGGGGAATTAGCTCAGTTGGGAGAGCGACTGGCTGGCAGCCAGTAGGTCAGCGGTTCGAACCCGCTATTCTCCACTCAGCCCAAAGGACGTGATTTGTGCACGTCCTTTTTTTATTGGTTCAGTCGATATGCACTTGTCGGACGAACCGGGCCCCCCTCCCAAAGAATAGCCAAGGCGTGTTCTCAGCTGCTCGAAATTTCTCCTAAAAGTGTAAACATTCTCTGGCAAGAGAAGAAGAATGACAACGGGAATGACATTCCAGCCACCCCACTCTTTATAACTCACAGGGCTTGACAACCTGAGTTTTCAGGTTATAATTAACATCATCAGACAAAGATTCCGACAGGTACCATAACTGACCTGTCAAAATCACAACCCCGTTGTACCCCGTAAAACACGAGGTGAAACGTCTTCATTACCAGCCCTGGAAGCGTCGTCCCCGTAATTCTTCTGGAGTTACACCCACCTTGGACGACGGCATCGGGATGTCTTTTTTAACAACAGAAAGGTTTTCCATACCATGAAACGTTTACTTGTTTGTGCCGCGGCACTTTTGTTTTTCGTTTCCGCAACACTGGCGGGAGAGAAAAAAGCCATACTGATCATGATCGACGGATTGCGCTCGGACGCGCTGTATTCTGTTGCCACCCCGAATTTGGACTCCCTGCGTGACGGCACTTGGGCGGAAGGGTACAAGGGCGCGTACACCTACCAGGCGCACACCAACCTGGAATCCCCGCCCTCAAGCGCGACCAACCACGTCGCGATGGCCACGGGCGTAACGGCCGCCAAAAACGGCGTCTATAACAACGGCCAGACCGACAAAGGCAAGTACGACGAATACCCGACCTGGCTGCAGCGGTTCCGGAAGCACGACCCCAACCTCGTTTCCGTCTGGATCTACAACTGGGGCGAAGACGCGGCCATCCCCGCCGATGCCACGTACCAGAACTCCCTGGGCGGAGGCTTTCAGGGGGACGTCAACCTCGTAGAGGAAACCGTTCAGATACTCAACGGCACGCTCCCCGACAAGGAGGGGGTCAAAGGGACGAAATGGACCAAGGGCCAGGACGTGGACGCGATCATGCTGTACCTCGACTCGCAGGATATGTACGGGCACAAAACAGGTTTCACGGTCCACTCGGACACGTATTTCGAGTCCGTCACCTTCAACGACGACGCGGTCGGGAAGATGCTCGCCGCGATCAAAGGCCGGCCCAATTTCGCCAATGAGGATTGGATGATCGTCGTCGTTGCGGACCACGGCGGACTTTTCCGCACGCATGGCGTGGTGGGCGACAAAAACTGCTACACGATCCCGCTGATCGTCAGCGCCAAGGACATCGAAGGGGGCAAGATGGTCGGCCAGCCGCAAAACTGCTGCTGCGCGGCCTACCTGATGAAGCATGTCACCGGCGCCATTCCGGAAGAGTTTGACGGCTACATTCCGCAAACCATTCAGGAAGCACCGGCCGACCTTGAAAAAACGTTCACCAACGTCGCGGACCTGAAGGCCGGCTGCCCCGCCAACGATTTCAGTTTCGTGATCTGGTTCCGGACCAGCGAGGCCCAGAACGGCGACCCGGCAATCGTTTCCAACAAGAACTGGGAGAGCGGTCTGAACCCCGGTTTCTCCCTGGCGACATACAACGATAAAGACGGTAAAGAGTGGGTCACGTTCAATCTGGGTGACGGCGCGATCCGGGACGACCTCAAAATGCCGACGTACTCCGAGTACGGGGATAACGAGTGGAAGTTCCTCGCCGTCACGGCCCAAAAAGGCGGCAACGCGATGCTGTTCATCGGGCGGCCGAACGGGCGTCTGGCGTTCATCTCGGACGACGTTTCCAAAATGAAATCGTTCGCGTCCGACCTGAACTGGAACATCGGCGAAGACGGAACGGGCAACTACAAGTGCAAGCTCACCGGCGAAACGAAAGGTTTCCAGTACTGGCCCGCAGCATTGACGATCGACCAGATCAACGCGCTGTATAAAAAAGGGCTTGAAGAAAAGTAAGTTTCGTTAAAAGCCTGAAATGCGGGGGTGATTTGCGTGTGGTTTGCAGGCTGCGCGTATAATTACCCCCTTTCTCTCATAAAGTCCAGCCGGTTTTTGACATTTTTCCTGTTTTCTCATAAAAATCTGGAATATTTTTTCACTCGTTCGTTATAATCTATATCCGTGGTTTCCGATCCGTCAAAATCAGGAGAAAAAACATGAACGAAGAAGAGAAAAAACAAAAGCTGCTGGAGAAACTGGGGTACGATGAGCTGAGCGAACTGGAAGACGTGACCTCTGTGTCCGTTTTTGGCGACACACGATTTCAGACCGTGGAAGATCTGGAGCTTCTGACGGCTTTGCCGGGGCTTGAGTGGTTATGTTTCGAAGAGCTTCCAGAATCTATTTCGGACAAAAAATGGATTGGCTTTCTTGAAAAATTCCCTGCGTTGAACTCCCTGATGGTGTGGAAAGGCACGATCTCTTCGGATCTGATGAGAGGCATTCTCAACATGAAAAACATCCAGGAGCTTACTTTCTGGGACGTCAAATATGATGAATCCACTCTGAAACTTCTGTGCTGGCAGGACCACTTGAAGGGGCTGGATATCAATTGTAATATTAAGTTTCGGGAGACTTTTATCGAAGTATTGAGCACCTTGCCGCAGCTGGAATCATTAAGTACGGTCGTATTGAGGTCCGATGACTTTTCCATGGTGGACTTTGCGAAAGAACATTTCCCCAATATCAAAAAACTCAATTGGTGTCCGTCGGAACTCACCGCAGAGGATATTGCGACCATGATTTCCATGGGGCTGGAGTCTCTCCATTTGTTTATAGCCGATCTTCCCTTAGAATATCAGAATTTTGAATTCCTCAACCGGTTCAAAAGTTTAAAATCGCTTGCTTTGTGGGGAAGGGAATCCTTAATAAAAATCGATTGGGAACTGCCCAATTTGACCGATTTTAGTATTGATTTTTCGTCCGATTTGAAGTACATTGACTTTTCAGGAATGCCTCATTTAAAAACCATTCTTATTATGGGGAGTTCCAGATTGGAAGATCCATTCCTTGAAATTTTCAATCTGGATTCATTGAAAGAACTGACGTCTTTTGAAATCGGTAAGATGCGAACCTCATTCCCAATTATGCGTTCGCTTGGAAAACTCCCGAATTTGGAGTCGTTGACCGCAGCCGCTCCGAACACTTTGAAACCCGAGGATATTCCAGAGGTGGTCGTTCCTCCAGGTCTGCGATCTTTGGAAGTGGGAATCGACGACCGGGTCACTGCCGATGATATCGCCAGGCTGCCGGTTTTCCCGAAACTGAGATCTCTGACCCTTTATAATGTGAAAGACAATGGAGTCGTCAGCGAGTTCGAAAAAAAATGCCCGGATTTGAGGACCCTGTGCGTCGAAGGCAAAGCATCTGATGAAGATATTCGACTTTTTGCTTCGAAAACAAAAAAGTACTCGATTTCCATTTCAGACTGTTCCGGCCTTTCCCCGGAAAGCATCAACACCATTTTTTCGATGAAGGAACTGAGGTACATCACGTTGACCAACGCACCGAACGAGACCCTTGAAGTGCGTGACTTCCCGCATTTGAAAAGTCTTGAACTCAAAGGCTGGAAAAACCTGATGGAAGCCGAACTGGTCAATCTGCCGGTCCTGACAAAGTTCCCGCTGATGTGCCCGTCGCTGGAGACCCTCAAAATCATGGAATTGCCGTTCCTCAAGACGCTCCAGCTCCAAAACTGCCCGCTGCTGTATTACCTGCTGATCCATAATGCTCCGAGGATCTCTTTCCTGAACGTTCTGGGGTCTCCGGAGTTGGATCTGACGGCCCTGATCCGGTTGCAAGATCTGGAAAAACTGGAACTGGACCTCGACCAATTCCATCAGGATCTCGTTCTGGAAACCCTTCAGGAACTCCCTAAATTACGGAACCTGATCATTGACTGTGACCATCAAAAAGCCGGTCAGGAGATCAAAGATTTCTTTTTCGGAAACGGCGAACCTTTCGAGGAATGGAAGACCAACTGCCAGAGCGACGAGCGAGAGCGGATCAGGCAAGCCCTCCCGAATTGCGAGATCCAGTTCGGGTACGGAAGGCATTTCGACTGAAAGAGAGAGTCCGAAAAAAAGGAGGTTTTCTTTTCGGACTCTCGGGCACGATTCATTTCACTGGACAGCCGCATTTCTGCTCGACCGGGATGAGGCAGAGGAATTTCAGCGTCATCAGGCCGGTATTCACGACCTGGTGCGGCTCGTTCGGCGGCACAAACGCGAAACAGCCGGGACGGACCGGGAATTCCTCGCCGGAGCATTTCACCGTTCCGGAGCCTTGCAGAATGTACATTTCGTGTTCCCACGGGTGCTCGTGGTCGGGTGTGCAGCCTCCCGGCTCCAGCTCGAACTGACGCATGGCAAACGTCGGAGCCTCGTCGCCCGGGCCAATGAGCAGACGCATTTTCGCCCGACTCGCGCCCGGCGTTTCTACCGGATTGGCCGGAACCTGCTCCGAATGCAAGATTTTCTTCATGGCAAAACCCCCTCTGATCAATTAAGAATTAAGAATTATGAATGGGAGCTTTGTCCACGACGTGCCCACCTAATTCATAATTCATCATTCTTAATTCTTAATTAAATTAATAGTTTTCCGCTCTCAGTTCAAAGAACGCCTGCGGGTGCGCGCAGACCGGGCAGAGTTGCGGGGCGGTCTTTCCGAAATAGATGTGCCCGCAGTTCCGGCAGATCCACGTGTTTTCGCCGATCTTCTCGAAAACTTCTTTCTTTTCGATGTTCTGGGCGAGTTTGCGGTAGCGTTCCTCGTGGCTCTTTTCGATCGCGGCGACGGCGGCGAAACGGACGGCCAGCTCGGCGAAACCTTCTTCTTCGGCTTCTTCAGCAAAACGCTTGTACATGTCGGTCCACTCTTCGTGCTCGCCTTCTGCGGCTGCCAAGAGGTTTTCGGCAGTGGTTCCGATTCCGTTCAAAGCCTTGAACCAGAGTTTGGCGTGTTCTTTTTCGTTACCGGCGGTTTCCTCGAAAATCGCAGCGATCTGCTGGAAACCTTCTTTTTTCGCGACGCTTGCGAAGTAGGTGTACTTGTTACGGGCCATTGACTCACCGGCAAATGCGTACTGAAGATTGGCCTCGGTTTTGCTTCCTTTGAGTTCCATGTGTTTTCTCCTGTTAGGGGACTGGGTTGAAAGAATCCATTTTTCAAATTATAACACGTGCGTGAAAAGTCTCAAGGAGGGGGACAAGGAAAACGAGGGACCAAACCATTTTTTCGGGAAATTTTTCATTTCTTTCTGGAATTGCTCTTGACACAAAATTTCAAAGTGGGTAAACTACTAAAAGTTAATAAAATTTTCTTGCAATCGGAGCAGGTTCATGAGGGCGCTTTTTTCAATATCGGACTCTCTTTCGGCAGTCAGGACTGCTGGATGGGGCTGTGTGTGCGCGTTTCTGTTCTTCGTTTCCGGCTGCGCTTCCATCCATCAAGGGGCTTACGTTGGAAACGGTGGCGCTTACGACACGCAGGGGCGTCCTGAAGCACGATCATCTTCCTCTGTGCCCCTTATTGCTTCGCGGGAAGTAAAAGATGACGCACGTAATCGAATCGCGATGGAAAAATCCACCGGCCGCCCTGTTGCCGCTCGCCCCGTGACCGTGAATGACGTGCTGGGGTGGCGTCAGGCAGGAGTCCCGGACTCCAATATTATTACGCACATTCGGACCCATGGCCTTTACCAGCCGTTGCAGGGGCAGGATGTTTTGACCCTCCAAAACCACGGTGTTTCAGTGGACGTGATCCGTGCCATGAAGGAACATCCTTACCCGAAAGTTGACGCGCCAACGCCTCCGCCGCAAAATCGGGGCAGCGCCTTTACACGAAACAGTCGAAACCCTGACACAAACCCTGGAAACGGTTATTACGCCCAGGAAACTTCCGATTTGGCTCCGCGTGGTTCAACGATCGCGCCTCCCGTTCAATCCTCCGGAAATGGCAAGCCTCGCCTTCAGTCTGCTGGTGTTTCTCCCGCTTACGGCTCTAACGCAGGGGTCATGTACGATACGGACGGCGCGATCATCATCGACGGAGGCGGCTGCTCGCAGTGCTACGGCGTACCTCAAGAGTTTATTATGGAAAGCCCTTGCTATTAAAAATCAGGAGTGAGGAGTTAAAAAAATCTTCGGCTTTTTATGGGTTAAAGTCTTTCTGTAAGCCGCGTTACGCGAAGCGTCAACTCCTAACTCCTAACTCATAACTCATAACTCTTCACTCATTTATGTGTAAGACTGTTTTCATTACCGGGTCCAGCGGCGGAATTGGGCTGGCCGTTGCAAGACGTTTCGCCCAAAATGGTGACGCTCTCTTTCTGCACTATTTCTCGAATTACCAACCTCTTGAAATGCTTCAGGCAGAGTTTCCCGACGTCCCCATGCAGATCGTTCAGGCTGATTTGACGCAAATCTCCGAACAGGATCGCCTTTCTGAAGAAGCGTGGAACTGGCGCGGCGGAGTTGACTCCCTGATCCAGACTGCAGGAGTCGATATTTTAACGGGTAAACGTAAAAACTGGACTTTTGAGCAGAAACTGGCCGCCCTGTGGAATGTGGATGTGCAAGCGGGCGTGCGCATTTCGAGAAACATCGCTCGGAAAATTATCGATTCGGACCGAAAAGGGGCAATTCTCCTGATCGGCTGGGACGCTGTGGACTGGGGGATGGCCGGCGACAGCGCGCAGCTTTTTGCGACGGCGAAAGGGGCCGTTACGGCATTCGCCCGCTCACTGGCGCAGGGTGTTGGACCAAACGTCCGCGTAAATGTTCTCGCCCCGGGCTGGATCCAGACGGAATGGGGAAAACAGGCTCCCAAAGCGTGGCAGGAACACGCGAAAAAAGACTCTTTGCTCGACCGGTGGGGAACGCCTCAGGAAGTCGCCAACGCGGCGTTCTTTTTGTGTTCTGAAAAGGCCGCGTTTCTGAATGGGATCGTGCTTCCCGTGGATGGCGGCAAGCGGTTTTAAAAAAAGGGTCTTCCGATAAGTACGTACCAACGCCTTTTGATCCCAAGGGTTTTTGGCCAGTCGAGAAATTTTTCAGCCATTTTCTCAATCGACCTATAATCTGGTTAAACCATACAATCCGTTTCACTCCGTAAAACACGAAGTGAAACGGCCCCAGTGCCAGACGCCGGAAGGGTTTTGTCAATCATTCCCAGTCACGAGAAAAAAGAACTTGATTCACTGGGCTTTTTGTTCACTCGCCTGGGTGAAGTCGTTCAGCGTCTCAAAAATTTTCCCGTCCGCGTAAACCCGAATTTCTTCTTCGTGGAATCGGAATTCCCAAGGGAGTGAGCCGTCCAGAAGGTCCAACTCAAGCTGAACGAGCCGGGCCGGGGTTTCTTCCGTTTTTTTCGTGAACCAGAAACGGGCGAGCACTCCGCCAACGTTTCCTTCCAGCACGTCAAAACGCGCGTTCGGGTCGGAATTCATCGGGTCATTCGGAGCGTCTGAATCCGACGTCCATGGGAGCGGCAACTCACCAAAGTACGTAAGCCCCAGTTCCTCAGGGCCTTTGGTCTGAAACTCGTACCAAAGCGTTAAACCGGGCAGGAGCAAGCGGCTTTCCGGCGGAAGCGGCTGGCGCGTGAAATCGCCTGCGTTTTCCCAAAGTTGGTCACCTGATGCCTGAGACAGAAGCGTTTTTTCTGGCGTAAATTCCAGTTCAAACTCTGCACCGGTCGAAGTCTTTCCAATGAATTTTGCCGGGAGCTTTTCCGAAAAGCCCGCCGAAAAATCACTCCAGACTCGCTGGGTTTCCTGACGGTTGAAGTAGAAATTGATGAAACCGTCCCGCGCCTCGTATAACGATTTAACCTCCTCGGGCATTTCTTTCAACTTGGCAAAGAGTTTGGCGTGGAGTTCTTTCTGACGCCGCATTTCCTCTTCCATTTCGTCCTTCGGTTCCGTCTGTTCCGGTGCGCCTTCAGGCTTTTCCCCTGGTTTCATTTGAGGCTTTCCCGGCAAAATTTTGGGGAGAATTTTTTTCGGAACTTTGGAGGGGATTTTAGGCTGATTTTCGGGAGGAACGTCTGGTTCATCGTCCGCAGCAAAAGCCGTTTCGAGGAACTTTTTCAGCTCAGCATCCGAATGAACGCCCGACAGACGCACGACAATTCGATGAGATTCCAGTGTTTTGCCCGTTTTGCGTGTAAATTCCACTGGAACGATCCACCCTTTCGGATAAATTCCCAAAACGTTTTTAAATTCGTTGGCGGTCTGAATGGGCCGTCCTCCAAACGAGGTGAGCCGGTCACCAAGGTCCAGCCCGCGCAGAGCGGCTTCGGAATCATCAAGCATGGAATTTACGACCGGGCGCCCAAGTGAATCTGATGCAACCGTGGCGCCGAGCGTCGCGTGGTCAAGCACACGTCCGGCTTTCAAGTGGCTCAGGAAAAGTTTGATTTGATTGATGGAGATCGCGTAGCCGACGCCGACGTTGATTCGGCCCCGTTTTTCGAAAGAGCACCGGCCGTTGATCCCGATCAGCTCGCCTTGGGCATTGAAAAGCGGGCCGCCAGAGTTTCCCGGGTTGACCGGCGCGTCCACCTGCAGGCAGTCGGTGTACTCGAGAAACGTTCCTGCGGGGAACTGGTACCGGTGCGTTCCGGAAACGATCCCATGGGAAACGGTGGGGGTAAAATCTTCCTCAAAGCCGAACGGATTCCCCAAAACCCATGCATCGTCACCGGGCTGAACGAGGTCAGAATCGCCCAGAGTTGCCGGGTGAAACTCCGAGGAGCCACCATCGGCGGAATTTAACGGCAGGATCTTGATGAGAGCCAGGTCCCCCACCGGGTCCACTCCGACCGTGACCGCGTTACGGACTTTCCCGTCCGGCAAACCGACTTTCATCCATTTGCCGCACGGCTGAACGACGTGGAAATTCGTCAACGCGAAACCATCGGAGGAAATCACGACTCCGGACCCGCAGCTGGACCCGTCCGGGGGATAAATCGCCACGAGCGACGGCGCCAGGCGTTCCACGAGCGCAATATTGCGGCCTTCCTCTTCTTTCAGCTGGTCAATTTGAGCCAAAAGAACGGCCGGAACGAAAATGAAAAGGAACGAGAAGCAGTATTTCATCTTTCAGTTTGGGTTGATTTTCTGTTCTTTTAACTTTTGGCTCAATGCGTCGATTCGAGCGGTTCCCAGGATTTGCGTCGGAATGATCCAGCCGCCTTCATCGCACTCGTTCCAGGCGTAAATCAGTACCAGATTTACGCCGTCCGCGTTCGGAGACTTCCTCAAAAAGTCCACGTTCCGGGCGATGTGATCTGCGATTTCTTCCGGTGTACCGCTCTGGAAAAAACGTTCCAGGAATTCGCCCGGTTTGTGCCAGAGTTCCCACGAGGTTGGACTGATGAAGCGCGGCCTTCGGTCAAAGCCGGTCATGCAGATCGGCGAAACATTCAGCCCTGCGTCTTTGCACGATTTTGTCCACTCCTCCGCCTGTTGGACGAGCTGGGCGTACGGAGCGTTTTCGGCGGTCGAATCGGTGTGGCAGTAACGTCCCACCGCGTCGAAACCCATTTCCGCGACGTAATTTTTCAGAAATTCGGGCGAGCGCCCGTGGTCCGTCACGACGTACGGCTTTCCAAGGCCTTTTGCCTGGACTTTCTCGCAGAATTCCGCCCACACGCCGTTCTTCAGCTTCGCGTCGATCTCGGGGTTCAGGAAACCGACGTAGAAAACGGGCCGATTCCCCTGAACTTTCAGGTACGATGGATCCGTGACGTAACGCAGAACGTACTCGCGAATTTCCGGATCATCCGCGAAACGGCCGTAAGCTGACGCGCACACGAGAAAGAAGCAGAATTTCATCTGGTCCTTTTTCGGGCTGGAAATGAATTTCTGGAAGCAAAGGCTCAGCGGACAGTCTTCCGGGTAAACGGTAAACGCCCAGAAATCCAGGCCGGCGCGGACCGCGTAGTCGATTTCCTGGTCCATGACTTCCTGACGGTTTCCGTTGATCTCCACCAGATTTCCTTTTTCGTCCATCGTCGAAAAAAACGGGCGGCGGTACTCGAAACGCTCCGGTTTCAGATTCCGCTGCGCCTCACCGCCGGGATTCGGCCCCGCTTTCGACTCGGGATTCGCGCCGGGCCAGCTCGTCGCGGCTCGCAGACCTTCGTCAGGGATCGTACCGTACCATGCGTCCCACCGAATCGCGCCGAGGAGCGGCCGATCCTCTGCAGAGACTGCAAAGCCAAGGGAAAAAAGGAGAAAAAAGAGCGCAAGAATGTGGTGTTTGATCATTGGAATTTGGGGTGTGTGTTTGACTTTTTAATATTGGGAGGGTATAAAACGGACGGGCCCCGGTGAGGAACGTCTGAAAAAGTCCCTCACCCGAGTCCCGCTTCTAAAACTTTTAGATCTCTGGCTGGATCAGGAAAACTGGTGTCATTAACCGCGCGTCTGGCCGTCACCGTACACGATGTACTTGTAGCTGGTCAGTTCGCGCAAGCCACACGGGCCGCGGGCGTGGAATTTATCGGTGCTGATCCCGATTTCGGCGCCCAGGCCGAACTCGCCACCGTCGTTGAACCGGGTCGAGGCGTTGATCATGACCGCCGAGGAGTCGATCCTCAGCGCGAATTCGCGGGCGGCGCAGAGGTCGTTCGTGCAGATCGCTTCGGTATGGCCGGAACTGTAGTGATTAATGTGGCGAATCGCTTCGTCCAGCGAGCCGACCACCTTGCAGGAGATGATCGGGCCGTGGTATTCCGTGTAGAAATCCTGCTCGGTTGCCTGAACTGCGTATGGGATCTCGGTGCAGGTGATCTCGTCACCGCGGATCTCGATCCCGTGCTCTTTCAGCGCGTCGCAGATTTTCGGAAGGAGCGTCGTCACGACGTCACGGTGAACTACCATCGACTCGGCCGCGTTGCAGACGCCCATGCGCTGGCACTTGGAATTAATCACGATCGCGAGCGTTTTCTCCAGATCGGCCGAAGCGTCCACATACACGTGGCAGTTCCCGGCAAAATGCTTAATGACTGGCATAGTGGCCTCGGAAGTCACGCGCCGGATCAGCCCTTCACCGCCGCGGGGGATCGTCACGTCGATGAACTGGTTCATCTTCAGGAAGTGACCGACTGCGTCGTGGTCCGTCGTGGCGACGAGCTGCACGGCATCGCGAGGGATCTTGACCTGCTCAGCCGTGGCGGAGAGGACCTCCGCGATCTTCATGCTGGAGTGAATGGCCTCTTTGCCGCCGCGGAGGATCACGGCGTTGGAGCTCTTGACGCACAGAGCGGCCGCGTCCGCCGTTACGTTCGGGCGGGACTCGTAGATGAAGAAAACGACGCCCAGCGGGACGCGGACTTTTTGAACGTCCAACCCGTTCGGACGGACCTGGGACGAAATGATCTCACCGACCGGGTCGGGAAGTTTCGCGATGTACTCCAGAGCCTGCGCAATATCCTCGACACGCTGCGGGTTGAGCTTGAGCCGGTCGATCTCCGCGGGCGTGAGGCCAAAACCCGGCGCGTTGGCGATGTCTTGGTCGTTCGCAGCGAGAACTTCGTCCATTCGGTCACGCAGCGCTTGAGCGCTGAGGTTTAACCAGTCGTTTTTCTGTTTGCCCGTCACGGAGGCCAGTTCCGCCGAAGCCGCTTTCGCACGCTGGGCAACATCAAGGCAATACGCTTCAAGATTTTCTATTTTCATTGATTCTCCTTTGGAGCTGAACTGTATATTCGGTTGAGTGTTTTGAATGGGTTTTAGCCGGGTTAAAAACTGAATCCCGAGTCGTCGTCATCGTCTCCGGAATCGTCGTCGCCGTTATCGTCGTCCGAATCCTCATCCATATCGAAGCCGCCGGAATCCTCATCGTCGTCCGAATCATCATCGTCATCACCGCCGAAAAGGTCATTCCCGGAATCGTCGTCATCGTCATCATCGCCGCCAGAATTATCCGAGTCATCATCGTCATCATCCCCACCAAAGAGATCGTTCCCGGAATCTTCTTTTTCGTCGTCATCGTCATCGTCACCGATGGTTTCTTCCTGGACTTCCGATTCTTCAGCCTTTTCGCCAAAGAAGAAAGCGTCTTCGTCTTCAATTCCAGAGTCCGTGACCTCACTGAAGCCGCCTTTGACCTGCTTTTTATCGATGAAAACCATCCCCCCCTGATCGATCCAGCCTGGCGCCGGGTAAGCAATCAGGTCCGAGGTGAAAAGCGAGGCCATAGCCGCTTCCTCAGTGTAGAGCTGGGCGATTTGATTATTACCCAGAACACAATCTTTCAGCCAGACGGAGCTTCCGGTTCCCACGGTGACCCCGTAACGGGCGTTTCCCCGGACCGTGACGTTTTTCAGTGAAATGTACGTGGCCGCATCGCTGAGGTTCACGCCGTCGTTCTGGAAACCCTGAATTACCAGGTCTTCCACATCAACGTGATGGGCGTGGAAGAACGTGATCCCAAAACGTTTTTCCGGGGCGGTCATTGCATAGGCACGCATTTTTGCGGTTTCTGAATCGTCCTGGGGAAGCAGACGTTCAAGAGCAAGGACCATGTGAGCTTCTTTCGGGAGGAAATAGACCCGACCGTCATAAAGGGCCCAGCGCATTGGTTTCCAGTCGAGTTTGGCCAGATCATCTGTCGAATGAACTTCTTTCGTGTCCAGCCGGATACACGGTTTTCCTCGGAAAAAAAGATTCTGGAATTCCATGTATCGGGGTTGATAGTAGAAAATCCCCTTTTGACCCGCCGCGTGCCAGTACTCTGGAGGTATCTCGGCACTTCCGTCAATGGTCGCGCCATTGCCTTTGATACGGAACGGGAAACCAGGCATTCCGCTGTTTCTCTCACCGCCGACAAGCAGACTTTCCCGATAAGGCCGCTCCGGGTTGTTCGCGAGGATAATGCGGTCACTGGCGTGAGCCATTTCCAGAGCGTGTTTGATCGTACGCACCGGCCCATTCATATCGATCGCTTTCGGCGAATGTCCCGCGAAATCATCGTTGCCATATACATTATCAACGTAAATATCACGGGCGACACACAAACCGGCACAGCTCACAAGCAGGAAAAAAATCAGGAAAAATGATTGGAAACGCAACATTGCAGGCCTGTTAAAAAATGAAAAACTGCACGGAACCGGATCCGTCCGAACACCAACCAATCCCTTAATTACTTCTTATTTCCTGCGGAGGAACGCAAAACCCGTCAGGCCGAGCAGGAGCATAACCCACGTACCGGGTTCCGGAACGCTCGCACCATCCGTCGCAAACAGTATCCAACCGCCATCCTCATACTTGAGGCCCAAAATTCCACCATCATAATCGAATCGGATGTTGGAAGCCTGGAAAATCGGCGCGTCAGTTGAATTGGAAGTTTCCAGGAACTTTAACGTGTCACCAAAGGCGAGCGGCGTCTGGTCCGGCGTTCCACTGAAAAAGAAAACCGAGTCGCTAACATCCGACGTGCCGGTGATTTTCAGTACGTCGTAACTTGTTGGGCCTGCGACGTCAAGCAACACATTGCTTCCGGAAAGGTTCAGGTTTCCGTTGATTGTCAGCGTCGCGACGGAATTGTCGCCCGGGGAGACCGTGATACCGGTTTTTGTCAGGTCGCCGACGATCGTGCCGGAGCCGCCCAGTAGTGTACCCGGGACGAGCGCCTCGTTCACCTGATTCGAAAGCTGCCAGTTCTCGGCGTTCACGATCAGGCTGGCGCCGGGGGCCACCGTGAAGGTCCCGGCATCGCTCAGGTTCTCGCTCGTTCCGAGGATGAGTTTCGCCCCGTCCGCTACGGAGACGGTCAGCGGAAGACTGGCGGCAGAAGTTTCGAGCGAGCCGTTCCCGGCAAATTCGACCGTTCCTTCATCGATCTGGAGCCGCGGGTACCGGTTCAAACCTTCCAGAATCAGTGTCCCCTGGCCCACTTTGTGGAAGCCGATGTTATTGGTCTGTCCATTGATCACGCTCTTGGTGATCCTCAGCGAACTGTCGGCTTCCTGAACGTTCACGGAGCCGAAGCCGCCGTCGTACAGGTTGATGTTCGAGTCGATCAGCGCGTGCGCGTCGGCCCCCTGAACCACAAAGGACTGGTTCCCGTTACCGCGGAAGTTGAAGTAGCCGCCGGAGCTTGACGTGATGGAGCCGCCGCCGACGAACGTCACGAGGTGGCTGTTCGCGAACGAAATGTCACCGCCGGCCATTTCGATCGTGGAGCCGTCGTAGATCGTCACATTATTTCCATGGTCAGAGCAGGCTTTCCGGGCGAGTTTCAGGTAGCCGGTGCCGCCGTCCGCCGAGCCGACCGTGATCAGGCAGTTCGCGCTGATGGCCGGCCCGATATTGTAGTCCACGAAACCGAAATTCGCGTTGACCGTTCCGTCCGAGACCGTCAGCGTCGAAAGCGATTTGTTCGGCGTGTTCAGGTTGACCGTCGCGCCGTTGGTCACGGTCAGGGCCGTGATGCCGGACGAGGTGTTGTCCGTTCCCTCAAGCGGGCCGACTGTGACCGTGCCGCCCTGAACGTCAAACGCTCCGGAAATCGGCGCGCCGCCCAGAAGGTTGAGCGTTCCGGCGCCGGTTTTCGTGATGGCGTGATTGCCGGTGAGCTGGCCCGTAATTTCGATCGTACGGTTTTCACCCGGCTGGAACGTGAAGGTGGTCGGGTTGGTGGCTGCAACGTCCACGTTGGCCGCGATGGACTGCGTTGTGGCCGAAGCCGCCGCGGAGGAGTCACCGATCGTGGCCGAGTACGCGTTGCTGCGGTTGGTGAAGCTCAGGGTCCCGAGCGTATCGCCCGTACTTGAAACGTTTCCGGTCAGATTGATTTTACCGCCGGAATTATAGTTCTGGCTGAGCGAGAGCGTGTAGCCGTTCGTTTCGATCTCGCTCTGAATGTTCGCGACCGGATTGGAGTCACGCACACCGAACTCGGCGTTGGCGTTCAGGGTGATTTTTCCGGTGAACGTGCACGTATTGCTGACTCCGATGGCGCCGCGCCCCGTACCGTCACCGCCGGCCCCGGTCCCATTTCCGCTGATGAAAAATTCTTCCGCGTGGGTTCCGCCGTTGGCCCAGAACATGGAGCCGTTCCCGACGATGACTTTGCTCGTCTTGCCCAAACTGCTGCCGATCCAGCGGGCGTGAGAGTTGAGTTCGATCGTTCCGGTGAAGTTCTGAAGCGTTGTATTGCTCAGACCGTAATTTCCGCCGTAGTTGCTGCTGCGGCTGTGCTCAGCGCTGACGGAAATCGTTCCCTCGCCGGAAATGGCGGTGAAGAGCATCGAGTCATTAGAGTACTGATTGTTCCAGACGAACCGGGCGCCGTCCGCGACTTCCAGCGTTCCCTGACCCGCGACGTACTGGCGGGAAGCGGTGGTACTCGTCTGGTCTGCGCCTGCCGGGACCACGACGGTTCCTTCGCTGATCGTGAATTTTCCGTTATTTGTGTTCGCGGCCCCGATCTGCAGCGTGCCGGCTCCGGTCTTGGTGATGTCGCCCGCGTCGGAAATGACGCCGTTCGTGTAGGTGGTAAATCCCTCGCCCACGTTGAAAACCATGGCATTGGTCACATCATTTTGGACGATGGCCGCGTCAATGGTCTGGCTGGCACTGGAAGCGTCAAAAGTCAGAGTGAAATTTTTATTGTCGGCCACAAAATTTCCGGCCGTCACATTGCCTTTGATCGTTATTTCGCCGCCATTATTCAATACATAATTCCCGACATTGAGCTGGTATCCGGCCAAATCGATTCCGTTGTTGAACGTGGCGGCATACGCGCCGCCCGTGCCGAGCATTGCGTTGGAAGCGAGAGTGATGGTGCCGTTGAACGTGCTGTCCGTATCAATGCGAATCGCTCCGCGGGGAGTACCGTCGCCGCCAGATCCGGCGCCGTTCCCGTTCAGGATGAAATTGCTGTTAAACGTCGCTGACTGACTGCCCGGCCAGAATTCCGCCCCCGATTCAACGACGATCGTTTGAATTTTATCCAGTTCGGTCGTCGAGCTGCCGTCCCAATAAAGCCGGGTAAAATTACCGAGTTCCAGCGTACCGGTAAAATTGGAGAGTGCCGAGTTCAGGCCGAACATACTGTTACCGTAGATTTTGCCGATTTCCAGACGGAGGGTTCCGTTGCCCGTGATCGTGTTGGTTATGTTCACGCCGTCGTTACCACCGGTCTTGGATGTGGCGGTGTTCGTCCAGAGGAATGTACCGCCCTGATTGATCGTTACGGTCCCGGTTCCCAGCGGCTTGTAGGTGTCGCTGGAAGACCCCTGGGGGATCACGCCTTTCACAGTGCCCGCGTCGATCGTAATGTCGCCGGCGGAGGAAGCGTTATTTCCGGTCAGCGTCACCATGCCGGTGCCAGGGGTTCCCTGGGTCGTCGAGTTAAATGTAAGGACTTTCCCGGAAGAAATGTTCATCCCGCCGGAAACAAGCACGTCCCCACCCGCGTTGAACCAGCCGCTCTCGGTGGCCTGGACCTGACCCGAAGCGGTACTTGCCCCCGTGAAGTGGACGCCCCTAACGGCGGAACCATCGATCGTAATGTCGCCGGAGTACGCGGCGTCCGAAATCTCCAGCTCGCCCTCGACTGCGGCCTGAAGTGTGGAGACTAAAAACAAAACGGCAAAAAAAAGGGAAGCTCGCATGGATATGATTTGTGAGTTAAAGTTTCAAAACCGTAACAAGGACGGTCATAAACGGTAATACATTCTTGACAGTATATTATACACCGATTCCAAAAAAATACAACGTTTCGGCCAAAAATTTCAAAAAAATCAGGAAAAATTTGAGAGATTGGGTGGTTTTTGAGGCCCCCCTTGAAAAAATCACGGTTTTGCGTAAAATCTAACAGTTCGGTCTTCCTGAAATAAAGGCCCCCTCTTTGAGGGGGCTGGCTCGCGCAGCGAGACTGGGGGAGTTCGTGAACGTGCCATTTAACTCCCCCCGGCCCTTCGGGCCACCCCCCTCAAAGAGGGAGGCTTTAACCCCGTCCTCTCAGGTTCCACCCTTTTTACTTCAGATTTTGAAAAATGAACTATAAAAACGTTTGCATTGAAGCGGTCGTTAATCTGCTTCCGGATGAAATCGTCACGACCGACGCGATCGAGGAGCGCCTTGCGCCGGTTTATGACCGTCTGCGCCTTCCGCCGGGCCGGCTCGAACTCATGACCGGGATCCGCGAGCGGCGGCTCTGGCCGAAGGGGATTTTGCCGGGGAGCGTCAGCGTTCAGACCGTCAAAAAGGCACTGGAGCAAAGCGGCGTGGACCCGCAGAAGGTCGGCGCGCTGATCCACGGCTCCGTCTGCCGGGACTACCTCGAACCCGCCACGGCCTGCGGCGTGCATGAAGGGGCCGGACTACCGGAAGACTGCCAGATTTTCGACGTTTCGAACGCCTGCCTCGGGATCCTCACGGGGATGATCCAGGCCGCCAATATGATCGAGCTGGGGCAGATCGACGCGGCGATCATCGTCGGGACGGAAGACTCGCGGTCCCTGCTGGAAACGACCATCGACCAGATGCTCAACGACCAGACGCTCACGCGGCAGAGCATCAAGCCGCTTTTCGCCTCACTGACAATCGGCTCGGCCAGCGCGGGGTTTGTGCTCGTTCGGAAGGACCTTTCCCGGACTGGGATGGAACTGCTCGGGGCCAATGTGATCGCCAATACGCGCTTCTGCCATTTGTGCCGCAGCGACGCGAGCGTCAAAGAGGGCGACGCGATGAAAACCGACTCGGAAACACTGCTGATCCAGGGGGTCGATACAGCCAAGCGGCTTTTCCCGCAATTTCTCGAAAATCTCGGCTGGACGCGCGGCCAGATCGACCATTTCTTCTGCCATCAGGTCGGAAAAGCGCACCAAAAACTCCTGTACGACACGCTGGAGATCGATTTCTCAAAAGACTTTTCGACGCTGGAATTCCTCGGAAATACCGGTTCCGCTGCGCTTCCGTCGGCGTTCTCGATCGGGCTGGAACGAGGACTTTGCAGGAAAGGCGAGAAAGTCGCTCTGCTCGGCATCGGGTCAGGGATCAATTCGCTTATGATCGGAGTGGAGATATAGGATTTCCGGGGACGACGCTCTCAAGGCAGATTCCATCCCGTGTTTTGGATGGGGATATTAGGGAACTCGAACACGTTTTCAGAAAAAGTCCCCGAGAAATGGAATGTTTTTCCTGTACGAAGTTACCTGTTTATCTGTGGTTTTTGAAATTCTCCCCAAGAGGCCCGGACCATGATTTGTGTAAAAAACTTCGTTCCTCGTGTCTGGTTTATCTTCCCATAAATTGAAATCGTTACACGTTCAATTATAGTGTAAGTATCGTAATTTACGAGAGATATACGATACAGGAAGTTTTTTGATGGGACAACACTGAAAAATTTCCCAAAAAATTTTTCTTTTTTCGTGGATTTTTCTTCCACTCATTCGTTATCAATAATAGGCAGACACGGAGTCTGGTTGAGAAACCCTTTTTGAAAGGAAATATCATGAACGAAAACCGTTTAAGTCTTCACGAGTGTGCGGTCGAAGCCCAGAAGACGTTTTTCCAGATGATGACTGTTGATGAAGTTGAGGAAGCCGATTTCCTGATAATAGAGGGATACCGGATGACCAAAAATTTCGTCAAAAATGCGGACTTCAGCATCCTGAAAGGATTGACTAATTTGAAGACACTTGAATTTAGTCACTGCACAAAAATCCGCAAAGAGCATTTGCCTTTTCTGCCTGCTATGGAGCAGCTGGAAGAAATCCATTTTGAGAAGTGCAACATCAATCCAAACTGCCTGGAAGTCGTCTCCCAGGTCCCGAATCTCAAAAGTCTGATCCTTCATCACGTCTTACTGCCAGAGAGTGCCTTCGAACCGTTGCGGGGGAATACAAACCTGAAAGAATTGGAGATATTTGGTCTTTTCAATTTGTCAGAAGATTTTCTTGGAGTCCTGGAATCACTTCAACAGCTTGAAGATTTCTGCCTGATAGAATTTTGCCAAAAATGGGAACCTGTTCTGGCGATTCTGTCAAAATTTCAGAATCTCAAGACACTCTCGATCGGTCCGAACGTTCGCTTGGGTCTGAGAAACTGTGAGTTGCTCAAACAAATGAAGGCTTTGGAATCCTTGCATCTTTTGGGAATTCCGGAAACCACAGATATGGGACTGAAATTCCTCGAGAAAATGCCCATGCTTAAAGACCTTACCATTTCGAACGTTCCTTTTTTGAAAGATCTTCGGCTGGCTCTCCCTGCTCTCGAAAAACTGACGATTCACACCAGCAGGAATTTGAAACTGATCGATTTTTCACTTCTTCCTAATCTCAAATCTTTGGTTATTAGTGGTGAGATGAAGATGTCAGATAAGCCATGCCAGAAGATTGAGTTGAAGGACTTTGATTCCTTATCCCAGCTGAACACTCTCAAACTTAGTCTGGTTTCTCTTTCAAAGAAAGATTTCCGGGCCCTTGAGATGCTCACAAATCTCAAGTCGGTAGAGTACATGGTGGAAACCATGACCGATGAGGATCTGGCTTTTTTGGCTGGTCATCCTGAGTTGGAGAGACTGGTATTGAATATCAGGGATGGAATGATGACTCGAGGGCCTGAGGTGTTAGGAGAGATGCCTGCCCTGAAAAAACTGATCATCAGGAATGCTGGCTTTTTGGCGGATTCAGGGATGAGATTCGTGAAGAATATGCCGGTTCTGGAAGAATTGCAGCTATTCGATTGTAAAGTTACAGACGAAGACCTGTTTGGGATTTCGGAAGCGGAAAAGTTGGAAACTCTCGAGATTGAAATGTGCCAAAACGTTACGGAAACAGGCTTAAATGCCCTGAACCGGCTGATGAACATCAAGCGTATAGACTTGTCAAAATGCCGTGCGGAACATTGGAAAATTCAGGGTTTTCCTCAACTGAAGTCATTGGATATCACGAATTTTCAGGATTTGACTGCTCTCGAAGTGTGCGATGTACCAAACCTGCATCATATAAATGTTATATGCAGCAGTCCTGAATCCTTCACGCTCAGGAATTTACCCTCGCTCAGAGTACTTGTCATCTCTGGCAATCCATCGCTGAACTGTATGAGAATGAGCGGAATCCCCTGCATCCAACTGTTTGCGGCGGAGGGAAGTGACCAGCTCGATCTGACTGGGCTTGGTATTCTGAAAACGCTTCAGGATATCGTCATTGGTCCTGCTCAAATGAATCAGGAAGGTGTCATGGAAGCTCTTCAGGAACTGCCTCAGCTTCACTGGCTCACCATCGTTTCTCCTCAGGAAATCAAAGGTTTGCGGGAGATTTATGAGGACAAGGACGACGAAGAATCGGAATTCGATTTGGACACGGATCTGGACGAGGAACCGGATGAACATGCCAAACTGGCGTTCACCATCGATGAGGAAGAGCGAATTGAAGCCGCGCTGCCTCATTGCGACATTTCCTTCTCTCTGGCGCAAATGCGAAATGAAGTAAGGCGGGCCTAAAAACGGCCTGTCTGAACCATTCATCGGGCCTTTGCCAGGGTTTTAATCCCGGATGATCGTACATTTTGGCAAAGAATCCAAAAACAAACGTCCGTAGTATTTCGATGTAACGCGCGGGTCGAGGATCACTACCCATCCAGTGTCGGTACGGGTACGGATCAAACGCCCAAACCCCTGCTTCAGCTTGATGACGGCCTCGGGGACCTGGTACTCGTTGAACGGGTTTCCCCCCCGGGCCTTGATCGCGTCCACCCGAGCCTCGGTGAGCGGATGGTCCGGTACACGGAACGGAAGTTTCGTGATGATAACGTTTTTCAGTGCGTCGCCCGGTACGTCCACGCCCTGCCAGAACGAATCGGTCCCGAACAGGACGCTGCGCGGATTGGCTTTGAAATGCTCTACCATTTGCGAACGTGACATACCTTCGCCCTGAGAGAAAAGCGCGAGGTTTTGGCTAATGAGCCACGGTGTCATTTGCGCCACGATCCGGTTCATCAGGCCGTAACTCGTGAAAAGGACGAAGGCGTGGCCATCCGTTTTGCTCACATATCTGCAAATACGTTCCACGAGCTGACGTTCGTAGTTCTCCGGCTCGGTAACCGGGTCAGGCATGGAAACGCCCAGAACGAGCGTCACCTGTCTCTCGTAGTCGAATGGACTCCCCAAAAGTGTCTGCTCTGTACTCACCAGTCCTATCCGCTGGCGGAAGTAGCCGAAATCACCTGCCGGGGTTTCCGGCAAAGCAGGCGCTTCGCCGTTCTTTTGTCCCTCCTGGGTTTTCTTTCGCGATGATGAGGGAGCGCGGCGGACGGTCGAAAGAGTGGCGCTTGTCATGACGACCGAGTTCATTTTGTTGAAAAGCATCTCGCGCATCAGGGGGCCGACATCCACCGGCGAGGCGTTCATCTCGATTTTAGGCGTGACGCGCCGCCCGCCTTTTCCCGCCGGAATGAGCGTCAGCCAGTACACGTAATCCTCTTCCTTTTGGGTGATCCATGCGTCCAGCCCCACCGCCAGCGCGTTGAGCCGATCTGCCACGGACGTAAGCTCCAGTTGGGCCTCTTCGCTTTCCATTTCCTGCGCATCGTTAAAAATACACCCGGCCAGCTCCGCCAGTACGGGACTGAGACGGTTCGCCACGATGTCGGGCCGGCGGACGCGAATTTCGCTGACCCGGAACGGGCTGTGCATTTCCTGGAACTTCGTCTCAAACCAGCACTCCAGCTCGTAGTAGAGTGACGAGGCTTCCGCGTAACATTTCTGAATGATGTTTTGTGCCTTCTGAAGACCATAAGTCACGAGAACACCGTGGTTTGTACGAAGATTCAGAAGGCGGCGAAGCAAATATTCGATCTGGCCGTTTGAGATTCCGATGCCTAGATGATCACCCGCCACGGCTTCCATGGAGTGGGCCTCATCGAAAACCACCACATCGTATTCAGGCAAAATCGCTCCTCCACCGTTGCGAACCGCCAGATCACTGAAAAAAAGCGCGTGGTTCACGACCAGAATGTGCGCGTTTCGGATCCGCCTTTTGGACGCCTGGTAGAAGCATTTCTCAAAGAACCTGCACTTTTTGCCGAGGCAGTTTCCCGACTCGCAGCAAACTTCCTCCCAAACCCTTGGCAGGACTGGAAACGAGAGATCCTGCTGGGAACCATCGCGGGTTTGATTCGCCCAAACGCGCAGGTCCTCGATCTGGTCGTTTTCCTCTTGCGAGCTGAAAAGAGAAAGGGCGTTTTCGTACGCCGCCTTCATCCGACGCGGGCAGAGGTAATTGCTCCGGCCTTTCACCAGAACGAAAGAAAATTCCAGCGGGATCAGACTGTTCAGAAAGGGGAGGTCTTTACAGATGAGCTGTTCCTGAAGGCTGATCGTCTGCGTGGAAATGATGACACGGCGGTACGGACGCTGAAACTGGCCGTCAAAATCGTAATGCTGCGACGTGGCAAGAATTGCAGGAACCAGGTAGCCGAAACTTTTCCCGACTCCCGTCCCGGCTTCAACGACCAAATGTTTTTTGGTCAGGAAAGCGTTCAGAACATCCTTGGCCATGTGCACCTGCTGTGGTCTGGGCTCGTACCCTTTCATGCGGCTCGCAAGGAGACCTTCGGGGCCTAGAATGGTTTCAGGAGTGAAAAAAGTGGGATCTTCGGACATTTTTTTGTTCTGGGGGCCTGATTGTGGATCAACAGTCAGAGAAATCTGAACTGTATAATATACCACAAAATAGTTTTTTCGCAAGAAGGAAGGCGAAAATTTTTGGCATCTTTTGTGAAAGCAGAGACTTTAGGCGAAAAAAAAAGGTCGTTTCGTTTATCCGTTTAGGAAATTTGTTTCCATAAAAACGATTAATTGGAATAATCTTTTATTTTCTTGAAAATTTCAATGGAAAATTGAGGGTGAGGTGTTTCATTTTCTCCGAATTGGTGTAAAATAGGACTATGAAAGAATGTGTTTCAGAGAGTGATCCTCTTTTGAAATCAGAGATATAAAATTTCACCATCATCCGATTCGGGTGCAGAACTGAGGAGTAAAATATGCTTCGCAAAGTATTTGTGGTTTTGGCTGTTCTGGCCGTTTGTATGCTTGGCTCATCCGTTTTCGCTCAGACGCTTACGACCTCGAACCAATCGTCCGTCGGCGGTGTCCTGATCGACGCGAGCGGAATGCTTTCCCAGGCGTCCGTCGAAGAAATGAACCAGCTTCGTCTCGAAATCAAAAACGATTTGGACCCCATTGCCAAAGGGTTAAACAAAGCGGTTCAGATGCGCCGTGTTTCGTTGAAAAAACTCAACGAAGAGATCGCCAAAGCCGAAGCTGAAGGCTCTGAGATCCCTGATTCGGTTCGCTTCCTCGGCGGGTTGACCTCCATCCAGAGCGTTGTTCTGTTCCCGGAAGAACAGGACGTTGTACTGGTCGGGCCGGCTGAAGGCTGGGTCGTCGGGCCGCAGGGTGTATTGGTCGGGAAAGAAACCGGAAAACCGATCATGCGTCTGGACGATCTGGTCGCTGCGATCCAGGCTGCTTCCGCGCAGAATCGGTCTGTTTTCTCCGTTTCGATCGACCCGACGAAAGAAGGTTTGCAGCGGATGAGCGAATACGCTTCGAGTGTGAACCCGCAGACGCCGCCGAAAACCATCGCTCAGGGAATGGAAAAGGCTCTGGGCGATCAGACGGTCACGCTTAATGGAATCGACGAAGCGTCTCATTTCGCTTATGTCATGGCCGCAGCGGACTTCCGTATGAAGCAAATCTCGATGGGAGCCACGAAATCCCCGGTCAAAACGCTTCCGTCTTTCGTGAGCATGATGAAAAACCCGTCCCCCAACGGCGCGCTTCCTCGCTGGTGGCTGGCCCCGAATTTCGCGGCTATTTCCCGTGACGCCCAAGGCCTGACCTGGTCGCTCGACGGTGGAAAAGTTGTCACGATGACCGACACGGATTTCTTCGATGGGAATCAAATCGTCCGCAAAGGCGCGAAAGCCTCCGACGTTTTCCAGCAGTGGGCCGACAAAATGACCGAAAACTACGATGCGCTGAGCGTCGCGGAACCGATTTTCGGCCAGCTTCGTAACTGCATGGACTGCGCGCTGGTCGGCGCCATTTTCGCAGAAGGCAAAGTTTTGGCCACGATGGGCAATTCCTTCGCGCCGATGATGACGAGCAAAGACGTGAATCCCGCTCGTGAAGTGGTTCCGGCCAAGGCTCCAAGCTCCTCGGTCGTCGCCCGCCGCAGCGCTGGCATTATGTTCGTGACCGGCGGCGTTTCGATCAATCCGTGGGAAATGGTTCAGTCTTCAAAAACGACCGACCTGAAATCCGTGCGTGAAAAAGGCGCGATCCCGTCCAAACGCTGGTACGAAAACTGAAACTTTAGAAACTGTCAGAAAAGGGGTACACTGAACGTGTACCCTTTTTTTGGTTCAAGCCGTATTCTCTACAGTTTGTACACCATGTTGAGCATAAAGAGGTGCGCGTGTGCGTGACGGATCTGGTAGTATTCGGTTTCGCAGTACTCGTACTCAAACCCGACATTAAACTGCTTCGTGATGTCGCGTGATATATTCGTAAAGGCAAAGTGGTTCAGGGCCTTCATCCCCTCGCAAAGTCTTGAATTATCCGGGTCATCGATCGCGTAACCGATCGAGTAGTGCAATTCCGGGGTCAAATCCCAGCCAAACGCCATCCAGCCGCCGGATGAGAAAACTTTTTCCCGGGTTTGGGGGTTCAAATCCTGCATCACCCCCGCGCAGTTGATCGTCATTGCCTCACCAGCGAATAACTCACCCATCCAGTAAAAGCGTTCGTTAAATCGGATTTTTGAATCTGCCGTAACCGCCCACGTGGTTTTATGGAATTCATCATTTGCCGAGACGTATTCCTTCTCACCAATTTTCGCGCCTACGGCGAACATTGCATTTTCCCAGAAGTCCGTTTTCTTGAACGTCCGTTCAAAACGCAGCTGAAATTCCGGGTAACTGCCATACCTTCCGGTGTAGGGGGTCCCGATTGCCGTGTCCGTAAAGTTGGCAGTCTGACTGGCGATCAGACACGTCTGAATGGCAAACCGGCCGTTTTCCCGCTTGAAGTACCGGTCGTAACGGATCTGCGCACGGCGAAACGCGAAGTTTCCCGCCGATGAGCCGTAACCCCAGTTCAATGTTGGCGGGTAAAGCGGGCTGATCAATTCCCACGTCTGGCCAAAGAGGAACATGGAGCATTCGTTCTGGAGCTGAATGTACGCTTTGCGCAATTCCAGGTCCGGTTTATTTTCCGCCGTGTAGGTATTCTCAAAGTCGGTTTCCACGACCGCCGTGATTTTCGTCCCGGGAAGACACGCCACCTCCGGACAGGCCAGATTGAACCCCAGTCGGGTCGGTTTCGCGTCGATATATGCCGCCGAGTCGTCATCATTATTTCGGACCCAAAGCGGAAAATCACCCGCGAACATCCGGTTCGTTTCGTATGTTCCCGTGACCCAGACCCAAACGTATGGTGTAAGCGTGAAATTATTCTTATCCCACGACCAGCCTTTGTAACGGGCCAGTTCTTTTTCTATATCGTCCTCACGAATATTCCAGGGGCTCAAAACCGAGCCATAATTATCGTGTTCCGCGTTCTGCGTGACCTCCTTCGCCCGGGCCGCCGTAATCTCTTTCCCGGAAAGAGCCAGTTCCGGAGTTTGTGACAGAACCAATGGAACCTCATTTTCGGCTTCCGTTATTGAATCAAAGGACTCCACAGGAGGTCCGGAATCCGGTACAAGCTGGGCTCGAAGGGCCTGGTTTTCTTCTTCCATGGCTTCCAATCGGGCATTAAATTCCTCGACCGTCATTCCATCCACAGGAACGGAACCACAGAACGTCAGTACCACACAAAGTGTGATACTGAGTTTCAGGAAAAACATTTTTGAAAAACGTAATGTTTTCACTTTGGAAACCTGGTAAAAGGTTGAATACTGAAAAATTATTATATCGATCTTGTCTTTATTTTCGGAAGATAAAGCTTTCCACTTAACAAAAAAATTCCGATTGGTTAAAATTTACCGATTTTGCGTTTAGGACAAACAAAAAAGTGACATTTTTCATCGGTGAACGATTTGCCTCTTTACAAATTTTATGTTAGAATAAATTAGGAAAAGATTTCCATTGACAGAAGAAATCCCTATTCATCGCACAGATTAAGATGGAAAGACAAGAAAATTCTGATAAATGAGAGAATTTGCGAAAAATTTCCTGAAAAATCGTGCTCGTATGCTTGAAGAAAATCTTCAACGTGGTATAATAGATGGATTGAGAGAAGAAATTCCTATTTCAGCGCGCATAGAGCTGAGCAATGCAGGGACAGGCTGGTTCATGAAAGAATTTCATCACAAATTTTGGATTTATCACCGAACGGGACATGGCATTCAGAACACAGGATTAGCGCTTTTGTTCACGGCTGGAGTGTTGTGGGCTTTTTGTGGAATAGCGTTCTCTGCAGAAGATAAAATTGCTGCTGATTCTCAATTCAGCGGGAATCTGGCCCTGACAACAGGCGGCGAGTATGACATAGCAGAAAAAGGTTGGGAAGATTTTCTGAAAAAGTACCCCAATAACAGCCAGCGCCCGCACGCGGAACACTATCTGGGAGTCTGCAAGTACCACACTCAGCACTTTGAGGAAGCGGAGGCGATTTTTGAAAACGAACTAAAAGAGGGTAAATATCCGTATCAGGATGAATCCCGTCACCTTCTTGGTCTCACTTACCTCCAACACGCGCTAATGTTCCCCATCAAACCGACCGGGAGCCGCCAGGGGGCTATAAACACGGTCGCGGATCGCAATTATTCCATCTCAAACGAGGCATCCGAGCTGTATCGCCGGGCGATAATTCAGTTCCAGACGATTCGGAACCAATTCCCTGACAGTAAATACCGAACGCAGGCCATTTACAACGAAGCGCTTTCCTTCATTCAGTTGGGAAGCTACGAAAACGCATTGGGTGATTTGAAACTTGTAATCGCGGAACAGAATTTTCCGGATTTGAATCAGGCTCTTTACACTCTGGCTGAGGTTTACATTAACCTGAAAAATCAGGAAGAAAAGAAAGCCATGATCACGCTAAACACCCTTCTGGAAAACAAGCCGGAGGCGGAACTGCGTCTTCGGGCGAAACGCCTTCTGGCAGACGTTTATTTCATGATGGGTGATTACAAAGAGGCTGAGAAGCAGTTGAAGGGGATCCTGAACGGCAAAGCGTACCAAAAGTGGCTCGACCCCAAAACGGAGGTTACCTCGGTACTGAATTTGGCGTTTTATTATTACCGTTTTGGTGAAACGTGTGTCAAGCTCAGGCAATACGATCGTGCCGCGGATCTGTTCGGCAGGATCACATCTGATTTCCCGAACAGCTCGGTCTATCCTCACGCACTTTACCAGCAGGGGCTGGCGATGAAGAATTTCAACGCCCAGTTGAAACCCGGCGAGGAGAATAAAGCGTTCGACGAAAAAGAGTGTCTGAATCTCTGGAGAAAAATTCTGGAGATCCCCGGCGTTCAGTCTGATCGAATCCTGCTTCGCACAACGACACACCAGCTCGCGCTTTTGCTCCTGCAGATGGGCGAGGCGGAACAGGCTCTTGCCGCCATTGAACAAATCCCTCCCAAAATCCGTACTCATTCCCTGCTCCGGGACTACGCCGATGCCCTGGAAGCCTGTGGACGCAGAGACGAAGCCATTGCGACCTACCGGACGATTTTTGAGAAAAACCAGTCTCCCAAGAATCTTTTGTTCGGCGCCGACGCGATGCTTCAAATCATTCAGATTTATCACAAAGACAAAAACAGTGCCGGTATCATTGAGGTTTCAGGGCAAATGATCGTCTGGGACGGTTTTGGGCAACTGCCGGAAGTCATGCGGATCTCTTTCCTTGAAGAGAATGCGCAGGCTCTTTACGACACCGGGGATTTCCAGGCCGCGTGCGACGGATGGGAACATCTCCTGAAACAGTACGAGAAATCCGGCGATCCTGACTCGTGGCGAGTCTCCATTGTGTATTGCCTTCAGAAGAGCGGCAAGAGCAAGGATGGTTACCTGTTTGCCAAGGAAAACGACTCCAAAATGAAAGATGAGGCGAAGCTCATCGAGCTGCGTCATATTGGCGGTATTTGCAGTCGTGATTACGCTCAAACCAAAAAGACGAAAAAGCTTCAAAAAAAGTACTTCGTAAAAGCGCAAAACCTGCTTATCAAAGCCAGAAAAGCGACCAAAGAGGTACAATACGCTCACGTCGGCAATCTGTACTATGACCTGGCGATGGTTTATTTCCTCCAGAAGAATTATGACAATTGCCAGAAGTATGCCCAATGGGGATTGAGAGTATGCCCCGATTCGCCGATCGCGGACCAGCTTTTCTTCCTGAATGGGCGCTGCGAGATTGAAAAGGGCGAACTGGAAAAAGCCGCGGAAACGTTCGAGGCGTTTCTCGAAAAATTTCCCCAAAGTTCCAGCGCGCCTGAAGCGGGGCTTTTGGCGTCCCAGTGTTTCCTGAAGCTGGATCAGACGGAAAAAGCCGTGAAAATCGCCAAGGAAATGGCCGAGAAATTCCCCAATTCCAACTTCCAGGAGCGAGGCGCAAACGTGCAGGCGATCGCCGCGATGGAAAACAAAGACTATGATGCCGCAATGGAAGCGTGGAACATCATTCTGAACTCCGATTCCGAAGAATTCAAACCGCTCCATGCAGAGGCAAGCTACGAAATCGGTTTTTGCCTCTACGAGAAACAGGAATTTGAAAAAGCGGAAAAGGCGTTTCGGGACCTCCTGGAGAATTACCCCGACTGGGACTCCAACGAACGCACGTATAACCAGCTCGTGAAAGTCCTGCTTGAGCAGAAAAAACTCCAGGAGGCGCAGGACACACTGGCTGAAATGAGCGGGAAATTCCCCGAAAGTGTTTTCATTCGTCCGCTCACGTACCAACTCGCGACATTCTGGTATCTGGCCGGGAAAATGGAAGAAACGGAAGTGGCTTTCCGACCGATCCTGAAAAATCCGCCCGAGAAGAGCGATTTCATCTTTCGGAGCGCGGAACAGAAGACAGCCTGGTCGTTTTACAATCGAAAAATGTTCAAGGAAACGCTTGATTTCGTGGAAGGAATCGATTTGAACGAGGAGATCCCGGAAGGAACCTCCGATGAGGAAAAGAATGAAATCCTTTCCACTCGTGCGGAACTGCGTTTCCTCAAGGGCATGGCCCTCTTCCAGCTCAAAGACCGGAGTCAGGCGCTCAAGGAATTCCAAACGATTTTGAACGATCCGGCTCTGGGGCAGTCGTTCCGTGAAAACACGCTGGAAATGATGGTCCAGATTTACGAGGAGGAGGAAAAATGGGAATCTGTTCTGGAAACGAGCGGCCAGTTTATTGAAGTCTATCCGACAGCCGAAGGGAAAACCCGGATGGAATTCAAACGCGCAATGGCCTTTTTCCGGCTCCAGAAATTTGACGAGGCTCTGGCCCTCTGTGAATCATTGGCGACTGCTAATGACACGATTTTCACTCCTCAGTCCATTTTCCTCAAAGGCGAGATACTTTTCGCCCAAAAGCAGTACGAATCGGCAATTCAGGCGTTCTACCAGGTCATTTACGGCGTAGAAGACCCGAAACTCCAGGCCGACGCGATGTTTGAGGCAGCGCAGTGCTTTGAAATGCTCGGGAAAATCGACAAAGCCCTGAAGCATTACCACGACCTCCTCGAGAAATTCCCGGGTTCCGACAAAGAAAAACAGGCCAAGCGAAAAATGAAGAAACTCAGCAGCTGAGTTTCCGTCTCGCGAAGCGCTTTAACATAATAAAAACCAAATCCCGATTTCAAATTTAAATCCACTCACAGGTAAGAACATGAAATATTCATCCCCATTTCCGATTTTTCTTGGCGCGGCTCTTGGCCTTCTGCTGAGTTTTTCCCTTTATGTACCCCCCGTTTTTTCGGCGGAAGAAGCCGCGAACGCAGATGAAGTCGTTGTAACGGAACCGGCTGATGAAACTTCGGAAGCAATGGAACCGGCCGCAACGGAAACTTCTGAAGAAGCCGTAAACACGGATGAAGCAGCGGCAACGGAACCTGTTGAAGAAACATCAACCCCGGAAGATGGATCTCCTAAAACCACCTCGGACTCCGACAAAGAACTTTCCATTCTGGATCTGATCAAAAGCGGCGGTGTGCTGATGATCCCGATCGGTATCATGTCGGTTTTGGTCGTTATGGTTGGCCTGGAACGCTTCTTTGGTTTGTGCAGTTGGGTCGTTCTTCCCCGTTGGCTGATGCATAACGTGGACGTTCAGGTTTCTGCCAAAGCGGACCCGCGAGCCATTTACGCTTTGTGCAGACGAAACCACAGTGCGCTTTCCAATGTAATTCAGGCGGCACTCTTCAAAGCCGGTCGTCCGATGCCGGAAGTTCAGAATGCGATCGAGCAGGCGAAAGAAAACGAGGCAAACCGCCTTTACGCCCGTGTCCGTTTGTTGGCGCTGGCCGCGTCCGTCACGCCGCTCATCGGGCTGCTTGGAACCGTTGTGGGTATGATCCAGGCGTTTATGGCCACCGCGTCCACCGTTGGGATCCATAAAGCGGAAATGCTTTCCGAAGGGATTTACCTCGCCCTGATTACGACCTGCGCGGGCTTGGCCGTTGCAATTCCCGCCGCAATTTTGGCCCACTGGTATGAAGGCAAAATCCAGCGTCTTTTCTATCGCATGGATATGAAACTCGTCAATTTCATCGCGTATTTGGAAAGCCTGGAAGGAAAGGTTCATCTGTCTCCCGCTGCGTATAAAGCCTACGTGAAGCAGAAGAAAGCTGTGAGGTAAGAAATGGCCGTCAAAATCCAAAAAGGAAACGCGCTGGCAAGTCTGAGCATTACGCCGTTGATCGACGTGGTGTTTCTGCTGCTCATTTTCTTCCTCGTCGCGACCAAGTTCGACGAAGAAGAAAGCGCGTTGGATATTCAGCTCCCGCAGGCGACCGAATCGACCCCGATTTGGTCCCAGCCACAGTCGCTTATCATTAATATCACCCGTAATGGTGAATACTTCGTTTCCGGCCAGAATGTTTCCGCGAAAGAATTGAGAAATTTGCTTGAAACGTCCTGGAAAAACCCTTTGGCCGACTCTTCTGTCGTGATTCGCGGTGATGAACGTGCCCCGTTCGGAGTCATCGTGAAAGCCGCCAATATGTGTCAGGAACTGAAACTGAATTACTCCACCGTAACGCGGGAAGAATAGCTCTGAAAGTGGGTGCTGGGCCGCAGAGAAAATCCATCCCTCTGCGGCTCACCCAAGCCGTTATACGAGATACAAAATGAATTTCGCCCGATTTTAACTTCTCAATTATACTGATTTAACATCTGAAGGCGATCAATAATGTCCAAAATTTTATCTTGCACATTCGTGTCGAGATTATTTTGCCCACGGCATTCCTGGAGCAGCTTGCGCAGCTCAGCGATTTCACGCATTTCCGGAGACTCTTCAAAAGAATTGCCCTGACGATGTATTTCATCGGAACCCCGAATCGGCTGCGAAACCTGAACGGGTTCCTGATTGAATGGCCGTGAAATTGGGTTGGAAATACCGCTGGAACCGGAATGATCAGGAACCGGGGAATAAGCGTCTTTTTCTACCAGGGATTCCGGATTGTAAAAATCTTTGGCCGGAGCCTGTGCCGCCCGATTCAACCGGTCGTGTGCGATTTGACGCATAAGTCCTTTGGTGGAATCGTAAAGCGTGAACCAGTACTCATCCAGAGGCTGGGAAGCATCTTTTTTCTGTTTTTCCCCCTGAAGAGCACAAAGGATATTCCTCAAAAGCCCCATCGAGTGAACCGTATCTTCCATGACGGCATTGTAAATCAGTTCGTCCACAGTCCGAGGACATACAGACGGAACTGAAAGGTAATTTACACCATACGTTCCGTTCGAAACGTCATTCAACCTTCTGACAGGCGGCATTGTACCTCCGTGAGCGGACTGAATAGAATTAGAATCTGACGAATTCCCCCCTCCTGTATAATCTGGCGTTCCAGACGAGTAAGAAGGAGTGATCCATTGCGTTCCTTTTCGTTCCGGAAAACGAATATTCGACTGTTCACGGTACACATCCCATAAATCATCGTTTTCTGCCGATTCTTTGCCAGCCGGGGAGACCCGCGGTTGAATATTCTCTTTTCCTGTTGGAATTTCACACGGACTCTGCGCCCGTTCGGAATTTCTGCTTTTATACTCTGGTTGGGATTCCGTTTTTTGTAACGGGATATTGGGGGTTTCTGCCGCTAAAGGAATGTTTTTTTCTCTTTCTTCCTCTTTGACGGCATTTTCCTTTATGGACGCACTCCGCTTTTCCAAAATGGTGTTTGCCGCTTCCACTGCGTTCCGGACATCTTCCATCTCGTCGTAGGACCAAATTATCGTCGGGTCATCAACCTGTTCCCCACCCAGATCAATGGCATTTTCCGAGTCTAAATCATCATCAAGACTTCCAAACTCAATGGAACTGCCCGAATTTGATTTTTCCTTCGTACTATTTCCCGAAACGGGAATACTGGAGGATGCGGTTTTTCCTGCGGTGACGGTATCTGCCTCAGCTTTGGCAATGCTCCCGGCTTCAGCACCTATCTCTTCCGGAAGCTGCTGCAGGCGGCACCAGGCTTTCCTCACCATCGCAACGGTGATCTCCTGATCACGTTCCTTCTTCCTGGAAGGTTCGTTTTTCAGTTTCTTCCCCAATCCTTGAATTGTCTCATCCGGATCCACAAAAATATCGACCCCGCTCGCATCTCCCGGGAAAGTCGGCTCGAAATCCAATTCAGCGTTTTTCCCATCCTCAGCGTTTGAATTTGAAGCGGAATCTTTCTTTTCTTTCGCGGAATTCTTCAGTTCTTCCTCCGCCACAAGGAGCAGAATATCCGCGAGCTGGTTCGTTACACGCGGCACGCCCTCTGAAAAACGGTGGATTTCCCTGCAAACGTCACGTGAGAAAATCTCTTTTTTCGCGCCAGCCTGTTTCAGTTCCGTCAAAAGAAACTTGACCGTTTCGTCACGGTTCATCGTTGCAAGGAAACACCGGGTCGTAATACGCTGCGAGAATGAATTGAGCTGCGGGAAACCCAGCTTTTCTTCCAGACTCATATCACCGAAAAGAACGACACGAATGCCCCATTCCGGTTTCACTGTACGATCCAGAAGCTGGCGGATCTCCTCAAATACGCGGATCCCGGTCGCCTGCGCGTCGTCGATGAGCAGTAAAATCCCGGTGTGGAACCGACTCGAGGTTTCCAACGCAGCGTTCAAAGAGTCGCGCATCGCGCCAAGGCTTCGAGGGTCGAACGGGATATTCAGACGCGAAAGAACCGAATCAAAAAAGGTTTTCGGATGGTTCAGATTTTTACCATTCAGGAGGATGGTCTGCATTTTCCGGCCAAAATGAAGCTGCAGTTTGCGACAGAGAAGAGTTTTCCCCGTTCCTGCAAGACCTGCAACCAACGCAATGCCTTCCAGACGTTCCACACATCGGGAAATTTCGACTCTTGCAGCTTCCGTACTTCCAAAAGGGCAGTACATTTCCGGAATCGGTTCCGCAAAAAACGGGCGTTTCGTTAGGCCAAAAAAGTCGTTTCCCATCATAATTGATCCCTGAAACCCATCCTTGGGCTGACCGCCATCCCACAGTCATTTCTATGAAACGCTCCAAGCGTCCGTGAATCCAAAGCCGGATTTAAAAATATACTTCTTTTCTACAAATCGGCCCGCAGAAGATTAAGACTTCACCTAAAACCGGAAAACCTTCTCATTCTCCCCATTTCTACGGGGGTTTTTAAGTATTGGGAAGGATAACAAAAACAGAGAAAGAAGGAAAAGATTTACAATCAGGAAAAGATTGAAGAAGGTTCCAATTCTTTAAAACCTTAAAGAAAACCGGGAGTCTTTAAAAACCGCTCCAGGCCGGAGCGCGGTCAGGTACGGCCGCGCTCGAAACCTATCATTTTCATTCCACCGGAACCGCAGGGAGCCAATTCTCCATCGGCTTCGAAACGTTCACACCCGGCGGCGGGGTTTTCCCGTCATATTTATATTCCGGATCCACTTTGAACCAAAACGATCCGAAAATGAGGGCCGGGCATTTGGCCGCCTTTTCCGGGTCCGTCACTCGAACCGTGAGGATCTGACGGTACTTCAAATCCTGCTGATGAACCAATTCAAACCCCTCACACTCCGGAGCGAGCACATACCACCGGCTCGGCGGCCCCCAATCCTTTTTCGAGTCGGGCTTCGTATCTCGCATCTTGGGTGGGCAGAACAGAACCTCAAACTCGGAACCGTCGCGCGGGATCTTCAGCGGCGTTTCGCTCACCACCTCAAACGGAGGCCGATACGGTCCGCGGAAATTCACCATCATTTCACCCACCGGGATCAGATGGAAGTAAATGAACGCCTGCTCCCGGCGAAACGCCGCACAGATCCCATGCTCAACGAAGTCGTTCGGATCGGTTTTTTCCACCGAAGCGTTCCGGTACGCGCGGGCTTTGAGCGGGAGCGGCTGGTCCAAAAGGACGCTTTTCCAATCCTTCCCTTCCAGGTCTTTTGGCCAAAATTCCTGCTGGGCGATGAGCGTACACGCGAGTTTCGTCACACCAGGCAGAAATACCCCGCCCTGAACCATCAGCCCCGGATCCGTCGAAACGATTTCCACCGGCCCATCCCAGCCGCCAAGACGCACAAGTTCCAGATTGATTTTACTTACCGGCCCACTCATCCAAATGTTCGGAGTCGTCGAGAAAACCAGAAAATCCGGTTCCGGCTGGGAGAAACGAATGCGGTAAATCGCCTCGGGGTTTTCTTCGTACAGCGTATTGAAAAGGCGCGCGGTGAAAGTTCCATCCTGCGGAAGTTCCACGCTCAGAATCGGGTCAGAATGATGCGTCTCCCAGCCGATATTCGGCCCATCGCTCCCCGCCCGATCATCACATTCTGCAATGATTTTTCCGTCCGGACCGATCAATTCCAGGCGGGAATCCAACGTGGAATCCAGCTCAGAGGCCGTTACATCGATCGCCACGCGCTGGCCCTTTTTCCCCTGGAATCGGAACTCGGCAGGTTTCCCTTTTTGCGTCAGACGCCCGTAGAAAACACTCGGGATCTCCACGTCCTGAACGCCCTGAACCGCCTCACGCGGTTCTTCTTTTTCAACCGTGAATGAAATCGGACGAAGGAGTGGTTTCCCGCCCACTTCACGCAAGGTCGCGACCGGGACCCCGTTCCAGTTCTGGCTTCCCTGGACCGATGCCATTTCGATTTTCGCTTTTTCCCCGTTCCCCTGAGGGAGATTGAACCCCTGAACCTCCGCCTTAAACGGCTTTCCTTCCTGGGCGCATGGCGGATAAACACTCGTGATCCACGGGACTTCGCCAACCGCCAGCCTGTACACAAAATCGTCACGGCCCCGGAAAAGCGAGTCCTGAATTTCCACCGTGAAAACGCCGTCTTCCGGAACGTCGAAAATCATCGCGGGGTCTGGGTCATTTTTCCAACTGAAGGCGTTCGCTACCTCGCGGCCATTGGGATCGTAAACCTTAAAAATCGGCTGAAACCAACCCGGCACCGCGTCGGCAAGGTACGGATTCAGGAAGCGTCCCAGAGCCGAAAGTACGAGTTTTTGTCCTTTTTTGGCCTCAAACCGGAAACGATCGACATCACCGGCACGGATCCGGCCGTTAAAAAGGACCGGTGTTTGCGCGGGCGGAGCCTGAACGTACGCCCAAGATGTCATTTTCCTCGTTCGACTATCCCAACGGATTGGGAGTTCCGCCGTGTCGTTCGGCTCCAATTCGTTCACCTCGGGTAAATCCCCAACCTGGAAAAGAACCGGCGCCGATTTTTCCCCTTTCGCGTCACGAAGCAGAAGCCATCGATCTCCGCACTGCGCGTCTGGGGCGATCGTGACTTCCAGCTCAACTCCCTGACTCATCGTTTCTTTCGGTTTCTTTTCCGGCCGTTCCAGGATGTACTCGTAATAAAGCGTTTGAACGTTTTCCGGGGTAGGATTCAGAACCACGTCCTCGATGAAGGGAAACTCCTCGCAAATCTGCGCGGTCGTATGGATCGCTTTTTCATCAGCAGTCTTCATCGGGTTAGAATCGATCATCTCCCGGATCCAGGCGGTTTCCACGCAAAGCCCTTCCCGAAAACCTTCCTCGGCGGTAACGATTTCGTGGGTCTCACGCCAGACGCGTTTCGTCGGACCAGCGGTTTCTACGTTATTCTGCGTAAACGTTTTATAACGTTTCAGGATTTTGGCCGTGACGCCTTCACCGGAAACCTGAACCTCCTGCGCTCCAGCGACTCCCCGACCACCGATCAGGACGCGAAAAGTCGTCCCACGCTGACCACCTGCGGGATAGGCGTAACTGATAATCGAGCCACTCTGGGCGTAAAGAGCGGCGCTAAAGAAAAAAACACAGCATAAAACGGAAAGTATAGTACGCATGGGAGGGTCCTGTGGGTTGGTTCGACTAACATTCTTCCAATGTTTAAACGATACAAGCCCCCTTTTTATTGCAGGATTCTGAAGAAAAGCATCTTTTGTGCGAAGTCAGCATTTTAAAAAAAGAAAAGCCCCTTTTCCGCGAATGATTTCAAGCGTACTGGGGGGCGAAAAGAAAGATGGCGGCTTTCGGATCAGGCCACGAGAGAGAACTCAAACGGAACACCGCCGACGGATTCGATGAATTCTTCGAAAATTCTCAAATCCAGAGCAGTCGCGTGAGCGCTCTCAGGATGGAATTGCGTCCCGAGCACAAGCCAATCATCCATGTCCGATTCAATCGCTTCAATGACTCCATCAGGAGATTTTGCAGAAACGATGAACCCCGGAGCCACTTCGTTCACGGCCATGTGATGGCGGGAACAAACACGAATTTCAGAATCGCCATAGACTTTTTCCAGAATCGTACCCGGCATAACATCCAGCGTGTGGCGGTGAATCGGAGAATGAAGATCAAAGTGCGGCATCGCCTTGGGAATATCGACTGGAATATGGAAGAAAAGGGAGCCACCCATCATAACATTCAAAAGCTGCATTCCGGCGCCAATCGCAAGAAGCGGAAGCTTCATTTCGGCGATGAGACGCATAAGCATCCGGTCGAAATCTTCGCGGTAAGCGGGCATTGGGCGGACTGTTGAGTGAAGCACATAACCATTACGGCGGGAATCCAAATCGGCGCCACCAGTCAAAACGATTCCATCAAGCGTATTCAGAATTTGACGCAAGGAATTTTCATCTTGCATCGGCGGGAGAATGACCGGAATACCTCCGGCCCTAATAATTGATTCATAATAACCGGCCCAGATAAAACTGAAAGCTTCTTTGTCCCCCTTAGCTTCCACGAAATCTGCATTAAGACCAATGACCGGTTTTTTTCCGAACTGCATCTAATTATTCCTCCTGAATAAAAGGCTTGTTCACCCATACGGCAAGGATTTCTCCTACAGTTCCTTCAAGTCCCATTTCTTCCGTCTGAACTTTCTTTTGACTCATCCTTGTGTCTCTGGAAAGAACGGCGGAAACACGCCCTCGTATCATCCTTTTCTTCTTCGGCGGGGAGGTCTATCCAATCGACCCGTCACTTTTTTTCACGAGTTCCCGGCTGTGCGGACTATTAAAACTTTTCTACGCTATAGGCTTACCTGGTTCCTTTCAAACGGTATAAAACCGCCCAGAAGTGCAAATCTGAAATGAGTATAGCGAAATAATCTTCAGACGCAAGTGTTTTGGCATATATTGGAAAAGAAATTTTTAGAGCCCCTATATCTTGTGGGTAATAAAATAGGAAAATGCGGTTTTCCGCAATTCAGAAGGTTCTGTTTACTGTTCGAACCAGCAATGATTTCGATTACAGTCTTTCCAGTATGTCCGCCAAACGTTCCAGTCGCCGAACCAGATGCGTCGAGCATTTCACGGGATTATTTTGTGTAAAAATGTACTCAATCCATCGAATCGCCATCGAAAGAACGGTACTGCGGCGAATTACCTGTACCGCCAGGAGTTCTTCCGGGCGAAGCGGACGAACCGACTGGTAAGCCGTAAGACCCGTAAGCCAATGCTTCGCCTGCGACCCGGTCAAGGCACTAAGCATTCGTGCGATGTCCACCGACGCATTATCATTCCCGAGTGACCCGAAATCAATGAAGCCGGTAAAACGGTCACGTTCGAAAAAAAGGTGCTCCAAATGAATGTCATAAAGGCACGGCTGAAGACGCATCGACTGGTTGCCCACCCGAACGACCTGTGTGAGTACCGGGCGGCGCAATTCACGCACACGCGGTAAAATACGCAGTGCAGCGTTTTGAAGGCGTGATTGGGTTTTCATCGACATTTTGCAGGGGATCGTTACTTCATTTCCGATCCGCCAACCCGTTGTTCCCGCTGGACCATCCGAATCCGAAAGACCAGAAATGAACGTTACATCCTGGAAAAGTTCAGAACCGGCTACCCCGTACAAACGTACGCGATCTTCAAGTTCCGCCAGCCGGCTGTCCGTCCACCGAAGCAGCGTTTTTTCATGTTCGAGCAAAAGCGGGGAGGTTCCCTTTTCCTTCAAAACAGGGAACGACTTCGTCGCGTTGTGGAACTCTGCCAGCGAGGTCATGGCGCTCACGAGTCTGTTCGTGTTCGGACTTTTACGGAAATCCGCTTTCCCTTCCATCCACGGTTCCAACTGCCAGAAAAAACCGTCTTCCTGAACGTAGGTCGTTCCTTCCAGCGTCTCGACCGGCATTGGAAAGCCGCTGAAACCTTCCATCCGTACGTGCCACTGCACTGCGTGAATGAATTGAAGCCGTTCCTGTGTTGGGTAATTTCTCGCCCAGCGACGCAGGCAGAAAGTCCCTTTTTTACCGTAAACTTTCCAGAAACTTGCCCCGCTGAACCCCCCGGCATTTCCAAGAAATTCCGCCCCCAGAGCGACGTAATCGTCGTGGTAGCTGCAAAGGACGTCAAGATGGCTGCGGTTCGGTTCAGGCATTTTTTCAACGGGAAATTCTTTTTAATTCAAAGCGAATCAGGCGGTCCCAAAGACCACCTTCCGCCCTTAATCATCGGAATTCCTACCATTTTCCTTTTACGCAAGACCTACGTTAGAAAAAGACCGCGCATTCTACGCATTTTTACAGACCGGAAAGGCCCGGCCGCACCGGCTGAATCAACTCCCGAACCGGGCCAGGTGTGCAGACAGAAAGGCGATTTTGCTAAAGAGCAAACCAGTCCCGCTTCAACACGAGATTTAAACACGGATTTCCCGGATTAAAAGGATTTTCACGGATTTTTAAAGAATAAAAGCGAAAATTCTTTCCCGAAGAAATCCTTTTGATCCATTTAATCCGTGGAAATCCGTGTTTAAATGAAATCCTGAAGCGGGGAACGTTCTAAGTTTGAAGGCGCGTCCCTTTTTTAAGGCTCAAAGCTCAAGCTCGGCCTCGATCGTTTCCTCTCCCCGTTTCAGCGTGAGTTTGACCGTTTCCCCCTCAAAATGTCTCGCGTTTTGCCAAAGAACCTCTACGCCGCGCGTCACGGGAACACCGTCCGCATGCGTGACCACGTCCCCTTCTTTGATCCCCGCCTTCGCAGCCGGAGAGTCGGGCTTGACGTAAAGAATCTTCGTCCCGGCCAGAATGGGCGACGGATTATCGAATGTGAGCCCCATTTTTACCGTGGGTTTCAGTTCTTTCTGCTCCTTCATCCGCGGCAGAAGCGCCAGCAGATCCTCGAGCGGAATGGCGAAACCGATCCCGGAATCGTAAAGGTCCACGCCGGTCATCAGTTCGTTCGGCCCCATCCCGAATGGGGTCAAAATTCCCAAAACCTCGCCGTCGAGATTCACGAGCGGGCCGCCGTAATTGCTCGGCGAGACGTGTGCGTCGGTCTGGATCGCGACCCCATTCTGACGGCGTTTTCCGCTGAGGATCCCCGTCGTAAGCGTCGGAACGTCCGGATTCAGGATTCGCCCGAGCGCCAAAACCTGCTGACCGACCCGCGCCGGTTCCACTTTTGCGGGGGTCGGCACGGGAAACGTTTTCCCCTCCGGTGGTTCGATTTTCAGAAGCGTGATTTTCCGCCCGAAATCCGTCGAAACGATTTCCGCCTTCGTGTGCTGACCATCGGGAAGGACCGCCACTACCGCGTCCGGGTGGTGCGCAAAACCGACTGCGCTGGAAAAGACGTAACCGTCCGGCGTGACGATCAGCCCGGTGATTTCGGTCAGGGCGTTCGCCTCACCCACCATTTCATCCCCGCCGGAAGTTTCCAGACGCACGAGCGACGGCGCGATCTGGTCCCGCAGATTCAGGTAAACGGACTGCGTCTCACCGTCCGCGGACAGAAACAGGCTGAAAAAAAGGAGGATCGTGTACATAAAAAAAACCAAAACGAAACGAAAGGACCGGCTTGTTCACTCAGCTTTCCCGATTTTCCTGGCGTGCGATTTCTTCAGCCAAAGCCCGGTGAGCCCGATCAGGAATAAAACCCACGCAGCGGGTTCCGGAACGTTCAGCCCTTCAGGAGTCGCTGCAAAACCGGTCGCGGAAACCGACGCCAGCGTGTAGTCGCTGAAATCCCAGAGGAAATTTTCGGCGGGCGTCAGCGATTTGCTCAGGAAGAGCGTGCCGTTTTCCACGCCGAACGTTTCGCCCGTTTTCGTTCCGAGCCAGCTCGCGAACGCATTCAGGTCTTCCTCGTCCGTCAGGTTCGTACCGATGTAGAGTTTATCAATGTCGCCCTCAGAGACGATCGAAAGCGGGACGATCCCGCACTGGCCGTAGGTCGGATCGTCCACCAGATTTACGACCACAGTTTTATCAACGATTTGCGGGTTCTGGAAGTAAATGAAATTTTTGGAAGCGAGCGTCACACCCGGAAGCGAAAACGTGCCGGAAGCGTCGCAAAGCGTCAGCTGGCCGGGAAGCACCACGCAGCCGGTAATGTCCGCGTCGATCGTGATCGAGTCGTTGAGGCTGACCGTTTCCGAGCCGAGCTGGAGATTCGTCAGGTTCAGCGTATTGTACCCGGTTTCCGTCACAATGAAGTTCACCGCGCTGGTCGTATTCGACATTCCCCAGCTTTTCAGCGTTCCGGCCGTGATGGTGGACTCGCCGCCCTGAATGTTAAGAGTGCCCTGTGCCCCCACGTAATGGCTCAACGTGATTTGGGAGGCTTTCAGCGTGCCCGTCCCGTTGAGCGTCAGCGTTCCGTTGCCGGAGTTCGCGACGTAAAGACTCTGCCCCGTCGCGTCGATGGTCCCGCTCGTGAGCGTCAGGGAAGCGGTGGACGTCGTATCGGCTGAAGCAAGGATCAGGTTGGAGCCGACTTTCACGGAACCGCCGTCGATCAGCCCCACGCCTGTGGAACCTGAGAATCTTCCGAGAATAAACTCTCCCGTCGCGTTGATGGAGCCGCCGGTCATGTTGAGTGTGCCGTTTCCATTCGTCCCTACTACAAAAGTGGTCGCATTGATCTCGCCGTTGGAAACCGTCACCGTACCGGTACTATTTGCTGCGTTGCCGGCGTTGAATGTCCCGGTCGTCAACGAACCGCCGGAAACCGACACCGTTCCGGTACTATTTGCCGCGTTGCCAATGTTAAACGTCGTTGTACCCTTAAGCGTTCCGCCGGAAACCGTCACCGTCCCAACGCTTTTTTCCGCATTGGCGACCGTAATAGACGGAGTCGTTACGGTTCCGCCGGAAATCGTCATCGAGCCCTCGGATTTGTATTCTGTCGCGCCGTTGATCGTGTAGCGTTCCCCCAGAGAGATTTTGTTCGTGACGTTCAACTTGCCGCCGGTGAGCTGGAACGAGCCTTTGGCGGCACCCGTCCCGTAGGAAGCCTGGGCTAAACCCAGGTAAAGGTTTGAGACCTCGATCACGCCGCTGCCCATTTCGACTTTTCCGTTGGAACCCGCTTCCACTCCAACGATGAAATTCGTTCCGGAAACGTTTTTGACCGAGGCGTCTGAGGTGATGTTTTCGAGCTTGAGCGTCGCGTCGCCGAAGTTTCCGATGTACCAGGTTGTGGCCGTATCCGCGGCCGTGCCGGAAAGAGTCAGCGAAGCGATGGAAGCCTCAAAAGACGCCACGACGAACAAACTGCCGCCGTTGATCGTTCCGCCGCTCTGGGTGGCCGTCGCGTTTCCATGCCGACCGACCATAAACTGATTGGCGCAGGTGATTTTCCCGTCGGTCATCGTCATGGTGGCGTTGGCCCCGACTGTGTCATTCAAAAAGAACCTGGCCGCTTTGATCTCGGAAGTCGGACCAGAAAGGTTAAAAGTGTTCTGAACGCCTGCGGTCCCCCCAAACTCAGGTGAAAACGCAATGGTTTTCCCCGTCGCGTCGAACGTTCCGCCGGTCATCACAAGCGTCGCGTTGGCGCCGGTCCCGAAATACGAGTCCCCGGTATTCGCGTTGAGCGTTCCGCCGGAAATCGTCAAGGAGCCCGCCTTGGTCTTCCCAACGACGAGGGACGCCGGGGTGAGCGTTCCACCGGAAACTTTGACCGTCCCTGCGAACGTGTCCGAACCAGCCACCAGCCCCGCCGGGAAGAGCAGTTCGCCGCCGGAGACTTCGATCGTTCCATTCGCTCCCACTTTCAAATTCATGGCCTCGGTGATCGAGAGCGAACCGCCGGTGACGTTCAGTTTCCCGGTTCCGTTCAGGCCAACGGTAAGATTCTGGGTGGAGATCGTTCCGCCGGAGTAGTTGAACGTTCCATTGGAACCAGCCCCGGAGCCGATCGTAATATAGGCGGCCTCCAAACTGGCGGGAACCGTGGAATCGGCCTGACTCATCGTGAACGTTCCAATTCCGTTTGAACCAATACCCAGTGTGTTGTTCACCGAAATCGTCCCGCCTGAAAAGTCAAAACTTCCCTGAGAATTAGCATTCAATCCAAGAATGAACTGGGAAGTATTCAAAAGAGTTAAGGAGCCACCTCTCATGGAACCTTTGCCGTAAGTATTTCCGTTGTAACCGAAAATAAGCGCGTCGGTTCGGCTGCTGGCCGTGGAATTGATCGTCGTGGAACCGCCTGTGATCGTCAGCGTCGGGCAATTCGTCAGGCTATTGCCATTTGAAACGTGCAGAAAAGTGAGCGTGTTTGTGCCGCCCTGAATGTTCGCCGTCGGTGTGGCGCTGGCAGTCAGGTTAAGAAAACGCCCGGCCAGATTTGCGTTAATATTCAGCGTCGTATTGTTTTTCAAAACGACATTCTGCGCGGTGACTGCCGTATCGAGCGTGAACGGTCCGGAATTAATGTTGGCGTTATTCCCGGTCCCATTCACCCAGTCTGTCCAGCCGGACCAGTTCCCCTCGCCTCCGGACCAGTTGTACTCCGCCGCAAAAATGGACGTTCCGCCAAACAAAGCCAAACACAAAAGCAAAACGTGAAAAACGGGCTGACGCACGAACATTTTAATCTTAAACCTTTTCGGAAAGTTTTCCACAAAAAATCATTTCATATATTAATTTTAGACCGATTTTTCCAAAACACAAGAAAAAAAACGAGAAAAATTCAAGAAACTTCAAGAAATCCATAAAAAATCAGGAAACACGGCGTGTGATCGTGCTTCCTGATCGGGTTCAGGCCCGGAGCGTTACTCCTCCATCTCGCTCGGGGAAAGCCGGTACTGGGCGTCGCTGGTCTTCCACTGAATCAATTCCTTCGGCTTGAAGAAGATCGCGATCTCACGTTTGGCCGATTTCAGGGAGTCGGAGGCGTGGATCAGGTTTTTCTGCCCGCTGAGGGAAAAGTCGCCCCGGATCGTTCCCGGCTCGGCCAGCCAGCCTTTCGTGGCGCCGACCATTTTGCGGACGGTCGCGACGACTTCCCGCCCCTCGAGGCAAACCGCCACGATCGGGTCGCTCGTGATGTAGGCCAAAAGCGCCGGGTAAAACGGCTTTTCAACGTGCTCGGCGTAGTGCTTCGCCGCCAGCTCCGGCGTGACCTGCATGAGTTTCATCCCGACGATCTGGAAACCCTTTTGCTCAAAGCGGGCCAAAACCGTCCCGGCCAACCGGCGCTCCATGCAATCCGGCTTCAGAAGAATTAATGTACGTTCCATTTTAATGATGAATTTGGCTGAAGGCTGAAATGTTCCGCGAATGATGAAAACCGACTCCTCACTCGTAACTCTCAGGGAATCATACTCAAAAACGGGGATCGCGTCCAGACTTTCTTGCCGGTTTTTCGGAAAAAACTTCAAATTTTCAGAAAAAAGAGAAGGCCGCAGCGGGATTGATCACGGTCAATTTACGGGGACGACGCTTCCAGCGTCGTTTAAAGGCCCCCTCATTGAGGGGGCTGGCTCGCAAAGCGAGACTGGGGGAGTCACGTGAACGCGCTGTTCAATCCCCCCGACGCGTAATTCCGTCCTTACGGCCTCCATTTACCGCCTCCCATGGACGACGCTGGAAGCGTCGTCCCCGCAAGATTTCTCTTAAACGTCCCCGCCTCCCCTTGATTTTTTCGCTCTCTGTGGCATAATAGTTTTCAGTTGACAGTTTTCAGTTTTCAGTCAGAAGGAGCATCCCATGCAAATTTTACCGGCAATCGATTTACGCGGCGGAAAATGCGTCCGTCTGCGTCAGGGCGATTACAATCAGGAAACCGTTTTCGGGGAAAATCCCGCTGAAATGGCCCGGCACTGGGTCGAGCTGGGCGGCGAGTTTCTCCATCTCGTCGATCTCGACGGCGCCAAGGACGGACGCCCGACCAACCTGGAGGCGATCCGCGCCATCGTCCAAACCTCCGGCGTTCCCTGTGAACTGGGGGGCGGGATCCGCAACGAAGAAACCATCCGCTCGCTGCTTGAGCTGGGCCTGAATCGGCTCGTCATTGGGACCCTGGCCCTGCGTCAGCCCGAGTGGTTCCGCGAGATGTGCCTCAAGTTCCCGAACCGCCTCGTGCTGGGGATCGACGCCCGAAACGGGTACGTCGCCACCGACGGTTGGCTGGAAACGAGTCAGACGAAGGCGATCGACCTGGCCGCCCAGTTCAACGACCTCCCGATGGCCGCCATCGTCTATACGGACATCGCGACGGACGGGATGATGAAAGGTTCCAACGTCCCAGCCATGAAAGAAATGAAAGACGCTGTACGGGTCCCGGTCGTCGCATCCGGTGGGGTCACGACGCTCGAAGACGTCCGTAAACTGAAAGAGGCGGGCCTTGATGCTGCGATCATCGGCCGCGCACTGTACGAAGGGACGATCCATCTGCCCGACGCGCTTGAACTGGCGTGATCAACTCAACGTAGCCGCGGAGGTTCCGGTGGCTGAACAGGGCGCCGGCTCGTTGGAAGGGGCGGAGTCGGAATGGACTGCTGAGCAGAAGCGGAAGGCTGAGAAGGCGGGGCGGGAGAAAAAACCCGCTGGGCCGCACCTTTCGTTTCAATGGCAGATATTTCACCAATCACTGCAGGCTCCTGTAAACGTGTGGGAGCGGCAATTTCTTCCGAATTGTCCTCGTACCCCTCTGAGTCCATCAAAAATCTGAAAATCTGCTGAATCCGTTCCAGATCGTAAGGCGTGATCTCTGTCCCTTCAATGAGACTTCTATAAAACAAAATTTGCCAGGTCAAACCCGGAGAGCGTATTTGAATTCCGTATCGCTTGGAGAGGACATAACCCCCAAGAGAAACCGCCGCGAAAAACAGGAAGATCAAAGAAGGCCAGGTTTCCTCACCCATAAAAAATACGACTGTCCCAAAAAAGAAGAGAACCACCGCCAGAACCAGCAAAAGGGGGGAACTCGCGTAGGAGATTCCCAAAACTGATACGTTCTTCAGAAAAATAAAATCCGTACGTTCCCCGAAGAAAGAATCTTCTCTCAGTTCGATCCGGTCTTTATAAACGGAAAAAGTGATGGCCGCCTCTATCCGGCACAGTTTCAGGAGCCAGTGAATAAACCCCGCCCGCCGGCCCTGAATCCGAATCAAAAGCACTCCGCGGGGATTGATGATTTTTCCTGAAACGACCATTACCCGGGTGTGGCTCAAAAACGAGAAGAATATCGGAATACACACAATGGAAAGAATAAGAACTTCTACAGGTCCAATTCCAGAAAGTGCCGGTAAAAACATCGTAAACTCCTTTTGAATGAGCAAGGATTGAATTTCTTGTCTTAATTGTACTCTTATTTGATTTTTTGTCAAGTATGACTCCGGCCTAATTTTTTCTGCCCCCCTATTTACGAAACAAAAGTCTATGCTATAATAGAGTGTATGTCGTTTGTTAGTCCAGCAAGGTCACGTGGAGTCGCTCATGTTCCTTTCCATCGTCATTCCGGTTTTTAACGAAGAAGAAAGCCTTCCGATCCTCTTCGAGCAGATCCAGAAAGTCTGCGCGGAGCATTCTTACGAGAAAGAAATCATTTTCGTTGATGACGGCTCGACGGACGGCTCCTGGAACGTGATCCGCTCTCTGGCCGAGAAAAACCCGGAAGTCCACGCGATCCGGTTCCGCCGGAATTTCGGCAAAGCGGCGGGTCTGGAAGCCGGCTTCAAAGCCGCCACGGGCCAGTTCATCATGACGATGGACGCCGACTTGCAGGACGATCCGGCCGAGATCCCGAATTTCCTCGCGAAACTCGACGAAGGTTTCGACCTGGTGAGCGGCTGGAAAAAGGTCCGGCACGACCCCTGGCACAAAGTTTACCCCTCGCGCGTTTTCAACAAAATGGTCAGTTCCCTCACCGGCGTGCACCTGCACGACCACAACTGCGGGATGAAGTGCTACCGGGCCGAAGTCGCACACTCGCTGCCGATTTTCGGGGAGCGCCACCGTTTTCTGCCCGTCCTGGCCGGCTCCCGAGGCTGGCGCGTGACGGAAGTGGTCGTTCAGCACCGCAAGCGTGAATTTGGCCACTCGAAGTACGGTTTCAGCCGCTTCATGAAGGGTTTCATGGACCTGCTTTCGGTCCATTTCGTGACGAAGTACGGCCAGCGCCCCCAGCACCTGCTCGGCGTCTATGGAACGTTCCTTTTCGCGTTCAGTTTCCTGTTTTTCCTCCTTTCCGGCTGCGGGATCGCGGCCCATCGGATCTACTGGAATTTCTACGCGGATGCGGCCCCGGCGATGTGGTCCCAGATCCTGAACTACGCCGGCTTCGGAGTTTTGTTCCTTTCGATGGTCGGCATGATCCTCGGTGGAACGTTCTTCGCGGTCGGCCTGGCCGCGGAACTGCTCACGGCCTTCCATCAGGCCCCGACGGCGGAAAATTACGACGTGGCGGAAAAAATTTGATTTTTTAGTAAAGGAAGGCGGTAATGGAGGCCGGAGGCCGAAATTACGCGCCGGTTAAATGGCCACGGCCCCCCAAAACGCGTAATTCCGCGCTCCATTACCGCCTCCCATCCACGCGTAATTCCGGCCTTCGGCCTCCATTACCGCCTCCCATTTTCCCCCCTTTTTTCAAAGAAAGACCCCAAAAAATGAAAACCACCACCCTCTCCGCGCTTTATGCGCTTTTGGTTTCCCTCTGCTTTTGCGTGTACGCGCAGGCTCAGGACGAGTACGACGTCTGGCCGGACAAAGCGCCGGGCGTGACGGAAAATCTTCCCGACAAAATGCGTGACCAGGGCGCATTTTCGTTCGTGACGAAACCGACCATTCGCGTTTTCGTCCCGGAAAACAAGACCTCCGACGCGTGCGTCATTCTGCTCCCCGGCGGCGGTTACTCCGTCTGCGGAAATGACGTCGGCCAAGCGAAATACTTCGCCAACAAAGGGATCACCTGCGTGCTGCTGAAGTACCGCGTCCCGCGTCCGGCCAAAGGCACGCCGATCTACTGGCCCGCGTTCCAGGACGCCCAGCGCGCGATCCGTCTGACCCGCTCCCTCGCCCAGAAGTACGGCTTCAACCCGGAACGCATCGGTGGGATGGGCGGCTCCGCAGGCGGTCACCTCACCACGATGTGCTGCACGTCCAGCTCGATCCAGAGCTACGAGCCGATCGACGAGATCGACAAACTGCCGGCTCATCTGGCCTTTGGGATCGCGAAGTACCCGGCCTACGTCCTGACCGACGGTCTGGAAGGTCCGAACGGCCCGGATAAAGGAAACTTCGCGGAGATGAGCGACGCGTTCAAGTTCGACGAGAAGACCTGCCCGATGTGTTTCCTGCACGGCGACTCGGACGTTTACTCGCCGATGGGAACGATCGCCCTGTACCACAAAATGCGCACGATGAATATTCCGTGCGAGATCCACATCTGGGCGAAAGCGCCCCACGGCTTCGGCAAAATCACCGACGTGAACCGCGACCAGGTCGGCTTCTGGCAGGAAGCCGCGTGGCAGTGGATGAAAGTGATGAAGTTTAATTAATTAGTTAGAAGTTAGGAGTTGAAAATGGAAGGCGGTAATGGAGGCCGGAGGCCGGAATTACGCGCCGGCCAAAACCACTACGGACGAATGGGAGGCGGTAATGGAGCGCAAAGCGCGGAATTACGCGCCGGCTTAAACCACCACGGACGAATGGGAGGCGGTAATG
>JAUMVK010000012.1:0-89765 GCA_030530205.1 Thermoguttaceae bacterium | reverse complement strand
ACTCCTAACTCCTAATTCCTCACTCCTAACTCCAAGAAACTTTTTTTCTTTTTTCTGAAAAATTACAAAAATTTTGTTGCTTTTTTCTCCTTTTGGCGTAAAATCATAATTTATAGAAAGCATTTTATTAAGATTTCACGTTGGAGATTTTTCCCATGAAACGTTTTACGGCCCTTTTTCCCGTTTTATTCTTTGGTTTCCTGACCGCCTCGGTTTCGGCTGAGACGTTCTACCTGACAAAAACACAGCCAATGGGAACAAACTGGGGCAGCACCGGCTACTGGAGTGAAAGCGGAAATCCCGGCGCACACGCAGGCGCGGATTACCTTGTGGACAGCGGCTACACGCTGCGTTCCCCCGAAAACGGCTCCGCGGCCACCGCAAACGTTTTTCCCGGCGATTCCGTTACGTTGGGCGGAGACCGGACCGGCTCGCTGACGGGCGGGACGTTCACCCTCAAGGGAAACGCCACGGTCAATAATTTAATCAGCGTCAATGGGACCGTTTTTCAGGGGATCGGCAATGGCTCGATCACTATGGCGGGGAATATTAATGTAACCGGCTCGATCAATTTCAACGCCCAGACCCCCGACAGCGCCAACCGCGCAATGAACGTCTCCGCGCAGATTGCCGGCGGCGAGACCGCTTCCATGATCATCACCTCCAACCCGGGCGGATACGTTCAGCTTTCCAATGCGAATAACACTTTTGCCGGTTCCGTCTCGATTTCCGGAAATTCGGTCCTGAAACTCACCAGTGCCGGCGCGCTTGGTTCCAGCCCCACGATAACCCTCGCACAAGGCGCCAAACTCATCACCCCCGAAAGCCTCTCGGTGAAATCTCTGACCATTACCTACCCCAGCGGCACGAACAACAACACATTGACGTACCTGACCGCCACGGTCCCGAACGGCACGACGACCGTTTCCACCGCCGCGATGCAGACCGCCCTGGCCTCCGCGGGAATTGAAATGCCGATCGGTTCTTCGCTCACCGTCACCGGCTCGACTCGTGAAGCCGCGACGTACTACCTCAACGCCAGCTCTTTGCCTGAGCAGACGCAAAGCTGGAACAAAGTGAGTGTCTGGCGGGTTGGCGCCTCTGATGGTCCCGTCAGTACCGTGGTTCCGACGCTTGGCGACACGGTCCACCTCACCAATGTGCTCCGTACCACGTACCAGGACACCAATGGCAAGACCCTCTACTTCCTCCCCACCACCTATTTGGATGCGGGCGGCGTGATCGGTCTGAAATCCGTTGCGGGAATGGACTTCTTCCCCGACCTGATCCTCAATGGAGGAAGCGTCAGCAATTATGGCGTTGACAATAAAACGGTCCATATTGGCGGACACATGACGGCGGTTGATGGCGTAACCTCCACCTTCACGGCAAACAGCGTCAAACGTATGCTTGACGTGGATTCCGACATTTCCGGCACGGGCGCACTCACTGTGACCGGCGGCGGAACCGTCAGACTCGGCGGAAATAACACCGAATACACCGGCACGATGACGGTCAAAAGCAACACGACCCTTGAGCCCACTTCCGAGAACGCGCTGACCAGCGCCAACGTCGTGACCGAAAGCGGCACGAAGATCAAAGTCGCCGGGGACCAGAAGATGGGGACCTGGACCGCGCAGTACCGCGACGGCAGAGCGTCCGCCGGCACGTACCTGATGCCCAATTCCATTACGGTTTCCGACAAATATGTCTAGGACGCGCTGGCAGTGGCGGGCATGGACGCTCCGATCGGCGCGGTGATCACGTCCGACTCTACCCGCGAAGGAAAAACGTACTACGCCACGGATGGAGGATCCGCTTCGAACTGGACCACGGCGAGCACATGGCACGAAGGCAGCACCAGCGGAACCAATCCGAACAGCTACATTCCGACCGTCGGCGATGTGGCTTACATCACGAACACCAACGCAAGCTCCTCGACAACATTTACGGTCCGCACTCCTGAAAACCTGAACGATGTGGATGGCGCAACGCACTACTTCCTCGCGGAATTGCACATTGGCCCCAAAGGAAACCTTGGTCTGAAAAACGCGTACGCGACGGTTTGCGTTCCCAACCTGATCCTTGAGGGCGGAAGCATCGGCAACGCGAAGGGCGGCACCAGCCGCGCGGCCAAGCTGGACGGTTCCATCCGGGTGGTTGCCGACTCAACGATCGCCCCTCCAACAGAAAGCAATATCCGGCGCACGATCGACGTGCTCGCGGACATTTCCGGCAGCGCGAACCTGACGTTCAGGAACACCGGGATCATCGCTCTGAGCGGCGACAACAGCGGCTTCACCGGCAAAGCGACGCTGGAAACCAACACCACGCTGCGTCTCAACTCGGAGAACGCGCTCGGCCCGGCCGGTGACCTGACGACCCAAAACGGAGCGGAACTGACCGTCAACAATTCCGAGAAGCTCAGCAAGCTGACGGCCGCCGGAACCCTGAAATTCAATGGAACCGGCACGCTGGAAGTTCCAACCGTCAGTGGCAGTGGTTACACCCTGAACCAGTCCGGCGCAACACTTTTCCTGACCGGCCAGGACGCGACACTGGACGGGAATTACAACCAGACCGGTGGCGCTTTGCGGCGGAACTTCGATTCCCCGATAACCATCACGGGCGATCTGGCTCTTTCCAACCTTGAAATCAACGCGGAAGACGCGGACCTTTTCAATCCGGACACGATTTACCCACTTCTGTACGGTCCGAAAGTTTCTACCATTGACGTGTCCGGGCTTTCGTTAACCGGCGTGGGTGGACTGGCGGACGTCGCTTTGAGCGGATTGTTGCAGGACGGCGTGTTTTACATTGGTTCTTCCGGCGCTATCTCTGGTCAGGTCCCGGAACCCGCCGCATGGGAACTGCTGCTGCTCGGAATTTTCGGGCTGGCACTCAGACGGAAAAATGAATAATGAATAACTAATAATGAAAGGCGGTAATGAAGGCCAAAGGCCGGAATTACGCGCGGTTTGAACTCATTCTGCAGCTTTCATTACGCGCCAGCGCCATTATTCATTATTCATTATTCATTATTCGTTCCAATTCATAATTCTCAATTCATAATTGAAATCGATGCGTCGCTCAGCTTTCACACTCGTAGAACTTCTGGTCGTCATTGCGATCATCGGGATGCTGGTGGGGCTCCTGCTTCCTGCGGTCCAGCAGGCACGCGAGGCCGCTCGTCGGATGCAGTGTTCCAATAACGAGAAGAACCTGGTTTTAGCCCTTCTCAACCACGAGAGCGCGAACAAGTCGTTCCCGCCTGCGCGAATGGGCGGCGACGGGACACTTCCGAACGGCAACACCCAGCCGGGCGATCAGCGCTACGGGTCCAGCGCGTTTTTGCAGTGCCTTCCGCAGCTGGAACAGCAGGGACTTTACCAACAGCTGAACGATGGAAAGATCCTTCCTGCGACTTCCGACAGCACAACAAGCGATTGGACCAGAGTGAAGGACACCGCCACGGCCCTCCTGATCACTCGCCCGACGGTTTTCGTTTGCCCGTCTAGTACCGCACCGGCTGCGCTGGAAAATAACGCCAAATACGCGACCGCCTCTTACGCCTGCTGTGCCGGAACGCACGGTCCATCCGACTCGGGTGGTCCAATCAGTATGCGGGTCAAATACGAAAACGACGGCGTGTTTTTTTACTGGAGACGTCTTAAGCAGTCCGAAATCAAGGATGGGACATCCCAAACAATTTTCCTTGGCGAGGTGACAGACGCAGAAAAAACAGGCAGCCAGAACACCTGGTTCCAGGGATCCCGTCATCTGGACTGCTTCCGCACGACCGACAATCCGCTGAACACGAAGTACGAACAGGGCGTCGTATGCAACATGTACGGCTACAAGGCCTCCGGCGCGTTCGCCAGCGAGCACACGGGCGGCGCCTTTTTCGCGTTTGGTGACGGCCACGTCGTGTTCCTTTCCGAAAGTATTGACCACCGCGAGGTTTACCAGCCTCTTTCCACCCGCGCCGGTAACGAGACGATAAACAGCGAATATTAATTTAATTATGAATTGCGAATTAAGAATTATAAATAGCCGCTTCGTTTCGGTTTTCCTCCTGATTTTCTGTTTTGTGTTTTTCACGGGCTGCGGCGATGGCCGGCCAAAGCGTTACCCGGTTCAGGGGGTCATAACGGTGGACGGTCAGCCGCTCTCGGGTGATTTTGTCGGTTCCGTCCGGCTGATTCCCGTGGCGGGCGGGCGTCCTGCGTCGGCCCAGCTCGATTCGGAAGGGAAATTCACGCTCGGCTGCTACGACGCCCAGGATGGCTGCCCCGCGGGTGAGTACAAAGTCGAAGTGAGCGTTTCCGAACAGAAGAACTTCAAGATGCGCTACCTCGTCCCGCCGCGCTACTGGGATGCAGACAAGAGTGGCCTGACAGTCAAAATCGAAGGGAAAAACCCCTCGCTGACCATCGACGTCAAGTGGGAACCGCAGGACGCGAAGTACCGCAAAATGGTCATTAATATGAATGAATAATGAATAACGAATAATGAATAATGACGCTGGCGCGTAACGTCGGTTTCAGAAAGATTTTACCCCTTAAAGAGGTGAAGGCTTTTTCAACTCTCAACAGTCTTTACCGGTCTTTTTTAACTTTTTTGACTTTTTTCTGTTTTTTTTCAAAAAATTTACTGAAAAATCCCAAAAAATCCTGCGGCTTGTGTATAATATAAAATAGTAAAGTTTTCAGGATTTTTGGAGGTCGAAAATGTTCCATAATCACGTGCACCGGGTTTTGTTCCTTGTTATAGCCGTATTTTGTTTCGGGCGTCTGCCGCTCAACGCCGCCGATGTTGAGGTCCCGGCTGGTGGTCTGTTGATCACCGATAATACGTCCGACACGTTTTATACGAATAATACGGACACGACCCACCCGTCTGTTTTGACCTTCCAGAAAAACGGCGATTTTTACATGAACGGCCACATCACGGGGAACATCGCACTCTCGGTCAACACCTCCGGCGCTTACCTCCAAATGAACAGCGGCGCGAACGATTTCACCGGCGGCACGACCATCACTTCTGGAAAACTTTCTCTCAAAACCGGTACGGAACTCGGCTCCGGAACCATCACGATGAGCCCCGGCACGCACCTGATGAACTACAACAACGGCTCCAAACCGGTCGTTTCGAATAACATCGTCGCCCTGTCCGGCGGCAACATCACCATCCGCGCGGGCTGGAACGGGTCCAACTACCCGACGAGCCGTTCTACCATCACGGTCAACGGCGTGATCTCCGGCGAGGGCGGCGTGAATTTCGGCTACGAACCCACCCCCGGAGTTATGACGATCAACGGCGCGAACACGTACACCGGCGGAACGGTCATCACGACGGACAATATGCGCACCGATAATGCCGTTCCTTTGAAAGCTCTTTACCTGGTCCTCGGCTCCGACACGCCGTTCAGTACCGGCCCGGTTCGGGTCAGCGGCAAGTGGGACAACGGCAGCACCGACCTGAAAACCTACTTCGCGCTCGACAATACGACCACCGATCGCAACGTCACCGTCGGGGATCTGACGATTGAAGGAGGCCGCACCCTGAAACTCGTGCAGCAAAGCGCCACCTCGGGCAAAACCGCCGAGCTGACCGTGAACAAACTCCTCGGCAACGGCACGATCTCCAACCGGATCGACGACGTGGCAACGTACGGCAATCCGCTCAATAAAGTCAACATTAACCTCCAGACTACAAGCCGGACCGAGTACCCGATCGTTCTGGACGGCGACTTTGATCTTTACATCAATTACAAGTACGAGCTTGAGCGGGAATTCATTTTCAGCAGTCCAACGGACGTAACCTCGACCTACACGGGTGACATTTACATCCTGAGCGGGATCGTCGGCTCCAAAACCGGTACCAACATGGGTTCCGGGACGATCCACCTCTACAACGGGACGCACCTGATGAACTACGCCGAGTGCATCCCGGTTTACAAAAATAATATCGTGTTGGAGGGAAACCCTGACGAAGGCTACGCGGTCATTCGCAGCGGCTGGGGTTCCACCGCGCATCAACCCGAGGGAGTCGTTCTCGACGGCGTGATCTCCGGTGCGGGCAAGCTCGCGTACACGTCCGAAGCTACACCCGGCCTCACGACGATCAACAGGAACAACACGTACACTGGCGGCACGCTGATCGCGTTTAATATGCGCAGCGACAACCGGTACCAGGGCGGCGCCTTCCAGCTCGGTTCCGATATGCCGTTCGGGACGGGTAACGTACAGCTTGGCATGTCCGGCGCCTACCCGACGACGTACTTCATTCTGGATAACACGACGGAAGCCCGGAACGTGACGATCCCCGCCCTGACCATCGCGGGTGACTCACCGAACCAAAAACTCGTGCTGACCCAGCGGGACGTTTCCGAGGGAGCCAAGGCCGCGAACATCACGCTCAAAGGCCTCCCAACCGGCAAGGAACTGACGCTTACTAACGTCGTGACCGACACGACCCTCTACGGAAATCCGATCAAAGCGGTCACGATCGGCCGCGACCCGCTCCCCGGAGGCCGAACCGGTTACAACATCCGGTTCGAAGGCGATTATGACCTTTACATCAACGATAACGGCGGGCGTGACAAGGAACTGGGAATCCAGAACAATTACGACGCGACAAACAAGTACACCGGGAACATCTACCTCCAGAAGGGTATGCTCGGGACAAGCAACGGTCTGAACCTCGGCTCCGGCAAGATCTTCATGAGTAACGGAACGACGCTGATGAATTTCAACCCCAACACGAACATCCAGATCACCAACGACATTGACGTGACCGGGAGCGTGAACATCCGCGGCGGTTGGGGCGGATCCTACTACGGGCAATCCTTCCTGAGACTCAGCGGCGACATTTCCGGAACGGGAAAAATCGATTTCGGCAGCGAGCCGACGCCGGTCATCCTGATGATCAGCGGGAATAACACCTACTCCGGCGGAACCGTCATTTCGAATTACAACGTCGGCGGCAACAACCGGTACCCGTACAACTACCTGGTCCTCCAGTCTGACTCGCCTTTCGGAACGGGCACGTTCACGGTCGATAACGCGTCGGTCCGCTGGGACTTCGACGCCCTGACGACCGACCGCCAGCTCAAAAACGACGTGACGATCAACGCCAACAAAACGCTGAACATCACGTCCGTCGGCGCAAACACGTCGTACCTGAATGGCACGTACACGGTCAACGGCACGCTCCAGCTCGTCAACCCGACGTCCGCCACCGTCGTTCCGAACCCGGAACAGCATCTTCAGGCTCTGGCCGTTCCGGACGGCAACATTTCCCGGTTCTCACTTTCGCCGAAAGACGAAAACTCACAGGCGGCCCAAATCATTGGAAACCTGAAGCTGGAAGGCGGCTCTTCGATCCAGGTCAGTGGGACGTACAACGGGCAGGAACTTCCGACGATCACCGGTACACTTACGATGGATTCCGGCAGTGAGCTGATCCTCGACGCCTCGAACGTCGCTGATCCCGACCAGTTCCTGATGAACATCAACGACATTTCGATGGCCGAAGGGAGTTTGATCACGCTGATCCCGAACACCTCGGAGGATTTCAATAAACTGATCGACTTCGGCACGAGCGTGGACCTTTCCCAGCTGAAATTTGGCGATGCGGGCGGTTACGTGTTCCAGGTGGTCGGAAATGAGCTTTGGGCGATTGGCGGAGGCGCCGTCCCGGAACCCTCGACGTGGGCTCTGCTGCTGATCGGACTTCTTGGCCTTGCCCTCAGAAGAAAAAAATGAATAATGAAGAACGAATAATGAATAATGAAAGGCGGTAATGAAGGCTGAAGGCCGGAATTACGCTCGGCTTGAACTCATTCTGTAGTTTACGTTCCGCGCCCGCGTCATTATTCGTTATTTGTTTTTCATTATTCGTTATCTCTTCGGTCCTTCTTCCCTGAAAATTTTCTTAAAAATCCTCTTGACAGAAACCCAAAAAAACTCTATTCTGTTTTATATAGTAATATTTCCTGAACCCCCCAAAAAAAATGAAACGTCGTTCGTCCATTCATAATATCGCTTTCCTTGTCCTGTTGATAGGCCTGATCTCCACCATTGGGGTCTTTTCAGGGTGCAAAAATTTCAATTCCGGAAACAATATTCCGACGGATGAGGAACCAAAAGGAAAAAAAATCACCAAAGCCTTTTTCATCGGCGATACCGCGGTTCCGGAAGGCACTGGCCCCATCGAAATCTCCTCGGTGAGCATGGCCGCTAATTTGGCCGGAACAGGGAGTGATCCGCCTGAATCGACGCAGCGTACGATGCTTTTGCGTGAGATGGCCAGCCGAAACGTCCCCCATCCCGCGAAAGTCCTGGCCGACCCATCGACCTCGCTGGTCATCGTGACGGGTTACCTGGCTCCAGGAGTCAAAAAAGGGGACCGTTTCGACGTGGAAGTCTCTCTTCCCCCCGATTCGGAAACGACCAGCCTCCGCGGCGGGTACCTGATGCCAGCTCCGATGCGAGAAATCCTCTATTCCCAGGGCATCCACGAAGGAAACACAAAAGGATCCTGTTCCGGCCCGATCCTGGTTGAACCTAAAACCGGAACCAACCGCGATAAAATCACCCAACGACGCGGTATGGTTTTAGGCGGTGGTGTCTCGAAGTACACCCGACCACTTGGTCTGCGTGTTACTTCCGACCAGGTAAAACCTGACAAATTCATGACCATGAAAATCGAGCGGGCGATCAATACCCGATTTAAAACGGAAATGAGCGGTACAGGCGAGAAAGTCGCAGTAGCGCACAACGACAAGTTTCTCGATTTGAACATTCCACCGCTTTACAAAGAAAACCTTCCGCGCTTTATTGAGGTGGTCCGCTGTATTCCGATTTTGGAAACCGAGGCCCAACGTCTTGACCGGATGAAGACCCTTGAAAAACGTCTCCTCGATCCAACTACCGCAAAACGCGCGGCACTGGAGCTGGAAGCGATCGGTCGGAGTTCCATCGACACGCTCAAACTTGGTCTGGAATCGGACGATCCGAACGTTCAGTTCCATGCGGCGCAGGCCCTTGCCTACCTGGACGTCAATGACGGGGCGAAAGTCCTTGGGAAAACGGCCTTGAATGATCGTGTTTGCCGTGGTCACGCCTTGCTCGCGTTACAGGCCCTTGATGATTTGAACGCCTACGAGGAACTTCGCGAGCTGATGAACGCCCCAACCGCTGAAACCCGCTACGGAGCGTTCGATGCCCTGCATACGATGCGGCCCAATGATCCGCTCGTCGCCGGCGAGCAGCTTGGGAACAAAACGTTCACCCTCTGTGTCATCCCGACGACCGGCAAACCGATGCTTCACGTGACCAAGTCGATTCGCGCGGAAATCGTTTTGTTTGGCGAAGATCAGAAATTCAAGCATCCGCTTCTCGTTGAGGCCGCGAATAATGTCATTGTGCGCAGTAATTCCCCTGATGAAATTGCCGTTTCCCGCTTTGAACCAGACAAACCGGACCAGAAACGTATCGTGTCCTCGAACGTGGCCGAAGTGATTCGCGCTCTTTCTGATGTAGGCGCAACTTACCCGGACGTTTTGGAGGTTCTTCAGGCCGCCATTGAGCAAAACGCGCTTGACACTTCATTCCGTATTGACGCCCGTCCCTCCACCGGGCGCGTCGATCCCTACGAGCAGCGGAGAAAAGACCAGGAACGGCAGAAGAAATACGAGGAAAGCAAAGAAAACGAATAATGAATAACGAATAATGAGGAGAAAGAATGAGCCTTTTTCCTCATTTCATCACATTTCATTTTTCATTATTCATTATTCGTTATTCATTATTCGTTTATTATGTTAAAGTCTCTCGACCTTTACGGATTCAAAAGTTTTGCTGACCGAAACCGGTTCGAGTTTTCGCCCGGTCTAACGGTCATTGTGGGTCCAAACGGGTCAGGAAAATCGAATGTCGTTGACGCGATCAAATGGGTCCTCGGCGAAAAGAGCATGAAATCCCTCCGCGGGAAAGAATCCAGCGATGTGATCTTCAATGGCTCCAGCACCCGCAAACCGATGAACTCGGCCGAGGTTTCCCTCACGTTCGATAATTCGGACAAAAAGCTGAATTTCGACGCATCGGAAGTGGTCGTGACCCGACGCGCTTTCCGGGGCGGTGAGGGCAGTGCCGAATCTGAATATTTTCTGAACCGCCAGCCCTGCAAACTGAAAGACATTCGGGACCTTCTTCTCGGGACTGGCCTCGGCACACACGCTTACAGCATCATCGAGCAGGGGCGCGTGGACAGTCTGCTCCAGTCTTCCCCGCGAGACCGCCGTATTCTCTTTGAGGAAGCTGCCGGGATCAGCCGTTTCAAGGCCAAAAAGCAGGAAGCGCTAAACCGTCTGGAACGCATTGACCAAAATCTCCTCCGTCTCTCCGACATCGTTGAGGAAGTTCAGAAACGTTACGAACGTATCCAGACACAAGCCCAGCGGGCGATGGAATTCCGTGAATTGACGGAACGGCTTGAAAAACTGCGCTTCCAGGCCGCCGCTATGGATTATTCCGCTTCGCAGACCAAACTCCAGGCCGCCGACTCAAAAATCACGGATCTCACGCAGGAACAGACGGAACTTCAGGCCCAACTCGATACGCTCGACGCCTCGCTCCAGCAGTTCGAGCAATCCAATTCCAATTACGACAAAAAAATCCAGGTTTTAACCGAGAAGATCGCTGCTAACCGCCACTCCATCGGTGCGTCGGAGTCCGTCGTCACGTTCCAGACCCGCCGAATGAACGAACTCGACGGCGAGATCAATTCCGGCCGGACCCGCATCGCGGAAATGCGTCGCCGACTGCGCGCGCTGCAAAATTCGCTCCAGTCCCGTGAGGAAGAATTGACCCAGGCGCAAAGCCAACACGCCGAAGTTGCCAACAATCTGCTCCTTGCCAAATCACATTTGGATGAAATCGTGAAGAAGCTCGACGAACTGCGTACCCAAAAGGAAACGCTCCGCGAGCTGATTTTCGACCAGATGCGCCAGATTTCGGCCGTGGAAAACGTGATCAGTTCTCTTTCCCTTCAGGAAGAAACGGCACGACGTCAGCTCGAACAAAACACGGCGCACATTCAGGCGATCCAGGACGATGTAAAGAAAGCGCTCGACAGTCAGTCCGATCTGGAACGTCAGCAAAGCGAGCTGGAAGCCCTGAAAGCCCGATGCGTAGAAGATCTGACCGAGGCGAAAAACGAGGAAGAAGCGGCCGAGCGTCTTTGGAACGATGCTAAAAATCACCTGATGGAGCTTCATCGCCGTCATTCTGCCATGCTCGGCAGAATTTCAACGCTGGAAGAACTCCAGGAACGCCACGAGGGATTAAGTCCCGGCGTGCGCTACCTCCTGACCGAAGCCCGACGCCACGCGGACGGCCCATTCCGTGACATTTCAGGGTTGGTCGCCGATTTGATCCAGGTCGATGTGGACGCGGCCTCGCTCATTGAAGTGGCTCTTGGAGAAAAGGCGCAGTATCTGGTCGTCGAGCCGAATTCTACGCTTCTGGACGCGCTGCGGCAAAACTCGCAGGGTTTCCCTGGCCGCGTGGGTTTCATCTGGATGGATGATTTTCTCCCACCGGAATACCTTAAAGGCGGAAGTTTCAATTCCCTTTCTGAACCGCTTAAAGCCCGTCTCCGCGCAAATTCAGCCCGTTTCGCTCATACGCTCATCACGAACGGCCTTGAAAAAGTCCCGGGAGTCGTTGGACGCGCAGACCAGTTTATCGAGTGTGAGGACCGATGCCTCCCGCTTTTTAAATATCTGCTCGGCGAGACCTGGATCGTGGAAGACCTTGGAACTGCGATGGATCTTTCCCGCGCGATTTACTCAGGAAAACTCCCCCTTCCCGTTTTTCCTGCCATCGATTTTTTCGGGACAGGTCCCACGGGAATCGGAAATGCCGGGGACCCCGATTCGATTTTTCAAAATCCAAACAAAAACCCGTCCGATTCATCGATCATTCGCGCCCAAAGCACTGCCTCGGGAATTATTCTGCCGCAAATTCATTTTGTTACTTTGGCCGGTGAGCGTTACTCGGCTGACGGAGTCCTCGCGATTGGCCCCCAGCACGCTTCAAGTAATTTGATCTCCCGCAGGAGTGAGCTGCGGACGCTTGGGTCGCAACTGACGATTCTTTCCGACGAAATCGTACAAGCCGACGAGGAAGTCCAAAAAACGCAGGGGAAACTGGCCGCACAGAAACAAAATGTGGAGGAACTGGAAGACTCGCTCGAAGAAACCGAGCAGCAATTAATCGCCCATCGTCAGGGGATTCAGGCCGCGGCAGAACGTCAGAACCAGCTCGACCAGCGGATCCAGGAATTCACGCAAACAGGCAAGGAAATGGAAGCCCGGCTTGCGGAACTGCAAAAACAGCTTGCCGACTCAAAACAGGAAAAAGAGACACTGGAGCGAACGTTAAAGGAACAGAACGCCCAGATGAACGCTTTGGACGCCGAAATTACCGGAAACGACGAGCAGCGCGGCGAGAAAAACCGCGTCGTGACCGAGTGTAAGGTTGAACTGGCCAAAAGCGAGGAACGTCTGGAAAGTCTCGACGACGCGATCCGCCAGCTCAATGGCGACTGCTCGGAACGTGGAAAGATCATCACGGATCAAGAGTCTCACCTCGCTCAAAACCTGAACCTTTTCCACGAGGCGGAAAGACTTACGCTCGCCAATAACGCACGGCTCGCTGACTTCTATCTCGCGCAGGAAAACTGCGAGACCCGCGTGAAACGCCTGCGGGCAGAACGTGATTCGTCACACTCCCAGCGGTCAGAAATCACCGGCGAGACTGGGCGGCTGCGTAAACGAATTCGTCAGATTGGTGAAAAAGTCCACGCGCTGGAACTTGAAAAAGGAACACTGGAACACGAGGCTGAAAACGTCGTGGTGCGTCTGTGCGAGGATTATTCCATTGAACCAACAGATTTTCTCCAAAAAATCGAATCGGTTTCCGAGGAAGAAAAGAAGGAAAACGCGGCTGTTCATCGCGAGATCAACCAGCTCCGAAGCCGGATTCACGGCTTGGGGAATATCAACTCGGAAGCGCTGAACGAACTGGACGAGCTGAAATCCCGTTACGAAATGCTGAATGGTCAGTACCAGGAAATTCTCGCGGCAAAAGAAAAACTCCTGAAACTCATCGACCGTGTGAACCACGACAGCCGCGTCATTTTCATGAAGACCTTCGACCAGATTGGAGAATACTTCTACCACATTTTCCGTGACCTGTTCGGAGGCGGAAATGCCGAACTCCAGCTTACTGAATGCGCCGACCCTCTGGAAGCCGGAATCGAAATTGTCGCGCAGCCTCCGGGAAAACAGCGCCTGAATATGACCCTCATGAGCGGCGGCGAGAAAACACTCACCTGTGTGGCACTCCTTTTCGCCCTATTCAAAAACCACCCGACCCAGTTCTGCATCCTGGACGAAGTGGACGCGGCTCTGGACGAGGCAAACACGGTACGACTGACAGAGATCCTTCATCAGTTCTGCGAGCAGACGCAGTTCATCATCATTTCGCACTCACGGAAAACCATGTCGGTCGCCAACACGATTTATGGTGTTACGATGCAGGATTCAGGCATTTCCAAGCAGGTTTCCGTCAAGTTCGAGGAGGTTTCCGACGATGGTGTTCTGGAATCTCTCGGGATACGTCTTTTCCCGGCAGAAAATCAGTCCCTGGCCGGGTAAAAAGAAAAGTGACAGAAGATTTCTCCAACATTCATTTTACGGCTGGCCCTCTTCTATCGGCCACGAGTCGCTTTCGACCTGGATCGTTCCCAAGCCTCCGGTGATTCGGCCCGCTTTGAGGTTTCCGGTTTCCCGAATGAAGAAACACAGAACCAGGAAAAAACTCAGCGTGTCCGAAACGGCAAACGCGCACCAGACGCCGTTCAGCTGAGGCCAGCCAATCATCGGACAGAGCATCGGGAGGAGCAAAAGGGCCGGGATCATAAAAATCACCTGCCGCGAAAGACTCAGGAAGATCGAGAGTTTCGGCTTGCCGATCGTCTGGAAATATAGCGAGACGCAGACTTGCATCCCCATCATGAAACAACCGAGAAAACTTAAGCGAATTGCGAAGACACTGATCTCACGGATTTCCGGTGTAAGTTTGGTGAAGATTTCAACGGTTTTAAGAGGAAACGCCAAAATCAGCGCAGTCGTGATGAAGCACCAAATCGACGAAATGAGGATCGCCAGCCGCCAGGTTTTCAGAACGCGATCGCATTGCTTCGCACCGTAGTTATAACCCACGATCGGCTGCGCTCCCTGCCAGATTCCAAGCACGACTGCGAATATAATCTGCGCTGACCGATAAATCACGCCCGAAACGCTCAGTGCGTTTTCCGCGCCGAAACGCTCAAGCTGGACGTTCAGAATGATTCCCATGAGGCTATTTACCGACTGGGCCAGAAATGGCGCCAGGCCGATCGCAAGGACCGGTCCGCAGATTTTCCAGTCGAGCGGGAGATTTCTCCAGCGCAACTGGAGCAGACTTCGGGAACTTCGGAAGAAATAGAGGACCCATATCACGGTAATTGCCTGCGCTACGGTCGTGGCCAGCGCGGAGCCAGCAACGCCCCAGTGAAAAACTGCGATAAAAATCGGGTTCAGAATGGAGTTGAGTACGAAACCAAAAATAATGGTTCCCATCGCGATTTGCGGGTTTCCCTGCACCCGAATGATGTTATTCAGGCCAAACATCAGGGACGGCAGAATCCCCGAAAAAATGGATATCCAAAGGAACGTGAGCGCCATCTTGCGAACGGGCTCAGAGACGGTCGAGGCGTTTACGAAAAGCGTCCCTAAAATAAGAATGGTGACCGTCATGATGAACGAGGAAAGAAAGATCATGCTGAAAGCATTGCCGAGCGTTTTTTCCGCCTCGTCCAATCGTCTTTGGCCCAGAAGAAGGGAAATACAGGAGCATGCGCCGATCCCGACTAACATTCCGAAGCCGCTCGAAAATACGACGAGGGGGAAAACGAGTGTAATCGCTGCCAGACCGTCTTTCCCGATAAAATGCCCGATGAAAATGGAATCGACAACCGTGTACAGAACCTGCACGAGCATCGCGAGTACGGCAGGAACGCAGTATTTCGCGAGCAGGGTCAAAACGGAATCGGTTCCTAAGGCTTTTGAATTGTCTGACATTAATTCAATTAGGAATCAGGAATGCCTAATGCGTAATTAAAAACAAATATAAAATTTCAATTCCTAATTCCGCATTACGAATTCCTAATTATTTTAGGGTCTCGTGTAGCTTTTTTCTTCGGTAGGAATATCTTCCGGGACGGGTATGGTCACTTTACCCGTTGCAGCCCACTGTGTACCGCGAAGGAAAGGGACGATAAAGGCCACGCTGCGGATATTCCCGCTGGAATGTCCATACAGAATCTGGAAAACTCGCCCTTTCCCGTACAGGATGGCAGCAAGAACGGGTTCCTTATGCCCGGTTCCGCCGAGCTCCGGGGAGGAAAATGCCGAGGCCAAAACCATAACATTAGGTGCGTTTTCTTTTTTCCCGCGAAGATTACCGTAGAGTTCATCAGGGCCATGCAGCATTTTCAGGCTGAGGTCTTTCATGATGGGGTGGTTCGGTGCGTTCACCTCAATGATATATTCCTCTTTCTCGCCGATCGTTCCGGTCGGTCCCGACTGATTAACCTGTATGGCTCCTTGAAGTTCGTCGTTCCAATATCGATACGGCCCGAACTTTGAATTGCGTCCGCCCCAACCAGTGATCCCCAGCAAATCCTGAAATTCAGGCCAGTCGGGAAAGGCAGTGTTTGCACTGTGATACAGAACCAAACCACCGCCGTTCCCGATGAAACGAAGAAGGTCTGCGCAGGTTTCCGCGGACCATTTCTTCCCGAAGTAATTCAGCAGAACGACATCAACATCGGTCAGGTCAAGCTGGAAATCTTCCGCGTTTTCCCATTCCGCGGGGGCGGTGACCACCTTCACATCAAAGAGGCCGGTCTCTTCGAGGGTCCGCTTCAGAACAGGAGTCGTTTCCCGCCAGTTGTGCGTTCCCTGACCGTCGATCAGCAAAACGTTGATTGCGCTGAGGTCGTCTTTTCCAGAGGTGATCTCTTCCTCGGCCCAAACCGGCAGTGAGGCAAGAAGAAGCACGAAAAAAAGGAATGGTCTCATCTTTTTACCCGTTGGGAAAAACCACGCCGGGCCGATTTTATCGGCTCAGCTCTATGATTGCCATGCTCGCGTTATCGTTTGGATTCTGGTACACACGGCAACCGTTTACTGTGTCGAGGGCGATCTGCCTCCGCACGGAGTACCCCTTCAGCTCGCAAAACTCATGGAAGTCGGCGAGCGTCAGGAAACGCACGTCTTTGGTATTGTACCACGATTTTTCCGCATCGCACCCGATTTTGGGCATACGACCGTCTTTGTAGAGCCTCGTACGCCAGGGGAGGAAGGCGCTGTTGGGGAAACTTACGATGGCGAACCGCCCGACGCGGAGCATTTCTTCAAGCACGTGCTCCACCTCTTTGATCGTCTGCATCGTGCAGGAAAGAACAACGTATTCGTACTGACGGTCGTGAAACGCTTTCAGGCCCTCGTTGATGTCTTTCTGTACGACGTCCAGTCCCCGCGCGACGCACTTCTGAATACACCGCTCGCACAGTTCAATGCCCATAAGCCGGCTTTTGTCACTGCGCTGACGCAGACGTTTCAGCAGGTCGCCGTTTCCGCAACCCAGGTCCAGAACGCTGGCGTGCTGGGGGATCAGTTCCAGGATCGACTCGAAGTCAAGACGTCCATCGTGGGACCGGCCGAAACCGTCCTGGATCAGGCCGGAATCGCTGGGTTTGTACGGTGTTTCGTGCATATCCAGAACGACATTTACGTCTTTCTCGCGTTTTTTCACGCTTTCCTGCGAAAGGTACAAATTGTTCAGGAAGTGCTCCATCAGCCCGCCGTAGGTACTGAGCTGTAGCGGGAGAAGGAACGCGTCGTGCCCGGCGTCGCTCTGAATGTTGACGAAACTGACCGCCTTCTTTTTGGAGATCAGCGCGTCCACGATCTGCTCGGACTGGTACGGCGGAAGGAGCCAGTCCGACGAGAAGCACATGACCAGCCACTTGCACTGCGCCGGGGCGAGATTTTCCGCGATTTCCGGCACATTATCGCCGAAATCCATGAAGTCGCAGGCGTTTGTGAGCGTAATGTAGCTGTTCGCGTCGAACCGCTCGTTGAACTTGGACCCCTGATGCGCGAGGTACGAGCCGACCGCGAACTCCGTCTCGAATTGCGTCTCGATCTGGCGGGCGTTGCAGCGGTCCGTCTCCACGTCGAATTTCCGGATCATCGACTCGCGGGAGAGGTACGTGATGTGGCCGAGCATACGCGCCAGAGCCAGCCCAACGCTCGGGCCTTCCGGCTTGCCGTAGTAGTCGCCGCCGTAAAAATGCGGGTCGCTCGTGATGGCGTTGCGCCCTACCACGTCGAACGCGATGGCCTGGCTCGTCAGGCACGGCGAGGTGGCGATCGTGATCGCTCCCTTGACCATTTCCGGGTACCAGGTCGCCCAGATGAGGCACATCATGCCGCCGACGGAGCCGCCGACGACCGCGAGGATTTTGTCGATCCCGAGCGCGTCCATGAGCATTTTCTGGAGCTTCACATTATCTTCCATGGTCACTTCCGGGAACGACGCGCCGTACGGCTTGCCCGTCTCGGGGTTGATGCTGGTCGGGCCGGTCGTGCCGCGGCAGCTCCCCAGATTGTTCGTGCAAATGACGTAGTAGCGGTTCGTGTCGATGGACTTTCCGGGACCGATCAGAATGTCCCACCAGCCCGGATTGTCGTCCATATTATGACGCGCGACGTGCGAGTCGCCGGTCAGGGCGTGGCTCAAAAGGATCACGTTGTCCCGCTCTTTGTTCAGCTCGCCGTAGGTTTCGTACACGACGGTGACGTCGCGCAAGCTGCCCCCGCGTTTCAGGGTGAATTCGCCCGGAAACGTTTCAGACTTGGCGTAAGGAAGTTCAAAGGCTCCGCGCTGGGAGTCGCTGGAATCGAAAAGGTCAGCCATGGATCAGTCTTACAAAATAGTTAAAAATTTTTAGGTCGATTATTCTTTGAGCCTCCCCAGAAAGGGGAGGGGGACCACCGAAGGTGGTGGAGGGGGTCCGGCCGTGGGCTGGATTTTCCCCCGTTTCTGAACCCCTCCGGCGCTCCGCGCCACCTCCCCTTTCAGGGGAGGCTTCTTGAGTAGTTTTATTTTATCTCAAAATTCTTCACAAACTCGCCATCGACGCGCACACACGGGGAGTTTTGTGTCACCGGCTCGCCGAAGTACGTGACGTTTTCCATGCGGATCCCGTCCACGTCCCACTGCGGAGCGTCGCCCCGGAGGTAGATCAATCCCTCAAAATCGCCTTTCGTGCCGACCACGCGCAAGTCCTTGAACGAGCAGTTCTTCAGGCGGCCCGGATTCGGATTCTGGACGGAACCGTACGTACACCGCTGGGGTTTGGCTACGAGCATCAGGCCGTTGGAGCCGTCCGAATAGACCACGAAATCCTCGAACGTGCAGTTTTCGATCGTCATGTCCTGGTTCGGCTGGAGCCAGAAAATCGTGTTGGCCCAGTAGTGCTCGCAGGGGCGGAAGTCCTTGCTGTAGTGCAGGACGTCGATCCGACGCGAGTGGATGTTGCGCATCACGTCGGCCGTGCACTCGTAACCGATGCGGTAAATATTCGCGACATCGGTCCAGAACTGGCAGTCCTCGATCTCGATGTTCTCGCACGGACGGTGGTCCGCCAGGCAGCCTTTGACCGCGATGGAGTCGTCCTGTGAGCGGAAGAAGCAGTTCCGAACGACCACGTCCTGCGTGTTTACCAGGTCCAGCGCGTCATCGTTGATCATGTTCGAGCAGCAGATCTTCAGTCCGTCGATCAACACGCCGCGGCAGTTCCACGTCGTGCAGGTCCAGCTCCACGAAGCCCGGATCGTGATGTCGCGGATGACCAGATTTTCACAGTTTACCGCACGGATCGGGTAGCCATTCGGCCCCTTGAAGCGCGGGTAGTCCGCCCCGCAAAGGATCCCGCGGCCGCAGATCGTGATGTTCTTGCCCGTGGCGTCGATCCCGCCTTTCACGACTGCACCGCCCGCAATGTAAACGGTCTGGCCGTCTTTGACTTCCAGTTTGCCCACTTTATGCACGCCGGGGCCGAAGTAGATCACGTTCGGATCGTCGGCCTTCGGAGCGTCCTTTTCCAGCGCGTTCCCGAACAAAAGGAGCGGCTTCACGCGGCCGTTCGGTTCCACCGAGACCCGGAACGGTTTTTCGGCGGTGAATTTCACGCTCTTCGCGTCCGTTTTCACGTCCAGCCCGAAGCGTTCCGCCGGGAGGACCTGCGTCCCGGCCATCGGGAAGCTGGACCGGATCTCCACGCTGACCGCGCCCTCAAAGTCGAACGAGGCGAAATAGTACTCGCCCTCCCAGTACTGGCTTTTCGTGGAGTAAACGTCCACCGCCTGACCGTTGACCGTGACGGAGTACGCGCCTTCCGCTTTTTCCCCTTCCGGCGCGGGGTACGTCACGACCGTCTGCGCGTTCAGGGCGGAAATCAGGGTGAGGGTGAAAACGAGGAAAAAAACGGGAAGGCGGGATTTCATGGGCGGGTCCTTTCTTAATATACGGAGGGCCGGCGTCCTCGCCGGTCAAGTTCGGCGCAAGCCGAACACGAAAAAGATCTTGGCCCCAAAAAGGCCCCTCTGAAAGGGGGGCTGCCGAGCGAAGCGAGGCTGGGGGGTTCAGGCCAAAGGACGGACTTTCACCAGTTCCGAAACCCCTCCGACCCTTCGGGCCACCTCCCCTTTCAGGGGAGGCTTTTAATCCGCAGGACCTTTTTCGGTCTGTGTGTTCTTACGGGTTTAGTGTTTAGCGTGTTTTTTATTGGCGTTCAGCTGGCGCTGAACTTGACCGGCGGGGACGCCGGCCCCCCGAATTTGTTAGTGGCGGAAGTGGCGGTAACCGGTGAAGATCATCGAAATGCCGTATTTGTCGCAGGCGTCGATGACTTCCTGGTCACGTTTCGAACCGCCGGGCTGGATCAGGGCCGTGATCCCGTTTTCGTGGCACAGCTCGATGCTGTCGGCGAACGGGAAGAACGCGTCAGAGGCCAAAACCGCGCCTTCGATGCGGTCGCCCGCTTTCTCGATGGAGATTTTCACCGAATCGACGCGGCTCATTTGACCGGCGCCGGCGCCAAGCAGCATCCGGTCTTTGCAAAGCACGATCGCATTCGACTTCACGAAACGGCAAAGGTCCCACGCGAAGCGCAGGTCGTCCATCTGGCACTCTTTCGGCTGCGCCTTCGTCACGACCTTCCACTCCGTTTCCGGATCGTCGTGAATGTCGGCGTTCTGGACGAGGAGTCCGCCCTCGATGCGGCGCCAGGTCCATTCGGACTGCTTGCGGCTCAGGTCGCCCGCGGCCATCAGACGCACGTTATTGCGCCACTTCGGGACGGTCGTGAGCAGCTCCAGCGCTTTCGGCTCGAAGTCTTCCGCGACGATAGCCTCGACGAAAAGGCCCGGCTCGCAAAGGATCTTGGCCGTTGCTTCGTCGCAGACGCGGTTCATGCCGAGAATGGAGCCGAAGGCGGAAAGCGGGTCGCCCGCCATGGCGCGTTCACAGGCCACGGAAAGGGTCTCGGCTTCGGCCGCACCGCACGGATTGTTGTGCTTGATCACGGCGCAGGCCGGCAGTTTGCTGCGCAGGACGATCCCGAGCGCGGCATCCAGGTCCATCAAATTGTTGTAGGAAAGTTCCTTCCCGTTGAGCTGCTTCGCGTTCACGATGTTCGGGACGTTTTCGACGTTCGGGTCGGCGTAAACCGCGGCTTTCTGGTGCGGGTTCTCGCCGTAACGGAGCGTGGATTTGAGCTCGAACGAAACGCCCAGCGTCTGCGGGAAGTCGCCCTCGCCGATCTCTTTCGAGAACCAGTTCGCAATGGCGCGGTCGTACTTCGCGGTGTGGTTGAACGCCTCGGCGGCCAGCTGGCGGCGAAGCTCGAAGGTGGTCGCGCCATCGTTGGCTTTCATGCAGTCCAGAACGGTCTGGAACTGGTCTTTGTTGGTCACGATGCTCGTGAATTTATGGTTCTTCGCGGCGGCACGGACGAGCGACGGCCCACCAATGTCGATCTTCTCGATGGCCTGCGCGGCGGTGACGTCCGGTTTGGCGATCGTCGCCTCGAAGGGGTAAAGATTCACGCAAACCAGCTCGAACGTGAGGATCCCGTGTTCCTCCAGGCCGGCCATGTCGTCCTCGCGGTCGTGACGGCAAAGGATCCCGCCGAAAACGAACGGGTGGAGGGTCTTCAGGCGGCCGTCCATCATTTCAGGGAAGCCGGTGTAGGCGGAAATATCTTTGCAGGGGATTCCGTTCTTCTCAAGGAAAGTGCGGGTTCCGCCGGTGCTGTAAATTTCGACGCCCATTTCGACGAGTCCTCTGGCGAAAACGTCCAGATTGGTTTTATCACTGACGCTAATGATCGCACGTTTGATTTTGGGAGATTCCATGGATTGATCCTCACTTCGGGAAAACGGATTGCTGTAGTGTTGAAAAGGGGAAAAAACGTCCATTTATTATTTTACCCCAGATTGGGAATAAATCAAGAGGGGGGAGAAAAAGAAAGGGGAATTTCCGACTCGGAGCTGTCGAAGGGGACCGATTATACGATTTTACTGATTTTTCAGGAAAAATTTTCCTTTTTCTGGTTTTCTTCCAACTTTGTACCGTCAATATTAACAGACAGGGAAAAAAGTTTTCCCGAACAAGTTCAAAAATGCCCCCAAATGGAGAATATCATGGCGGTGAAGATTGAAAACGGTTTCATTACCGCGGATACAAAACAGGAACTAAAACAGGGTTTACAGGATTGCTGGGCCGAAATTTGTGAACACTCGGCCCAAAAAACCACTGAGGAAGTGATCCGGATCCAGCAGTGGGAAATGGGCCTGGAAAAGTTCAATAAGGCGCTTTTGGCGGTTGTGGCGCTGCTGTTATTCATATTTCCCTTAAATTGCCTGATGATTATGAAACTAAATCAGCTGGCAAACGCTTTCATTACCTCGATCGGTGATTGATCTTTCAGAATTGTTTATTAACTTTCCTTTTTTTCAGGAGAAATTTCAAATGAGAACTATTTTTGCGACAATCGGCATACTGGCGGTTATTTTAGGTATCGTCATTTGGCAATTTGGTTTTTTCAGCAAGCAGGTCAATGATATTACGAAGAAAATCGACCGTGCCACTGCGGTTCAGCGTGCGGAAACAATGATAGCCAAAACGAAACGCCAGGCGGATTCTCTGCAGCAGCGGTCACGCGAGATGAAAATCAAGGCCCGAACGATGGAACTGGGAGTTGAGCGTGAACAGGAAGAGCTCAAGAGGTTCGAGTTTGCCGTGAAACAGATGGCGCAGACGATCAAGACGGCCGGGTTACCCAAACCGAGCGAGATCGGAATGCTGACCGAAGAGCAAAAACAGACGAAAATCGTTTTTGCCGGAAAGGAAGGTTCTGCGATGGATGCCTATAATCAGCTTGCTAAATGGCAGGGAGAATACGAGCAGAAAAAGTCTGTTCTGGAAGCCAAGCGGAAGCTGATCGCAAACCAGATTGAAGTAGCCAACAAGATGCTCGAAAAGCAAAAAGAACTGTACGCGGCAATCGAAAAAATTCAGGTCCAGCTTTCCAAACTGGAAACGGAGCGCGAAATCGCCGCCATTAACAAGGAATTGGCCGAATTGGGGGCGACGGCTGAAGGGGTCAATGTGGGTGATATTGGCAAGATCCTTGACACGATTCAGGATGAAATCGACGAATTGACCGCCTCCGCCGAAGTGATCAATGAGGAAGCTGGTAAACCGGCAGCAGGTGACGTCTATACCATGCCGGAAATCTCTCCTGAAACCGATGGCGCCAATGCGTTGGACGCGTTGTGGGATTAAACGCGCCTCCTCTGTGGGACAGTCGGTTGGGTTTACCTGGCCGGTTTGCCCCTTTTCGAGTCAATCGTTTTTTGTTTATAAAGACTTTATGGAGAACGCCTGTGAATCGTGTACTCAAAAGTTCCGAAAAGGCAAAAATCCCCGATTATCACGCGCTATTGACTGAACTTCAGCGATTATCCCACGCCGACAGGAACAAAGAACGTTACAATGAACTTTTTTGTCACTTATCCAAGGGTATGTTTACAGACTTTTGGGGATTTTGTGAAAAGCAGGTCAGGTACTTGACAGAGAATCGTTATTATGTTAGTATAAATGAAACGGAAGATATACTACAGGAAGTTTTAATAAAGATATTCCGCAAGATCGATTCTTACCGCGGAACGTGTGACCAGCAGGCAAGAGGCTGGATTTGTCAAATAATTCAAAACGCTGTTCGGGACTGTTCCAGAACCACACGCCACAGAAACGAAGTGTGGGCGTATGTTGTCTCGCTGCTTCATTCCTTTTTGAAACGGTAAAAAATAAGCCTGTTATAGACGTATATTTGAACAGAGGATGCAATGAAACGCTTTTTGATTCTTTTCCTTATGATGACCATAACCCTGATCGGGTGTGAGGAATCAAAACCGAAACCGTCCGTCCCGGCTGTCCCGGAGCAACCCGCTCAGGCTCAGTCGGCAGTAGAAAAACAAACACTGCAGCCGGTCCCGCCTTCCATCGAGGAAATCGAAACGAAACTGTCCGAGATCCAGGACAAGCTCCAAAGCACGGAAGATTTATTGATCAAGCGTACCGCCGAACGTGATACGGTCAAGAACGAGCTTGGGCAGATTATCCGCCGTTCCAACAAAACCCCCAAAGAGATCAAAGCGGAACTTGCCAAGGTCAAATCGGATCTGGACTCCCAACAGTGGTTTCAGGAGATCCGGTCAGCCTGGAGCAAATTGGTGGCTCTGGAGCGTGACGTCGTCGTTTTTACCCGGCAGGAAGATCGTCTGAACCGATCCAGGATCCAGCTGGAACAGTCTTTGGAAACCCTGAAACGGATCGAAGAAAATAATAGCGTGTACATTGCAGGCGAGGACCCGGAACTGGATAGGCTCATCGCGGAAGGGGACGTGATCGTTCAGGACGGTGAATGGGAGAAGTTGACCACCGGTGAGAAAACGGAGATCGCTCTCGAGGTCAATAAGATCATGACCGAGACGATTGAAAGCAGCGTCTCAAAAATTCCGGGGCTGGAACTGGAGTCAGTGAAGGAACTTTCCCCTTTGCCGGATATGACCGAAAAGGTTCAAACGCCAGATAAACCGGCGGAGAAAAGTCTTTTGACACGTGTGAAAAATGATTGCAACAGAATTGTGGACCGTGCCAATAAGGAGTTCGAAGAGTATCTGGAAGACAAACAGTTGGAGTCCGCCTGCCGCTGCCGGCTCGAAGCGGTCAAAGAGGTTGAAAATATCCTAACCAGCGCTTCCGACAATTTTGATCAGGATTTTTTCAGGGTTTACCTGGATGCTCTGGTCGTGTGCCAAAACGACACGCTCCTGGAACTGAGCAAGCCTTATTTGCAGGCGCTTTCCCGGTGCGTTAAGGATTTGGAAACTAAAGACCCGGACTGGAAAACCATCGCGGAGTCTTTGGAGGGCCTGCTGCGGATCAAGCCGGTGCTGCCGGATTCGGAAGTGGAGACTCAGCTGAAGATCATTCGTTCCCATTTCGAGTATCTGCTGAAACAGAACGACCGCGACGCGCAGGTCATGCAGGAGCGTTTGAGGACGGCCATCGTTGAGATGGGTTTATACGTCGGAGAACAATTTACGTCCAGACACTACGACCGATCCGTGCGTCTTCTGGAAGAAAAGAAATACAAAGAGGCGGCCGAGGAGATCCGGTTGGCGCTTGAGAAATGCCCGGACAACAAAACGTACATCGCTCACAAGAAAGCAATCGAAAAAGCGGTTGAAAATGAAGAGAAGAACAGCCATTTCAACAAGTCTGTGGAGTTTTTGGAAAAAAAACAATTCAAAGAAGCGCTCGACGAGATCCAGATACTTCTCGAGAAATATCCGGATAATGAAAAGTTTCTTGCTCAAAAGGATTTGATCGATCGGATTGCCAAAATTGACGAAGCGGACGGCCACTACGACCAGTCAGTGATTTTTTTGAAAAAGAAACAATTCGAAGAAGCGTTCAAGGAAATCGAGCTCGCTATTGGTCTATTTCCGGGGCACGATAAGTATGCCAATCAAAAACACTTGATCGAACAGGCTGCCGCGGATAAACACTACAGTCAATCCGTAACGCTTTTTGAGAACAAACAATATAATGAAGCGCTCGATGATATCAAGGCCGCGATCGATATTTTCCCGGAGAACGAAAAATACACCAAGCAGAAGCAGCTGATCGAGCAGACGGTCATCGAGGAAGAAGCGAACAGACACTATAACCAGTCGGTGAAGTTTTTGGAAAACAAACAATATCAGGAAGCCCTCAAGGAAATCGGGGAGGCTCTGAGTATCACTCCGGATAACGAAAAGTTCGCCGATCACAAGAAATGGATCGAAAAAACGGTCAAGAATGAAGAAGCGGACAAGCACTTCAAACAGGTTGCCGGGCTTTTGGAAAGGAAACTCTATTCGGAAGCGTTAGCGGAAACCATATCCGCGCTTGAAATATACCCGGAAAACAACGATTACCGGAAACAAAAAGAAGAGCTTGAAAAAATGCTCCCCAAGGCCGGTGACCGCAAGGCCTTTACCGTCGATGGCGTTGAATTCGCGTTCCGCTGGTGTCCGTGCGGCAAGTTTATGATGGGTGATCCAGGTCTGCTCACGCTGGACGCCCCCAATGCCCGGTTTTTGGACCGAAAGGCTCACAAGGTGAGGCTGACAGAAGGTTTCTGGCTTCTGGAAACCGAAGTCACACAAGAGATGTGGAAGGCCGTGATGGGACTAAACCAGGATGAACAGAAAAAACTCTCAGGGCGTTCTTACGACTATGGGATCGGAGATTCGTACCCGATTTATTATGTCAACTGGGAAGAATCCTGGGAGTTCTGCCGCAAATTGAGCGCGAAACTGGGCAAGAGGGTAAAACTTCCGACCGAGGCGCAGTGGGAATACGCCTGTCGCGCCGGCTCGACGGACGATTACGCGGGTGACCCGGATGCTATGGCCTGGTACGAAAAGAATTCAGATGAAGAAACCCACGCAGTCGGCCAGAAGAAACCGAACGCGTGGGGCTTGCTCGATATGTACGGGAACGTCTATGAATGGTGTTCCGACTGGTATGACGAAGATTACTATACTAACTCACCCGAAATCGATCCGGAAAATCAGACTTCTTCCCCGCTTCGTGTGACCCGAGGCGGGAGCTGGATGGGCCCGGCCGAGAAATGTAAGTCTTCGTTCCGCAGTAATCAGATCCCCGATTCCAGACTAAGCGACGTAGGTTTCCGCGTTTTGATCGTTCCCGGTGAAGGGGAGTAAATTCCTTACTGGGGACTGCGCTTTCCGTGTCGTCCCCAACAGGGAAAACATTGGACCCCCGGCCGCGGGCGTTAAAATACATATACAGAGGACAAAATGAAACGTTTTTTAATGCTATTCCTTATGACGGCCATTACCCTGACCGGTTGTGATGAACTGAAGCCCAAACCATCTGGTCCAACGACACAGCAGCAGACAAATCAGGCTCCACCGGCAGTGGAAGAACACAAGGCCCCGCCTTCCATCGAGGAAATGGAAGGGAAGTTGACCGAGATCAAGGACAAGCTGCAAAACACGGAAAATCTATTGATCAAACGTACCGCGGAACGTGATACGGCCAAGTCCGAGCTTGGGCAGATTATCCGCCGTTCCAACAAAACCCCCAAAGAGATCAAAGCGGAACTTGCCAAGGTCAAATCGGATCTGGACTCCCAGCAGTGGTTTCAGGAGGTCCGGTCAGCGTGGAGCAAACTGACAGCTCTGGAGCGTGACGTCGTCGTTTTTACCCGGCAGGAAGATCGTCTGAATAAGTCCAAACACCAGCTCGAACAGTCCCTGGAAACGCTCCGAAGAATCGAGGAAAACAATCGGGTTTATATTCAGGGCGAAGACCCGGAACTCGATCGGCTTATCGCGGAAGGGGATGTCACCATCCAGGACGAGGAATGGGACGAAATGTCCACGGGCGAAAAGACGGAGATTGCTCTTGAGGTCGATAAGATCATGGCCGAGACGATGGAGAATAACGTTACGAAGATACAGAAGCTGGAATTGAAGTCCGTGAAAGGCCTTTCTCCTTTGCCGGATTTGGCCGAAAAAGTCCAAACACCCGAAAAACCGGCCGAGAAGAGCCTTTTGGTACGTGTGAAAAACGACTGCAGCAAAATCGTGGAACGTGCCAACAAGGAGTTCGCGGAATATCTGGAAGACAAACAGCTGGAAGCCGCGTGCCGCTGCCGGCTCGAGGCGGTCAAACAGGTTGAAAGTATCGTAACCAACGCGTCCGGCCGTTTTTCGCCGGGGTTTTTCAGGGACTACCTGGCTGCGCTGGAAACCTGCCAAAACGAAACTCTTTTGGTGCTGAGCCGGCCCTATTTGCAGGCGCTTTCCCAGTGCGTGAAGGATCTGGAAAGTAAAGACCCCGACTGGAGTACGATCGCGGAGTCTTTGGAGGGCCTTTTGCGGATCAAACCGCCGCTTCCGGATTCGGAAGTGGAGACCCAGCTGGAGATCATCCGCTCCCATTTCGAGTATTTGCTGAAGCAGAACGACCGCGATGCTCTGGTCACGCAAGCGCGCTTGAAGACGATTCTGGATGAAATGGATCAGTATATTAAAGAACAGCTGGCGGTCAGGCATTACAACCGATCCGTGCGGCTGCTTGAAGAGAAGCAATATCAGGATGCGTTCAAGGAGATCCAAGCCGCACTTGAGCCCTTTCCGGAGAATGAAAAGTTCCTCTGTCAAAAGAAATTGATCGGAGATGCTGCCGTATACGAGGAGGCAAACATCTATTTTAACGAGTCCTCCAAATTTTTTGAAAAGAAGCAATACTCAAAAGCGTTGGCGGAAATCAACAAAGCGCTTGACATGTGCCCAGAGGATGGCGGCTTTTGGGAACAGAAGGAGAAAATTGAAAAATTTCTTCCTAAAGCCGGAGAGCGTAAAGTGCTTACGGTCGATGGGGTTGAATTTGCGTTTCGCTGGTGTCCGGCTGGCGAGTTTACTATGGGCGAGCCTAATATGTTATGGCCGAACGACTCCAGTTACAAGTCTTTTGACCGTCCAGAACATAAAGTGAGGCTGACGGAGGGGTTCTGGCTTTTGGAGACTGAGGTCACCCAGAAAATGTGGCAGTGTGTGATGGGTGCAGGTGTGAATCCTAGCGAGTTCAGAGGGGATCAAAAACCGGTCGAGAATGTAAGCTGGACCAAGTGTCAGTTGTACTGCAGTAATTTGAGCAAGAAATTGAATCGAACGGTGAAACTTCCAACTGAGGCACAGTGGGAATACGCCTGTCTCGCAGGCGCGAAGAACGTACCCAGGAATGATATACGTTCCTTTGCGTGGTACGATTCCAATTCCGATGAGGAGACCCAGGCAGTGGGGATGAAGAAGCCGAATGACTGGGGGCTGTACGATATGTACGGAAATGTTAACGAGTGGTGCTCGGACTGGTATGATCAGTATTACTATACTGGCTCACTGAAAATTGACCCGGAAAGCACAACAGAATCCTCAGACGGGCATGTGTGTCGTGGCGGTTGCTGGAAATTCAGCGATGCGCTCTGCAATCCCAAGATTCGCTTCCATTACGGTCGTGATTGGTCTTTTGATTGGGTGGGCTTCCGCGTCCTTATGGTTCCCGGTTCCGGGGAATAGAATCCTTGCGGCGGCGATGCTTCCAGCGTCGTCTCTCGTCGTTTTAAACGACAAACAGGCGAGCGGGGTCAGTGATGACTCCGTAAGTTTTTCATCTTCTCAACGCGAGCACCAGGACCGCCAGGTCGGCCGGGGTGATGCCGCGGATGCGGGAGGCCTGGTCGATCGTCTGCGGGCGGATCCTTGAGAGCTGCTCCTTCGCCTCCATGCGGAGCTGGTTGATGCCGAAATAGTCGAAGTCGTCCGGGATGCGGATCTTCTGCAGTTTGCGCGCCCGCTCCACGCTCGCGTCCTGGCGGCTCAGGTAGCCGGAGTATTTGATGTCCCAGCAGACCTGCTCGGTCACGCGCAGCGAGAACTCCTGCACCTGCGGGAACCGCTCGGTGATCTCGCTCCACTCGACTTCGGGACGGCGCAGGTATTCTTCCGCCGAAATGGTCCCTCCGGCCGGCAAACGAACGCGGGATTCCCGCAGCAGTGCGGCCAGACGTTCGATCGCGTCCATCTTTTCCCGGAAGACCTTCCAGCGTTCTGCATCCACCAGCCCGGCATTCCAGCCGATCTCCGTGAGCCGCCGGTCGGCATTGTCGCCGCGCAGGCGCAGACGGTGCTCGGCCCGGCTCGTGAACATCCGGTACGGCTCATCGACCCCTTTCGTGACCAGATCATCGACCATCACGCCGAGGTATGCCTCCTCCCGGCCGAGGATCAGCGGGTCCTGACCGTTCAGCGAGCGCACCGCGTTGGCGGCGGCGAGGAGTCCCTGGCCCGCGGCTTCTTCGTAACCGGTCGTCCCGTTGATCTGCCCGGCGAAGAAAAGCCCCTCGATCGCTTTCGTCTCGAGCGACGGATGAAGCTGCTCCGGCGGGGCAAAGTCGTACTCGATGGCGTAGGCGTAACGCATGATCTGGGCGTTTTCCAGCCCCTCAATGTTCCGGATCATCTCGCGCTGCACGTCGCACGGCAGGCTCGTGGAAAGGCCGTTGATGTAAACCTCCAGCGTGTGTCGGCCCTCGGGCTCGAGGTAAAGCTGGTGGCTTTCTTTGTCGGAGAAACGCACGATCTTCGTCTCGATCGACGGGCAGTACCGCGGCCCGGTCGAGTTGATCTGGCCGGAGTACATCGGCGCTCGGTGGAGATTTTCCCGAATGATCTGATGAACTTTGGCGTTGGTCCGCGTGATCCAGCAGGGGATCTGATCGACCTGAAGCGTCTCGTGAAGGAACGAAAACGGAACCGGGTCCTCGTCCCCGACGTGGGGCGCGAGGCGGGAATAATCGATCGTCCGGCCGTTCAGCCGTGCGGGAGTGCCGGTCTTGAAGCGAGCCAGCCGGATCCCGGAGCGTTCGAGAGTCTGCGAGAGTTTATTCGCCGGCATGTCGCCCGCCCGCCCGCCGGGGAACTGATTGGGGCCGTAGTGCAGGATCCCGCGCAGGAACGTCCCGGTCGTCAGCACGACGCGCGGAGCCTCGTAGATCTCGCCAAGCATGGTCTTCACGCCCGTCACGAACGGCTTCCCGTCGGGGCGCTGTTCGACCAGAAGCTCCTCGACGAGTTCCTGATGCAGCTCGAGATTTTCGAGGTTTTCGAGCCGTTCCTTCATGGCGAACTGGTACGCCTTCTTGTCGGCCTGGGCGCGCGGGCCGTGCATGGCGGGGCCTTTCGAGCGGTTCAGCATGCGGAACTGGATCCCGGTCGCGTCGATGACTTCGCCCATCAGCCCGCCCAAGGCGTCCACTTCACGGACGATCTGCCCCTTCGCCACGCCGCCGATGGCCGGGTTGCAGCTCATCTGGGAGATCGTATCGAGGTTTGAGGTCAAAAGGGCGGTTTTCGCCCCGAGCCTCGCCGCAGCCGCAGCCGCTTCCGCCCCCGCATGACCCCCGCCGACTATGATCACGTCAAATTTCATGAAAGTTTACCCCTTTTTAAATTATGAATTAAGAATTATGAATTGGAAATCGCCAAGGGCGATTTTATTAAGGTCAAAGGCTCCAGCGCTCTTTTAATTCATCATTCATAATTCATAATTCATAATTTAGAGTGATTTGCTCCGCAAATCACTCGATTACCGTCCAGTACCGGCCGGTCTGCGTGTGGACCAGTTTCAGATCCATGTCGAACGCCCTCTTCAGGTTCGGCTCGGTCAGCACTTCGTCCCGCGTGCCGCTCACGATGATCTCGCCTTCTTTCAGGATCATTCCGTGATGGAAAACCGGCAGAATGTCCTCAATGCGCTGCGTGATGAAAATGATCGTCAGGTCCGGCCGGTCCTGCGCAAGCCGGGAGATTGTTTTGAGAAGGAATTCCCGCCCCGAAACGTCCATGTAAACGGTCGGTTCATCCAGGATCATCAGTTCCGGGTCGGTCATCAGGGCGCGCGCGATGAGGACTTTCACCTGCTCGCCCGACGAAAGCGTCTGTACTTTCTGATGGAGCAAGGCGTCCGCATTCAGCAGAGCGAGCAGCTGCCGCGCCTTTTCTTCGTCTTCCGGCGACACTTCGTCGAAATAGACCCCAAAGACCGCGTTCTTGCCCGAGACGATCAGCTCACACGCCGTCAGGTTGGGGTTTTGGGTAAGCTGGTTAACGAACGGACTGACCCACGCGATGCGTTTTCGCAGCTCGGCAAGGCAGACTTTCCCGAACTGCTGGCCCAAAACGGAGATTTTCGCGCCGTAACGGGGCCAGATGTAGCCGAGGAGCATTTTCACGAGCGTCGTTTTGCCTGCGCCGTTCGCTCCGAGGATGAAGTACCGTTCCCCCTGCCGGACCGACCAGGAAATATTCTTCAGCGCGGCCTTCGTCCCGTAAATGACGTTGGCGTTTTCAATTTCGATGGAATTCATACTTCTAACTAATAAGGAATCAAAAGATAAAAAACATTAATATTATATGAATTTCCAGCGTTTTGAAAAGGGGGACCCTTTTTAAAGTAGTCAGTAGTCAGCGTTCTGCCTTCGGCAGAATATGGGTTCCAAGCCGAAAATCGAATCCCAATTTCGGCCAAGCCGAAACACTAACTACTTTAATCCCAAAAAACTTAAAAATTTCTGACGCAATTGTTAAAATCGTTATAATCGTTAAAGTTTACCTATTTTTCTGTCGATGAATCCAAAACAGGAAATTGGTGGAAGGACTGCCACCGTATGGTTTTAATTATTACAGGGAACGAAATCATGGCTTTTTCAATGACGAAACAGACGATAATGAGCTGGGCTTTGGTCCTCACATTGAGTATGTTCTGTTTGATGAACAGTGGCTGCCAGCGGCCGTTTTGGCGCTGCCAGGCTGATCAGAACGTCCATCAGCTTATTCAGGAAAAGAAATGTCAGTTCCCGAATCTCCCCATTTCGGACTACCGGTTTGAGGCTTCCCCAAGTTCGCGTTTTTATCTCCCGTATGATCGGGACTATCAGCCACGGCCGACGGATGATCCGTCCGCGCACGTGATGATGAAGTGCGTTTACGGGAAAAAAGGCTGGAAAGGCTGGGACAAATACGGCGTCATTTCTTCGGTCGAAAATCCGAACTGGTTGAATTCCCTGCCCAGAGACAAAGACGGAAATGTCCTTTTGAACCGTGAAACAGCCATTCAGATCGCACTGGTAAACTCCCCGGAATACCTGACCGCACTGGAAAATATTTATATGTCGGCCCTGAATGTTTCGCTTCGCCGTTACGATTTTGACATTCACTACGGTCTTGGCGGCGGTGCGTATTACGACACATCATTCCACGGAAACGGAATCGTTTCGGTTGATTCCAATGTTTCGGCTTCGAGATACTCGGCGTTTGGTGGTACCCTGGCGGCGAGCCTGGCCAACTCGGTAGTCTGGACGGTCGGAGATTCCGGCGGAAAGGGGATCTCAACGACCCTCCTGAACATGTCGCTCGTGCAACCGCTTCTGCGCAGATTCGGTCGGGCGTACGCGCTGGAAAGTCTGACCTCCGCGGAACGTGGGTTCATTTGCAACCTGCGCACGATGGAACGTTTCCGTCAGGGGTTTTACGTGAATACGATGGTTGGCGGAATGAACCTGGGGGCTCCGGGTACCGGGTACGCGTCCATTGGAGGAGTTGAGGGTATGATTTCCAATGCCGGCAACCTGTACGGCCTGATTTTCTCACAGCTGAGACTCGAGAACCAGAGGCAGAACGTCAACGATCTGCAGTACAGCATGGATCGAATGGAAGCGCTGTATATGGCAGACCGTCTGGCTCGTACCCAGGTTGACCAGACACGTCAGTCGCTGCTGAGTGCCCAGATCAACCTGATGAACGCCGAAAACTCCTATCAGAACTCCCTCGACCAGTACAAAATGACGATCGGCCTCCCGCCGGGATTGAAAGCGGTGGTCCGGGACAATATGCTCGAGCCGTTCATCCTGATTTCGCCGGAAATTACCCGGATGCGTAACGATTTGTCCCAATTCCAGCGCGACTTGCGCAATGGGCACCGCTCGTTTGAGGATTCCGTGGAACTGCTCAGCGGTCTGGTGGATGAAATGCAGGATTACTGCTCCGAAATCGACAGTGACTTCGTGAAACTGCGTGACGCCTACCCGAAACGTCTCGCCGCGTTGCGTCGCCTGGTGAATCGCCCGGAAGTTCGCTCCGGGAATGTGGACATGACCGCCATCGACCCGCGTATTTTCCGCGATCGCGTGAAGAAACTCGGCGAAGATTACCTCCTCTTCAAGGACCGTGTGGTGGAGATTCATAATTCGCTTGAATCGATCAAAGCCTCAAACAACGAGGAAAAGCTGGACCTTTGGATGGACCAGTTCAACAGCAAGCTCCTCGATATGTCACTCCTGCAGGCCCGTGCCCGACTGGATGCCGTAACGCTCACACCGGTCGAACTGGAAGAGGATTTGGCATTGGAGGTAGCTCGTGAAAATCGCCTCGACTGGATGAACGCCCGTACCGCTTTAGTGGATCAGTGGCGCAAGATCGAAATTGCCGCCAATGCCCTGAAAACGGACCTCCAGCTGACCGCGAACGCTCGTTCGAACCTTGAAAACGCGAAGGCCAACTCGTCCTTATCGCTTGGAATTTCAGTCGATGCGCCTCTGGACCGCCGCGCGGAGCGAAACGCCTACGTGGAAACGCTCATCAGCTACGATCGAGCCCGCCGATCGTACATCATGTATGAAGATTCGGTACACAGGAATATCAGGCTGCTTGTCCGTTCGATCGAAGTGGCACAGCTGAATTTCGAGCTGAGGCGCATTTCGGTTCTGGTCGCGATGAATCGTGTGGACCAGACGAACCTCCAGCTTTTGCAGCCGCCGAAGCCGGGACAGAACTCCCAGTTTGGTGACTCTTTCGCCCGTGACCTGATCGACGCGCTGAACTCGCTCCTTTCCGCGCAGAACAACTTCGTCGAGAGCTGGATCGCCTTCGAGGCCAGCCGGATGGGAACCGAAATCTCGCTGGGTATTTTCCAGCTTGACGGCGCAGGCATCTGGATCGACCGCGGCGAACTGAATCTGAACTCCGTGACCGGCGGCGTCGCACTGCCCGGCAGCGGAAGCATCACCGACGCGCTGAGGAACAATCAGTAGCGAGTAGTCAGGAGTCAGGCGCCTTTAGATTCGGAGGGCCGGCGTCCTCGCCGGTCAAGTTCGGCGTCAGCCGAACGCTCCTTGATCCACTCCTAAAGCGCCAAATCCACTAAAGAGTTCACCCCAATAAGGCCCCGCGGGCCCTTTTTCGGCCTGCGAGTTCTTGCGGATTTGGGGTTTAGTTCGGTCTTTCTCCCCCTCTCTTGAAATTTCTGAAAAATTCAGTATAATATAAAGAAGTTAAACGTTTTTCCTTTTCCAAGTCCTGAAAACCGGAAGGTTCAAATTATGGCTGAACACGTTTGCCAGAAGTGCATTGACCCCAACTGCGGCGCGACTTACAGCGTCGATGAAGTATTGACCGCATGCCCCAAATGCGGGAACTTGCTGGATATTTCGTACGAGTGGGATAAACTGCCCGTCCCGAAATCGCTCAAAGAGTTCGAAAAGTACTGGGCGATGCGCGACGTGCCGCAGCGTTTCAGCGGCGTGTGGAAGTTCCACGACCTGCTCCCCTTTGCCGACCTGGAGAAATGCGTGACCGTCGGCGAAGGCCAGACCATTCTGCAGAACTCCCGCGGCGTGGCTAAGTACACCGGCATGAACGAGGGGAACCTCTTCCTCCAGTACGAAGGCATGAACCCGTCCGGGTCGTTCAAGGATAATGGAATGTGCGCCGCGACGACCCACGCCAGCATGGTCGGAGCGACCCGGGCCGCCTGCGCCTCCACCGGGAACACGAGCGCCTCGCTCGCGCTGTACTGCTCGTGCCTGCACACGATGAAGGCCGTGATCTTCATCGGCGACGGGAAAATCGCCTACGGGAAACTCTCCCAGGCGCTCGATTACGGCGCGCAGACGCTCCAGATCCACGGCGATTTCGACGATGCCATGGCCCGCGTGAAAGAAGTCTCGAAGAAACTGGGCATTTACCTCGTGAACAGCGTGAACCCCTTCCGGCTTGAGGGGCAGAAAACGATCATGTTCCGCGTTCTGGAGGCCCTGCGCTGGAACGTCCCGGACTGGATCGTGGTCCCGGGCGGAAACCTCGGAAACTCCAGCTCTTTCGGCAAGGCGTTCCACGAGCTTTACGAGCTGGGCCTGATCGACCGGATCCCGCGTCTGGCCGTCATCAACGCCGCCGGGGCCGACACGCTGTTCCGCGTGTTTAACGAAGAGAAGATCCGCTGGAACGGCGGAAACACGGACCGCGTGAAGATCAACGCGTTCTTTAAGCAGATGAACGACGAAGGCCGCCGCGCCAACACGATCGCCAGCGCGATCGAGATCAACCGGCCGGTGAACCTCGAAAAGTGCCTCCGCGCCCTGGAATGGTGCGACGGCGTGGTGCGCAAGGTCTCCGACCAGCAGATCCTCGACGCGAAATCCCAGGTCGGCGCCTGCGGTTTCGGCTGCGAGCCGGCAAGCGCCGCGAGTGTGGCCGGGACGAAACTCCTCCGCGAGGAAGGCGTGATCGCTCCGACCGACCGCGTGGTCTGCATCCTGACGGGCCATCAGCTCAAGGACCCGACCGCGACCGTGGCGTACCACTGCGGCGACCCGAAGAAGTTCGACGAGGTACTCCGTCCGCACGGCGTGACGACCTGCGCCTTCGCGAACAATCCGATCAAGGTCGAGAACGACGTGGACGACATTGTGCGGGCCATTGAGGGTTGAGAATTATTTTCGGAGCGCGGTCGTCCTCGGCCGCGCCTGCAATTACCTGACCGGCGAGACGCCGGCCCTCCGAATCTGCTAAAAAATCTTCTGCTTCGGCGCTTCCAGCCCGAATTTCGCCAGGAATTCTTCCTCCGAATAAACCGGAATTCCAAGCTCCTGCGCTTTGGTGAGCTTGCTGCCGGCATCTTCCCCTGCGACGACGAACGACGTTTTGGCCGAAACGCTCCCCGCGGGCTTTCCGCCGAGTTTCTTGATCAGGCCCTCAATTTCCTGCCGGGTGAAGCGGACGAGTTTGCCCGTCGCGACGACCGTCTGACCGGCAAGCGGAAGGTTTTCGGCCGACTCATTCGCGGCGGCCAGCCGGCCGTTTTCGTCCACAAACTCCATCAAAACGCCCACGTCACGCAAGTCCTGGACCGTTTTTTCCCCTTCTTCCGAGTGCAGGAACCCCCAGACCGAATCCGCGATGATCTCGCCGATCCCGTCCACCGACGCGATCTCCGGCGCCGTGGCGGCCTGCAGCGCGTCCATCGTCAGAAACTTCATCGCCAGAAGCTCGGCCGTTTCTTTTCCAAGGTGCGGGATCGAAAGCGCATTCAAAAGCCTCGCCAGACCCCGCTTTTTGCTCGCCTCGATCTGGTCGCAGAGATTGGCAACCATTTTATCCCCGACCCGATCCAGTTTGGCGACCTGGGACGGAGTCAGAACGTCCACCAGCCGGTAAAGGTCCGCATAGGTATTCACGAAACCCCGCTCGATGAGCATCTTGCCGAGTTTGGTCCCGAGGCCCTTAATATTCATCGCGTCCCGGCTTCCGTAGTACAAAACCTTCTCGCTCCATCGGGCCGGGCAGTGCGCGTTCGAGCAGCGAATGTAAACCCCGCCCTCGTCCTGCACGAGCTCCGACCCGCAAACCGGGCAGACTTCCGGGAACTGGTACTCCGGAAGCTCCGTCTCCCGGCGGTGGATCTCGCTGCGGACGATGTGCGGAATGATCTTCCCGGCCTTTTCGACCACGACCCAATCCCCGATCCGAATGTCCTTCCGGCGGATCTCCTCCGCGTTGTGCAGCGACGAGCGCGAGACGGTCGTCCCGGCCAGCTGCACCGGTTCCAGCTCGGCCACCGGCGTGATGACGCCCGTTTTCCCGACCTGCGTATAAATATTCAAAAGCCGGGTCGTGGCTTCGTATTTCTGGAACTTTAACGCGATCATCCAGCGGGGGAATTTCGACGTCTCGCCCAGTTCCCGCCGCTGCGCGAAATCATCGACTTTCAGCACGAAACCGTCCGCCTCGAAGTCCTGGCTGAAAAGGTCTTCCTGATGGTTTTCGCAGTAGGCGATCGCCTCCTCGACGCTCGTGAAATGCTGAACGTTCGGCGTCGGCGTGAGTCCCCACGACTGGACCGCCTCGAGGAATTCCGAGTGCGTACGGCACGGAAGCGTTTCGGTCACCCCCACGCTGTGGCAGAACATTCGCAGCGGTCGTTTGGCGGCGATTTTCGGGTCCTTGAGCAGAATGCTTCCCGAGGCCGCGTTCCGGGGATTGGCGTAAAGTTCCTTCCCCAGTTCTTTCTGGCGCTCGTTGAGGAGGCTCAGACCGCTGTTCGTCATGTAAACCTCGCCGCGGATCTCCACCTCTTCCGGGACGGGAAAACGCGGGTCGGTTTCCGTGAGCTGGAGCGGCACGTCCGGGATGGTCCGCACATTATGCGTCACATCGTTTCCCTTCTCGCCGTCGCCCCGCGTGACAGCCTGGACCAAAACGCCTTTCTCGTAGTGCAGCGACATGGCGACGCCATCGATCTTCAGTTCCAGGACCCACGGGATCACGGTCCCGGGCGGGAATTTCTTGTACGCGTCATCGGCGAACTTCCGCACGCCCTCCGGCTCGTAAACGTTTTCGATCGACAGCATGACGACTTTGTGCCGGACCTCCTCCAGAGAATCGATGACGTTTCCGCCGACCCTCTGCGTCGGGCTGCTCTCGCGAGAAAGCTCCGGGTGGCGGGACTCGAGGAGTTCCAGCCGCTTCATCATGAAGTCGAACTCGCCGTCCGAAACCTCGGAGACCGAATCATTGTAGTAACGTTGATTTAAATACGTGAGCCGCTGGCGGAGCGAGAGAATTTCCGAAACCTCATCCTGCGCGGCCGGTTCTTCAGGGGCTTTTGGGGCCGGTTCGGCTGGCGGAACTGGATCGTTTTGGGGATTCGGAGTTTCTGATGTTTCAAAAATAAAAAACTGATCGTCCATCAGGCCCTCTTGTGAAAATGTTTTAATAGTTGGAGTTTTTACACTTTAGACTTTTCCGACTGGGTAAATAGTAACAGAAGAAAATAAAAAAAGATAGAGTAAAATCCAAAAATCGAATAAAATCTCTTGACAAAATTTAAAATTATGTTATACTATGGGCAGAAATGGATTTCAATCAACCTCAAAAAGAAGTGAGACAAAAAGATGAAAAAGATGATTTCCTTCACGATTGCCGCTCTTCTGGCGGTAACGTCCTACAGCCTGGCAGATGAATCGACCATCGTTTCAGAGGATGAGGCTTTGGCTGAACTGGCTCTTGTGGTCGAAAACACAGCAGAACCGGAATTTGTTGCAGAGCAGGAAACTCCCAAGGCAGAAAACGTTCAGCCCAGCGCTGCCGTAGCGTCGAGAGCCGCGATGGCCCCAAACGCTCCCACGGCGCAAACTGCTCCGAGGGCCCAGAGACCGCAAAATCCACGCGCTCTCACCCGTAAGGAAATTCGCAGTATGGACATCCTTGACCGTCCGAACCGTCCGGGCCATTTCTATGGAAATACGGTCCGCCGCCGTCACGGTCGTTAATAATCAAAGCACTTCAGAAAAAGCGGTGGTTTCTTCATCCTTCCGCTTTTTCACAGTCCGGGGGCGACTGGATTCGACTGGGCACTTGAAGTGTGAGTTGCATGTCGTGGTTGGTCAGAATGCCACGTAAAAATCCGACTAAAAAATAAACGCCAACAATAATATGGCTCTTGCCGCCTAAGAAGAGGCGACCGTGCATGGGTTTCCCTGACAGATGGAGGCCCAATGTAGCGTAACGAAGTCTGTTATGTCCTGATTCACGGCAGTACGGTTGGGGCGAGATTTGTTCTGTCTGGTTCCTGATCCACCCTTTCGGTTGGGGGGAGATGGAGCGAGATTTAAAGAATCGAATACACATGTAGACGCTCACAGGGATATGTCGCAGGACGCGGGTTCGATACCCGCCGCCTCCAATTTTTTTAAGCCGGGGATTTGGGTCTCCGGCTTTTGTAATTTTTCCTGGTTTACGAGTTTTACGAACTGCCTCCACCCACCTGAAAAAATGAAAAATTTGATCAAGTCGTTCATGCTTCTGCTTCCTTTCCTTCTTCTTGCCGGCTGCGGCGACGGAATGCCCAAATGCTACCCGGTCTCCGGGACGGTTTACGTCGATGGGAAACCGCTTGAGGGCGAGTTTGACGGAACGATCCGGTTCGTTTCCGCCACGCCCGACGCGAAGTACGGCCGTCCCGCCACGTCGCAGATCGACGCGAATGGCCACTTCGCCCTGACCTCGTTCAAAAACGGCGACGGCTGCCCGAAAGGCAAGTACGGCGTGGAGCTTTACGTGTACCAGCAGAAGGGGAACAAAACGCTGCGTCTGGTCCCGTCCCGCTGCGAATCGGCCGCGACGAGCCAAATCACCGCCGAGGTGACGGGCGCGACCCGCGAAATGAAAATCGACGTCACGTGGCTCCCGCAAGACGCCGCGGACCGCAAACCCGTGACCTCTGCTTCCGCACTGAGCGCGGACTGACGCCCTCGGCGCGTTTCAGTTCCCAACTCCTCACTCCTCACTCCTAACTCCTAACTCAAGCGATGTCCCGCCTCCTGCCTTTTACCTTCTTTTTGGTCGTTTTCACTCTTTTCGCGCAGGCGAACCCGCCGCTTGAGGTGGTCACGCCCGAGTCGCTTAACCTGAACTCCGAGGCGTTCGCGCCGATCGACGGCTGGGTCCGGAAGCTGATCGAGGCCGAGAACATTCCGGGTGGGATCGTGGCGATCGGCCGGGGAGATCGGCTCGTTTACCTCCAGAAGTGGGGGAACTGCCAGCAGAATCCCGTCCCGCGGCCCGTCGAGTGGGACACGATGTGGGACATGGCATCGTGCGGGAAGGTCGAGGCGCTCGCCCCGTCGCTGGCAATGCTCGTTTCGCAGGGTAAAATTTCCTACGATGACCCGGTCACGAAGTACCTCCCCGAGCTGGCGAATCACGGCAAAGAGAAAATCAAAATCTGGCATTTGTGCACGCACACGTCGGGGATCCGCGACGGCTACAGCTGGGATGGCACGCCCGACGACATTTGGCAGAGGATCACCCAGCTCCCGCTGAAAGCCGAGCCGGGGGAACGGTTTGAATATTCCTGCCTCGGCTGCATCATTCTTGGGAAGGTCGTGGAGCGCGTAACGGGCGAGACGTACGCCGACTTTACGCGGAACCACATTTTCATCCCGCTCGGAATGACCGACACGATGTTCCTCCCCGACGCGGAGCGGGTCAAACGCTGCGCCGTGACGGAGTTCATGGACGGCCGCTGGATCCAGGGCATTCCGAACGATACGCGGGCACGCCGCATGAAGCAGGGGACCGGAAACGGCGCCAATTTCTCGACCGTCCGCGACGTGGCGATTTTCGCCTCGGTCATGCTGAACCGCGGGGAATTTACGGCGCCGGACGGCTCGAAGCAGCGTCTTTTCTCGCCGGAAGTTTACGACAAAATGGTGAGTTTTTACCCCACCACCGCCGGAAACCGCGGGCTGAACTGGGACCACCGAAGCGAGAAACCGAACCGGGGGATCCTCCAGTCCCCGCAGGCGATCGGTCACGGCGGCTACACCGGCACCTCGATCTGGATCGACCCGAATTTCGGGACGTTCGTGATCATGCTTTCCAACCGGTTGAACTGGCACGGCGCAAGCCAGCCGAATATTTACCCCACGGCCGGAAAAATCGCCGATCGGGTGATCGACTCGGTGCGTGATCCGCACGACGTGGTGAAAATTCGCGACGAGGTGAAAAACTCGGTCCTCCGCCCGGAAGACGCGGATTTCACGTTCCTTCAAGGGAAAAAAGTCGGCCTGATCACGGAGTTTGACGCAGCGTTTGAGAAAATGCAGGCGCAGGGGATCGACGTGAAGCGCCTTTCGTCCGAGGGCCTGAACCAGCGGCGGTTCCGCATCCAGGACGTGCGTGGGCTGGACGTTCTGGTCTTTGACTACCTGCCGACCAACCCGGGAAATTCGGGCAAAATCGCCGAGCTGGGCCGGGTGATGCAGAGCGCGGCGGACCTGGATCTTGAGCTTGTCATCGTGGACCACTTGAACCCGATGGGAATGACGGACATTTCGGACGATTTTCCGGCTCCGGGCGCCGAGACGGACGCGAATTTCCGACGTTTGCCATCCTCATACGCCATGACGGTCGGGGAGCTGGCCCTCCTGTTCCGGTCGGAGTACCGCATGACCACGCTGAATCTGAAAGTCCTGCCGTTCCAGCCGACCGAAATCACGATTCCGGCCGTGCCGACGGTCGTGCCGACGCTTGCGCTGAAGAGCGACTCGGATTTCTTCCGTTTCCAGCGCGGGCTTTACTTGATTTACAAACGTTGAATCGGGCCGTTTTCGATCATGGGTTCGAGACGATGCAGGGGGAATTTTTTGAAAATTTGTGCCTAAATTTTCATTTTTTCTGTTTTTTTTCTCGAATCATTCAATAATTTCTGGAATTTGGATTATAATGTACTCAGTATTAGATCGTTGTTGGAGAGATAAAACCAGCGTGATGTTCAAAACTTTGAGGCCGTAAAAATGAAATCATCCTTTAGAAATACCGCAAAATTTTCCTCCTTCCGTGTTTTCACGTGGGGTCGGGCCGTTCTTCTTTTATCGGGATTTTTCTTTCTTGTTGCCTATACACAGGCGGAGGTGATTTTTGACGGTACGACGTTTACCGGGAGCGGGGAATACACCGAAGCCGTCAACTCGACTTCCAATCTGACCGCGACACCGGATTCCGGCGGGACGATCACATTCACTCAAAACGTGGTCACGACGGGGCAGTTCAGCCAAAACGGCGAGAAGGTCGTTTTCAATGCCGGCACGACGAACACGTTCGGCACGTTCTTTATGACCAACAACGCCAATAACGGCTCTTCGATGACGCTTAACGGAAGCATGAGCGTCACCAATCTCTACATCTGCGACAAATGGACCACCAGCGTTTACGTCACGGACGGCGCTTCTCTGTCCGTTTCGGGTCAAGCCTTCATTAACCAGAAAACAAACGCGCAGGGCATTATTAACCAAAGCGGCGGAACGGTACAGTTTACCACGGACGCGGCTTCCGGTGTGCGCATCGGTCACTACCCCAACACCGGCTACCCGTCGCGGTATAATCTTTCCAACGGGACGTTCAGCGTTCTGAACACGACGACTTATGTCGGCTGGGACGGCTACGGGGAACTGAACATTTCCGGCGGGACGGCCAATCTGAAAGGGATCAGCCTTTCCAACAACTCGAACGCCCGCGGGCAGCTCACGGTGACCGGCGGAACGCTGAACCTCGGCTCGGAAGGCGTTTCACGCAACAAAAGAGGCGCCGGTGGTTCTGCCAATCCGATCATTAATCTGGGAAATGCTACGATCAACGCGACCGAGAGCCACACGTGGGGTGCCGACATGACGGCCACCCTGAACGCCGGCACAAACATAACGTTTAACGCCGATTCCGGCAAATCGATTACCATCAACACGGCATTGACCGGCGACGGCGCTTTGACCAAAACCGGCGCGGGGACGATGACTCTGGCCGGGGCGAACACCTACACCGGCGGGACGACGATTTCCGAGTGCCGGTTCATCCTTTCCGGCGACGGCACACTGGGAACTGGCGCGGTCGTCAATAACGGGACGCTGGAATTCGCGCACACGGCAGACAAAACGTTTGCAAACGTCTTTTCCGGGTCGGGCTCCATGATCAAGACGGGTTCCGGGACGCTGACGCTGACCCAGCGCAGCACCTACTCGGGCGGCACGACGATCTCCGCAGGAAAGGTGATCTCCAAGGCAGGCAACGCTTCCCCCAGCTCTTTCGGAACGGGCCCGATCGAGGTCGCGGCCGGTGCGACGCTGGAATTCCAGCAGTCCAACCAGCTCGGCTACGGAGCGAACGCCCCGAACGACATCACCATCAAAGGGACGCTGATTCCCAGCAATTACACTCACATCAAAAACGTAACGCTCCAAAGCGGCACGATCGAGGCAGAATATGGCTTTAATAGCAGCGGAACCGGTCTGGACTTCGGCTCGCGAACCGGCACCATCACTTCAACGGGCAATTCCACGATCAAATCCCGAGTCCACATCAACAGCGGGGCCAAAGCGACGATCAACGTCGTATCGGACACGCTGACCATTTCAGGCACGGTCAAGAGCGATGGCGGCTTCACCAAAACCGGCGCAGGCACGCTGACGCTTTCCGGCGCGAACACCTACACCGGCGTCACGACCGTTTCCGCCGGCGCGTTGAATATTACAGGCCCGGCGTTCTCTTCCCGTCTGGTCGTCAACAGCGGCGCCTCGACGACGATCGACGCGGGAGAAGACGGCGTCCTGAACATGCCCGCCGACGGGTACAATAACTCGGTCATGATCGGGAACGGGTCCAGCGGAAGTCTTACGCTGAACTCCGGAAACGTGACGATCCGCAACGCGAGCAACAACACCGGCAGCATCCAGCTGGGGACCAACTCCGACACGACAGTCGGAGTGCTGACCATCAACGGAGGCACGATGCAGGTCGATGGCCGAATTCTTATCGCGGCGAATAAATCCGGCGCCCGAGGCACGCTCACGATGAACGGCGGGCAGCTCACGCTTGGCGTTCCCGGCGCATACACCGAAAGCGGCGACCCCGCCTGCGGTAACCTCTGGTTCGGCTACGGCACCAGCACGGTCAACCTCAACGGCGGAACGATCTCCCTGTTCGGCGTGAAGAATAACGGCCCGAAAGACGGCAGTACGTTCAACTTTAACGGCGGCACGCTTCAGGCCGTCGCCGATAATGACGCGTCGTTTCTCACGCCGATGGGCTCGATGAAGTTCTACGTCAAACAGGGCGGCGCCGTCTTCGATACGAACGGCCATAATGTCACGGTCTCCGCCAAACTGGAACAGGGAACGGGCGAAGGCGATGCCGAGGGCGGACTCACGAAAAAGGGTGAGGGGACGCTGACCCTGACGCAGGGCCCGACCTACACCGGCCCGACGACGGTCGAAGCGGGAACGCTCGCATTACCGACGGGCGGAACGCTGAAAAATCTTTCCGGCGGAAGCGCGGATACTGCCGCGAATATTGATGCGACCGGCAAGGATTTGACGCTCAACAACGACGAGACGAGCGAATTCAACGGGTCGATCACGGCCGCGTCGATCGAGAAGACCGGCGACGGTACGCTCCAGCTGAACACGGGCGAGACCGGGGCGATCAACGCGCAAAGCCTGACGGTCTCCGCCGGGCGGCTCGACCTGCAGGGGAACACGTCGTGCGGCGTCACGGTCAACCCGGGCAAGGTCTTCTCGCCGGGCGATCCGATCGGCACGGCTACGGTCGGCGGCGAGTTCAAACTCGATTCCGGCGCGACGCTTCTGCTGGAGCAGGATGCGACCGGGATGGACCTCCTGCGGGCCAGCTCCTTTAGCGTCGATTCGGGGACCATCGATCTGAACATGGGCGACATTCTTCCGGGCATTACGTACCCGATCATTCAGAACACGTCGGGCGATTTCGGCGAGGATTACGGGGTCGATTTCTGGACCTCTTTGCTGATCCCCTCAGACGCAGCTTACTGGAATTTGTCCGTTTTGGGCGACACGGTTTTCGCGGCCATCAACGCCAATGCCGTGCCGGAACCGTCGGCGTGGATTCTTCTCCTGCTCGGCACGTTTGGGCTGATGTACTGGCGGAAGAAGTGAATTTGGAGTGCGGTGATGCAGTCGCGTAAGCGACATTCACCGCTTTCCCTTGCGGCAATACGGCCTCGAAGAGGCCTTTGCCGCTGAAGTACGCTGGACTTTTCCCACGTGAAAACTCTTTTTCGCCACATTCTTTTTAGGTCGCTAAGTGAAAGCGGCAAAGGAAGCCTTCGGCTTCTGTATTGCCGCACTCCACATGACGACGCTTTCAGCGTCGCCTTTTTAGTGCCCCTTCTTGACATTCCGTCTGGCCCATAGTATAATACAAAAAATGAAGCCACCCAATCGCGGGAGAGCCGTTTTCGTAAGGGTTTTGAGTCGATTGAATCATCAGAAAGGATTTCAAATGCGCACGATTCGTTCCATTATTCCCCTGATTTCTCTTTTTTCCCTCCTTTTTGTTTTTTGGGCCGGGACGGTTCTGGCGGAAAAGCCACAGATCGACTGCTCCAAAATCCGCGGCGTCTGCTACGGGCCCGGAGCGCCGGAGGAGCAGGTCCGGCGGGAGCTTTCCTACGGCCAGCGCGTCGGGCTGAACGCCACCCGATTCTGGCTCAGTCAGAGAGCGTGGGAGACCCGGGGTGACGAGTACATCAAGCAGGTCGTGGACTTCATCCGCATTTGCGATTCCTGCGGCTACAAGTGCATGCCGATCCTTTTCAACGGGAACATGCTCAAGCCGGAGACGATCAAACCGGAGGCCTACGAAAAGGCGGACGCGTATGCCACGGCATTCGTCACGGCGCTGAAATCGGAGCCGGGCCTTTTGATGATCGACGTGATGAACGAGCCGCTCTGCTCGCCGTGGATCCATCAGTCCTCCGGCGAGGAACGCAAAGGGCGCGAACAGGAAATCTGGGCGTTTCTCCGCCGCGAGACGGAATTGGTCCGGCGTCTGGCCCCCGATACGCTCGTGACGATCGGCTACACGACGGCCTGGGAGATCGAGGAATCCACCGCCTCTTTGTGCGACGTCATTTCTTTCCACGACTACAACGATACGCGCGAAAAGATCCGGGCGAACTTCGAGCGGGCGAAGAAATGGGGCGAGGATCTCGGGAAACCCGTCATTAATACGGAAACCGGCTGCCTCGCCCGGGCCAATCCGTACGAACTGGTCCTTCAATTCTGCAACGAGTACCAGATGGGCTGGTATTTGTTCGAGTTGATGATCCACGGCCGCTGCAGCGACGAGCACGGGATCTTCTACTCCGACGGAACGATCCGGGACGCCGGCACCATCGCGGCCATGTTCGGGTGCTACCGGAACCGTGGAGAGTCGATCATCCCGCCCAACCCGAACCGGGAGAAAAAGGCGGAGCGCGCGATCCAGCTCATTCGCGAGGCGCTGACGGAGTACCGGTCGGTGGACTTTTTCGAATACCGCCGCAGTGACAAAAAGAAGCTTCTGGACGCGTGCGAAGTGGCCGCCAATCTGCTGGAAGCGTGCGAGATGGTGCCGATGAGCGATCTGCCGACGGCCAAAATCGAAAAATTCCGGAACGACCCGAACGCGGACATCGTCGAGATCCGCAAATTCGCGTTTGAACTGGCCGAGCAGCTCAAGAAACTCTGCCAGATTTTGTAAAGGGAAATTCCAAACCCCAGTCCCTTTTAAACGTCAGGCCCTTTCCACTTCCCGCCTTTATTTAAACAGGGATTTTCACGGATTAAAAAGATTAAAAGGATTCCATTTTTTTCACTGAAACTCCAGCCAACCCTTCAAATTCCTTTTTAAAAATCCGTGGAAATCCTTTTAATCCGTGGAAATCCGTGTTTAAATTGAGGCTTGAATCGTGCGGCGCTCGCTCTCAGGAAAAGGGTTTGAAGTTTTTGGAATTTCCAGAAAGGTCTTCGACCTTCCCAACGTTTTTTGCGTCCTTTGAGACTTAATTATTTTACCACCATAAAACAGGATACTCACGACCATGAAAAAACCATCCCCTACCGTTTTCGCCTTCCTTTTGGCGTTTCTTTCGTTCCTGCTTCCCGCTTTCCTTCAGGCGGCGGAGTGCCCGATCTTCCCGACTCCACGCGCGGCGGAAGACCTCGGCCAGACGTTCCGCGTGGACCCTGCAAAAGTCGAGATCACGCTTTCCGACCCGGCCTCGCCCCAGCTCCAGTACGCGGCCGCCATGATCCGGCAGACCCTGAAAAACCGCTTTGGGCAGAAACCCGGCACGGAAAAAGCGGAAGCCGGAGTGAAAATCTCACTGGGAGTCGCCGCACTGAAAGACGTTCCGGAAGGCACGACGAACGCGTTCCAGATCTCGTGGAACCTTTCTGAGTCTGGCTCCCCCACGGTTTCCATCAGCGGGAACGATTTCAACGGCGTGATTTACGGTGCGTATGCCCTGCTCGACCTTTTCCGCTGGAACGAGGAAAACCAGAGCGTCGAGCTGGCGGCCTTCCAGGTCACGGACTGGCCGTCGATCGCGCGCCGTGGCCGGCCGCACTTTGTGCTGCGTCAGCACCTGGTTCCGGGGGCGCTGGACGCTTTCGCCCGCGGGAGGATCAACTACGCCGACCTGCGCGACAATCCGAAGCATCCCGAAACGCCGACCTACCCGCTTTATGCCGCCCCGATGGGGTTCATGCCGGGGCAGGAGATCGACCGCGAGGCCGTTTCGCGCGTCATTGAGGAAATGCACCGCCGCGGAATGTTCATCTATGCCGTGGTCGCAGCCGCGACGACCAAAAAAGCCGGTGGGATCATCGTCGGGTTCGATAAACTGAACGAAAACAGTTTTTACGCCGACGTGAACCAGGCGTTTGAGGAGCTTTTGGCTCTCGGTGCAGACGGAATGTGGCTTTCCTTCGACGACATCGGGGTCGGGACCAACCCGAAACTTTCGATCCAGAATTTCCTTGAACTTGCGAAGAAGCACGGCCTTTCCGGGGAGCAGCTTGCCTTTACTCCCGCGGTGGGAGCGTACAACAAAGTGGACCACCCGCAAAACCACGAGCTGAGCAAGATCCCGGGCTTTGACTCGATCCAGTGGTACTTCACGACGCTGCCGTGCGAGGCCGATACAGAACTCTGCGCGAAGATGGGGCTGAAACTCAAGCCCGCCTGGTGGCACAATCTGATCCATCTGCGCGCCGGGTTCGAGAATAACGCGAACATTGCGGTCTCCCTGCGTCCGGGCCGGGTCGAAAAAGAGGGTTGGGACCCGAAAACGCCGCTCCCCGCGTACATCGAGCTTCATCAGCTTTCCGCCGGCTGGCACGCCCCGCAGTACGACAAAATCCGCGATTTCCCGAATTTCACGCAGAACGTCATGCTTTTCTGCGTCGGCGGCGGGTTCCCGGAGGAGTACCTCGACACGCTGTTCGGCTTCTGGGCGTGGAATCCCGAATCCTTCGATCAGGCCCGCTGCGAACGCGCGATCTACGGCTGGATCTACGGCCCGGAAATGGTCGAGACGGCTCAGGAGTTTGACGCGAAACTGGTGGAACTGAAGAAACTGTTCATCCTGCCGAGACGTGGTTTTAAGGTGGGAAAAGACTTTCCGCCGCACTTGACGACGCTGGAAAACCGGGAGAAAGCCCTCGCGCTGCTCGACGAGCTGGACGCCCTTTGCGCCAAACTGAACGCGGAGGCGCCGAAGTCCTCGGCCCTGAACCGTGACCGGCTGGAGATCGTTTACCTGGAGCCGATGCGCAAGACGCTCGAGATCGCAAGATTCTGCGCCACGGCCGATTTCCCGGAGTACGGCCCTGAGTACAAGGAAAACGCGCAGGCCATTTACGACCGCCTCAACCCCGAGCTGAAAACGATGGACGTGTGGCTGAAACTCTGGAAGTAGATTCAGGATTTTTTGGAGTGCGGTGATACAGTCGCGCAAGCGACATTCACCGCTTTCCTTTGCGGCAATCCGCCTCGAAGAGGCGTTTGCCGCTGAAGTACGCCGGGCATTTCCCACGGGAAAAATCTTTTTTTGACGTTGAAATTTTCGGTCGCTAAGTGAAAGCGGCAAATGAAGCCTTCGGCTTCTGTATTGCCGCACTCCAAATGACTAATGAACGCCAAACTTTTCTTTGATCAATTCCAGCGTCTTCTCGACGGTCTCTTTCGTCGGCTGGTGGCCCGTGGCGTGATTGAGGAGGTGGATCTCCAGGCGCGGTTCGAGTTTTTGTGCGCGTTCGAGCTGCGGGCGCGTCTGCTCGCCGTCTGCCTTGCCCGCGATCAGGATGAACGTCACCGGGTGCAGCGCCAGCAGGGAACTGTGTTCCAGCCCGCTCTTTTGGAACGACGCAATCTTTTCAGGCCCCCAGTACCACGGCGCGTCCCAGTTCGTATCCTCCCAGCGCATTCCGAAATCGCTCGACCAGATCAGCGAGATGCGGTCATCGAGCGAGCCGGTATAAAACGCCATTTTGCCGCCGAGCGAGTGTCCAGCGATGCCCAGCCGCTTCGCGTCCACGCAGTCCTGAGCTGCCAGAAAATCGATCGCCAGCCGCGTGTCGGCCGTGAGTTTTCCCATGCCGGTCCAGGTGGGCTGATCCGCAAGCAGTTTTTCCGCCGCGCGCCCCCACCACTTGAGGCCCTGCTTCTGGGCGGTCCCGTCCGGGTCGGTGAGCAGATTGTACGGGTACGGCTCGACGCAAGCCACCACGAAACCCTGACGGACGAGCTGACGGCCGAATTCCGCGTTCTCACGCCCCGGCGGAAGGCGTTTTTTCGTCACGAGGTCGTAGCCGCACATTCGGTCCGGGTCGTAATACGGCACGACGAACCCAGGGCGTTTCTCCCCGGGTTTCAAGTCGAGCGGCTTCAAGAGGAGGAGCTTCTGGCGTGTGTCCGGACTGTTCTGCTGGAGATAAAACTCGGCGCGGAATTCTGGCGTTTCAAACGTTTCCACGGACGTGACGGTCGGCTCGAAGTCGTAATTTTGCGGCTTGCCGAGCGCCTCGAGCCAGACCTCGCGCTGGGCGTAGGCCGGGAGAACCGTGAAAAAAACGAGGAAAAAAAGAAGGGAAGAACGCATGGGAAGGACTTTCTTTTTTATGTGGAGTGCGGCAATACAGAAGCCGAAGGCTTCATTTGCCGCTTTCACTTAGCGGCCGAAAAATATGGCGTGCCCCAAACGATTTTCTCGTGGGGAACGTCCAGCGTGCTTCAGCGGCAAACGCCTCTGCGAGGCTTTATTGCCGCAAGTGAAAGCGATGAATGTCGCTTCGCGACTGTATCATCGCACTCCAAACGACCAAAGTGATCAATCAACCAGATCGCCGATGAGCATGATTTTGCCGACCCACCAGTTCGTGCCGTCGTATTTCGGGTCGCCGTCCTGGTACTCTTTCACGATGTGGCGGTCAGGCTGGACCGAGTCGATCTCCACCGTGACTTCGTGGACCGCTTCCGGGCTTCTCTCGTCGCAGAAGCACCAGAGCGTCGCCAGACGATACCAGCTGCAGTAACTGTCGAAGCGCTTGGACGGGTTTTCGGCGCGTTTCCCATCGACCGTCACATAAACCTGAGCCGCGTTGGGGCCCAAAACGTCGTAGAGTTTCGCCATCGTGCCGCGGAATTTGAACGTCAGCGCGCTGCCGGGCTTGCCGGAAAACCAAAGTTCACCCGTGCGGTTGGTGAAGCCATAATTCGGCTCACCCTCTTCGACTTTTTTCCACTCACCCTTGAGCATTTCGGGCGTGATGCTGACCATTTTGGCGTTTTCGTAGTTTCCTTCGATGAAGACCTTTTCGAGCAGCGGCGCGTGGTCGATCCCGGGCAGATCCTTCATTTTCTCAAAACCCGCTTTAATGTCGGCCAGGTAAAGCTCGTGGCCCTCATCGCCCGGGTGCACGCCGTCTTTCGCGAAGAGGATCACCCCTTCCGGCGCTTCGTCGCCCTTCATGATGAGTTTCCCTTCATCGACCATCTGCGCGACGCGCTTCCCGAAGTTAATGGTCGGGATCCCGTAGAAATCGGCTAGCATTTCCATCGCTCCGGCGGCACGGGCAAGTTTACCGGACTGGTAGTCGCCGACCGTGGCGACCGTCACGGTATAGACGAACACGATGTCGGTCTTTGGATTGTGCTTCCAGATTTGACGCACGATCCCCTCCATCTGCTTCCAGATGTTGATCGGATTGTTCCCGCCGTCATTGGTCGCGAACTCGACGAAAACCAGGTCGGGATCGTGGCGCAGAACGTCGTAGCCGAGACGGAAAACGCCGAGGTCGGACCCAGTGCCGCCGATGGCCGCGTGGATCTCGTTGATCGTCGCGTTCGGGAACGTCTCGCCGAGGAATTTGGAAGTCTTCGGCCGCCAGCCGTTCTGGGCGGTGATCGAGCCGCCGAAGTAGGCGACGGTGACGGTCTCACCGGCTTTCAGCTTCGCGATGGTGTTTCCGATCCCCGTCCGGGGATGGCAGTCGAAGGAATCCTGCTGAACGTACTCGGGCATGGCCTGAGCGCAGACGGTCAGGAAAAGAAAGAAGAAGGTGGTCAAAAGTTTTTTCATGAGTGGCTCCTTGAAGGGAAAAAGGGGGAATATTTATTTATCCGGTTTTTGCAGCGGAATGTACTGCAGAGGCGTGGCGGGCGGCGCGTTCGCGGCCTCGACTGCCTGACGGTACAAAATCTCCTGAGCTCGGATCTTTTCCTGATTCTTGCCGGGTTTACGCTTTTTCCACGTGCCGTCCGGCTGAAGCTCGTGCGATTTCTGATTGTCCGTGAGGTAAAGGTTTAGCGCACTGAGAATTCGTTTTCTCAGAGGCTGAGCCAAAACCGGAAACAGAATCTCAAGACGGTGATCCAGATTTCGCGTCATCCAGTCGGCGCTGGCAAGGTAAACCTCCGGGTTACCCGCGTTTTGGAAGTAGAAAATTCTCGCGTGTTCCAAAAACCGGTCAATGATCGAAAAGACCTGAATGTTTTCCGAAAGCCCAGGAATCCCCGGCTTCAGACAGCAAATTCCTCGAACGTTGAGCTGAATTTTAACTCCGCGTTGGGACGCACGGTAAAGCGCCTCAATGACGGCGCGGTCTTCCAAAGCGTTCATCTTGGCGCGAATACAGCCCGGCTGTTCCGGCGTGGAAACGGTGATCTCACGTTCGATCAACTCGAGAAAACGGCGTCTGAGCAAAACCGGCTCAACAGTGAGTCTTTTCCAGCCAACGGACTCGGAGTAACCCGTCAGAATGTTGAAAAAAGCGGCGATGTCCGCCGTGATTTCCGGGTTACAGGTCATCAGTGCGATGTCAGAATACAACTTGGCGGTTTTATCATTATAGTTTCCGGTCGAAAGGTGTGCGTACCGCACGATTCGGCCTTTTTCACGCCGGATGATCAAAAGGGCTTTGGCGTGTGTTTTGAAGCCTACGATTCCATAGATAACGTGGCAGCCGGCATCTTCGAGCCGCTGTGTCCACTGAATGTTTCGGGACTCATCGAATCGGGCGCGCAGTTCCACCAGAACCGTCACTTCCTTGCCGTTCTGAGCCGCCTTGATCAAGGCTTTAACGATGGGAGAATCGCCGCTCGTACGGTAGAGCGTTTGTTTGATCGCGAAAACGTTTGGATCGCTTGCGGCCTTTTCCAGAAGGTCCACTACCGGCGTGAATTTCTCATACGGCATAAAAAGCATAATATCACGCTGTGAAATGCGTTCATAAAGGTCTTCGCAGTCTTTCAGATCAGCCGGCAGGACGGGCTTCCACTCCGGGTAATGTTCATTCTGGAGCCGAAAATGTTCGGAAAGCTCAAACAAAACCGTCGTATCAAGAGGTTCCAGAACATCGTAAATGTCACGATCCTGAATATTCAGCATCGCGGCAAGTTTACGGCGAATCAAAACATCGGCCCCCTCAGAAATTTCCAGACGAACCGCATCCTGATACTTGCGCGAGATCACGGCATTTTCCACGCTCTGGGCGTAATTAGCCGAATCAACAGAAATGGAAACGTCTTCGTCACGGGTAATTCGGAAAATCGCATGAGCAAGGACTTCACACCCCGGAAAAATCAGGTCGGCGTTCCGGGCGATGATCTGTTCCAGAAAAACGAAACGTGTCTGTTCCGTGGAATCGTAGAAACGTACCAGTCGCATCAGCTGATCCGGCACAGGGACCACGGCAAGTTTTTCCTCATAACTTTCCTGAATTGGAGCTTTTCGCCGATTCTTTTTATGGGGCACATACGTTCCTGAATCGGAAGATTTCAGGGCTGAAATACTTGAGGGAACGCGCAAACGCAAAGCAACGTGAAGCTGAAGCGCCGGAAGAATCGGCATAGGATTGAAATCCTCGATCGCCAGAGGCGTAAGAACTGGAAGAATTTCATCGGCCAAATAATTCCGCAAGTAAGAGCTTTCCTGGTCGCTTAAATCTTTTAAACCCGAGACCGAAAGCCCGAACCGGGGGAGTTCATCCAGCATTTCATGGAATTCATTCGACACGGTTTTCATCAGCGAGTGCGTTTTAGCGGAAATTTTGGCCAAAAGCTCGGACGCTTCTTTCGATTCATTGGTTGCTTCTTCACGCCCGGCACGTTCCCGCTGAAGAATGTTCCCCATGCGAATTCTAAAGAATTCATCCAGATTGGAGCTGGTGATCGCGAGGAATTTGAGGCGTTCTGCGAACGGAACCTTTTCATCAAGTCCTTCATGAAGGACCCGCTCGTTAAACGCAAGCCAGCTCAAATCACGATTGATGAAATTTTCCGGGAGGCCAGTCGGTATTTTGTGTTTTTTGGGTGACATATATGAATTAGTGAGGTTTTGAGTAAGGAAAAATCAGCTCATGAAAAAGATTCTCAAACCAAAAACGTCTTCAAACATTCGGCCCTGACTGCTAAGAGAACGATTTTTCAGGAGCAGTGTATCGTCCGGCGGGAGAATAATATACAAATCGTTTTCTTCCCGTTTAAACTGAAGCGTGTCGGGATCGATCGGGTTGCCGTGATTCAGCGCGTCCGCCACCCGCAAAATAGCGGCCAGTTTCGAAATGGCCACACGAGTTTCCCGCGAAAGCGACATAAACGCCTGATGGGACGGTTTCGGTGCCGAACGGAAACTGTAACGCGCGATGTACGCCGTCATTTCCTTTTCGTAGTCACGCAGACCGAAGATTTCCGAGTTGCTGATCAGGTAAAAAGAGTGTTTATGGAACGAGCGGTTACTCACGAAACAACCGCAATACTGCAAGATCGCCGCCGCCCGAAGCAGAAGGCACGACCGCTGCGGGAGGGCGTATTCGTTCTTCAGCTCGTCAAAAATACGAATCGCCAGTTTTTCCGTCTGATTGGCAGAATCCAGGTCCACACGGTATTTTTCGGCCAGGGAACGGGCAGCATCCAAAACGTCGTTTTGATAGTCGAGATTTTCCAGCCCCCAGACTTCACTCGCCATTACACGCAGTACACCGTGGCGCATAGAAGCGGAACCGACCAGAAAAGAGGGAACTTTCGTCCTCTGAAAAATCTCCTGGTAAGTCAGAAGGGCCGGAACCGTCATTTCAGCGGTCTGGAAATTGATCCCAAAAGTCTGGCAAAGCTGAGGGGTTTCCATCTTCATGCATCGCTCGACCAAACCGTCAAAACGGCTCGTGCGTACGGATTGCAGGTCACCGATTTTGGAAGGCCGGCCAATTTGCTTCCCCACAAAACGAGGTTCCGACCCCATCGCCAGCGCGAGATCTACCTCGTGGAACGGAAAGAACGCCTCTGCAGAAGTGAGGGTTTCGTGAATGGCGTGACGGAATATCGCCGCGTTATTTTCGAGCGAGTCGTTCGGGTCCGTGAGAAATTCCCGCATACGAATCGTTCCAATGTTCAAAATCTGGGAATGAATGACCGTCCCGCCGCGGAGAATCGCCAGAAGAGTGCTGCCTCCCCCAACGTTCACGATCAGAACGTTTTTCGATTCATCGCGTGGGAAATCATCACCCAGTTCCTCCTGGATCGCCGTAACGGAAAGCTGGATCTCTTCCGAAGAATCAATGATTTTCACATCCAAACCGGTAGAAATTTTGATTCTGTCGATGAAAATGTCAGCGTTGGAAGCCTCACGGATCGAAGCAGTCGCAACGACTCGAACCGGTTCAACGTGGTATTCAGCGAATCGTTTCTGAAACATTTTGAGGATTTCGATCCCAGCGCGCATCGACTGGGCAGAAAGACCACCTCGCTGGAAGGTTTCTTTTCCAAACCAGACACCGCGGTTCAACTGCTCAATAATTTTCAGCCGGCCGTCACTGTACGATTCAGCGATTGCGGCACGGATCGAGTTCGTCCCAATATCGACGGCAGCGAGGATTTTGGGCGGAAGGGATTTGCCAACCGGTTCAAGAGCAAAATCATCAAACGATTCCATGATTCTTCACCTTATGGCTGAACGACTTTCATAATTTCACGGAAGGAAGGACCGCTTCCACCCTTTCCAACGACTTTGCAGGTAAATTTGACGGGCAGGTAACGCACTTTTTCACCGTCAGCGGTCACAAAATTATCGCCTTTCTGAAGGATGATGTACTGGAAAGGCATTTCACCAAATGCTTTGTCCCCGGCAGGCTGACAGGGGAACCAGAAACCCTGCCCATCTTCGTCCGTGAGGTAAAATTCCGCGTAACAGTGTTCAGGGACCCAGACGATTCGCGCAGGAATTCCTTTCGCACGGCAAATCGCGATGAAAAGGGACGAAAGTTCCTCGCAGTCACCCGTTCCGTCTTTCAGAGCGGCCACGGCGCCTTTGAGTTTTCCGTTTTCGTACCGGATGTTTGCCTGGACCCAGTCGTAAACTTCCTCAATTTCTTCCCAGGCATTTTTAGCGTCTTTGCCGATTTTTTTGGCGAGTTTTTGGATCTCCTTATCCTTCACCTCGATTTTCGGGGAGGGACCCAGGTAGAGCAGGAACTTTTTCAATTCCTTTTTGTCGGTGAGTTTTTGAAATTTTGACGTGTTTTCAGGCTTGAGCTGGGTGAAAGACTCGCACTCGAAACGCGTGACAACTTCCGCTTCCTCCCCCGCAGGAAGGTTTGGGATCGTGACGATCATGAGGGCAGAGCCGCCTTTTTGCTTCTTAATGTTGACTTTCGCGTAAGGGGAATGGCGTTCTTCAGCGATTTTGACCTTCTGTTCGGGCCAGTTCACCGGGATCGGGACCATTCCGACGGCGTTTTTCAGAGGGGCGTCGCCCGCTTTCACGAGTATCCCCGCTTCCCAGTACTGGGTTTTATTTTCTCCCAATTCGCAGCCGCCTTTGGGGAGTTCATTCCCGTTTTCATCAACATCCTTCTTAAACTGGGCGTTGGCCGAGAGGGAAAGGAGGGCAAAAGTCAGAGCCAAACCGAAAATGAAAGTGAAACGTTTCATGATTTTTCCTTTTATTAATTTTCTCTCCTTGACGGGAAGCGGGTTTTATGTTATACTAATTACGTTGCCTTGTGAAACCAGGGACTTTTGCTGAACGACGCTGGAAGTATCGTCCCCGTACAAGCAAACGTTTTTTAACGATGCTGGAATCGTCGTCCCCGGAAAGAGTACACGCCGCCTCAGTGAGTAGGAGGAGGCTTTTTCGTTTTTTCACCCATGAACACGCCATGAATGAACCAGAACCATTACTGGAGATCCGTCACCTGAAAACGTCCTTTTTTACCGAGGAAGGAGTCGCCCAAGCCGTCGATGATGTTTCCTTCACGATTCCTCGCGGGAAGACAGTCGGGGTGGTCGGCGAAAGCGGCTGCGGGAAATCCGTCACTGCCATGTCCGCTATGGGCTTGATTCTGCCACCGGGGAAAGTCGTGGGAGGTGAAATTCTCTTTCACGACCGGAAAGCGAAGGAGCCGGTGAATCTTCTCACACTTCCGGAAGCTGAAATGCGAAAGTACCGCGGCGGCCATCTCGCGATGATTTTCCAGGAGCCGATGTCGTCCCTCAACCCGGTTTTCAGGATCGGGAAGCAAATCGCTGAAGCGGTACGGCTTCATACGCCGGGAATTACGAAAAAGGACGCGCTCGCCCGGGCGATTGAAATGCTTAAAAAGGTACGGATTCCAGAGCCGGAACTGCGTGCGAAGGATTTTCCCCACAATTTCTCCGGCGGGATGCGTCAGCGGGCCATGATCGCGATGGCACTTTCGTGCAGCCCCGAACTTCTCATCGCGGATGAACCAACTACCGCGCTTGACGTAACGATCCAGGCGCAGATTCTCGAACTGCTCAATGAACTGAAGCAGTCTTACGGAATGTCCATCATGATGATCACGCACGACTTGGGAGTCATCGCGGAAATGGCGGATGAAGTGGTCGTGATGTACGCCTCAAAGGTGGTCGAAAAAACCGACGTGAAAACGATTTTTACGAACCCGTCGCATCCGTACACGCTAGGTCTGCTCGAGTCGCGTCCTGAACTTGGAAACGAGGCGGGAAGCACGGGGAAAAAGGCGCTTTACTCGATTCCGGGAATGGTCCCCAGCCCATTGAACTTCCCGGCCGGGTGCAAGTTTCATCCACGCTGTCCGAAATGCCAGGCTCTCTGCCGTGAAAAGGAACCGGTGCTTGTGGAAATCGCGCCGGGGCATGAGGTCCGCTGCCACTTCGCGAAAAAATGATTTGAAAGGCGGTAATGGAGGCCGAAGGCCGGAATTACGCGTTGGTTAAACTCGTCACGGACGAAAAACGCGTAATTCCGCGCTCCGCGCTCCATTACCGCCTCTCGTTTACTGGCGGAAGTTCATGTCGCACGTGACTCCACCGGAGGCCGGCAGGTACGAGCACCGGACGTAATCCGCGACCATGCGCTGCGCGCTGAAGCGCCACGCCATCGTGCTCAGCGAGTTCATCATCCGCTCGATCCAGAGGTTCGGCAGTCCGTTCGCATCGCGATTGTAGTAAAGCGGGATCACTTCGTTTTCCAGAACGCTCATTAATGATTTTGCGTCCCGGTCGTCCATGATCTCATCGTTCGAGTGGGAGGTGCCTGTTCCAATCGCAAAACCGTTGGTTCCATCGTAGGCTTCCGCCCACCAGCCGTCCAGAACTGAGCAATTCAAAACGCCATTCAGAAGAGCCTTCTGGCCGGAGGTTCCCGAGGCTTCCAGTGGCCGGCGCGGGTTGTTGAGCCAAACGTCCACGCCCTGAATCAGATGGCGGGCTACGTTAATGTCGTAGTCTTCTACAAAGACGAATTTATTCTTGAAATGCGGGTCTTTGCGCAAGTTCGCGATGCGCTGGATGAACTCTTTGCCCGGTTTGTCTGCGGGGTGGGCTTTTCCAGCGAAAACAAACTGGATCGGGCGTTCTGGATCGTCGATCAGTTTAAGAAGCCGTTCCCAATCACGCAGCAGAAGTGTCGCGCGCTTGTAGGTCGCAAAACGACGGGCGAAACCGATCGTCAGCGCATTCGGATCCATCTGAACACTTTCCGTTTCCCCGCGGCGTGCGGCCTGACGGGTCACGCGGCGGCTCACGAATTCCATCATCAGCGACTTCAGCGAAACGTGCGTTTCCCAAAGCTCGGCCGGATCGATCTTCTGAATGTCTTTCCACGGTTCCGCGGTCCAGCTCGAGTCCATCCAGTTCGGGTCGAAGTACCGGTCGAGGAGTTTTTCCATCTGCCACGCCATCCAGCTTTGTACGTGCACACCGTTCGTGATATGGCCGATCGGGATCTCATTTTCCGGCCGGGCGGGCCAGAGGCTGGACCACATACGGCGCGAAACGATCCCGTGCAGGCAGCTCACAGCGTTGGCGTGACGGGAAAGTTTCAAACCAAGGACCGTCATACAGAACGATTCATTCTGGTCGTAAACGTTCACACGTCCCATGGCCATCAGTTGGTGGAAGTCGATGCCCAGCTGGTTCTGAAGAGGTCCCAAATGCTCTCCTACAAGTTCTGGAGAGAATCGGTCGTGTCCTGCGGGGACCGGCGTGTGAGTCGTGAAGCACGTGGCCTGCGCGATCCGGCGGACCGCTTCGTCGAACGTGATACCGTCTTCTTCCATACTGTAACGCACTGCTTCGAGCGTGGCGAACGCGCAGTGGCCCTCATTCAGATGAAAAACGCCGGGGTGGATCCCCAGAGCGTGCAGGGCACGAACGCCGCCGATCCCGACGACCATTTCCTGACGGATACGCATCCGGTTGTCACCGCCGTACAGACGCGAGGTCAATCCACGGTCCGACTCGTTGTTTTCCGGAAGATCGCAGTCGAGAAGGTAGAGTGTTACACGGCCAACCTCCATCTGCCAGACCCGGGCATAAATCGGCTCTTGAGTCGTTTCGATCTTCACGATGAGCGGCTCGCCATCTTTGAAAACCTGCTTCATGGGAAGGTTTTCGATGTTTGTGCGCAAATATTCTTCTTCCTGCCAGCCTTCGGCATTGAGGTGCTGCTTGAAGTAACCCTGATCGTAAAAAAGACCGACTGCGACAAGCGGAACACCTAAACCGCTGGCGCTTTTTATGTGGTCGCCAGCCAGAATACCCAGACCACCGGAATAAATCGGAACCGACTCATGAATACCAAATTCCAGGGAGAAATACGCTACCGGTTTGGAACCCAGTACACCGACATTTTCCGCGGCCCATTGGGGACGTGTCGATACATACTGATTCAGACGGCGATAAGCATAATTGATTCGGCTTTCCATCACCATTTCGTTCGCGCGCTGTTCGAGAGTTTCGGGTGTAAATTCCCGCAGAAGCGCGATGGGATTGTGTGCCAGCTCCCGCCAGCGTTCTGGGGCCAAATCACGGAACATCGCCACGACATCATGATGCCAGCACCACCAAAGATTCTGGGCGATTTCCCAGCACTTGTCGTAAAGGGATTTTTGACTGGAAGCCAATGTGCTCATGTATTTCTCCTGAATTCAAGATAAGTCCAGCAAATAATTATAAGGAATAATCCAATTTTGCTTTATTTTACACAAATTCCAGAAAAAAGCAAGAGACTAAAAGAGGTTTGAAAGAAAAAAAGAAGAAATCCTGACGAAAAAAGGGGGGGACGACGTTTTCCGCGCCGCCCCCAAAATCCTTATTCACCATCAACAGAGGATTGTTTGTGTACCTCCTGAGTCAGACGATGGCCCGTATCCGTTTCCCCATTTTCGTCCGGACGGCTGCGCGTAACTTCGCCGGCGACATCCTGGAAGTGCGAAGGAGTGTAAACCCAGACGCCTCCCACGACGTAAGCGTTTGCAGAACCACTGATGTAATCCTCAACGGGAAACGTAATCGAGTCGTAAATGGAAGCCTGAAGGGGAACGTTGACCCAGTAAGATTGATCCAGGGAAACCACACCTTCCGAAACATCGCCCAATTCATCAATAAGGGCGTCACGAACCGCGCTAATCCCACCGACGATTCCAATTACGAGGACGGTAATGAGAAGAATCCATTCAAACGTCAAGACGCCATTTTCCTCGCGCCAAATCCTGCTGTACATGCTCTGTGTCATTTTGCAATCCTTTCCAAAATGTTGGTTTCTTGCCAGGTTATTGATTTTATATTTGGTTTCAATCTGCGGTTTTTTCGCTCTCACAGAGTTGAAATGGTTGAACGTTTTAATGGTGTTGCACGAATTGTGTCAATTGGACGGGTTGCTCCAAAAATTCTTCTCTTGATGGAAGAAAAAACAAGAGATTTTGCATTCTGCTTATTTTTAGCTCTTTTGTTCTTTATCGCATTTTCGTTAAATTCGTTAAATTTTATCTTTTTTACATCTTTCCCAGCTAAAAATCAAAAAAATGACACGATTCCGAAACGATGCCCAAGAGGAAAATGTTGATTTTTATAAACATTTGAAGGCTTTGATGGAGTTAATGTTGACAAAAAGCAACATTTTCATTTTTAGAGGTAAAATTCGCCTGTACAATCGGTACAATCCCTACAAACAGAATGTTTTTTATTTTCCCTGTTGACGAAACGCAACATTTGAGGTATAATTCAGGGATTGAAAGTATTCCCGAAGCATTGTTTTTCCCCTTTTGGTTTCATGATGCAAAAATTCCCCATTCCCGGCAGATTTCTTTTTCGTATGGAAATTGCCTGTAAATACAAGGATAATCTTGAGAATCTCAATGAACTTCCTGCAGATTACGAGTTTCCTGATTTTGATTCTCTTGAAATTTCTGACGGTGATTTGGCCAACACCGCCAAGACCTTCCGGGTCCGCGGCGCCTGGAACGAGAACGGCGTGGCGTTTCAGTTTTTTGTTTCGGGGAAAAGCAAAGAAATCTGGTGTAATCTCAACCGCCCCGATGAAAGCGATCGTGTGGAGCTGTGGCTCGATACCCGAAATGTTCACGATGTTCACCGTGCCACGCGCTACTGTCACCGATTGATTTGCCTTCCGTGCGGTGAAGGGCCAGACGGTGCGGAACCGTCGGTTTTTGCGCTTCCGATCAACCGCGCGAAACAGCTTCCCAACGAAATACCAAATGGTTCCATTCAGGCGAAATCGTCCGTTCAGAGAAATTGCTACTCGCTTTTCGTTTACCTCTCAACGGCGGCTTTGACCGGTTTCGACCCCGGGGATTTTCAGGACTTGGGAATCAACTGGGCGCTGTTCGACCGGGATTTTCCCGTGAAAACTCTCACGGTCGGTTCCCCGTTCCCGTTCATGGAAGACCCTTCCATGTGGTACACGCTTCACTTAGTCAGGAGTTAGGAGTGAGGAGTGAGGAGTGAAAATGGAAGGCGGTAATGGAGGCCGAAGGCCGGAATTACGCGTCTTTTCAAGGTTGAAATCTTTCTGAAACCAACATTACGCGCCAGCGCAACTCCTCACTCCTCACTCCTCACTCCTAACTCATTTCAGGTTCCTCGTTCATAATTGGAAAAATGAAAGATTTTACGATAGACGTTCGGGTTCGTTATACGGAATGTGACCCCATGCGGGTCGTGCATCATTCCCGGTACCTGGTTTATTTCGAGATGGCCCGTGTAGAATTGTTCAGGGCAAATGGCGGGGATTTCAACGCGCTGGAAAAGAGCGGTATTTTTTTCGTCGTGGTCCGGCTGGATTGTCATTACATCAAACCGGCCTTTTATGATGACGTGCTGCAGGTTTCTGTTCACGTGGAAAAAGTCTCGAAAGCGAAAATGGTTCACCATTACGAAATCCGCCGAAACGGTGAACTGCTGACCGAGGCAAACATTACGCTGGCATTAATTAATAGTGAAGGTTCGGTCATTCCGATTCCAAATGAAATCGAAGAAGGAATTCTTGGGAAAGAGGCACGTTAATGGCTGCTCAAAAAAAGAAACCTCGTCGTGAGGACGTGAAAGACCTGGATACACTGTGCGAGTACTGTTCCGGAAAGTGCTGCCGGTACTTCGCAATGGAAATCGACGAACCGATCGATTGGGAAGACTTCGACCGCCTGCGCTGGTTCGTCCTGCACGAATATGCCACTCTTTTTACCGAAGACGAGCACTGGTTCCTGCTGGTTCAGACGAAATGCCGGAAACTGGACGAGAATAATCGCTGTACCGATTATGAAAACCGCCCGAACATTTGCCGCGAATACACGACGGCCCGATGCGAATATGAGGATCATTGGGTTTACGACCGTTATTTCGAAACGCCTGAGCAAATCGCAGAGTACGCCGAGGCAGTTCTTGGCCCTCGGGAAGGGGATGATATTCGAACAAAAAGGGGAATTGGGGAAGTCTGTAACGGTTGAGAAAAGAATTTTCTGTCTCAAAAACTGGTTTTTTAAAAAATTTTTTACTATTTTATAAAATATTTCCTTTTTTCGGCAAAATTAAGCCGAATTATTTTAAAATCAGCGTATAATGTATAAAAACATACGTTTGCTTTAAAGGGATTAATTTGCTTTTCCGTCAAAAATAGTATTATGTCCACAGCTTTGACAAATATAAAAACCAGTTCCGTTTCTTCGATTACTGAAGATTTTCGTGAAGAAACGATCCTTTCCACAGACGAAATGCCCGTGGAAGTCGAGGTGATCGAGCCTTCAGCATACTTCGTCTGGCGGTTCTGGTTTGACCGTTTTGTGGCTTTGATTTTATTGATTCCCGGTTTGCCGATCATGTTCGCGGTCTCGATTTTGCTTTTCCTGACCTCGGATGGACCGATTTTGTACAAGCAGCGCCGTGTGGGGAAGAACGGGAAGATTTTCACCCTGATGAAATTTCGTTCGATGATCCCCGACGCCGAGAAGAAAACCGGTCCGGTCTGGACGAGCGTCAACGACCCTCGAATCACGAAACTGGGCAAGCTCCTCCGCGCCTCGCATCTTGATGAGCTTCCGCAGATTTTCAACGTTTTGAAGGGTGATATGCTCCTCATCGGCCCGCGTCCGGAACGTCCGGAATTCACGTGCCACCTTTCCAAGGCGATCCCGGGCTACGACAATCGCTCGCTGATCCCGCCGGGAGTGACCGGTTTGGCGCAGATCAACCTTCCGCCGGACTCCGACCTGGAAAGCGTCCGCCGCAAGGTGACGCTCGACCTGGAGTACATCAAAACCGGGTCGTTTAAAATGGACGTTCAGATTTTTGTCACGACGTTCCTGCGTCTGCTTCTCCTTCCGGGCGAATTTTGCAAGAAAGTCACCGGCATTTACCGCGAGGTTCACGTTCCGGATTACATGTACCGCCACGTAGAAGACCAGTCGATGTTCCAGACCTACACGGACAAAGAAAAGGGCGAAGCGAAAGAGGAAGCGTAAGATTTTACGTTTTTCGCGAAACATCAAATCACAGGACGGGCGGATCGCTCGTCCTTTTTCTTTTCATTCTTGGATTCTTTCCCCCTCCCCCTTTTATTTCGTCTCCAAATCGGATAAAATGAAAAATCATTTGCTTTGAGAGTCAGTCCCCATTTAAGCCTCCCCTGCAAGGGGAGGTGGCGCGTAGCGTCGGAGGGGTTCCGATGCGGGAGAAATCCGTCCTTTGGCCGGCCCCCTCCACCACCTGCGGTGGTCCCCCTCCCCTTTCAGGGGAGGCTGCTCGTATTTTCCCTCAATCCTTTTTTTCAATTCAAAGAACAGAACATTTTATGAAAACCAACCGCCGTATATTCCTGAAAACCGCCGTACTTCTTGGCGCTTCCCTCGCTTTCACTGTTCCCGTTCTGGCCGAAGAAGCCGTTCAGCCGGATGATCCCGTCCCGGAGGCGTACCAGGCGCTCTGGAATGACGAGGTAAACGCCGAGATCGACGCGCGAATCGAGAAATACCGCAAAGCCGACGCCGAATTCACGCTTGAAAACGCCGCAGGCTGCGAGATCTCCGTGACGCAGAAAACGCACGATTTCCTGTTCGGCGCGCATCTTTTCAACTTCGACCAGCTCGGCTCCGATGACCTGAACGCGAAGTACAAATCGTACTACGGCCGCGAGAGTCTTTTCAACGCCGCCACGCTGCCGTTCTACTGGTCCGAAATGGAGCTGGAGGAGGGAAAAGTCCGCCTTCACGCCGAGTACCGCGATTCTGCCGCCTACTGGAACCAGGTCGCCGAGCCGGGGAAGGAACTGCACTGGCGCCGACCGTGCCCGGAACCGATCATCGAGTTCTGCGAGAAAAACGGCATTTCGATGCACGGCCACCCAATCATTTATTGCCCGTTCATGCCGAAGTGGCTCAAAGAGCGCGTCAGGCCGGAGTACAAAGAGGAGCTTTGGAAACTCTTCCAGGCGCACATTGAACTTTACATCTCGGAGTATGGCGGCCGGCTGGAAAGCTGGGACGTGGTGAACGAGTCGGTCAATGTGGCGCCGGGAAAGGAGCGTCACCCGAACATGCCGGACGACTACACGTTCCGGAGCTGGGAGGTCGCGCAGAGCGGTTTCCCGAAAGAGGTGAAACTTTGCATTAACGACTCGTGGCGGGCGGTTTACCCGCCGTTCATCAAAAGCCTGATCGACCGCGGCGCGAAAATCGACGTGGTGGGGCTTCAAATGCACATTTTCGGCTCCGAGCCGATGGAGAAGATCGCCCGTGGGGAGGATTGCATCACGAACGGAACGTCGTGGAAGCCCCGCGACGTCGAGGCGTACCTGCGCGAGCTGGACCTTCTGGGCCGGCCGATCCACCTGAGCGAGATCACGATCCCGGCCCCGGGAAATGACGCGCGGGCTTTGGCGATCCAGGCCCGGGTCACCCGCGACATGTACCGGCTTTGGTTCTCGTGGCCGAGCATTTACCGCATTACGTGGTGGAACGTCGTGGATGACTGCGGTTACAGAGGCGAGCCGGCGGTTTCGGGCCTCTTTACCCGTCAGATGGAGCCCAAGCCGGTTTACTACGCGATGGATCAGTTGATCAATCACGACTGGAAAACGAACCTGACGCTCAAGGCCGACGAGACCGGAAAGATCGTATTCCGCGGCTTCAAGGGCGAGTATGAGCTGAGCTGGACCGGCACCGACGGGAAAACGTACACGAAACGAGTCCAGGTGCATTAATTTAGCCTCCCTCTTTGAGGGGGGTGGCACGTAGTGCCGGGGGGAGTCATTCGGCGCGTTGTGCAACTCCCCCAGTCTCGCTTCGCGAGCCAGCCCCCTCAAGGAAGGGCCTTTAAACAACGCTGGAAGCGTCGTCCCCGTAATTCCGCATTCCGCATTAAAAACGGCGCACGCCGCGCCGTCCCCAACCTTTTATTCAATCCAAGGAACCTTTTATGAAAACCAACCGCCGTACATTCCTCAAAACCTCCGCGCTTTTGGGCGCTTCCCTGACTTTTCCGGCTGCCGCGGCCACGACGCACGCCGCGTCGCTGGCCAATGCCATGCCCGAGGCGAGCTGGAAAAAACTCCCGCGCTGGCGAGGGTTCAACCTTCTGGAAAAATTTAACGCCCGGAACGTTCCGTTCGTCGAGGACGATTTCCGAATGATCCACGATTTGGGCTTCAACTTCGTCCGCCTCCCGATGGACTACAGAGGGTGGATCGTGGACGGCGACCGGCGCAAATTTGACGAGAAAACGCTCAAGGAGATTGATCTCGCGGTCGAGTACGGCCTGAAGTACGGGATCCACACGATGATCAATTTCCACCGCGCACCGGGCTACACCGTGGCAAGGCCACAGGAAAACCCGCTCGTCTGGGACGATCAGGAGACGCTCGACGTTTGCGCGCTGCACTGGCAGACGTTCGCGAAGCGTTACGCTGGGATCCCCGGCAAAAACGTGAGTTTCAACCTCTTCAACGAGCCGTCGAACATCGAGATCGAAAAGTTCATGAAGGTCCACCGGACGCTCTGCGAGGCGATCCGCGCCGAGGACCCGAACCGGCTGATCATCTGCGACGGCATGAGCTGGGGGACGCAGCCGACCATGGAACTGGCGGAGCTGAAGGTTGCCCAGGCGACACGCGGCTATATGCCGATGGAGATTTCGCACTACCACGCGAGCTGGGTCGGTGACTACCTCAAAAACATGAAAACGCCTCCGACCTGGCCGATCGTGAGCATAAACGGTCAGCTTTTCAATCCGGGCAAGGCCGGGATCAGGGAAAATCAGCAGGCCCCCTCGACCATCCGTTTCGCGCCTGGCTGCGGCATGACTCAGCTCCGTTTCCGCGTCAATCAAGTCTCGAGTTTTGCGCGGCTTTTGGTCGAAGCGCTCGATGAAAACGGGAAACCGGGCGCGGTCCTCTTCGACCACTCGTACAAACCCGGCCCCGGCGAGGGCGAGTGGGCGGAGGTCGTTTTCAAGGAGGAGTGGAAGTGCTACCAGAATTTCTACCACAAAGACGAGACGGTCGAAATTCCCGCTGGTACGTGCGGCGTTCAGTTCCGCGTCACGTCGGGCGACTGGATGAGCGTCGAGGAACTCGGTTTCCGCAGTGAAAAATTCGACGGGGAAACGGCTTTCCCGTGCATTGCCTCGTGGGGAGACGCGCCGTTTGCGCTGGATCTGGACGTTCAGAACGGCCATCTGGTTGCGGATGGAGCCTCCAAAAAAGATGCCGCGTGGCACTGGAAAGAGTACGTCGAGCCGTGGCAGAAGTGGGAAAAACTCGGCGGCGTGATGGTCGGCGAATTCGGCGCATTCAACCAGACGCCGCACGACGTGGTGCTCGCGTGGCTGCGTGACCTGATGGGGAACTGGAAGAAGGCCGGCTGGGGCTGGGCGATGTGGAACTTCCGCGGCTCCATCGGCGTCATGAACAGCGGCCGTGCCGACGCCCAGTACGTCGATTACCACGGCCTGCAGATGGACAAAAAAATGATGGACCTTCTGCAGGAATTTTAAGAAAACGCCGGGCCGGGCCCACTTCAACCCTTGATTTAAACACGGATTTCCACGGATTAGATGGATTTACGCAGATTTTTAAAGAAAGAAGAAAAAGTACTTTCTGAAAAATCCTTTGAATCCTTTTAATCCGTGGAAATCCGTGTTTAAATGAAACTTTGAATCGGGACGCGCTTCAGGATCGAGTCGCGGCTTTTACCGGCTTTTCAGTCGTTTTTCTGCCCGCGAACGAAAAATTCCAGATCGGCCAGCCGGAACGGTTTGGAAAAGATCCCGGTGATGCCGTGTTCCAGCAGAAAACGCCACTCGTGCGGGCGCGGAAACTCGCAGAACGCGGCAATTACCGCCTCGGGCTGCCGTTTCTGAAGCGTCAGGAAGCGTTGGACAGTCGCGGGATTAAAGTCCGGAAAATCGAAGAAAAGAAAGTCGGTTTTGGTGTCTGCGTCGCCGGTCCACTCGCTGAAAACCCGTACTTCCTGGCCATTCCAGTCGGTACGGAGGCAGAAGTCGCGCAGGAGGCGGAACTGATCAAAATCGTCGCTTTCGATCCGGAAACTTACGGGCTTTTCATCGGGCCAGGACTTCCGGAATCCGGGGCGCTGGAGCTCGAACAAAGCGCGATGTTCCGGCTGGCTTTCCGGCGGCAGAGACCAGATGGTCGCCCAGCCTTCCGAAAACGCACGGAATTCCAGCGGCATCATCGCGATAAACTCGTACCACTTGAGTACGTGGACGCCCACCAGCGGTTCCCCGTTGCGTGTTTCTCCTTCGCACCAGTTTCCCTGCACGGCCAGAATTGGGGCAAGCGGAAAATGTTGGCGCAGCGCCAAAACGTCCGCGGCAGAGTACTCCCCCGACCAGGATTGAAGCAGAACGACAAAATCCGGCAGAAAGTCTTCTTTTTTCAGCCCGAGAACGGCCCGCTGGCGTACGGGCTCCGGCAGGGCCTCCCACCAGAGGCGAAATTCCTCCCGGCACAGGTCCCCGAGGACGAGCAAACGCGGAACGGGCTGGGAGGTTGAACCTTGCGGCATAATTTTACGGGTCGAAATGAACGGGTGAATGAAGGGCCTAACTCTCCTATTTTACCAGAAAGACAAAATGTTGCAACTACCTCTCCCGAAGTTTTTCAAAAAACTGGGGGAATGCTCTTGACTTTTTGCTGGACTTGGGTACAATGAAGAAAACTTTTTGTAACTGACTGAAACACTAATCTGAAAGGTTTGAATCAAAATGGGTAAAGCTCTACAGGTCAATTCCGATAATTTCGTCAAAGAAGTGCTTGAATACGCGGGCGTCGTCCTGGTGGATTTTTGGGGGCCGGGCTGTGCGCCGTGCCGGGCTCTGGCGCCGGTACTGGACGCCGTTGCGGCTGCGAACGAAGGCCGCGCCAAGGTCGTGAAAGTCGATATTGCAGAGTCTGATGACGTCGCGAACCACTACGGGATCACGACGATCCCGACGATTCTCGTCTTCAAAAACGGTGACCTGATCGAGCAGTTTATGGGTGTTCAGTCCAAGACCAAGCTGCAGTCGGTCATTGATGAAAACGCCTGATCCCATACTACGGGGATGACGCTTCCAGCGTCGTTTAAAGGCTCCCTCATTGAGGGGGCTGGCGAGCGCAAGCGAGACTGGGGGAGTTTCGTGAACGCGCTGTTCAACTCCCTATGGCGCGTAATTCCGGCCTTACGGCCTCCATTACCGCCTGCCATTTTGACGACGCTGGAAGCGTCGTCCCCATAAGGAACCAAAATGTCAGAAGAATTGGAAAGAACCGTCGAAAAACCTGTTGATCTGCCTCGGATCGAACGAGCGTTTCGCGAGATCCTCATCGCAGTCGGGGAGGACCCGGATCGTGAGGGCCTGCAGGAAACCCCGCGCCGCGTCGCGAAAATGTACGCCGAAATGTTCCAGGGGCTGCGCGTGGACCCGAGGATCCACCTGCACAAATACTTCACCGAGGACTACAACGAAATCGTCATCGTGCGCGATATTTCGTTTAACAGCATGTGCGAGCACCACTTTCTCCCGTTCATGGGGAAGGTCCACATCGGGTACTTGCCGAACGGGAAGATCATCGGGCTGAGCAAGCTGGCGCGCGTCGTGGAGGTCGTTTCCCAGCGCCCTCAGGTCCAGGAGCGCATGACCGCCACCATCGCGGACCTTCTGAAAAACGAGCTGCAAGCGAACGGCGTCGGCGTCGTGGTGGAGGCTCTGCACACATGCATGGCCATCCGCGGAATTCGCAAACCCGGCGCGACCTGCATCACGTCGGCCATGCGCGGCTGCTTCCTCAAAGACGCCAGAACACGCGCCGAGTTCATGTCGCTGGTCAGTGGAAAAGGCACCCCAACGCTGAGTTTCATGGAGTAAACGCATGGATCGTGAAGAAGTCATGGCCGCGATCCCGCATCGGGATCCGTTTCTTTTTGTGGACGAGATCGTCGAGGTGACGGACACGCAAATCGTCTGCCGCAAAACGTTCACGGGCGAGGAGGCGTTTTTTCAGGGACATTACCCCGACTTTCCGCTGGTTCCGGGCGTGCTGCTTTGCGAGGCGGCCCTCCAGACCGGCGCGGTCTTTCTGAAAAAGCGGATGGAGACCGCCGAAAAGACATTTGAGGGCAAAATGCCCGTCGTGGCGAAAATGACGGACATTCGGTTCCGTCAGGCCGTCCGTCCTGGGGACACGGTCGAGATCACGGACGTTCTGGAAGACGCTTACGCGAACGCCTTCCAGATGGCCGGCACCGTGACCGTGAACGGCAAAATGGCGGTCAAACTGAAATTCACCGTCATGATGGTCGAAAAGACGAATGAATAATGAAGAACGAATAACGAATAATGTGGCGAATGAGTTTCAACTCAAGCGGGTTGGATCTTTTGCAATAAGGTTAAAAGAGAGTTTCAAAAACCTCAAACCCTTTTCCCGGGTATGAGCGCGGCCTGGGTTAAGCCTAAACTTAAACACGGATTTCCACGGATTAAAAGGATTTACGCAGATTTTTGAAGAAACGGGTTGACGTCTTCCCTGAAAAAATCCTTTTAATCCATTAAATCCGTGAAAATCTGTGTTTAAATCCCGTTTTGAAGCGGGGTCGGTTTTCCCTCTTTCTTTCGGTTTTTAAATTCCAAAGAGTTTTCTGGCGTTTTCTGTCGTTTGCTCGCAGAGTTTTTCTTCCGGGACGCATCGCAGCGCCGCGAGAAATCGGGCCGTATGGACGACCAGCTCGGGCGAGTTTCTTTTGACTTTTCCGCGGTACGGCATCGGCGCGAGGTACGGACTGTCCGTCTCGACCAGAATTTTGTCGGCCGGGACGAGCGGCACCGTTTCCCGCAACGCGTCGAGTTTCTTGTTCGTGAACGTCACGCAGCCGGAGTAACTGATGTGAAAGCCGAGCTCCAGGCACGCCGCCAGGAATTCCGAGTCACCGCTGAACGAGTGGATCACGCCCGGGACGGGGCCGTTCGCTTCAAAGTCGGCCCGGGTCACTTCCAGAAGCGGCGCTTCCGCGTCCCGGCAGTGGATGATGACCGGGAGTTTCGTCCGGCGCGCCAGCTCGTAGTGGGCGGCCAGGAATTTCTTCTGGATCTCCAGCGGTGTATCGTCCCAGTAAAGGTCCAGGCCCGTTTCACCGATCGCGCGGACTTTGGGGTTTTCGGTCATTTTCGTGAAGATTTCCAGAAAAGCATCCACGGAGCTGAACTGAGGAATCTCCTCCATCAGGCAGTTCGGATGAATGGCCACGGCCGCGTAAACGCCCGGGAAGGACTCGGACAGCGCGATGGAATCGAGCGAGGAACTTATAGTCGTTCCCTGCGTGAGCATCAGCTCCACACCGGCGGCTTTGGCGGCCGCAACGACCGAGGAAACGTCATCAGAAAAAGCATCATCGTCAAGGTGGCAGTGCGTATCGAAAAGCATATAAACTCTTTTGGCGGTAAAAAACGTAATGCGAAATTCGTATTTGAGAATTTACCAGTTTAGCACAAAAAGAGAGTTTTTCAAGGGGGGCCGAGAACGACGCGGAAAGCGCCGTCCCCGCGGTGCGTCTATTGGGCTTCAAACGGGATTTCGTTTTCCATGGCGAATTTCTCGGCCACGGACCCTGCCGGGGCGTGGATCGTCAGGTTCGGATAGCCGATGAACGCCTCTTCGCCGATCTCGGTAACATTTTTGGAAAGGGTGACGGAGGTCAACTTTCGGCAGCCTGCGAACGCATTCTCTCCGATCGTGGTCACACCGTCCGGAATGACGACCGATTTCAGGGAGGAGCAATTCCAGAACGCCCAGCCTCCGATTTTTTCGAGGCTTTCCGGCAGGACGACGGTTTTCAGGGAGGAGCAGCCCCGGAACGCATTGTCCGCGATTGCGGTCACTCCCTCCGGGACACGGCATTTTTTTACGCCTTCGAGACAGAAAAACAGTTTTTTCCCGTTTTTGGTCAGCAAACAGTTCCCGTCGCTCCGGTATTTCGGATGGTCAGGCGAGAGGATGATTTGCCGCAGGGAAGAGCAGCGACGGAATGCGTTTCTTTTGATGATTGCGCTGTTGGGAATGGTCAGGGACGTTAAGTGAGTGAACTCGAACGCGCGCTCTTCGATCTCCCTCAGGCCCTCAGGAAGGACGAGCGAGGTCAAAGAGGAACATTCGCCGAACGCGCAACGCCCGATTTGAGTCACACCTTTGGGAACCCGGTACTTCTTGGTGTCCAGACAGGCGATCAATTTTTGGCCGTCTTTGGTCAGCAGTCCGGGGCCAACGCTTTTGAAATGCGGGTGGGTCGGGGAGATTTTCCACCGTTTCATTTCCGAGCACCAGCCGAACGCCAGGATCCCGATTTTCTCCAGACTGTCGGGAATCTCGACGGTCTTCAAAGAAAAGCAGCCGCAGAAAGCCCTTTCCCCGATATCGGTCAAGCCTTCGGGAAGGACGATTTTCTTCAGGTTTTCGCAGTCCTCGAACACGCCCGCGCCGATTTTTTTCACCCCTTCCGGAATGACGACCGTGGTCAGCAAGGAACATTCCGCGAACGCCGAGTCATTGATCTGGGCCAGGGTTTCAGGAAGGACGATCTTCTTCAGGCTTTCGCATTTCCTGAACGCGGATTGGCCAATCGTTTGCAGTCCTTTGGGCAGGACGACCGAGGTCAGGGACGTGCAATCCTCGAACGCGCAGTCTCCGATTTTCCTGACGCTGTTGGGGAGCACGACCGATTTCAGGGATTTGCAGCCCGTGAACGCCATGTACCCAAGGGTTTTTACGCCCTCGGAAATGACGAGGGACTGCAAGGATTCGAGACATCCAAACGCCAGCATTTCGATAGTCGATACGCTTGCGGGAATGGTGAGGGAGGTCAGGGATTTGCACCTTTCGAACGCGCCGATCCCAATTTTCCTGACTTTCCCGGGAATGGAAATGGAGGTCAGGGACGCGCAGCAGGAAAACGCAAATTCTTCAATGATCCTCACGCTTTCGGGGAGGTCCACGGACTTCAAAGAGTCGCAGTCCTTGAACATGTGTTTCCCGATTTTCGTCACCCCCTCGGGAATGACGATGGACTCCAGGGAGGCGCAGCCGTCGAACAGGAATTCCCCCATTTTCGTCACACCCTCCGGAATGACGACGGATTTCAGTGATTCGTGCCAGGCAAACACCCCTTCCGCGATTTCCTTCACGCCTTTGGGAATTTTGTATTTTGTCGTCGTCGCCAGGCAGGCGAGCAGTTTTTCGCCGTCTCGGGTCAGCAAACCGACTCCATCCGTTTTGAAATGAGGGTTGGTCGGGGAAATGACCCATTCGCACAACTCGGTACAGCCTCGAAACGCGGCATCGCCGATCGTCTTCAAACTGTCGGGAATCGTGACAGACTCCAGAGAATCACATCCGAAGAAAGCATACGGGCCGATCTCCGTCACGCCTTCGGGGATCACGATGGACTTCAGGGACACGCAGTCCTGGAACACCCTTTTTCCGATTTTCGTCACCCCTTTGGGGATCTGGTATTCTTCCCCCACATTCAGCAGGTTCAGGAGCGTTTTGCCGTCTTTGCTCAGCAGCGCAGCCCCGTGGCTTTTGAAAAGAGGATGAGTCGGGGAAACGGTCCATTTTTTCAGGGCCGGACAGTTGATAAACGCGCCATTGTCGATCTTCTCCACGCTGTCGGGAATGACGACCGTCTGAAGGGATTCGCAATTACTGAACGCCTCGAATTTGATCTTCTTCACGCCGTCGGGAATGACGACGGATTTCAATCGTGGGGCGTCCTTGAACATCCGGAAGGTAATATCCTCCGCTCCATCGGGAATCACGACCTCGGTTTCCTCGCCGATAAACCGGTCGATTTTCTTCCCTTCCCACCGAAAAGATTCCCGGCTTGTGGATTTGGGCACGGACGTTGAAATGGTCAATGGAATCAAAAAACGTAACATAGAACAGATCTCCTTAAATGAAAGAAAAAGTTGGAAAAGTTGAACTGATTTGTCCGCTCTGGCTCCCCGGCATACTCCCCGGAAAAATCACTGCGGACGTTCCGAAAGTGCAGATTTTAACGTAAACCTCCTGTCTTCGTCATACTTTCGGAAATGACGACTGCTAAAAAGAACGAAACCAAAAAAGAACCAAGAAAAGTCTCTTCCTTAAAACGACTGATATAAGTTTAACACAGAGTGTAAAAAAGTCAATAGGCTGGGGGAAATTTTTTTGTGGAACCAGCAGAAACTAAGCATTGGTTCAGCCCTCCAGCCATGAAGAAAACCCATAATTTCTTTGTTTAGTACAAATTCAGCGTTTGGGAATCTCCGGCGTGTTGCCCGAGCCTTTCACCACGCCGTTGGTGTAAATGTTCCAGTTTTCCGATTTATTGTCTACCAGTATATTGTTATAAAACTTTCCCATTCCGCCGGCAATAAGCACACCGAAGTCGTTCCCGTTATGGATCTTACATCCAATGAAGGTCGGATTCCCTTCCTTTATTACTCCGATCCCCACCTTGTTTCCGTAAATGTCGCACTCGCGGAATTCACCCAGGCCTTTTTCGGTGATGAGGACGCCGCCATTTTTCTCGTCATGAATCTTGCACCCGATAACGGTCGGATTTCCCGATGTGTATACGACAATCCCGACGTTGTTTTGGTAAATCTCGCAGTTGCGGAACTCGCCGAGGCCTTTATTTGAAACGTGGACCCCGGGGTATTTCCCGTCGTGGATATTGCATCTGGTAATGGTCGGATTTCCCCCCTCTGATACCAAGATCCCCGCTAATGTATTCCCGTAGATATCGCAGTTGCTGATCTCGCCGAGGCCATTTTTGGTGACCAGCATCCCGGGGCCTTTGCCATCGTGGAACTTGCATCGGGTGATGGTCGCATTCCCTGAATCATTAATTTGGAGCCCCGCCGCGACATTCCCGAAAAAGTCGCAGTCGTAGAACTCGCCTCGGCCCTCGTTTTCGACGATCACCCCCGCCTTGCCGCAGTCTTTGAAGACGCACTTTTCAACGTCGGGATTGGAGTCTTTCCCCTCGACGGCCATGCCGCTCCCCTTGCGTGAAGTGAATACGCAGCGGAAAAGCTTCGGCGTGCCGCCCGTGACGTAGAAGCCGCCGCGGTTATCGTCGCTGTTGCTCAGCGTCAGGTTCTGGAACGACGGACTCCCGTCGGTGATCTGGAAGGTGCGCGCAACGGCACAGTCGATGACCACGCTCTCCGCGTCGCCGGTATCGCTCTGGAATTTGACGTTTTTACGGATCACAAGGGTCTGGGTGAGTTCGTATTTTCCCGGCTTGATCGAGATGGTTCCGCCTTTTTTCACGTTGGCATAAGCCTCCTCGATGGTCTCGAAATCATCCGGGACCACGATCGGGGCGTTCTTTTTCGCCTCGGACGTTTGAGCCAGACAAACAAACAGGACGAAAGTCAGTGAAAATAAAAATCGACGCATTGGCTTAGCCCTCCAGTAATGAATAAAACCGTGATTTCTTTGTTTCGTGCCAATTTAGCGTTTGGGCATTTCCGGCGTGTTGCCCGAGCCTTTCAGCATGCCCGCGTTCTCGTAAATGAACCAGTTGGCAGGCTTTTTTTCATAATAATTCTCGCTCAGTGTATTATTATAAAACTTTCCCGCTCCTTTTTCCATGATGAACACGCCCGGGCCGTTCCCGTGGATGTCACATCCAATGACGGTCGCATTTCCCGACACTCCGACCCCCATAAAGTTCTCGTAAATTTCGCAGTTTCGGAACTCGCCCATGCCGTCCTCGAGGACCATGACGCCGCCAGTACTGTCGTCATGGATCTTACATTCGATGACGGTCGGATTTCCCAGCGTGTTCGAAGCGATCCCGCTTTCATTTTTGTAGATCTCGCAGTTTCGGAACTCGCCCAGTCCGTTTTTGGTGACGGAAATGCCGATTTGTTCATCATGGATCTTGCACCGGATCAAGGTCGGATTCCCTGAATTGCAGACCTGGATCCCCATTATTCCGTTTCCGTAAATCTCGCAGTCGCTGAATTTCCCGAAACTTTTATTCAGGACAAAAATGCCGAAATTTGCTCCGTCATGAATCGTGCAGTTGGTGACGGTCGGATTCGCCCCGTCCCGAACGCAAATTCCCGCCGGGCCGTTTCCGGAAATATCGCAGTGGCTGAGCTCGCCGAGGCCTTTTTCGGTGAACAGCACTCCGGGGCCTTTGCCATCGTGGATCTTGCATCGGCTGATGGTCGGATTGGCTGATTGGGAAACCTGGATCCCGTGCGCGCCGTTCCCGTAAATCTCGCAGTCGTAGAACTCCCCACGCCCCTCTTTCTCAACGATCAATCCCGCCTTGCCGCAGTCTTTGAAGACGCACTTCTCAACGTCAGGATCGGCGTCTTTTCCCTCGACGGCCATGCCGCTCCCCTTCCGCGAAGTGATGATACAGCGGAAAAGTTTCGGTGTACCGCCCGTAACGTAGAAGCCGCCGCGGTTGTCGTCGCTGTTGCTCAGCGTCAGGTTCTGGAACGAAGGGCTCCCGCCGGTGATCTGGAAAGTACGCGCAACAGCGCAGTCAATGACCACGCTCTCCGCGTCACCCGTATCGCTCTTGAATTTGACGTTTTTATCGACCTCCAACGTTTGGGAAAATTCGTATTTTCCCGGCTTGATCGAGATCGTCCCCCCGTTCTTTACATTGGCGTAAGCTTCTTCGATCGTCTCGAAATCATCCGGAACCACCAGCGGGGCGTTCTTTTTCGCCTCAGACGTTTGAGTCAGACAAAGAAACAGAACAAAAACCAGTAAAAACAAAAAACGACGCATTGGCTCAGCCCTCCCGTAATGAAGAAAGGAACGTGGTTTCAATTGTGAATTCCTGGTCAAGCGCAAGCGCGCTCATTTCCCGCAGTAGTCGATCGCGCGGGCGATTTCCGTTTTCAGGTCGTGTCGGCGGATGATGCGGTCAATGTAGCCGTGATCGAGCAGAAACTCGCTCGTCTGGAATCCCTCAGGCAGGGTGGCCTGGACCGTCGCCTGGATCGTGCGTGGACCGGCAAAGCCGATCAGAGCTTTCGGCTCGGCAAACGTCACGTCGCCCAGCGAGGCGAAACTCGCCGCCACACCGCCCATCGTCGGGTTGGTCAGGACCGAGATGAACAGTCCCCCCGCCGCGTCGTGCCGTGCCAGGGCCGCCGAGATCTTGGCCATTTGCATGAGCGAAACGATCCCTTCCTGCATACGCGCGCCGCCGCCCGTGCCGCTGACGATGATGACGGGAAGGTCCATTTCGGTACCGCGTTCGACGGCCCGGGTCAGTTTCTCACCCACGACGCTCCCCATGCTCCCCATCATGAAGTTACTGTCCGTGACGGCAAACACAACACGCCGCGCGCGGATCATGCCGGTGCCGGTGATCACGGCGTCTTTGAGCTGATTCCGCTTTTGCTCCGATTCGAGCCGCTCGGCATACGATTTTTTATCGACGAACCCGAGAAAGTCGCGGCCGTGCATATCGGCGTCCCACTCCTCGAACGTGCCGTCATCGATGATCTGCGCGATTCGGGTCCGTGCGGGGATGGACCAGTGGTAGGCGCATTTGGGACAAACGCCCAGATTGTCGTCGATCTCTTTACGGAAAATCGTCTCACCGCAGCCGGGACACCGGACCCAAAGGCCCTCCGGAACGCCGCGTTTCTGGGAATTGGTCTGCTGCTGCCACTGACTCAAATTGGAATCTGCCATTTTTCTGCCTGTTTAGAAAAAAGAAAAACACTTTTCTTCAATTATAGACGATATTCCGAAAAAAACAAGTGGGGGCGGAATGGGGCGGGAGAAAAATAATTCATCGTGTGGAAGAACCCGATGTTGGTTTGAAACGTAATCGGCATATACTCGACGATTGGTAACCCATTGAAAGAAACAGGACTGTAATGCTGGCCGAAGAATTACGCCAAATACTCGAACGACGTTCGAAGCTCCATCCCAATGATGATTTTCAGACCGAAAAAGCCTGGGAAGAAGAAACGGAGCTGCTCTCGAGAAACATGGAGGAAACGATTCAGTTCCTTGAGAATGAGTGTACCGCCGACGAGTTTTCCTGGATCAGCGAGGTCTTCGATGATGTTGTGAGCCGAACCCAAAGCAAAGACTTCATTCAGGCGCTCTACCGTGTGGCCAAAAAGTTTCCCGAGGAATGTGAGACGTATCACATTCTGGATTCCATCCATTTTGCCGAGTCTTATTTGAAGTAAACCCCGGGGTGAAATGATGTTTGATCACGCCAAATTTCGCGAATTGCTCGCCGAACGTGAACAGATCCATAGTGAGTGGGAGGCTGGTCTGGCCGACTACTACGAAAGAATGAGTTCTTTTATCGCGGAGAATCTCACGGATTCCATCGCGTTCCTGAGTCAGACGTGTACGGCCGACGAGTTCGTCTGGCTCTCCGAGGTCTTCGATGACATCGCGCGGAAATCCCAAAGCAGGGCGTTCATCGACTGTCTTTATGCCGTGGTCAGGAAGTTTCCGGAAGAAGACCAGAAGTACAATCTGACGCATCACATCGAGGACGCGGAGACCTGGATCGATTGAAGAAACCACGTCCAAAATCAGAGAAAAAGCCCGCGCGGGCCCTGCCGAAACAAGACCCGCGGGAGGTTCTGAAGAATCACCAGAAATAAACGTACAGCGCAATCGTCACCACCACGACGAGGATGCCGAACACGGCCGCGCCCTTCGACGGGGTCATATCCATTTCCGCTTTTTCCGGAAGTTTAAACGCTTCCTTGCGCGGGCAGACGAGCGTGAAGATGATCATCAGGACCCACAAAACGCCGAACGTGATCGCCATTTGGTCCAGGAAGTTCCACTTCGAGGTAAACGGGATGAGCTTGGTCGCGTGGTAAACCGCCGGGCAGAGCAGGATCGTCACTGCGCCAGCGAAAGCGGGGACCCGTTTCGAGCAAAGCCCAAAGATGAAAACGACCAGAACGCCCGGCGACAGGTAGCCCTGGAATTCCTGAATGAACTTGAACAGACCACCGAATTTCGGGTTGGCGAGAACCGGGGCGATCAGGCAGGCGATAATCGTGAAAAGGACCACGCACAGACGACCGACAAAGACCTGCGTTTTCGAAGATGCGGTTTTGTGAATGTACTCGTTGTAAATGTCCATCGTGAAAATGGTCGAGGCCGCGTTGAGCATCGAGGCCAGTGAACTCATGATCGCGCCGAACAGAGCAGCAAGCACAAACCCCGTAACGCCCGCAGGGAACGGCAGGTTGCCGATCAGGAGCGCGAACGCGGAGTCGTATTTGTAACCGATGAGTTCTTTTTCGGCCTTCTGGCCGTCGATCACGGTGGTATTCAAATCCTGGAGCGCGAGACCATTGATGATGCGTTCCTCCATTTCGATTTTCTTTTTCGCGCTGTCGGCCTTGATCGTCTCCACCTGTTTCGCGAATTCCGCGTCGAAAGTCGCCTCGTCTTTGCCGGTCTGTTTCATGTTGAATTTTGTGATTTGGCTCGCCAGGTCGAAGTTCAGGCAGGCGAAATCCTGATTGAAATTGAAGACGGCCTTTTGATCGTCGCCCTCAGCCGCGGTTCCGGTCGAGAGACGCTCGAATAAAGCCAGCGTTGGCGCATTTGCCAATTCGTCTTTCATGGCTTCATCGGCCATCTGACGGTGGTACATATTAAACGCCAGAATGCCCGGAATCACGACGATGAATGGAATGAGCAGTTTAAGCGAAGCGGCAAAGACGATCCCTTTCTGACCTTCCGCCAGCGAACGGGACCCGAGTGTACGCTGCATGATGTACTGGTTCAGCCCCCAGTAGTAGAAGTTCGGGATCCAGATGCCGAACAGGAGGGTGGTCCAGACGATGTTCGGGTCGGAGAGCGGGCGGATCATGTGCAGTTTGTCGGCGTCTAACTTCGTGAATTTTTGTATTACGCCGGTTTCCTGTTCCAGGCCTGCGCGCATGTTGGCCGCTTCGCCGCTCTGGTACGCTACCGGGCGGAGGTACTGCGGTGTGGGTTCCATATCATTAAGTGCGGTTTTGTTAAATTCACTGAAGGCGAAGAACATGACCACCGCACCGCCGAGGATCAGGGCGCTTCCCTGAAGGAGGTCGGCCCACGCGCAGGCTTTCAGACCACCGACGAAGACGTAAACCGCCGCGAGAATGCCGAGCGCCCAGCTCGCGCTCACCAGGTTCACCTCAATGCTGCCGAAAATCATTTGACCATGGAAAAGCGTATCGACGATCAACGCGCCAGCATTGATTACGGCAGCGGTAGGAACACCGACCAGAACGATCATCATGATGATGCTCATGAGCGACCGCGCGGATTTGTTGTAGCGGTACTCGAGAAATTCTGGAATCGTGTAGATCCCGCACTTGAGGAACATGGGAAGGAAAATGAAACCGACGCCGACGAGCGTGATCGCGGCGATCCACTCGTAACTGGCGATTGCCAGACCGGTGCACTGGGCGGCATTACCGCTCATTCCGACGAACTGTTCCGCCGAAATATTGGCGGCGATGAGCGAAAAACCGATCAGCCACCAGGGCAAACCACGACCGGCCAGGAAGTAATCTGCGCTGGACTTGCCGGCGGAACGGCTCTTGAGGGTACTAATGACGATGACCGCGACGATAAAGGCGACAAAAACACCAATATCGATCGGACCGAAATTAAATTGGGCGAGCATTAAACTCATGGGTAAACTCCCAGTCTAAAGAAAACTGACGTAAAAAAATATTCATCTTCATTTTAAACCGACTTTTCAAAATAGCAAGATGGGAGGAATGAAAAAAGTGGAAAAATCCTGAAAAAAAGAAAAAATTTGTGAGAAATTTTATCAGTACGCCCTGACAGAGAACAAAAGGAAAAAACTGAAATAAACCCTTGTTTTCGGGTTCATCCGACAAGTGCGTACCGGCCCTTTTGATCCCAAAGATGTTCAGCTTGAAGTATCCTCCATCGCGAAAACCATGATCCTTGCGCTTCGCCGTCTTGATTTGGTTGTTCCAATCAATCAGTCATACAAAAACATTAAGCCGCAATGAACATCACTGGCGCATCTCTGCGTGAGATAAAAACAACATACACCGGGTTACCGGATGAGCCAAAAGATTTCAATAAATAAAAATATGGCAGACTCTAAATATCACAAAATTTCACAACGTATCGCTCTGTATCCACTTCTCGCGAAATTGTTGTCTCTTTGTGTTCTTTTAGAGACCGCCATATTTTAACTTTACGGAAGTATCATTCCCGAAAAAACTCTACTTCTTATTTTTTGACAGAGTCTTTGACCCATTGCATGATCTGGGCCGATTTTTCGCCCGTCGCGTGACCGCGGTGCGGCTCGATCAACATTTGCTTGTCCTTGGACGGGATCATGTTGAACGCCGCATAGACCGAGCTGGGGCTGCACGTCGTGTCGATGAAACCGACGCTCAGGCGGACCGGGCAGTTGATCCCGCGCGCGAAGTTCACGCCGTCAAAATACGGGCCCATTTCGGTGACTTTCGGGTCCTGTACCGTGTCGTAAAGTTTCGGCCAGCCGGGGCTCCGGTTCACGATCGCGCCGCCGTGGTCGCAAAGGGCCGGGACGTTGCCGGAAATGTGGGTGAATTTCCCATTCAGCCCTCCGAGGATCAGCGCGCTGCCGCCGCCCTGGCTCGTCCCGAAGTACCCGACACGGGTTTTATCCGCGTCCGGACGTTCCAGAACGTAATCCATCACTCGGTCAATGCCGAGGTAGGCGTTCCGAAAGAAGTATTTCTCACGGTCCGGCGCGCCGTAATAGCAGTAGCGGATCCCAAGCCCCGCATTGTAATCGTCGTACTGTTTCTGACGTTCGGCGTAGTCGATCGCCACCGGGTATGGGAAAATCGGCATCGCGAGGACCATGAACCCTTCGCTGACCGGGCCGGTCGCCTCGGGACCAAAACCAACTCCCGCCCAGGAAACCGTCACGAGCACCGGGAACGGGCCGTCCCCCGCCGGGACCGCGAGGAAACCGTACGCGCGCTGGCCGTCGAACGTCGCCATGCTGATGCGGTACGTCGTCTTTTTGTCGTTGGACCAGGAATCGATCTTTTCGAGCTGAAGGTCGGCGGGGACTTCCTCTCGCAGTTTCTTCTGCAAGCCGCGCCAGTAATCCCAGAAATCTTCCGGCATCAGTTGCGCCGGTTCGATTTTCTCCGGCTCAAAAGCGGCTCCACCGAGAGCCGAGACGCCATTGAACGTAGCGCGGAGGCTCAGGAAGCCCGGAACGCCCAGATTCCCGGAGACCGTCGCCGGGTTGGACTGGGAAAGGTCCACCGTTTCCCGATTGAGTTCGATCCGATTATCGTTTGTGAGGACGCACAGCAACTTGCCCTCTTTGACCAGTTCGCCGTTTTCATCCGTGACTTTTACGGTGAACTGAGCGTTTTCTTCGAGCGTGTACGTGTGATTTTCGCGGTCAAGATCGACTTCGACCTTAAATTCATCGGCACAAACCCATGAGACACAGGCGAGCAGGAACGCAAGAGTTAAAAGCTTTTTCATTTTTGTACTTGGGGGTTAGAGTTAAAAATCAAAGGGCCGGCAACCAACCGACCCTTCAAATCTTATTCCGCGAAAACGCGAGTACTTTCTTCTTTTATGATGGGCGTCTGGAACTCTCGGCTGGAGAGTTTAACCACAACACGCTGATCACCGCTTGTGATGCCTTTAAGAGTGAAGCGGTAAACTTTCGTGGCTTTTGGGGCGAGGCTCGAAATCGGCTGGAAAACGATTTGTGATCCACCCTGTAAACTGACAGATCGGGCCGTTTCCTCACTCGAAACGATCTGGAGCCCCGAAGGAATATCGATCGTGACCTGAACGTCCTCGGCGGGTTTGGAGCCTTGATTGACGACTTCCACGGTGTATTTCGTTTCCTCACCAACCTGGACCGGATCGTTTGAGTCAACCACCTGGAACATCAGGGCGGCAATTCCTTCCACGGTAAGATTTTTCGTACCGTTGACCGTCTGGCATGAATCTGCCACCGCGCTGTAACTCATCGCGAAGCTGCCGATTTCTTTCGGTACAAGAACCAGCTCGGCCTCAGCAGTAGCAGCAGGGTCAAGTTCTTCCAACTTCCACACGACGGTTTGATTATCTTGCATGTAAGTGCCCAGATGATTGGCGCTGAGGAACTGCCAACCGTTCGGGATCCTCGCTTGCATCTCCAGGTTTTTGGCCGCGGCAGTTCCTGTATTGGTCGCAATCAGGCGGAAAGTTCCCTCTTTGTCAAGGAAACGTTTCGAGGGTCCCTGAATTTCCATCTGAATGGCTGGCGCGGTGACTTCCATCTCCAGCGAGCTGGCTGTTCCCAGATTTGGGCCGCTCTTCGCAAGAATCCGATTCTGGAATTTTCCCGGACGGACGGCCGTCAGCGGGAGTTTGACCGTTTTGGACTCCCCTGCTCTCAAATCACCAACTTCATAACGCAGCTCCGTTCCTCCATCAAACTGGAGTTCCGGCGGAACCGTTTCGCTCAAAATGACATCACGGGCTGTGCCTGTCCCCGGATTGGAAACCACAATACTCAGTTCCGTTTTATTACCAAGCAGTACCACCGCGTCACCAAATGTTTCAACTTTCAGCATGGGGCGAGTGGCAATGGATTTTGCGGAGCTTTCTGACCGGGATGTGACGCTGGCGACGCTTCCGATTTCTCCCTCACGAGTCGGTGTGAGTTCCAGTTTTACGGTGGCCATCGTGCCAGAAGGCATATTCCCGACAGTCCAGGTGATTTCTCCATTCTCGGAGACCTGAGCGGGCGGATTCGTACTTTCAAGCCGCGCCCCCTGAGGGATCACGTCGTGAATCTGTACACCGATCGCCGTGATCTTACTTTCATTCCGAACCGAAATCGTCCAGGTGGCGGGCTGACCGACCTGAATTTCTTCCGGAGCGACTTTCTGAATGCTCAGCCTCGAAAGCTGAACGCCTTCAATCGCCGCCTCACCCGGCTTGCCGGAACCTTCCGTGGCGCTGACAGAACCAAAATCTGCCGGGAAATCCGTAGATTCCGCTTTTTTCAATTCATTTACGGAGGTGGGATTTGAAGATTCCGCTAAAGGAGCGAAATCGTTTGTCGAGGCGGGATTCTCGAGGGGAGAAACCATCGGAGCCGAGGCCGGAACCATTTCCTGATTCATTTCCTGTTCCGCCAGAGGAGCCAACGAAATATCACTCAGCCCCTCCTGTGGCCCCGAAGGCTCATTTTTGTTTTCTCCATCGAGTACCGAAAGATTTTCAACCGTCTGATCCTCTGAAATTTCCATCGAATTTGACGTTGGAAGCTCATCCGGAAACGATGTGTCCGCAAGATCGATTTCCGGTTCATCGAGAGTCATTTCCTGATCAGGAGCCGCAGCCGGAGCCAGGTCAAGTGACATTTCTCCCGAATTGCCCAGATCGACTGCAAGAGAATCATTCGTCAGTTCTCCCGAAGTCTGCCGGACTTCAGAACCAGAAACAGTCGTGGGGATGACATTCGCCTGGTGTACCGCCTTCCGGGAAGGGGTTTTCGCCGCCAATTCGGATGATTCCCCAGTGTTTGGCGACATATTAATGCCTAATCCCCGGATCAGTCCGACCGTGATGATTCCCTTTTGAGGTGGATTAGCTAACGAAACGGAACCAAATCCGAGTGAAAGAATGACTCCCAAAAGAATGCCGACGATGATGGAAAAATGCGATTTCATGACCCAGTACCTGGTTAAGTTTTCTTTAATATATGAAAGGGCGAATGTGTTGACGTATTCCTCTTGAGAATGGTCTCATTACGTCCTTTCATCCTTTTTACTCATTCCTTCTTATACCTGAAAATCCAAATCAGGGAAAGAGCAATTTACAAGTTTTTCCGAAAAAGTCTGCCGGAACGTCTAAAAAATGATTGACAAAAAAGGAAAATTTAGTATAATTAAACAAAATTCACCATTTTATTTGAAAGGAACTATACAATGAATTTCATTTGCAGCCGCCGTACCGATTCGGCTCTGGCATTCTTTTTTTCATGGATTTTTATTTCAACCCTTTGTTTCGCACAAGGAACCACGACCAAAATGAATGTTTCCCCTGAAAACGTTAATGCTCCTGAAACTTCCTCGCCTTCGTTTTCGGAAATCCGTTCACGTCTCACCTACCCGAATGACATTACGGTCGCCAAACTGGCCAACGGGTTGACGGTCATCGTGCAGGAAAACCACACTGCCCCGGTCGCCACGGTGCGTTGTGCAGTCAGGAACACAGGAAGTGTCAATGAAACCAAATATCTCGGTGCCGGCCTGAGCCATGTACTGGAGCACGTCGTCGCGGGAGGTTCCACGACAAAACGCTCTGAAAAGGAAATCAGGGATTTGATCGATACTTTCGGGGGAGTTACAAACGCGTACACCTCGCTTGACGTTACATCTTATTTCATCGACTGCCCGGTCAGGAATGTAGAAACCTGCATCGAATTGATCGCAGACCAGATGCAGCACGCTGCGTTTATTCCTTCCGAGTTTGACCGCGAACTGGAAGTCGTTCAGCGCGAACTGGCTGACGGCGAGGAAAATCGGGCCCGTGTCATGTGGAAACTGGCGCAGGAAACGCTTTATCAGGAAAGCCCTGCCCACCTTCCGATCATTGGTTACCTGGACGTTTTGAGGCAGGTGAAACGTGAACAAATTATTGACTTCTACCGAGAACGTTACGTTCCGAACAATATGGTCTTTGTGGTTTGTGGTGACGTGCAGACGGACGCTGTTCTGAATCAGGTAGTCCGGGAATTCGCCGGAACGCCGCGTGGTTTTGACGCAAACGTCTTTGTGAAGCCGGAACCGGCCCAAAACACTACACGTGAGGCCATTCGCGAAATGGATGGTTCCACGACCGACATTCTGCTCGCCTTCCCGACCGTTAACCTGTACAGCCAGGACCTTTTCACTCTTGACCTTCTTTCCTACATTTTAAGTGAAGGCGACAGTTCACGCATGGTCCGCGATATGCAGTACGATCAGAGCCTCGTCCTTTCAGTCGGAACTTCCAGCTACACTCCTACCTTCGCGCGAGGCTACTTTGGTATCCGTATGAGTGTTCTTCCCCAGAACGAACAAAAAGCCATCGAAACAGCACTGAATCATATTTACCGTCTGAAGACGGACCTCGTTTCGCCGGCAGAACTCGCCAAAGCCAAGAAGCAGAAGGCTTCCGAGCTGATTTTTGAGCATCAGACCGTCCAGCAGCAGGCGGAATCCCTCGCGAGCAGTTACCTGGCGACCGGTTCCCCGATGTTCGACGAAGCGTATGTTGCGGGTCTTCAGAAAGTGACGGCCGAACAGATCCGCGCCGCCGCAAACAAATATTTCCGTCCGGAAGTCCTGACTACGATCAAGATCGTCCCGCAGGGTACGCTCGCCTCTCAGGGAAAAACAGGAAAAGCCGAAAATGCCTCGAAACAGGACGTTCAGCAGTTTATCCTCCCGAACGGCTTAAAAGTTCTGGTCAAGCGGGACACGCATCTTCCCATGGTCGATATGAAAATCTACACCTTGGGCGGCGACCTTTTCGACTCTGAAGAAACCGCAGGCCGGGCGAATTTTATCGCCTCGATGCTCGACAAAGGAACACCGACCCGGACCGCGGAAGAAATTACCTCCTGGTTCGATTCTGTGGGTGGTTTCGTAGCGTTTTCCTCCGGGCGCAACACGTATTCCGGCGGTTTCTCCGTTCTGAAAGAAGACTACCCGAGGGCTTTGGAAATCGTCGCGGACTGCTGGCAGAATGCCGCTTTCCCGAAAGAAAAATTTGATCAGGTGAAGACGCTCCTTCTGGGCAGCATCGCGCGGCGCAGTGAAAATCCACAGGCCGAGCTTTTCGAGACGTGGGCCGATGCGCTTCCCAATACGACACCGTTCCATCTCGTGAGCGGCGGAAAACTGGAAACGGTTTCCCGCATGACCCCTGAATCACTCCGCGCGTTTTACCGTGAAAACGTTCTGGACCCGGAAAACTCGATCCTGACGCTCTATGGTGATTTGGACGTTGCAGAGGCCAAAGCGCTCATCGCGAAGTACTTTGGAACAATGCCAAAACTGGCGACTCACAAAACTGTCAATTTCGCTCGATCCAATGCTCTCCCAGAAAACGTGAAGATTCACAAAGTGACGGGCAAAGAAACCGGCATGGTACTGATTTCGTTCGCGGCTCCGCCCCTGAAAATCAACGAGAAAGAGCTCATGGCGGTACGTCTCCTGAACGCGGTCATGGCCGGTTATGGTTACCCAGGAGGTTGGCTCCACGAGGAACTGCGCGGCGAGGGACTGGTTTACGCCGTCCACTGTGTGACCCGCAGCAGTATGGTACCGGGCTATATGATCTTCATCGCTCAAACTTCACCTGACAAAGTGGATGAAGTGGTTGGCCGTCTGTTCAAAAACATAGAAAAAGCAAAGGCCGGTCAAATCACGCCCGAAGAGCTTAACATCGCGAAACAGAAGCTCTGCGCTCTGCACGCCCAAAGCGACACGACGATCAGTGAACAGGCAGTCCAGCAGGGGCTCAACGTTCTGTACGGCCTGGGAATCGATTTCGATCGCGGATACGATGACCGGGTAAATGCCACCACTCTTGAAGACGTTAAAGCCGCGGCGAGAAAGTTCCTCGGCGGTAATTACGTTCAGGTGACGACGAGTAATCAGGAAAAATAAAAATGAAGAACTGAAAATCAGAGTGAAGAGTGAGGAATGAAGAATTTGCTTCGTTTCGTATGAAGCAGGAAAACCTTTTCCTTCTTTAAATTTAATTCCTTACTCTTCACTCCTCCAATTTTCACTCCTAACTCCTCCACTTCTAACTCCTAACTAAATAAAATGTCCATCAAAAAACACTTCACAAACTACAATAATTGGCGCAAAACCCAACCGGACGCCCCGGCGGTCAAACTTCCTCTTTTCGAGGAATGGATGAAAGCCGCGTGCGGTGATGAAGCGATCGCCTCGAACGACGCGCTTGATTCGTCGAAGTACCAGGAATTCGTCGCGTGGAAAGCCGCCAAAGACGCCGCGGAAGAAGAAGCCAAGGCTCAGACCGGCGCCATTCAGCTTGAAGCCTCGCGCCGCGAAAAAATGGCCAAAATCGTGGAACTCGGTTTCGACCCGTGGGGCCACCGGATCGATGACGTCACGACGCTCGCCGATGCCCGCGCGATGGAAAGCCAGGTTCCGCCTGCGGAAGAACGCGAGGCGGGAGCGCACGGTCCACACGTCCGCGTCCAGGGCCGCATCATGCTTCAGCGCCCGTCCGGAAAGGTCATCTGGCTGAACATCAAAGACCGCACCGGCAAGATCCAGATCATGATCGGCAAGAATCAGGTCGGCGACAAAAACTTCGAGCTGGCGCAATGCTTCGACTTGGGCGACATCGTGATGGTGGAAGGCGAGCTGGCCCACACGAAGACCGGCGAGCTGACCGTTTTCGCTTCGAATCTCGATTTCATGTCGAAGTCGATCAATACGCCGCCGGACAAACACAGCGGCCTGAACGACCTGGAAAGCCGCCAGCGGATGCGCTACGTCGATCTGATCCACACGGACGGCGCGATGGAACGTTTCGTCAACCGCACGAAGATCATCAAATCCGTCCGCAAAACGCTCGACGATCAGGGCTTTTACGAAATCGAAGGCCCGACCCTTCACGCGGTAGCGGGCGGTGCGGCCGCGCGTCCGTTCACGACGCACCATAATGCGCTCGATATGACGCTCTACATGCGCATCGCCCTGGAGCTTCACCTCAAGCGTCTGTTGGTCGGCGGCATGGAACGCGTTTACGAGATCGGCCGCGTGTACCGGAATGAAGGCGTGGACACGCGCCACAATCCCGAGTTTACCCTGATGGAGACGTACCAGGCGTTCGGCGACTACCACTCCATGATGGACCTGACGGAAAAAATCATCCTCAACGCGATCCAGGCCACCGGCCGCGAAGTGGTCGATGGCCAGCCCGTCATTCTGCCGTGGCGTGAGTCAAAGGAAGACGAAAACGGAAACGTCATCCGCGACGAAAACGGCAAAGAGGTCCTTTTCGATACGACCCTGGACTTTACGCCGCCGTTCGCCCGCCGCAAGTACTACGACCTGGTGGACGAGTACGCTGGAATCGACTCGCACGATCCCGCGCAGGTGAAGGCGAAGGCGATCGAGCTGGGCGTCGAAGACGTGGAAGTGAAGCACCCCGACGTGCTCCTGAACGACGTTTTCGAAGCGACGGTGGAGGATCGGCTGGAAGTTCCGACTTTCGTGTACGACTACCCGGCAAGTATTTGCCCGCTGACGAAGCGCAAGACCTCGGACCCGAGCATCGCGGAACGTTTTGAGCTTTTCGTCAAGGGGATGGAACTCGCGAACGCTTACACGGAGCTGAACGATCCGGACCTTCAGGAGCGACTTTTCACCGCGCAGCTTGCGGGTCAGAAAGACGAAGATTCCATGGCGAAGATGGACCACGATTTCATTCGCGCGCTACGCTACGGTATGCCGCCGGCTGGCGGGCTTGGGATGGGGATCGACCGCTTGGTGATGCTTTTGACGAACTCGCAGAGCATCCGCGACGTGATTTTGTTCCCGCTGCTCAGAAACGAAAACTGAGAAAAAGAATCAAATCAAAACATCAAAAAGTTTTTGAAAGAGGGGGTCCAGGGGGAGGAACAATTTTCAGAATGTTTCTCCCTCCTCGGCGGTCAAACTCTTCGCTGGCGAGCCTTTTTTCTCCCGAAGGGTGAAAAAAGCGAGGGAGTTTAGCCGAAAACCCCAATGCCACCAATTTTTCGGAGTCATAACCAGTTTGTTGCACTTAAAACACACTCAAACCTAAAAAACCTTACAGGTTTTTAAA
>JAUMVK010000057.1:0-24481 GCA_030530205.1 Thermoguttaceae bacterium | reverse complement strand
AAATCCTACGGGGACGACGTTTCCAGCGTCGTCTCAAAAACCAACCTCTGCGGGGACGATGTTTCCAGCGTCGTCCTGCAGTCTTCCCAATGACTTCTTTTTTCAATAATTTCTAAAAATTTTTTAAATTTTTTCTTTTTTGGGTTGCATTTTAAATTTGCTGGCATAAAATTAACGTCATAAGCTAATAATTTTTTATTATTTGGAGTGTCATCATGAAGCGATTTTTGGTTTCCCTTGCATTGATTGGCGGTATTTTTTCCTGCACACCTTCTCTTTGGGCGGTACAGGGGGGAATGACCTCGTGGTGGGTCGGAAGTGATTATACGAATACGGACGCCACTTCAAATGTGCCCTGGATCGATCGTATAGATAATGTCTCGGCGAATGCGATCTCTGCGGTCATCGGTGGTAATACCGTCTTTCCAACCTCCGATGGGGCCGGAGGTGTCGTGTTTACACGTTCCGGAGACGCAACGGGCAACCCGGGCTCGTATTTTGAAGTTGTTGCCGCCAAAAACCCGATCGCTGGAAAGACCAATTTTACGATTCTTGTGAACTTTGCCCCTGCAAAACCCGGCTGCGGTAACCCGAACGATGCTTTTTACAAGATTTCCGGTCTGGTTGGCGCGGAACAGGGTGGAGTGGTGAGAGACTGGGGTCTCGGCTATGACGCCGCCAACAGGATCGTCAGTGGTTACGGCGCGGGTCCGACCGACATTTCGCTCCGTCCCGCCAGCGCAACCGTCACTCTGAACACCCCGACGGTCGCTGCGATGCTCGTCAACGGAACGAGTCTCACCTCGTGGCAGGACGGTGCCCAGATCGCCTCCTGGACCATCACAAACAATGCCCGTAACTCTAACTCTGCGATGTACTTCGGGCGTATGGGGGCTGATGGCGGTTACTACGACGGGACGATGAAAGAGATCCGTGTCTTCACTCGGGCGCTGGGCGCTTCCGAAATCGCGAACTACTCCGACATCATGCAGAACGGGACGGCCGCTTATATGTGGGGCGGCGGAAACGGTACGCTCACCGACGCGAACTGGACGAATGGAGCCGGAGCCACGGGCCAGGCGCTCACGGCCAACTCGGCCGCATTCATCGAATCAGGAACCGTCACGATGACGACCGATCCGGGCCTCAAATCTCTGACGGTGGGTGACGGCGCTTCCACCACGACCGTCGCGACGCTGAACGCCACGAACGCGACACTCGCCGGCGCGCAGTCCGTCATCGTGATCGGCGGCGGAACCATCTCGGGCCTTGGTGGGACCGTTTCGACGAATAATCTTCACATCGCAGGCGGAACCCTTTCCGGCATTACGTCTATTTATTCGGACGACGGCACCGCGACCCTCTACATGGAGGGCGGGCAGGTCAACGCCGGCGGCGCGTTTAACGTCGGAAATTACGATGGAGCCGGCGGTGGTCATTTCGTCGTCTCGGGCGGTACATTCCAGAGCAACGGCTACTTCTGCGTCGGAAACCGCTCGACAATGGGCGGAACGATGGACGTCAGCGGCGGGACGATGAATCTCGCCTGGCTCACCGTGGGACACAAAACCACCGGAACCGTAACGATGACCGGCGGGACCATCAACTGCACCGACCGGATCACCATCGGTGAAGGAAACGAAGGCAGTACGCAAGGAAACGGTACCATTAACGTTCAGGGCGGAACGCTGACCGTCAAAAACGCGATTTCCGTAGGGACCCAGAGCAAAGGCGCGCTGAACATTTCCGGCGGCTCCGTCTCGGCCGCCTCGGTCGCAGTCACGGGCAACGGAACGATGAACCTTTCCAACGGCACGCTCACGGCCCCGGTGACCAGCGCGGGAAACACCCAGATCAGCGGTGGAACGCTCAACGGATCTTTGACTGTCAACGGCGGTACGAGCACGTGGTCCAACGGCACGATCACCGGTGCGATCAACGTCAATTCCGGCGCGACGCTGAATGTGACGAAAAACGGCCCCTCGATCACGTCTTCTACGGAGCAGGTCTTGACCGTAAACGGCGGAACCGTCAATGCGACTTCAGGCAATTTTAGCGTTGGACTTGGCGGCAATGGAAAACTGGCCGTGAACAACGGAGCGTTTACCCTATCGAAAGACCTGAACGTCGGCGATGGCGGCACGGATACCGGAACGCTCGAAATCAACGGCGGAAAAGTCAGGATCAACTCGCTGAACATCGGCCGGTCCGGAACGGGCACGTGGAACATGACGGGCGGAAGTCTCACGTCGGGTTACTACCTCTCCATCGCTGACCAGCCCAACTCGACCGGAATCGTGAACATGGCGGGCGGAACCGCGACCGGAAGCGTTCTTTCCGTTGGAAACCGCGGAACGGGAACCTACACCCAAACCGGTGGAATGGTGACCGTCTCGAATGTTTACGCCGGCCAAAGTGTTGCGAGTGCAGAAGGCACGATGAATATTTCGGGTGGCGTCCTGAAATCGAACGACCTGCTGCAGATCGGCAATACCGGCACGGGCGCCATGGAAATGTCCGGCACGGCAAACGTCAGCGCGAGCAGGCTCGGCAACGCGCAGAACCTCACGTGGACCGGCGGCGATCTTTACCTCGGCACCTCGGCGACGGGCGATCTGACCCAATCCGGCGGAACGCTCTACGTGGGTGACCAGATCAACACGCAGACCCTGAACTGGACCCGTAAAACGAACAACGCGTTCCCGGGAGCCAGAGACGCGCAGGTAAAAGATAAATCGCCAGAGACCATCGCCGATTTCTGGGCGAAAGCCAAATCGGATGTGACGGATTACCCGCAAACCGGGGTCACCACCCCCTCGACCATCACCGTCGGGTCGGCTTCCATCGCCAATTACCTCCCCCAGAATCTTAACCTGGAATACTTCACGATCGTTTATGAAGGCAAGATCTCCATCGATTCCGAAGGCGACTACAAATTCAACTTCAAAGGCGATGACGGCGGTTTCCTCTACGTGGACGGCGAGTGCGTCGCACACATGACGCTCCTGGACTACGGCGACCCGTGGGGCAGACCTTCCATTTCCACGGCCATTCACCTCACGCCCGGTTTGCACGACTTCACGATGCAGTACTACGACGGCTACGGCGGGAACAACCTGACGGAAATGAACATGCAGAAACTCGGAGATGGCGGGGCCGTCGTTTCCACGACGAACCTGCTCGATGCGAGCGCCCCGTTTGCGACGATCACGCAAAACTACAGGAACGTGAAGGTCACGGGTAATTATACAATGGGCGAGAACGCGGAAATCGTCATGAACATCGACGCCGCCAGCGGTGCGCACGACTCACTCGAGATCACGGGCCAGGCCGACCTGACCGGTTCGCTGACGATCAACGTCGCGGGCGATCCGACATTCCTTGCCGACACGCAGCTCTTCAATGTTGCCGACGCGAACTATGATTTCTCCGAGATCGTGATCAACAGCATTTTGCCGCAATCTGTCTGGAATCTGGAAGGGTTGATGGCCGGCGGTGATGGCTACATCCGTCTGGATCATGGCGCGGTGCCGGAACCGACCACGTGGATTTTGCTCCTCGTGGGCATTTCGGGCCTTTTCATGATTTCGCGCGGAAAGAACGGAAAGAAACGCCTGGGCTGAAAGCAAACGCCATCACGGCAAGCGGGATCCAAAGCAGGACCCCACCCCACGCGGTGAAGACCGTGCGGCGCGGGTCCGGTTGAACGCTTGTGTACAAAACCTGAGATTTACCGGCCGGAACTTCATCGAGGATCCGGCCGTTTGAGTTAATGGACGCGGTAATTCCCCAGTTCGCCGCGGTCAGGAAAGGTTTCCGGTTTTCGATCGCCCGCAGAACGCCGCACGCCTCGTGCATCCGCGTCTCGTGCGAATAGCCGAACCACCCGTTATTCGTCAGGTTGATGATGCAGTCCGGTTCCATTCCTTCTTTTCTGAGGCCCGCGATCTGGCGGCGGGTCAGACGGCTCAGGGCCGACTCATAACAAATGTTCAAACTCGCCCGCATTTCGCGCCCTTCTTTCGTCTGAAAAGTCACGCAAACCGGTTTGTTTCCCGCGTCTTGCGATGCGATCGGGAGAAACTCCTCAATTTTCGGAAACCACTTCCTGAGCGTTGGGACAAGTGGAACGTACTCACCGAACGGAACGAGGATCATCTTGTGGTACTCTGATGACAGATTCAGCTTTTCCGTCTGCGGGCCCACCAGAATCGCTGAGTTGTATATTTCCTGACGATCTTTTCCAAAATAAAAGGTCGTACATCCGGCCAGAAACTGCGTTCCAATCCCATAGTGGGCGAAGTTCAGAAGGTCTTGCTGTGACTGCCGGGACGCTTCTTCGAGCCAGCTTTGATAAACCGCCGGATCGACCGGGTTTCCGGCCTCATCCAAAATCTCGGGGGGCTGATAGGCGTTTGGCTCCGCGAAAACCACGGGGGCTCTGTAAATAAACTCCGGGTAAACCACCAAATCGACATTCCCCCGCATACGGACTTCCTGCACGAGTTTTGAGTAAGTTGTATCGGTTTTCTCGATCAGCTCGGGAGTGATTTTCAGGGCGGCCGGCACGTCTCCCTGCAAGAGCGCGATGGTCCCACACGGATCGTTGGGATTGGGCTGATGAAGCCGCCAGTCGCCGTAACCAAGGAGGAAAATCAGACCGAAAATCAGGCAGACGAGCGGGACTTTCACGAGATCAAGATTCATTTTGCGGTTGAACTCCCAAGCCAGGCCGCAGACGATCAAAACCATGCAGGCGCTCAAAAAAGCCAGAAACGACGAAACGCCCCACTGACCAAACAGGTCGGCGGTCTGGAGCCAAATCGGGTCACGCCAGAAAACGTCTGCGGCGGAACCCATCATAAAGCCGGAAAGGACCCACCCGCGCAGTACATCGCAGGCGGCCCAGCTCATCGTGACTGAAAACAGAAAAGCGAGTGTCCGAAAAACGGGTGAAAAAACCCTTCGGCCAAGAACCGGATAAAAAAGTCTCGGAAGCCGCCAGTGGTACAAACGCCGCGCGCAGGCCGTGAAAAGCGGAAGGTAAACGCCCAGGTACGCCCCCAGAGCGACCCAGAGGCCGTAATTGATCCAGTGCGGAAACCTCACGAAGTGCGTGACGTAAAACCAGAAGCAGAACCCCGCAAACCACAGTTTCCCGTACGGGTGCTTTCCCGGAAGCCTCCGCGGCAAAACCGGAAGCGTGACCGCCGCCAGTGCCGGGAAAATCAGCCATTTCCACCCAACCAGGGGCAAAGCCAGAGCGTAACACAGAACGTGCAAAACGAGCAGAAACGTGAAAAATCGCGAAGTCAGGAACACGGAACGCCTTTCAGAAGGAACAGTGAAAACGAATCGTGTCCCGGGATCATTCCCGACTTTTCGTTTTTACTATTTATGTAAACGGAGGTCTTGGACCCGGGCACCCACCCGGTTTTCGTATTCTACCGGAAATCCGCGTCCTGCGCAACCTCCATTTACAAAAACTTCGCAAGTTTTGTCGATTTTTTGACCCAAATTCAGAATGGTCCCTTTTTTCCAGCCCAGAATTTCCGAGACCGAAACCCTTCTGCGGCCGAGCAGGATCGAAACCGGAACAGGGACTTCCAGCATTTTCTGAACGTCAACCGGAGCGGTGAGAGCCGGGAACGCTTCCGTTTCCTCCTCTTCCGAAAAATCCTCCGCGAAAGGCGTCATCACGTGCGGCAGTTCGATCGGTTCGGCTTTCACGTCCGTTTCCATCAGCATTTCCGGCTGAATTTCACCCTCGTGCGATACATCGGTCGTTTTTTCCGGTTCGATCAGACTCGAAACGATGAAAGAATTTTCCGACCAGTCCGACAGCGTGACGGAAACCGGTTCAAACGGTTCATCCACGAACGATTGAAAATCCACGATCTGCACGGGATCGATCCCCTCGCACGGGATTTTCGTCTCCACGAGCGATGTCATTGGGGGAATTTGAAGTGTGGGCTGTGTCGGAACAGGGGAGGGAACTGGAACGACAGAGCGGGAATAAGCCGCGATAAGCATCGCAGCCTGAATCTCACAAAGAAACCGTTCCGATGTTTTTTTCGCCCTCACGCGCCACCGCTGGGTATTCATCGGGTGTTCGTAACGAATCTGCGAAAGTATGAATTCTTCGCGCCGTGCCCGCATTTTCGGCGAGTAAAGCGGTGTGCGGAAGTGAAAACGGTAAATCGTTTCGGAAAAGGCAGGGGGTTCTGTTGACGACGCTGGAAGCGTCGTCCCCGAATCGGCAGAGGGTTCTATTGACGACGCTGGAAGCGTCGTCCCCGCAGTCTCCACCTCCACGCACTCAAGCGAGCGGACAGGCCGCGGACTCTCCACGCTCCGCGTGCTGGCGTCGCACGGGACCTCGTGATCCACCAAAATTTCTGCCGAGGAGAGAGGGCCAAACATCCACGCGTACCCTTCACGCCCGTCGAATTTCCGGATTGTAAACGAGCGGAATTTCGCCAGGGTTTCCATCGGGAGCGCTTCGAAAAGCGATTCCAGCCCGGTAATTCGCCCATAGAAAAAATCCGGGCCCGTGTAAAAGGGTTTCGTCTCCGAAGGAGTTTCTTCGCTGTTTTCAGGATCGGATGTTCCGTCCTGATCCGACGAGAAAAGCCTTTCCAGCTCATTGGCCAGAAGTAAAATGCGAGACTTGCCCGCAATTCCCGGGTTTTGCAGCCAGGAGGCCAGAATTTCGCCTCCGTCAGCTGCCAAAAAGACACCGATTCCCTCCTCAAACGGGAATGAAACCGCAAAACCGTCCCCTTCGAACGTCCTCGGCCGTTTCCGGGAAACGCCGTTTTCCGATGTCAGCGAGAGTTCAAAAACCTCCCCCACCACGTCGAGAAAACGCTCCAGACTCCCCGCGAGATTCAGCAAAAAAGGCGATGTTCGGCCGGAATCGAGCTGAACTCCGGCCCCGTCCGATTTCGGAGCGGCAAGGTTCAGACTTTCAAGAAATTCCTCCTCACCGAGGGGTTTGGAGTCCTCGGGCGACGCAGGAAACTGGGAGTTTAAGGAGGTTTCGCTCATGATTTCGGAACCGGGTGAAAGTGTATTTAAAACCGGGTGGCTTTACTGCCGTTTCATTCCTTACTATCGTCAAAACCCCTCCTTTCTTGAAACTTGCGCCCCTTCCGTTCGGCAAACTCTTTTTATTCGTCAAATTTTAAGCAAGGAGTACTGGATTTTTCTTCAAACTCCGGTATAATATTAAGTGCAATCGGTACAGTTTGCCGAAAAACTGGATTAAGGGAAAGTATATTTCGATCAAAGAACGAATCAATCATTGGAGTTCATTGTGAGTCAGTCTCAAGCTGCGAATAAAGCGTGGGGCGGGGTTTTTGAAGAGGCCGCCGACCCCAGAATGGAAAAATTCACCGAAAGCATCAGTTTTGACCGGCGTTTGTACCGCCAGGACATTCGCGGCTCGCAGGCTCATGCCGCAATGCTCGCCAAGGTCGGCGTCCTTACCGACGCGGAAGCCGCTGCGATCCGGGACGGGCTTGAGGGGATCCTGCGCGACATCGAGGCGGGGAATTTCGAGTACTCGCTCAAGCTCGAGGACATTCACATGCACGTCGAGAAGGAGCTGATCAACCGCATCGGCGACACGGGGCGTAAACTGCACACGGGCCGGAGCCGAAACGACCAGGTTTCGACCGACTTCCGCCTCTGGGTCCGCGACGCGATCGACTCGCTGGACGGTCTGCTTGCGAACCTCCAGAAATCGTTCGTTGACCGCTGCGACGGGGATTTCGACTGCATTTTGCCGGGTTACACGCACACGCAGCGCGCCCAGCCGGTGCTTGCGCCTCACTACTGGCTCTGCTATGTGGAAAAATACGCGCGGGACCGGGAGCGTCTGGCCGACTGCCGGAAACGGGTGAACACGCTTTCCCTCGGCGCCGCGGCGCTGGCCGGGACTTCCATCCCGATCGACCGGTTCGAAACGGCGCGCCTACTCGGTTTCGAGCGCGTGGCCGCCAACTCACTGGACGTTTCGAGCGACCGGGATTTTGCGCTGGAATTCACGTTTTGCCTTTCGCTCATTGCCGAGCATTTGAGCACGTGGGCGGAAGAGTGGATCCTCTGGTCCACCTGCGAGTACGGTTTCCTCAAACTCCCGCAGAAGTTCTGCACCGGGTCGAGCATCATGCCTCAAAAGGTGAACCCGGACGTTCTGGAGCTGATCCGCGGCAAAACGGCGCGCGTCATCGGCGATTTGCAGACCCTCATGGTCCTCGTGAAGGGGCTGATCCTGGCGTACAATCGCGACCTTCAGGAAGACAAAGAGCCGGTTTTCGACGCGTACGACACGGTTTCGGCGGCGCTCGACCTGGCGGCCGATCTGGTACGCGACACGAAACTGAACCGGGAAGCGATCGAGGCCCGGCTTGAGAAAGGCTACCTCGACGCCACGACTTTCATGGAGTTCCTCATCAAGCGCGGCATTCCCCAGCGCACGGCGCACGGAATGGTCGGGCGGCTCGTCCGTTCTGCCATGAACCGCGGCATCGCGCTGGCCGAGCTTCCGCTGGCCGAATTCCAGGCCGAGTGCCCCGAACTGGACGAAAGCGTTTACGAGATCCTCGGCGTGCGCAAAGCGATCGAGGCGTTCCAGAGCTACGGCTCCACCGCCGCGGTGGAGGTCCGGAAACAGATCGACGCCTGGAAAAAGCGTATTTAAAATTTAAAGGCCCCACTGAAAGGGGGGCTGGCTCGCGAAGCGAGACTGGGGGGTTAAAAAACCGAGAAAAACCGGGCCCGCGTCCAAACCCCTCCACCGCCTGCGGCGGTCCCCCTCCCCTTTCAGGGGAGGCTTCATGTAAGTTTCCCCCACGAATATTTTACTTTTTCAGGTTTTTCCATGCCCACTCCCTTCCGTTCCTTTTTCGTTTTTACTTTTGCCATGCTCCTGACCGCGGGGGCCTGTTTCGCGCAGACGCAGACGTTTTGGCTCGATGAGATGGACCTCTCGATGACCCGCTGCGGCTGGCGTTCACCTCAAGTCCAAAAATCCGTCGGCGGCGGTGAACTCGCCATGGGCGGAAAAGCGTACAAGCGCGGCTTCGGGACACACGCTCCAGCTGAGATCAACCTCTATAATCCAGCAAAAAACGGCACTTTCTTCGCGGAAGTCGGCGTCAGTGACGAGGATGAATCTGGTGGTCCGCTTTCGTTCTTCGTGTACACCGATGACAAAAAAGTCTGGGAAAGCGGCGTAATGAAAAAGGGTGACGCGCCGAAAGCCTGCAAAATCGACCTGAGTGGCGTGGAAATGCTGAAAATCATCGTCAGTGAGGAAGAAAATTACTGCGGCGACCACGCGAATATCGGCGACGCCCGCATTGAACGTCCGGCCAGTGATGCCCCTGCGCCGAGACTGAAGTACCCATCTCGCCAAATCATTGATGAAGATGGAAACATCATTCACATCAGTGACGAAAATGGCCGTGAATGGTGCGCGACCAGCAGACTCCTCAAGAAGGGCATGAGTGACCAGGTAAAATCCGAAACCCTGCACCCGGCCGCGACCATCCTCCCGACCGACCGCGACCCGCTCGACGTCGCCGTGCGGCGGATCTACCCACTCATCGACGCTCTCCGCGCCATGAAGAACGGCCCGAAACTCGAAGTCGAGGCCCGGGCGCTGGAAGATCTGAACGCCAAAGCAAAATCGATCCCGGTCGAAAACCTGGCCCAACGCAAAGCCGTTTTTGCCGAGGTCTCGGCTCTGCGCCGCAAGATCATGCTTCAGAACCCTTTGCTCGACTTCAACGACCTGGTCTTTCTGAAACGTCACTACCTGAACGGTACGATTGCGGACGTTCGAGGCTGCCATATGTGCGACCAGTACTTCGGTTTCCACCAGCAGCCCGGCGGCGGTCTGTACGTTCTGAAAAACGCGTTCACCGACCACCCGGAAGTCGTTTCGGTACTCGACCAGCCGGTTCAGAACGGCCGGAACGCGGGAAAAATCCTCGACAAAACCTGGGCGTTCCTTTCGCCGGAGCTTTCCTGGGACGCGAAGCAGATTTTCTTCGCCGCCTGTGACACTTCGCCGGAACGGTACAAGTACGAGTGGACGCCCGACACGTGCTTCCACATTTTCAAGGCTGATTTTGACCCGGCGACCGGCAAGGCATCCAACCTGACCCAGATCACTGACGGCGCGTTCAACGAATTCGACCCGTGCGTTCTTCCGAATGGCCGGCTCGTTTTCATCTCCGAGCGCCGCGGCGGTTATGGCCGATGCCACGGACGGCCGGTCCCGACGTACACACTGCACACGATGAACCAGGACGGGTCGGACATCACGACGATCTCCTTCCACGAGACAAACGAGTGGGCGCCCGTCGTGGATCACAGCGGCATGGTGGTTTACACGCGCTGGGACTACGTGGACCGCGGCGCGAATAATGCGCACCATCCGTGGATCACCACTCCGGACGGCCGTGACCCGCGCGCCCTGCATGGCAACTACCACAAGGAACAGGCTCCCGTTCCGCTCTTCGAGGGCGATCTGCGGCCGGTTCCGAACTCCCCGAAATTCACCGCGACCGCCTGCGCCCATCACGGCCAGACGTACGGCTCGCTGATCCTCGTGGACCCGCAGCAGAAAGACGATAATTTCATGAGCTGCGTCCGACGCATCACGCCCGACCAGGGTTTCCCCGAAACAGAAATGGGCTGCGGCGGCTTTGAACCAGCCCAGTATGCTACGGCTCATCCGCTTTCCGAGCAGTTTTACATTTGCGTTTACGACCCGTTTGCCGTCTGGAACGACTTCCTGCAGAACAATTACGGGATCTACCTCCTTGACGCGTTCGGAAATCGCACGCTCCTTTACCGCGACCCGGAAATTTCCTGCCGTGACGCATTCCCGCTGAAGGCCCGCAAAATGGCCCCCGTGGTTCCTCACCGGACACTCGTCGGTCTGCCGCTCGCACCGGGGGAAACCTTCAAGCCCGTGGACCCACAAACGCTTCCGAAGACCGCAAACATTGGTCTGGTGAACGTTTACGACACAAAATTGCCTTTCCCTGAAGGAACTAAAATCGAGCGTCTGCGCATCGTGCAAGTCCTTCCGAAGCCGAACCCGTATGGTGACTCGCCGCGAATTGGCTACGGCGACCAGAAAAACGCCCGGCGGATACTCGGCACGGTCCCGGTCGAAGAGGACGGAAGCGCCTACTTCACGGTTCCGGTCAATATACCGCTTTACTTCCAGGCCCTCGACGCGAACGGCGTGGCGGTTCAGACCATGCGCTCCGACACGTACGTCCACGAGGGTGAGGAACTCATTTGCCAGGGGTGCCACGAGGACCGCCACAGCGCGATCACGGCCCGCCCGAAAGTACCGACTGCGATGCGCCGCGCGCCGAGCATCATCAAACCGGACCCGGAGGGGAGCAACCCGTTCAACTACGTGACGCTCCTCCAGCCGACCATTGACGCGAAGTGCGTAAAATGCCACGCCGAATCGAACGATCCGAAGGCGATCGACCTGGGCCGCGGTCCGGAAAACGAGCACTTTTTCACGTCGTTCCGGAATTTGAAGCCGTACTGCTTCTTCTACAATCACTACTTGTGGACGGACGCGCAGACCTACCCGGGAAAATTCGGCTCGAACGCCAGCCAACTTTACAAAATCCTGACGTCCGACCACCACGGACTGAAACTCACTCCGGAGGAGCTTTACCGCTTCACCCTCTGGATGGACAATAACTGCGACTTTTACGGTTCCTACGATTACTGCGAGCTTCAGCGCCAGGGCAAAATCGTTCAGCCGGAACTAGAGTAAAACCAACTGCAAACCACTTCGGCCTGACCATTCAAGTTAAATCAACGAAGTTTTAAACGAGAGAGAAATCCCATGTTGACCCATAAATATTTCATTCGATCCATGAAAGACATCCTCTTCTTTCTGACGCTCCTCCTGGGAGTCTTTCTCTTTCAGAACGCGCTGATGGTCCAGAACAGTCTGGTCCCGGAAGGAACACTCCCCAGTGTCACCGCTCAGGACGCTGCAGACGACGATGACGATGCCGCAGGGGATGACGATGACTTTGAGGATGAGGGGGATGATGACGCGGAAAACGTCGGCGATGATGACGACGACGTTGATCTCGGCGATGACGACGATGATGATATGGAAGATGAGAACCTCGGCGACGATGATGATGACGAAAGTGGTGACGACGAAAGTGGTGACGATGATGATGAGGAAGCCAAACCAAAATCACGCCTGAAAGTCGGCGAAGAGGAAGACCCCGAAGCCATTCTGAATCAGTACAAAAACAAAGTACTTTACGAAACAAAACGTTACCAGTACGGTGACGCGTCCATCCGCGAAATCCTTCTCAGGAATCCTACGACGGTTCTGGAATTGGTCGATGCTGCACACAATTTTGCGAATTTGTCGCGGTTCGATCTGGCCAATCTTTTCTATAAAAAAGCACTTGATGCCGGGCCTTCTGCGAAGGACGTGACCAAGTTGGTGACGATTTACGGCCGTGCGTTTTTCGCGACCCTTTCGGAGAATCCGAATCTTGCCCCTCACGGAAACGCTTTCGGGAAATTTATCCTCGGTGAACTGGAAAAACGTTTTTCCACCGATCCGGATTTCATCAACGAGATGATAGATCAGCTTTCCAGCCCGGACGAGCAGGAACGAAAAGTCGCGCTGACGGAGCTTCTGACCTACCAATCTCTTTCCCTCCCGGCCCTTTTGGAGGTTTATACCAAACTGGACCCGAAAACTGACGCCAGGAAAGTTCAAACCCTCGAAACGGCTCTTCAGAATTTCGGAGATGCTCTGGTCAGCGGTCTTGGAGCCATGCTGGATTCCGGTGATCCCAAACGCTTGACACCGATTTGCCGTTTCCTGAAAATTCTGGCGGGAAAGAAAAATCGCGATGCGCTCATGCTTCTGCTTTATTCGGCGGTCATCAACGGAAAAGACCACGAACTTTCACAGGAAGTTATGCCTCACCTGGAACCGCTCTTTAAAAACCCCAAAATGATGAAGGCGCAAATCGCTACGATTCTGAAGAACCAAATCTCGGCGATCCAAAAAGAAAAGCAGGTACTGGAAACGATCGGAAACGATGATTCCGTCGTGGTCGTGTGGCGTTGGAACCCGGAAAGCAAAACGATTTTTCCGACAACGGCCAACCGTTTGGTCAAATACCGTCAGGACTCCTACCGTTTCGCCCGTGCTTTCTGGGATCTGTACCCTGATGATCCGGAATCCCGGAAACTTTTCTTCATGACCACCTCGGAATACACGGCAACTTTTATGGACGAGTTCCAGGAAACTTCCCTGAAAACGAACCAACTCGTTAAAACGCCGGAATTTCAGAAACTGATTGAAGAATTTTCCATCGAGGAAATGGAAACGTATCTGAGCGAATGTCTCGACTCACAGTTTTATGACGCGGCAATCCTGGCAGTCCTGGCTCTGGGGGAAAATGGGGATGAATCCATCCTCCAATCCAATGCGGAACGCAAAAATCTGAAAGTCGATCCAACCCTTATGACGCAGAACTCCGATAGTTATTCACTCCTGGTGAAAGCCATACAGTCTCCGAACCGCCTGCTTCGTTTCGCGGCACTCCAGACCATCATGAAGTTGAACCCGCAAAAACCGTATCCCGGTTCGTCACGCGTCATAGAAACCATGGCCTGGTTCCTGAATACAACGGGGCGCAGCGAGGTGCTGGTCGGTGCCAAAAACTCGGCAGAAGCGACGTTTATCGGTGGCCGTTTCTTCAAATTCGGTTTCAATTTTGATACCGGAACGAACATTAAAGAAATCGTTGGGAAAGCGCTCGAAAGCAGTGACTACACGGCAATCCTGATGAATGTTGAGCTTCTGGCGAACGAGGCGGATCTGCTGCTCCAGCAGCTCAAACTCGACCCGCGCACGGCGGACATTCCACTGGTTCTGCTTGCCTCGCCAGACGATTTTAAAACGGCTGAACTGATGTCCCACCGCATCCCCAAATGTATCTGGTTCCCGATTCCTGCCCGGGATGAAGACATTCAACTCCTGATTACGGCCATTAATCAAATCAAAACTTCGGTCAAACTCACTCCTGAACAACGCGTTGTTCAAACCCGGGCTACTCTGGTTTGGGCGAGTGAGATCATGCGTACCCACCAGGGCGGTTGGGCGGAACGTCTGCCGATCCGCGCTTCGGAAACACCAAATTCTTCCATTTTGGACGAATCTCAGGAAGGTTCTGAAGAACCCAAGGCGGAAACTGCGGATCCCTCGAAAGACCCACAACAGGAAGAGATCCAATCTCTCCTGGATGAAGCCAAAAAAAGAGAACCGGTGAATCTTTTGACCGAGATTAAAACCGACAATCGCCCGGGACTTTCAATCGACTGGGGCAAACCGGCTGCGTTGTATGACGTGACACCGCTCGTTTCGCCGGTTTTGAAACTTTACTTTAACCCGGAATTCCTGAAAGAATCACTGGAAGTTCTCCGCTGGATCGGCTCGCCGCGTGCGCAGCAGTCTCTCGCATTCATCGGGACCTCCGGCACTTTCAGTTACTCCGCGAGTAAACGGGCGGCACGAATCCTGCGTGAAAACACTTTGCGCTACGGGGTACTCCTGAAAACCCAGGCAATCAGCGATTTGTACGACCTCTACAATAACACGCCGGAAAAGAACGTAAAACTTCTGGAAGTCCGCGGTATGGTCCTCGACGCGCTGGAAGCCCCGCTGAATTCCAAATCCCAGCCTGATGCCACGCTGGACGAAGAAATCCCGGAGGAAGATGAAACCGCCGAGGAAACTGAAGACCAAACAGAGACCGAATCGGATGATGAATCCGACGAAGATGAAGAGGATATGGACGAAGAGGAAGATGAAGAAAAAACTTCCTCCGACGATGAAGAGGATATGGATGGTGATGAGGAAGACTACGATGATGAGGAACTGGAAACCGTCGATGAGGATGGTGACGATGATGATGACGATGACGACGAACTTGAGGAGGATGATTTAAATACCGACGATCAAAAAGCGGATGAACAGAAACCTGACGAGCAAAAGCCCAACACGAAACCCGAAGGGAAATCGGTGGAACTCAGCGACGATGAAATCCAGGACCTGGAAGACGCGCTTGATCAGGAAATCGAACCGCTTGATTAGGAGGCCGCCGTGGGGTACTGCAGTCTGCGCCAGTGCGTTGAGGACCTCCGCCGGACCGGGCGTCTGGTGGAGATCGACGCGCCGATCGACCCGAACCTCGAAATGGCGGCGATCCAGCGCCGGGTTTTTGCCACCGGCGGCCCCGCGCTTTGGTTTACCAACGTAAAAGGCTCGCGCTTTTCCATGGTTTCCAACCTCTTTGGAACCCGGGAACGACTGCATTTCATCTTCCGTGACGCGCTGGAAATTCTGCCGCGGGTCCTGCGGCTTGGTGTGGACCCTTCCGATTTTATGCGTCGGCCCGGCCTTTACCTGAACTGGAAAACGCCCTGGTCCGGCTGGTGCTCCCGTCCCAAAAAAGTCCGGACCGGACCGGTTTTTCAATCCACCTGCGCACTCTCAGACCTTCCGCGCCTGAAATCCTGGCCGAACGACGGCGGGGCGTACGTGACGCTTCCTCAGGTTTACACGGAGGACCCCGACGCGCCGGGACTTCTGCGCTCCAACCTCGGCATGTACCGCGTCCAGCTCAACGGAAACGACTACGGCCCCGACGAAGTGGGGATCCACTACCAAATCCACCGCGGGATCGGGAGCCACCACGCCCGGGCAATCGCTCATGGCGAGAAACTCCGCGTGAATGTTTTCGTGGGCGGCCCCCCTGCGCTGGCGGTCGCCGCCGTGATGCCGCTCCCGGAAGGAATGAGTGAACTGCTTTTTGCCGGAATTCTGAACCAGCGCCGGGTCCGCATGGCCGCGCCCGCAGGCATCGATTTGCCGGTCTCGGCCGAGGCGGATTTTGCAATTTGCGGCACGATCGAGCCGGAAACCGTCAAAAAGGAAGGTCCTTTCGGCGACCATCTCGGCTACTACAGTCTGGCACACGATTTCCCGGTTTTGAAGGTCGAGCGGGTTTTCTGCCGCCGCGATGCGATCTGGCCGTTTACGGTCGTGGGGCGACCGCCGCAGGAAGATTCGATGATCGGCGAGTTCATCCACGAGTTGACGCGCGACCTGATGCCGCAGACGATCCCGGGCGTGAAGGAAGTCCACGCGGTCGATGACTGCGGCGTTCACCCCCTTCTTTTGGCCATCGGCTCGGAGCGTTACGTTCCGTACGAAAACCCACGCCGGCCGCTGGAGCTTTTGACCCTTGGAAACGCCATTTTGGGGACCGGCCAGCTTTCGCTGGCGAAGTACGTGCTACTGGCGGCAGGCGAAGACGATCCCACGCTCACGGTCCGGGACGTTCCACGTTTCCTGCGTCACGTTCTGGAACGGGCGGACTGGCGCTCCGACCTCCATTTCCAGACCGGGACCTCGACCGACACGCTGGACTATTCCGGCGGGGCCCTGAATCACGGCTCCAAAATCATCATCGCGGCCGCCGGTCCCAGACGGCGCGAGCTTCCCGCCCGGCTCGAAGACGCGGAAGCGCTCCGCCTCCCGGAAAACCTTGGCGTTCGGAATCCTGCCGTTCCGCTTCCCGGCGTGCTGGTTTTGGAAGCCCCTCCCTGGTGCGACGATGGAACGCAGCACGACGCGGCCCGGCTGACCGAGGAATTCTGCGCGGCTTTCACGCCTCACGACGCGTTGAACGCCTTCCCGCTGATCGTTCTGGTGGACTCGACCGCCCACGCGGCGGCTTCAGTCCGTGATTTCCTCTGGACCACGTTCACGAAAAGTGACCCGGCCCGCGATCTATTCGGTATTGGCCCGACCTGCGTGAACCGCCACGTCGGTTTTGAAGGCTCCATCGTGATCGACGCGCGGAAAAAATCGTTCCACGCTCCGGAACTGGAGGAGGACCCGGAAGTTACGCGCCGCGTCGAGGCGCTTGCCGCGCCGGGTGGCCCGCTGCACGGTCTTTTTTAGAAAGCGAAATATCCAAATCCAAACCGTTTTTAAGTTTTTATGGACGAAATTCAGGTTTTAACGATCAATCCCCCCAAAACCCGGGTCAGTGAGCTGACTTTGGGGTGGAACGTTGCGATGAATCGTGCGCCCAAGGTAGAAATTCGCACGCTTTCAGCCACGATGCGCGCGCCGCAGGCCCTGACCGTCCGCATTTCGCCGCCTTCGATCTCGGTTAATAGTTTTTACTTCGGCGACCCGGCCGAGCTCTGCAAGCCTAACGAAAAGAAAAAACCGGGTGAGGGTGAAACCTTCGGGGAAAAGAAAACCGGGAACGGCACGATCGGCGGTTTTTCGCCCGAAGACTCGATTTTGCCGTGGGACGAAAACGCACCGGGAAGCGCCGAGGACGACACGGAGGAGGCCCCGCTTCCTTCCCGCGAGCGAAACCTCACGGAGCCGACGAGCGAAGACCTTCTTCCGGACGGCGCGTCGCCTGATTCGCTTGACCTCCCGGTCGGGGAAACTTCGGAAAACCTGGAATCTGCGGAAAACGCCGAGACCGACGCCAGTTCCGCCGCGCTTCAGGAGTCGATTCCTGAAAGTCTGACCCACCTTTTGCCGCCGAAAAACCTGATCAAGCTGGAAGACCGCTTGCGCTACCTGCTCCAGCCGCCTCTTGAGCAGCTTTACACGGACAAAAATCTGGTCTTTCCGTTCGTCCCGTTCCACTACCAGTGGGAGGGCGTTTCGTTCCTTTATTCCCGGGATTCGGCCATCCTTGCGGACGAGATGGGCCTCGGGAAAACGATGCAGGCCATCACGACGGTCCGCCTTCTGCTGAGAAACGGCGACATTCGGAACGTTCTTTTCGTCTGCCCCAAGCCGCTGGTGACGAACTGGAAGCGGGAATTCGAGGTCTGGGCGCCGGAGATCCCGATCCTGGTCATTCAGGGCGACCGCGTTCGGCGGGAGTGGCAGTGGGGACTTCAGGACATTCCGGTCAAAATCGCCAATTACGAGCTTCTGAACCGGGACCGGGACATTTTCGCGCCGAAGAAGGGGATCCCGAAGCACTTCGATCTGGTCGTTCTCGACGAATCCCAGCGGATCAAGAACATTCGGAGCGCGACTTCCTCCGCCGCGCGCGCCATCTCCCGCACCCGCAACTGGGCGATGACCGGCACGCCGATCGAAAACTCGCCGGAGGACCTGGTCGGGATCTTTGAGTTCCTCTCGCCCGGCTACCTTTCCAGCGACATGAAACCGTCCGTGATGAGCCGCGCAGTGCAGGACTACATTCTGCGCCGGACGAAAGATCTGGTCCAGAAGGACATGCCGCCGCGCCTCTACCGCGACGCGGAGCTTTTCATGACTCCCGAGCAGCAGGAAACGTACACGATGGCCGAGTCCCAGGGGGCGCTGCGCCTTTCGGAAATGGGAAACGCCGTCACGATCCAGCACGTTTTCGAGCTGGTCCTGCGCCTGAAGCAGATCTGCAATTTCGACCCATGTACCGGCGAAAGTCCCAAACTCCAGCGTCTGGAAGCCGACCTGGAAGAGATCGCCGCCAGCGGCCGCAAAGCGATCGTTTTCAGCCAGTGGACCGAAACGATTTTCCGGTTGGCGAAGCATCTGGAACGTTTCGGCGCGCTTCAGTACCACGGCAAGATCCCGCCGGCCAAGCGCGACGCGGTCGTGCAAAAATTCAAGAACTCGCCGGACCATCATGTTCTGCTGATGAGCTACGCGACCGGCGCGGTGGGGCTGAACCTCCAGTTCTGCAATTACGTCTTCCTCTTCGACCGCTGGTGGAACCCTGCGATCGAAGATCAGGCGATCAACCGTGCGCACCGGATCGGCGTCAAAGGGGCGGTCACGATCACGCGCTTCCTGATGATCAACACGATCGAGGAAAGAATTAACCGGATCCTGGAAGAAAAACGCGCCCTTTTCGAGACGATCCTCTCCGGCTCACGCGAAGAACCGAAAAAACTGGGGCTTACGCAGGAAGAAGTTTTCGGACTCTTTAAACTCAAGAGTCCGAAAGGAATCATTCATAAACTCTAATAAAAAGGCCCCTCATTGAGGAGGCTAGCTCTTGCAAGCGAGACTGGGGGAGTTCCACAAATGCGCCGTCCAACTCCCCCCGGCGCTAACGCGCCACCCCCCTCAAAGAGGGTGGCTTTAAAACTCGCCCGGGAAATTACCGGCAGTTCAAAATCTCCGCGATGTGCATCGTTTTGATTTTCTTCATCTCCGGGTCGAGTTGCATGATCCCGCCGAAGTGCATGATGCAGCTGGAATCGATCGAGCAGACGACTTCCGCGCCGCTTGCCGCGATATTCTGGACCTTCCTCCGGCCCATGTCGATCGAAATATTCGGGAATTTCACGCTGAACGTCCCGCCGAAGCCACAGCAGTCTTCCATCTCCGGGAGCGGGCAGTAGGTCAGCCCCTTCACATTCTTAAGAAGTTCGACCGGCTGGTTCACGATCCCCAGCTCGCGCCGACCGTGGCACCCGATGTGGAGCGTGACTTTGTGGGAGAATTTCGCGCCCAGATCGGTCACGCCGAGCACGTTCACGAGGAACTCCGTAAACTCCACGACGCACTTCCCCACGTTCGTGATGGACGGATCGTCCGGGAAAAGATGCTCGAAAAAGACGCGAGCCATGGCCGTGCACGACCCGGACGGGCAGATCACCCAGTCGTAGGGCTCGAACGCCTTCGCGAACGGACGCACGACTTTCCGCGCCTCGTCCCACGCTCCCGAGTTGAACGCGGGCTGGCCGCAGCACGTCTGCTCCGGCGGAAAATCGACTTTCACGCCAAGCCGGTCCAAAATCTCGACCATCGCCTGCGCGACGTGCGGGAAAAACTGGTCGATGTAACACGGAACAAAAATCGCCACTTTCTGGGTCGGCGAGTAGGACGGGTACTCCCAGATCGGGGGAGCGGACTGTATGTGCTTGATCATTTTTGTTTATGCTGAAAAGGGGAAAGTTCGTTTTTTAGTCCTGAATCAAAATCACGATGAGCTTCTTGGGGCCGTGGACGCCGAGGACCGAAACGCGCTCAATGTCGGCGGTGCGGCTGGGGCCCGTGACGAGGACGTACTCGCCGCGCGTGGCCGGGTCGGCCGTCTGTTCCGCCACACCCTCCCAGGCGCTTTGGAGGTTTTCGTGCAGCTGCGACGCAAACGCGACCATCACGCACGCCGGGGTCAGGTAGCAGTTGAGCCGCTGATGCGCCGTCTGGTTCAGCATGACACACGTGCCAGTCTCCGCGATCAGGAACTGGGGGAAATTCACGCTCACGGGAATCCCGGCCAGTTTTTCTTTGTCGGTCTCGCCCTCTTTTTCGCCGAGGTAGAGCTTCTTGCGGCCGTTCCCGTGGAAGTACTCACGCGGGAAGAATTTCTCCAGAAACGGCGACTCACTGCTGGAAAAATGGTCCCATTTGTTTTCCTTGGCCAATTTTTCAAAAACGGCCCACGCTTCTGCGAGACTTGGCACGCAAATACACGTACCGGTCAAAGCGTCCAAAGCATCGGAAAACGTTTTTTTCATCGTCTCCACGGAGGGGTTTTCTGATTCCTGAAGCGGCGGAAGCTCGCCGTCCCATTCGTCCGGAACGGGAAGCATGGAATTGCGGATTTTCTGAAGAATTAAATCACGGCTATTCATAAAATCACCTGAAAAGGAACGCGATGATTCAAAATCAGTTTTAACCTGACGGACTTTTCTTAATTATGACACAAAACCGACTTTATGTCAACTCCCCCCCACCCGAAAATTTTCGGCTCATTTCTCATTTCGTAGCTTCCGGGGAAATGTACTTTTGCACGATCGCCGCCTCTTCCTCTGTCAGCTGACTGAACGGGATCGGCGCGTCCTCCGGGCGGCGATGCTTCTGGTTGATGCGATTCACCAGACTCCAGTTCCGCGTTGGTTTTCCGGGCGTCGGGTCAGCCGGTTCCGCGGCCGGGAGGTCGTACCGCGTGAAGTCGATGATCATCGGCTCCGTGTTCTTTTCCCAGTCGCGCAGCGAGGCCAGACGGAAATTCTGGTTCATCCACCAGTGAATTTCAAGATTCGCGTCCGACCCGGCGATCCCGGTCCCGCGCTCGACGAACTCGTAGTTCAGGCCGTCGTTGGTCGGATGCTCCCGGCGCCAGGTTTCGCCAAACTCGCCCATCGTAACGACCCGCGCGTCGGGCCAGCGCTCGTGGATCTTCTGGAGCCACTCGGTCAGGTGGGGCGTGACGTCCGGTTTCATGTCGTTCACCAGGCTCAACTCCCAGTTCACCGTCACCCAGCCGAAACCGTTACGGGGGAGGTTTTCGTCGAAGTGATTCGCGGTGACCGCCATGACTTCCTGAATTCCCAGCCCCGGCGGCAGGCGGTACGCCTCGATCGGGCCGACACCCAGGCGACTGTTGAACCCGCCCTCAAAGCCGAACCGGCGGGCGCAAAGGAAATCGCACGTCCAGCCGTCGAGATTCACGCAGTCGATGAAATCCTCTTTGCCCTGCGCGGGCCGGCACACGTGCGTGCGGCTTGGGTAGTACGGGTAGCAAATCGACCCGTCACCGTCCCCATTATCGATCCCGTACTGGCTCCAGATCGTCCCCTGAGCGACGTGGATCCCTTCCTCCTCCGCGAGAAAACGGAGATTTTCGGCCGCGAGAAAACCACCGATCAGCGCTTTGGGGCGGTAGCCACCGCCGACCATTTGCCCGATGATCTCCAGAGCCTCGTGAATGTCACGGTTCACCTGCTCACGCGACGAGTACATCGGGGCGAAGTAACCGCCGGGGATGAATGTGATCTCGTCGCCGAGCGTGCGGTGGTACTCGACCGCCATTTCACGCAGTTTGACATAATTCGGCCGCATGTCGTGAAGGGCCAGCCACGAAAACGCCCACGTGATCCGGGCCCCCGGCATCCCGGCAGAAACCGCGTCGCGGAACTGCTTCATGGCCTCCGGAGTGTGGAGGGCCGCCTCATCGTGACCCACGTTCAGGTTGCGGGCGCACTCGATCTGGTTGACGCGGATGACGCTGGTGATCGTCACGATCCGCGCGTTTTTGAGCGTCTCAAGCCTGGCTGAATCCTGCGCCATTAACGCGGCTGGAACAATAAAAAGAGCCAGAAAAACCGGCAAAAAAAGGGTGAAGGTGGAACGCATGGGGAATCCTTTGAAAACACTTCTTTAAAAAAATACAAAACACAAGATTCGGAGGGCCGGCGTCCTCGCCGGTCAAGTTCGGCGTGAGCCGAACGTGAAAAAACCTCACCTAAACACCAAACCCGCAAGAAATCGGGGCCTTTTTCGGGTGAAAATTTTACTGGATTTGGTGCTTTAGGGGTGGATGGGTGGGTGAAAATTTCATGCCGCGCCAAGTTTTTCCAAAACCTGCTCGACCGTGGCGGTTCCGGTCACGCCGATCTGCTTGATCGTGATGGAGGAGACGATCCCCGCCAGGAATGCGGCTTCAGGAAGAGTCAGCCCCAGCGCGGAACCAAAGGCCAGGCCGGCGTTCGTCGCGTCGCCCGCCCCGCAAATATCGATCGGCGGCTTGACTTTCTGAGCCGGAATGTGCGCCAGCGTTTCGCCGTCCGCGAGCATCGAACCGTTTTTGCCGAGCGTCACGACGACTGGTTTGCCGTTCCTCCGCGCCAGAAACCGGGCAGAATCTTCGAGTACGCTCGTTTGAAACTCGGCAGTCTCATCGACCGCGACCCCATTTCCGCCAGTCTCGCCGTGAAGACGCTGAACCGCCTTGAGCAGCTCGCTCGCGTTGCACTTGACGACCACGTTCGTGTACTTTTCGATGAACGAACGCGAATCGACCAGAATGAAAAGGTCGGGGAAATCACGATGCAGAGCCGAAACCACCTCCCGGAAACGCGGGGTCACGACCGAGCCGGACTCGAAGGTGAACTGGTCAGAAATGATCAGCGCGTCGGAAACCTCGCAGGCGCGGTAAAGGGCCTGGATCGCCGCTTCGACCACCGACTCCGAAACGGGCGCGCGGTTCCGAATGTCGAGCCGGTTCAGCTCGGTCCAGACGCCGTTCACCTGCCGCATCGGTTTGAGGTACGTATTCGTGTACCGGCCGGGGCAGAGGATCATTCCCCCGGTAGAAATCCCGAGTTTTTTAAGGGCCTGGATCAGCTCGAAGCCTTCGCCGTCCTCGCCGTAAATGCCGACCGCACGGGTTTTGGCTCCGAGAGCCGCCAGATTGGAAGCGATCGTCCCGCCGACGCCGGCGTAGCGCCGAATTTCACGGACCTGGTACGCGGTCAGACCGGTTTCCACCGACGGCTCGTCCAGACTGGCGTCGATCTGGAAATACTCGTCGAGGCAGTAATCCCCCGCGACCGTGATCGTGGGCGCCGGCCGGGTTTTCAGGAGTTCAGAGATTTGGTGGATTTTCATTTCTCACCCTTTTCCAAAATCATCTTCGCGAGATTGGGGAGCGTTTTGCGGTGCTCGCCGCGGATGTAAAAACTCCGGCCGCCGTCCGCGACGGTGCGGGCCAAAATCGTTTTCCACGGGCGGAAGTAGTAGTGCGGGTTCGACTTTGGCGGGGCGGTGTGGTAGTCCTCGTTCTCGATCGGAAGCAGGTCGAAAACCGCCGTGGTAAAGTGGCGGATCACCCGGCCTTCCTGGTGGGCCACGTTCCGGCACATCGCCAGAGCCTTCAAATAAACCTCCGGCCCCGCCACGGCCGAGCCGAAATCGTAGAAGCAGCCGTTTTCCAGGTTTTCGACGCTGTGCGTGTAAATCAGAAAATCCGTGTAGGACGACTGGCCCAGCGCGGCACCGTCGCAGTGCGGCAGCTCGTGCACGATGTCGTTTCCCACGCCGATGTGGACGGTGCAGGGAACGTGGAGGTGGTACCCCATCGCCAGAACGCTTTTCTCGCGGTTCGGGAAATTGTTCTCCCAGATGTACTTCCCGAGCGCCTCGCCAGTTCCGAGGCCCTCTTTCACGCCGGCGTTCACCGCGTCGTTCCAGAAGTCCGTTTCGTTCCAAAGACCGAACTGACCTTCCGAGACGTACCGGGCAACGGACTCGCACGTGTTCCCGATCATCGCCAGCTCGAAATCGTGGATGCTCCCGGCGCCGTTGGTCGCGTAGTGTGTCACGAAACCACGCTTCATCAGCTCGATCATCCAGAGGGCACAGCCGGAACGGATGACGTGCGCACCGTACATGAAAAGGACCGTGGCCCCTGCCTTTTTGGCGTTCACGACCGCGTCGGCCAGCGCGTCGAAGTGCGGATTCTCGAACGGCTCCGGCGGGTCTTTCGGGTCCATGACGATACTCAGCGGAACGTCATGCACGCGCTCATTCAGGGGACGAAGATGAAGTCTCGAACGGTCAAACTGGGGAAACATTTTTTTCAGTTAGGAGTTTGGAGTT
>JAUMVK010000011.1:24587-90584 GCA_030530205.1 Thermoguttaceae bacterium | reverse complement strand
AAATCGCAATTTGCCGAACTCTTCGGGGATCCAATCGAAAACCCGATGAACTGGACCAAGCGACAGTTACAGCAACTAGTATCAGACGACTGTTCAATCAGTTATGGCATTGTGAAAACGGGTAATGATATAGAGGGGGGAGTGCCTGTTTTCCGGCCGGTTGATATAGTAGGAAAAGTACCAGTTAGATCGGAACTCAAGCGAACAACGCATGAAATTTCCAATCAGTACAAAAGGTCATTACTCACTGGAAGAGATTTATTGGTAACTGTTCGAGCCAATATCGCTGATACTTTCATTGCTGGAGCTGAATTTCGAGGCTGCAATGTTGGTCGTGGAATTGTTCCACTTCGGACTAATGAATCAGTTATTCGGCTGGAATATTTACAGGCACAGATGGATTATGATTCAATGAATCGGTACATGAAATCACTGGCGAAGGGAATTACCCTTTTTCAGCTAAACATGGAAGATTTACGAATAGTAGAGTTTTTAGTCCCTCCAATCGAACTACAAGATAAGTTTATTCAGCTTAAACACCAATGCGCAAAATCAAAATTATTGTTTTACCGTACACTAGAAGCGATTTCAAGAATAGAAAAAACCACAGGAGATTATAAGTATGTCGGGAACTTTCACTGAACAGAATGTTGAGGATATGGTCCTCCATGCGATCGAGGCGAATGGCTGGCGCTATGTCCGTGCCGAAGACCTGCCCCGAGCGGAGTCCGATGTGCTCGTTGAGAAGTATCTTCGCGAGGCGCTGATCCGGCTGAATCCCTGCATCGCGGAGAACCCGGCGAACGCAGATACCGTGATTTACAAGCTGCGGGCTTTGATCTCCACGGTGCGCCCGCACGATCTCGTCACGCAGAACGAGCGTTTCAAAAAACTCATCTTCGAGGAAAACAGCTTCCCGTTCGACAAGGACGGACGCTCGATCAGCATTAAATTCTTCGATTATGAGAACCCCGAGAATAATTCCTTCGTGGTGACGAATCAGTGGGTCTATCCGCAAAAAAACGGAGGGAAGCGGCTCGACGTCGTGCTTCTCATCAACGGTTTTCCCTTCGCGGTCGGAGAGATGAAATCGCCCGTCAGACCGGCAATCAGCTGGATGGACGGCGCGGGGGATATTCTCGATTATGAGAAATCCATCCCGCAAATGTTCGTGACGAATATCCTGAATTTCGCCACGGAGGGCAAATGCTTCCGCTACGGCGCGATCAACGCCCCCGTCACGCTCTGGGGACCGTGGTACGCCAACATCCCTCACGAAGAAGGCGACCTGGCGAAAGTCCAGCGGGCAGTCACCTCGATCACGCGGAAAGAGGTTTTTCTGGATCTGTTCCGTTACTTCACTCTCTTCTCGACCGACAAACACAACCGGAAGATCAAAATCGTTTGCCGGTATCAGCAGTACGAAGGCGCGAACCTCATCGTCGAGCGCGTCAAAGCCGGCTTCCCGAAAAAGGGGCTGATCTGGCACTTCCAGGGGAGCGGCAAGTCGCTGCTGATGGTCTTTGCCGCCCAGAAGCTCCGAATGGTGAAGGAGCTGAACTCGCCGACGGTCATCATCGTGAACGACCGAATCGATCTGAGCGGCCAGATTTTCGGGACCTTCTCAATGGCTGACGTGCCGAACCTGGTGCCGGCAGACACGAACGCGGAAATGATCAGGCTGCTCAAAGCCGATTCCCGCAAGGTCATCATCACCAAGATTTTCGAGTTTGCCAAGATCAACGACGCCATCAATTTCCGAGATAATATCATCGTGATGGTCGATGAGGCCCACCGGACACAGGAAGGCGATCTAGGCGCGAGGATGCGCATGGCATTGCCCAACGCGTTCTTTTTCGGCCTTACCGGCACGCCGATCAACAAGCTGGACCGAAACACGTTTGCCACGTTTGGCGCCACCGAGGACCGCTCCGGTTACATGAGCCGTTACTCGTTCGCGGATTCCGTCAGTGACAAGGCGACCTTGCCTTTGCATTTTGAGCCGGTGCCGGTGAAGCTCCATGTGGATCAAGCCGCGATCGATGAAGAGTTCAAAGCCCTTACCGACGAAGCGGGACTTACCGAGGAGGAACGCTCGAAAGTTGCCCAGCGCGTGCGTATGGCGGCGATCATGAAAGACCCCGAGCGGATCAAAGCCGTCGCCGCCCATATCGTCGATCACTTCATGACGAAGATCAATCCCAACGGTTTCAAGGCGCAGGTGGTCTGCTTCGACAGAGAATGCTGCGTGCTTTACAAGAAAGAACTGGACCGGCTCCTCGGGGAAGCGACGTCCACGATCGTCATGGACACGAATAACGATAAAGCCGACGAGTACAGGAAGTGGCGGCGTACCCGCGAAGAAGAAGCGAAGGTGCTGGATGATTTTCGCGACCCCTTCAACCCGCTGCAGATCGTCATCGTCACGAGCAAGCTACTGACCGGTTTTGACGCCCCGATCCTGCAGGTGATGTACCTCGACAAACCCATGAAGGACCACACGCTTTTGCAGGCGATTTGCCGCACGAACCGCGTTTACGGGCAGGACAAAACGTACGGTCTCATCGTTGACTATGTAGGCATTTTCGACGATGTAGCCAAAGCCCTGTCCTTTGACGCAGAGGCCGTCGAGAAAATCATCAGCGATATTGAAAAAGTCAAGAGAAATGTTCCGGAGCTTGTGGCCGCCTGCGTCCATTTCTTCCCCGGCGTTGACAGAACCCGCGACGATTGGGAAGGTCTCGTAGCCGCTCAGGAGTGCTTGCCCAACGATGAGATGAAGGACAAATTCGGCGCTCAATACCGGGTTCTGAACCGCGTATGGAATGCGCTCTCCCCCGATAGCTGCCTGAACCCGTACAAGGAAGATTACCGCTGGCTTTCGAAGGTGTACGACTCCATTCGCCCGACCGACGAACGCGGAAAAATGATCTGGTCGGCACTCGGCCCCAAAACGATCCAGCTCGTTCATGAAAACATCTCGGTTGAGTCGGTTTCGACGGATGAAGAAGTCCTCGCCATGGACGCGGAGATCATTCAGAAATTCATCGAAGGCGACGCGGCTTCCGAGAAGAAGCGCAAAAAGCTGGAAATGGATCTGGCCGCTATTATTCTAAAGCATCACGACGACCCCCGCTTTATTGCTCTGGGCGAGAGAATGGAGAAACTCCGCGAAGAGCATGAGGCCGGCCTGCTGACCAGCATGGAGTTCCTCAAAGCGCTGCTCGCCCTGGCAAAAGACGTGGCGCAGTTCGAAAAAGAGACGGTCCCGGAAGAGGAAGCAAACAAGGGTAAAGCCGCCCTGACAGCACTTTTCCAGAACGTGCGAAATGATAACACTCCCGTCATCGTCGAGAGAATCGTGAATGACATCGACGGCATCGTCCGGATCGTACGTTTCCCCGGCTGGCAAAACACCTCGACCGGCAGAAAAGATGTCAGCAAGAATCTGCGTGATATCATCATGCGGAAGTACCGGATCAAGGATCAGGAAGTCTTTAACAAAGCGTACAGCTACGTTGAGCAGTATTATTGAATTTCATTCTCACGATTGGCGACCAAAGTGATTTTCGTCTGGCCGATCGTGGCAATGACGTCCTCACCATTCCAACCACTGGAATAATCACGTCTCATCTTTTCACGATCGGCTTCTAGGCAACTACTCTTTGTCACGCCAGGCCGATCGTGAAGCCGCGGCCCCTTTTTCACGATTGGCGACCAAGGCGATTTTCGTCTGACCGATCGTGAAATGAGTGGCATTCTTACGATTGGCTCCCTCGGAGTGTATCCACGCCGAAACAACCGTCAGAACCAGTTCCGCCCACCTTTTCACGATTGGCCCATGCTGGCAGCTTGATCGACTCCACGACCGGCTCACTTCCTCTCTCCAGACCACAACGACTATTTCCGTCACAACAGTGTGTCGCAGATCGTGAAAACAGGGTCGGCGGTTCCCTTTTCACGATCGGCGGGTGCGCTGAATCCCAGAAGCGTCGTCCCTGTAACTTGACCGGCGAAGATGGGGTGGCAAAGTCCCTCTAAAAAGTTGCACTTTCTCCCAAAAGTCACTTGAAAAAATTGAAACTTTCCGAAAAAGTCCCTTGAAAAAGTTTAAAATCGAGGTATAATAAAGAAAAAAATCATGGAGAGAAGTTATGCTGGAAAGAAAGATTGAGCGGCTTTTACTCGATTGGAAAAAGGCTGAGACGAGAAAACCACTGGTCATCAAGGGCTGCCGTCAGTGTGGGAAAACAAGCTCCGTGCTGAAATTCGCGCGGGATAATTACAAAAGCGTTGTCTGTCTGAATTTTTTTGAGGATCCGAACTATGACGGGATTTTTTCGGGGTCACTCGAGATCAACCGCCTGACGATGATGATGTCGGCGCTTTTGGGGCCCGAGGCGAAATTCCTCCCCGGCGAAACGGTGATCGTTCTGGACGAAATTCAAGAATGCCCGGAAGCGCGAACCGCTTTGAAATTTTTCTGCCTCGACGGCAGGTATGACGTCATCGCGACCGGCTCGCTCCTGGGCGTCAAAGGCTACGGCAAAGAACCACGATCCGTGCCCGTCGGTTTTGAGCAGGTCGTGGACATGCGCCCGCTCGATTTTGAAGAGTTTTTGTGGGCAAACGGGATCGTTCCCGCATTGACGGACGAGTTGAAAAAGCATCTTGAAGAAAGAACCCCCGTTCCTTCGGCGCTGCATAATCGCTGCCGTGAACTGCTGCTGCAATATACGGCGGTCGGCGGAATGCCGGAAGTCGTTCAGCTTTTCGTCGAAACCCGGCAGATGAATGACGTACTGAACCTTCAAAGAAACATCGTCCGCTCCTACGAGGACGATATGGTCAAATACGCGGAAAACAAGGACAAGTCCCTGATCAAAGAGTGCTTTGAATCCATCCCCCGCCAGCTTGCGAAGGAAAACAAAAAATTTCAGTATTCGCTGGTCAAAAGGGGTGGCACGGCATCTCGGTTTGCAGGGTGTTTGCAGTGGATCGAGGACGCGGGCATCATTAAACGGTGCTATAACCTCCGGGAGACGCAGCTGCCCCTTGACGGCAACGCGATGAACGATATTTTCAAGGTTTATATGGCCGATACCGGGCTGTTCGTGAGTATGCTCGAAGATGGAACCCAGTACGACGTTTTGAGCGGGAATCTTCTCGGATACAAAGGGGCAATTTTTGAAAACCTGGTCGCTGACTGCCTCTCCAAAATGGGCCGAAACCTGTATTATTTCCATAAGGACAGCGGGCTCGAGATGGATTTCTTCATCCGCTACAAAGGGAAATGCACGCCCATCGAAGTCAAGGCGAATCAGGGAAACGCCAAAAGCCTGAAAACGCTTTTGAAAAATAGGGATATTTATCATCTGGATTCGGCCATAAAACTTGGTGATTACAATGTGGGTGAAGAAAATGGGGTCTTGACTTTGCCGCTGTACATGGGATTCCTGCTCAAAGAATGCTGAAAACCGTAGGCAGAAGTCCCGCTGGGGGATCTGCAGCGACAAAGGAAACCTCAATTTCAACTGCCTGCTGATGCTAACACCGCCAGAGGTACTCGACAGTGTCGTGGTCCATGAACTTTGCTATCGGAAGGAAATGAACCACTCGGCCCGTTTTTATGCCGAGGTGCTGAGCGTGTTCCCGACTTACTGGGAGCAGGATAAATGGCTGAAGGAGAACGGCGATATCCTCATGACGATGCTGGGGGATTAAATTACTTGTCTCTCTTCCACGACCGGCCTCGCTTCCTCTTTCCAGACTGCGACGACGATTTCCTTTTCAACAGTCTGTCGCCGATCGTGGAACAATGAAGCCACCTCACCGTCTGAAATAACCACGCTCCACCTTTTCACGATTGGCTTACGTTGGCTGTTTGACCAACTCCACGATTGGCAACCGGGGTAACCTCCGTCACGCCAGGCCGATCGTGGAACAATGACACCGTTCTCACGATGCGACCGTCTGGAATAACCACGCCCCACCTTTTCACGATTGGCTACCATAAGACGCCCATATCCCTCTGGACGCAGTTCATCCCGCAGCAAACATAAGGGCCAATACCAGTTTGTTCATCATGGTTTCTCTTTCGTTTCACTGAGCCTTTACGTAGCCCATCCTCTGAATGTCCTCATCGGTACGATTGCCGTGGATGGTTATTTTGCTGAGTTCGGTCTCGATTTCCGCGAGTTCCGACGGTGAAAGTTCCACGTCTGCCGCACCGAGGTTTTCCTCGATTCGTTCATCCGAGCGCATCCCCGGAATCGGCACAACGTACGGCCACTTGGCAAGCATCCAAGCGAGTGCGAGCTGGGCCTTGGTGCAGCCCTTGGCCGAGGAAAGCCTTTCGAGAGTGTCCAGGAGCGGCTGGTTGGCGATCACGTTCTCTTTTGCGAAACGTGTGATGGCTCGGCGAACATCATCTCCCACGTAGGTCATGGAAGCCGTGTATTTGCCGCTCAAGAAACCGCTCGCCATAGGAGAGAACGCGACGAAGCCGATGCCGAGTTCCTGACAGAGCGGGATCACCTCCGCCTCGAACATCCGTTCCATCATTGAATACTCGCTCTGGATCATCGAAAGCGGCGTGATGGCGTGGGCGCGGCGAATCTGCTCCGGAGTCGATTGGCTTTGCCCCCAGCCGCGAATCTTTCCCTCCTTGATGAGTTCGCCCATCACCTCGGCGACATCTTCGGGACGGCTTGCAAGCGGGACCCGATGCTCGTAGTAACAGTCCACGTAGTCGGTCCCCAGCCGGCGAAGCGAATCCTCGAGTGCCTTGCGGATCCCTTTTGCGGTTAATTTCTCCTCGTTCGTTATGTCCTGATCGCCCACTTTGCAAGGCGTGAACTTGGTCGTGAGGATGATCTTGTCCCGGAACGGTTTCACGGCCTTGCCGACGAGGGTTTCATTCACGAACGGACCATAAGCCTCAGCCGTGTCGAAGAGCGTGCAGCCCATGTCGTAAGCCTTGCGCATGAGGCGTATTGATTCATCTTCCGGCGGCAGTGCGCCGTACCCGTGACTGAATCCCATGCACCCCATCCCGACGGATGAAACGGTGAATTTTTCGAGTTTGCGTGTTTTCATGTTTGATTCTCCCTGTTTTCTAAAACCCTGTTTCGCGGAAATACGGGCAGATGTTGGCGAACGTTCCGTCTTTCATGCGGAAGCCGCTCGGGATCGTGCCAAGCTGGGTAAAATCAAGGCGTTCGTAAAGATGGCGCGCATGGGTATTCCCCTCGACCACTGCGTTGAACTGGAGGATGCCGAATCCGTGGGCTTTGGCCTGTTCGAGACAGTCGATGACCAGTTTCTCACCGATGTGCTGCCCCCGGCAAGCGGACCGGACCGCGTAGCTGGCGTTGGCGATGTGACCGCACCGCCCGACGTTGTTCGGGTGGAGAATGTAAAGTCCCTGAACCGTGCCATCCTTGTCAACCGCCACGCCGGTATGCGTCTGGGCCGAGAAGAACTCCTTCCCCGTCTCGCGTGTCAACGGTTCTTCCTGCGGAAAGGCGTCTCCCGCCTCGACGATCTCGTTCCAGATGGCGATCATGTCGTCCAGATCGGCTTCACGATACTTTCGTAGATCATGGTGTCGTTTCCTTGCAGGTGGATTTCCTGATTTATCTGATTTTTTTGCCAAGCGCTTTCGCCTCGGCGACGAACTTCGTGCCGTTGACCGTCCCTTTCTCGTACACGCCGTCGGCGCAGACCATGCCGACCTCTTCGCTGCCGTCGCAGCAGTCGAGGAAGCCACGAAGGGCGGCGAGAGCGCCGTCGAATTTGTCACGGTCCGTGTCCGCCATCGTGAGGAGGTAGTAGAACCGCTTGTTCGCGAGATTCGGATAAACGACCACCGTGCGGTCGATCAACGCCTTGAGCTGGGCGCAGATTGTGTAGAAATAGACCGGCGAGGCGAGGACGATCACGTCGGCCGCCATCATCTTGTCGATAACTCCCCGCGCGTCGTCCCGGATGGCGCACTTGCCGGTCGTCTGGCAGGCGTAACAGCCCGTGCAGTAACCGATTTTCAGTTCGGTGATCCGGACCTTTTCGACGTCGTTGCCGGCTTGCTTGGCCCCTTCCGCGAACGCGTCGCAGAGAATGTCAGAGTTCCCGCCCTTGCGCGGCGAGGAGGAGATGATCAGTACTTTCTTGCTCATGGTTTTTCCTTTCTGTCTGTTGATTTTCATTTTATCCGGCGTCCCGGTTTGTTCTTTGCGGCCAATGAAAACGCGCCGGCCCCTACTTCAAATATTTCCTGTAAAACGCCTCGATCCGGTCGAACGGAATGGCGTTCTTTCCGCCGCCGTCGTACAGGTCGCAGTGGCTCGCGCCGGGGACGATGACGAGTTCCTTGTTCTCGCCTTTGAGTTTGGAAAAAGCCGTCTCGCCGAAGTACCGGCTGTGCGCCTTTTCGCCGTGGAGGACCATGACCGCGCTCTCGATCTCGTTGGCATAGGCGAGCAGTTTGGCGTTCAGGAACGAGAGGAAACTCGTCACGTTCCAGCCGTCCGTCGAGTTGAGCGAGCGGGGATGGAAGCCGCGCGGCATCTTGTAGTAGGCGTAGTAGTCCTTGACGAACTGCGGAGCGTCGTCCGGAAGCGGATCAACGACCCCGCCGCCGCGTTTGGGCGTCCCGGACTGGAAATCGACGATGCGCTGGGCGTTCATCGCTTCGCGTTTCTTCATGCGTTCGGCTGCGGAATCTTCCGCGTCGTTGTAGCCGTTCGCCGTCACGCGGGTCATGTCGTACATCGTCGAGGCGACGGTCGCCTTGACGCGCGTATCGATCGCCGCCGCATTGATGGCAAGACCGCCCCACCCGCAAATGCCGAGGATGCCGATTTTCTCCGGGTCCACGTCATCGCGGCTGAGGAGGTAATCGACCGCAGCCTGGAAGTCCTCCGTGTTAATGTCCGGCGAGGCGACGTAACGCGGCGAACCGCCCGACTCCCCCGTGAAGGACGGGTCGAACGCGATGGTCAGGAAACCGCGCTCCGCAAGCGTCTGGGCGTAAAGGCCGCTCGACTGTTCCTTCACGGCCCCGAAAGGACCACTGACGGCAATCGCTGCGAGCCGCCCCTCCGCGCCTTTCGGCTTGTACACGTCCGCCGCCAGCGTGATGCCGAAGCGGTTTTGGAAGGTCGCCTTGCAGTGGTCCACCTTCTCAGATTTCGGGAACGTTTTGTCCCATTCTTTTGTCAGTTCCAGATCCGCAGCGTTTGCGGTAAAAGTCATAGCCATGAGAATTGCTCCTATGATGAATCGGGTCATGTTGATACTCCTTTGTGATTTTTACCGGATGAAGTGCATGGGCTGCCAGGGTTCGTCGGCGTGGCGGGGGATGGCGTCGTCCCGCTTGAGGTTCTTGAGGAGCCACGCCGTGTTACCGTTCGCGGGGAACTTCAGATAATGAGCAGTACTTTCATTTTGTTTCCCTTTCTGTTTCGTTCAAATATGGTCCGAGTAGGGCTGGGAGCTGCAGCTTGGTGAAGCGGCCTACCCACTTTTCGGGGATGAATTTCTCGTCACTCATGCACCAGCATGTCGTCATGCCGTAAAGTTCGCACATGAAGATGTGCACAAGCGTTTCGACGGGGGTGGACTTTTTGAGCGTGCCGTCTTTCACCGCATCCTTGAGGAACGCCGTCAGATGCTTGAGGTCGTAGGCGTACTTTCCGCCGCACATGTCGCCCGGCGAATCGTTCGGGTTGATCACCTCGCGTACCCACTGGCGGCAAAGTTCCACACCACCGCAAGTCACGCCTTCCATGAAGCCCTTGAAGTAGAACGCGAGCTTCGCCACAATCGTCCCCTTGTGCTCGCGCGCCTTACGATCCACGTCGCTGAACCATTCCTTGCAGCACTCAAAAACGATTTCCTCCTTGCGCTTGAAATACACGTAGAAGGTTCCCTTGGCGACGCCGCAGGCGTTTGTGATGTCCTCAACGGATACGTTGGCGAATCCCTTTTCCTCGATGAGGGAACAAGCCGTCGTGTATATCTTGCGGCGCGTTTCCAGCGCATTTTCCTGACGCTTTGTCATTTCCTTTGTCTCCTTTTCGTGAAAGATGATTCAATTATAACACATTCTGACTAAAAGTCAATGACCGGCGGTCAAAATTTTCAAAATTTTCCTCAGCGGCTCGGTCGATCTCTGCATTCACGAATGTACAAGCTGCCACGCCCTCAAAAAAATTTGGTGAAATTGTCCCGATTCCCCACCCCCCCTCTTGACAAAAGTTAGACATCTAACTATAATGGGCCGTTATGGAACACAATGCTATTTCATTGATAAGCCGAATTTATGCCATAACCCAGAAATGGCTGGCAGACGAACTCGCCGCGGCGGGGCTGGCCAGGCTTGCGCTGTCGCATGGCGACGTATTGGCGTGCCTTTTCAGGAACGGACCGACGGCAATGCGCGACTTGGCGGCATTCTCGCACCGTACGAAAGCTACGACGACGGTTTTGGTCGATAAGCTGGAAGAAATGGGGCTTGTTCGCCGTGAGAAGTCGGAAAACGATGCGCGAAGCGTCGTGGTTGCTCTTACGGATGAAGGCGAAGCCTTGCGCCGCAGGTTTAATTCCATATCGCGGCGGCTGGTCAAGCTGGTCTATTCGGATCTTGACAAAACAGAGGCGGAAACTTTGGAGCGTCTTCTCGGGAAGATTCTCGCTGACCTGAAAACCCAATCAGAAAGGAAAGACAAATGAAAGAAATCAAGGCAACTGCGGACCTCACAAACGCAACGGCCATCGACCTTGGCCCGCTTTCTGAAATCAAGGACTATGTGCTGGAACTTGGCCCGGAAGTGAAGATTCCCGGCAAGGTGTTTGGCGGCGCGGCGGTCAAGGCCGGTGGAGCGGATTTCTCGTTCCAGGTATTCGCGCCGGGGACCGAAGGCGGATTCTACCACACGCACAAGAACCACGAGGAACTTTATTTCTTCCTGTCCGGCGAGGGTGAATATCAGGTGGATGGTACGAATATCCCCGTGAAAGAAGGCTCGGTCGTGCGTGTCGCTCCGGCGGGCAAGCGTACCGTCCGGAACACGGGCTCCACGCCGCTTACGATGTTGTGCGTCCAGTATAATGCCACCGAGCCGGGAAGCGTCAATCCTTCCGACGGCACGATCCTTAACGAACCGGTCAAGTGGTGAAAATCGATCCACATAACGGCTGGCGAGATGATGATCGCCCATGAGACTCGGGTAATGCGCAAGATGGACGGCCAGTGGCGCAGTATATGAGCCACGAAACGAAGCAACCGGCCACTGACTTTCCACGCGCTGACGATGAAAAACCCCTACCTCTATCCGATCCAGATCACGCTGTTCGTGACCATCATGCCAAGCGGCTTTGCCTCCTATGGCACGCGCTCACGCCTCGCATTCGCCTTCTCGCGCCTACTCTTCTGGACTGGGAACTAAAAGAACACGCAAACCGAGGAAATAGACCCGGTAGTCAGGCGCGTCTCTGAAACGGAACGCCGACCGGCTGAACCCGGCGCTGAAAAACCAGTCCCCACCACGAAACACGCGGTACGAGGAAGGCTCTGTGTTTTCCGGGTCACTCGCTGGCGACCTGTCGTAGAATTTCGCGTCATAGAAATCCGAACACCATTCCCATACGTTGCCATGCATATCGTAAAGGCCCCATGCGTTCGGTTTCTTCTGACCTGCTGCGTGGGTCGTTGAACCCGAATTGTCAACGTACCAACCCATCGAATCAAGATCACCCGCATAATCGCCCGTTGTACCAGCGCGGCAAGCGTATTCCCACTGCGCCTCTGTCGGGAGCTTGACCTGCTGGTCCAGTTTCCGGCTCAATTTCTGGCAAAACGACTGGCAATCGTCCCAACTCACTTGCTCGACCGGCTTCTTCGCTCCACTGAATTTGCTCGGATTACTCCCCATCACGCTCTGCCACATTTCCTGCGTAACCTCCGTCTCCAAAAGCCAGAAGCCTCGCGTCAGTTTCACTTTGTGGACCGGCTTCTCGTCAGAACCTGTACCGCCCATCATAAACTCGCCCGGAGGACACCAGCGGAAGGCATATTCGACCCCGTCCGCAGTCAGAACGATTCTGTCCCCAACATCTGGATTAGAAGGAAGTTCGTCGGCCCAACTGCATGATACCCAAAAGACACCCAAAAACAAAAGGACAAGGACAGCAAACAGTTTTTTCATAATTCACCTCCATGGAAATTTTTCTTCATTTTAATCGACGGAGAGGAAAAAGTCAAGTGGGTGAGGAAATTTTTTCGGAGAGCAGAAATAAACTTGCGAGACAGCAAAAAAACCACTAGTGTCCCATCAAATTTTTTTACCCATCGCGTATCCCTCGTAAATTACGGCACTTACGCTATAATTGAGCTTGTAACGATTTCAATTTATCGGAGGCAAGCCCTGCACGAGGGATTCGCTGTTTTTCCTGAATTTTGACGGGACACCAGCGAATAAAAATCATTGATATCGTCAATTGAAAGTGGCGTTGAATCTCGAACTCCCGACCGCTTTTTTTAAATCATCCGGAATTTCTGATTTATTCACTTCTTTTGGGAAAGGGGTTACTGTGCGGTTTTCTTGAGTTGTTACTTTACCTCCTGCCGGATTAGGATGAGGAGAATTGGTCAGGTCTTCTGTTTGGGAAGGTACTGCTTCACTTTTTTCATCATTTGTTTCATAATCTCCTTCTGGTTTTGAAGGAGCAGATTTAATATTCTCCTTTATTTTTTTTATTTCCTCCTCCATTTTTCCTATCTTTTCCTGGATACCTTGAAATTTACTTTCGAAATCCTCATTGGTTAATTGTTTCCTGGAAAGTTCCTTGACTGTTTTATCTAAAGCGTCTAAATTCTGGGTTTGAGTCTCTAAACCTTCGTTGATCTCATTAATTTGGGTTTGGAAATTTTCGGCCAGGGTCTTCTTTGCTTCAGCAATCTGTGAAACGTTTTCCGTGACCTGTTTTGAAATCGATGAAATCCGCCTCGAAAGGAAAATATTGTTTCCCACACTAAGTATCAACAGAAACAGAAGGATATAAATCAGGGGTTTATTCATGGGATTGTCCTCTTTAAAGGAAGAAGTCGGTGATTGACAGACAGTCGGTACAGGATATTGAGGCGTATAGGCTGAGATCGGCTTCGGGAAGTCCGATTCGGCGAAATCGTTGATCTCGAAGACTCCTTCCGCTTTCTGGACAAACGGATGACGTAAAATCAGGATCGTCCGCTTTCCGGAAGCCAGTGCAGCTTCCAGTTTCCCGGCCAGTGTTAACGAATTGGAACCCGTATTCTGGAGAGTCAGGAGGCCATCCGCAGGCTCTGACCAGACAGAGGAATTCGCCAGAGCCGCAAGTTCTTCGGGCAGATTCTCAAACTGGGAATTTGCCAAAAGAACCGCGAGAATACGAACGGAATGGGGCCGGTTGCGTGAGTCCTTCCCGCCGTCTGAGAGGCGCGCGAACAGAAACCGTTCCTCGTCCAGCCTCCAAAACAGAAAGGAGTCGGGATAAACGTCGATCGAGCCGTTCGTCCACTGGAAACTCTGCACGATGCGGCGTTCCAGCAGACTCCGGGCCTCTGCTGGAAAATCGGGAGAAGAATCCAGCACGCCGTACTGGTCATTCCCTCCCATATTTTCCGATGTAAACCGACCATAACGAATGTAAGGGGCGGTTATTGGATTCATTTGGTTTCCTCCCAAAAGCCTCCAGGAGCGATGTAATACTCAAAATTACTCCATTCTTCGGGAGTGTAACGACTCTGCTCAAACTTGATATAAAAGCCATCAGGACCGTGATATTTTTCTCCCCGAAGGGCATTCAGTTCGATTTTTGACTGAGAAAAAGCCTTGAGTGCGTCAAAACCATCTAAACGAACACTTGCGTATTCTTTATATTTCCAATGGCCAAAACCTTCGTACCCAAGAAGAATAAATTCGATAGGTTCTCCATACTTCCAGCTGAAGGTAAAATCACGATTGAGGTTCACTGTCTCGGCTTTTTTATAATCAGTTTTTAAAACGTCCTGATTATTAATTTTAATCTGAATTTTTTGTGCCCTTGTGGAACTAAACTGACCATGACTAATAATTTTGACCGTATACTGATGTTTGGTTTTAAAAGTATTGGCCATATTTACAGCTTTTTCAATTTTTTCCTTTTCAGCATCTTTGACGTCTTTTTCAAACTCGGTGAGATACCAATTAATCTTGTCGATTTTTCCCTGTATGGTGCCAGGCGTTACGGGAATGGCCGCTATTGCGTGCTTAGCGCCATTAATTTTAGAAATCTTCTTTTGGTGAATATATTCCTCTATCTCCGATTTGTGTTCTGACTTTGGATGATTTACAAGGAAGGCTGTCGCTTTCTCTCCAAAGTCTTCTTTGTCATTTTCATAAAGAACAGTAACCTCTTTATAATCAATTTCCTCAACTTGCGAATTACACTTATCCAGGATGTTTTGAAGGTCCGTTTCCCAAAGTATCCCGCCAATCCTTTCTTTTTCTGACTTGATTTTATCGCGCAATTCAATAATGGTTTTACTTTCATGGGATTTTTCAAGTTCAGCCAGAAGATTTGTTTTATGAGATTCAAACAGTTTCTGACGTTCATCCGTTACTCTCTTGTCATTAATTTTTAGCATTTCACTATTTGTTAGTCTGTCAATGACAGGCACATTGGGATTTTGGAGGATTTGCAAAGCTTCTCTGACATGCTGTTCATGCAGCTGATCGACAGTAACTTTCCCGCCCAAACACGTCACTCCGATACCTACTCCAACAATCAAACCAAAAATCATTGTGGCAACAAGCCACCGATTGAAACGGCGGGTCCCGCGTTTGGAGATCCACGTAAACAAATTGTTGTAGCCCTCCGGCTGGATCTTTCCCGGAATCAGGGATTGGCTCGTCGGGTCAAGCGCGTTTTTGCCAATGGAGCTGACCGCAAAGTAACGAATATTTTCCGTTTTAATACCATCCACTTTGGTTTCGAGCACCTTGCCGAAATACTTATCACCAAAAGCACGGGCGATGGCAGAGTCCTCCACGGCCCCTGCCAGTTCAGGGATCCGGTCGGCTTTCGTGAGGACGATGCAGAGTTCCATTTCGTTGAATTTGTCCTGATTTGTCTTTGCGAATTCCTTGCAAGACTCCTGAACGGCCGTCAGGTTCGCGCGGAGTTTTTCACTCAGAGCGAATTGTTTTCCACTGTTCTGGGCCTCGACCACTTCCTCGGCGTCAACCAGAAAGAGCAGGACTTCCGATTGACGAAGATGGTCTGAAAACGCCTGCATATCCTCCGGTTTCATCTGATTGAACGCCTCACGGAAAAGCTCGCCGCCGTAGTCGATCGTCACCAGGTTGAGCTTGGTTCGGTTGATCGTCAGGTCAAAATCCAAAAGCTGGGTGACCAGTGTCGGTGTAGGCCAGGCGTTGTGGATGATGAAGGACTCGCGCAGAGTATTCAGGTACACGGAAGTCGCATTGTTGTGAGGAGCAATACGGTATTGGGGATTCAGCGAATCCAGTCCCAAAACCGCCAATCCGGCCAAAAAAGCCGATTTACCGGTTCCTTCAGAACCGATGAGGGTGATTTTCAACGTTTTTTTCGTGGTTTTCTTTGTGTCAGTCATTGTTTAAGCCCTTATACCAGCTTGTGAGTAATAATTTTTGTAGGTAAAAAATCCGGAAAAAACCAGGAGTACGATCGCGCCAAGGAAGGAAAGAAAAACTGTTAAAAACTTCCTGGGGCTGGGAGAATCGATTCCGAGCAGTCCATTGATGACTCCCGCGAGAACCGCACCCGTAGAATCAGCGACGGTTTGAGCGATCTGGGCCGGAATCTTACCGATAAACTCGCCAGTTTTTTCCATCAGGTCGGGCAATGCCGGCATCGTCTTGAAAAGGATAGTATAGCCTACCGAAACCGCCAGAAGCGAGCGGTATACCCCCTTGCGGACATTTGCCGGAACACTGAGCCACGCACCACGAGCAATTCGATAAGTATTCCGGATCGCGTTGAATGAAATTGTAAAAATCTGTTTGGTTATCTTGGCAACCCTGACCGCAATCATGGTGATTCGCCCTCCAACACCACATACGAAACGCCAGCTGCGAACGGCAAGTTTCCCCACAGTTGATTTGCTGATTTTGGCCAAATTCTTTTTAAATGCCTGTTTCAAAAAAGTTTTGCGAAGTTCTCGTTTCGCCCCGGTTTTGATGGTCGCCTTCGTGCCTGCTTCAACGATGGCTTTTGCCCCGGATTTCACAGCGGTTTTTCCGGATTCCGTTACCACTCCGCTGGTTCCAAATGACAAAACGAGCAGACCAGCATCCGCGACGTCAAGAGCTGCCCACCCAAGTTCGCCCCAAGTGCTTGGCTTTCCTTCCAGCTTGTTTTTTACGACTTTAATCGCGCCACCGCCAGGAAAGCTCACCCACCATTCATCCTTAATGGGATTTCCGTCTTTGTCAAAATACTTATTCAGCCATTCAAGGTTTTTGGATAAATCATCCAATCCTTTGTCCTCGAAACGAGCCACATAAGGAATAATTCTCGGACCGATAGAGTTATTGGCGAGATGCTTGTGAAATAGTTCCGAATTTTTATAGAAATTCAGTTCGTAAAGAGCCAAATCGCCAAATTTATCGATACACGCAGCGGCCTGCGCCACTTCATCCGGGTAGAAGGTATAAAGAAGTGTGGGCAAATCGTCCGCGGCATACTTCTCCGAAAGAGAATCCGCCAAATCCGGCAAGTCGCTCATCAGATTCACCGTGAAAGGCACGACGGAGCACACCTTCCACGCGTTCGGCATGTTGCGCTTCCAGCTTTTGAGCTTTTCGGCCAATGCTTTGTTGGCGGTGTCCAAAGAGTTTAATGCATTCTCCATAAACCATTGTTGATTGGCAAAAATGACTTCAAACGTTTCCAGCGTATCGCACGTTTGTGACCGAACACATTCACGAATCGCACCGCCGAAATTCTGGAAGATGACATACACAATCGCGGCTCCTTCTTCCACGTCGCATTCCGGGTCCGAAAGATAAGCGTTCGCGACTTCTTTGAAGTAGGGCTGGTTTTTCTTGATCGTTTTCAGAATGTCATAAACTTCCAGACTGAGGTTTTCACTGTCGTCCATGTTCTCATTAAGGATCCCTTGCGAGGCAAGCGTAAGGCTAACCAAAACGTCATCCAGCCATTCAGCCTCTTCATCATAAAACTTCAGCAGGTCAGCCCAATCGTTCCGTTCCGGGTGCTCACGGAGATCACGTTTCTGCTGGATAAGCAGGAACGCGAACATCGGATTTTCACGCACTTTAACCCACAGATCCGGTTTTTTCGAGGCATCCTGAAGAACCGAGAGATACTCGGCGTTCATCGCTTGCGAAGCCGCAATAAGGTCAGAATTCCCGGACTTCTCTGCGGTTTGGGAGTTCAGGTCCATCGTAAGGCAGTGAACGGTTAAAAACGCATCTCGCTGATCCTCCATGTTGGCGGCCAACATCTCGGGATTTGCAGCCAGAACGGACATTTCATGATCCAGAGCCGCCTGAGTGGAATCGGCAAGCCGGGCCAAGCCATCGGTCCCAAGTTGCTTGCGCTCCTGAAGTGTCGCGGCCAGGGCCAAATCATGGTTTGGAAAACGTTCCAAAATCTTCGTGGTGATTTCGGGTGGGCAATCTTTGAGAATATCCCGAACTTGAGACTCCATCCCGGAGACTTCTTTGGAAGTAAGCGCTTTCATTCCGACCTGCCACAGCAGGAACGCGAAAACCAAAAGTACGAGAGGAAAAAGCCACGCGAAGCTTTTCTTGGTAATCAGTTTTTTGAAAAATGAAGCCATGAAATCATTCCTTTCAAACAATGGATCATTGGGAATATAAACGTGAAATCGATAACTTTTGTTTCGCAAAATTTCAAGAAGGATTCTATATATTATAACGAATAAGTGTTAAAATTTTCCATAAAAATTCTGGTTTTATGAAAAAATTTTCACAAAAAAATGATTTTACTTTATATTATAATACAGACAAAATGCGTTGTCAAGTAGGCTTGTGGGAAATCTTTTGGACCAAATTTCTCAAAGAATTACAGTTTTTTTGTCTTTGTGCCAGTGGTCAAGTATATGCTCAATGGTCAAGAATTATTTCCAGTTGATCCCTCCACTCCCGGACCTGAAATTCGACTGAATTGATGAGGCGCATAAGGCGTAAGCTGAATCAGCGTTTCAAGCTCATTGCGGATGGTTTCGACATGGGAAATAATTCCAATCAGTTTTTTGCCCGTTTTTCGAGACTCCATCTGATATTTTTCCAGAACCTGCAAAGCGTTCAGGAGGGAATCCTGAGCAAGCGAGCCAAAACCTTCATCAATGAAAAACGAGTTGATTTCGACATTCTTCCCACGGCTTGCGATGCGAGTCAGACCGAGGGCCAATGCAAGGCTGATGGTAAAAACCTCACCCCCGGAAAGACTTTCGGGAGAACGGGGAGCATTATCGTGACTCTCGTCGAGGATTTGGAGACTCGTGGGGTCTTCCGTTTTCGTTTGCAAAGCATAGCGGGGATTCAGCATTTTGAGATGCTGATTCGCGTAGAAAAGAAGGTTCTTGAACGTAAACCCCTGAACGAAGTTTACAAAGGCGTTTGATCTTGAATTTTGGGTATTTCCAAGTATATTGGTGAGTTTTTCCCACTTTCGAACTTCCTGCTCGGCCTCAGCGATTTGCTGACGTAATTTACCGAGGTCTTTCTGGCGCTTCTCCTGGTTTTGGATTTCATTTTCAAGACCACCGATTTCAGAAAGAAGCGATTCCCGCAACTGTTTCACGGCGTTCTGTTCTTCCTGAAGAGTTTCCAGAGACTTTTCCGAAGGGGCTTGCCCGTTAAAAGCCGCGAGTTCCTCAGCATGCCGACGTCTGATCCCAGCCAGTTCGTCCTTCTTTTTATCGAGTTGCCTGGCCGTCTGTTCCAACTCTTCAAGTTCAGAGTCACTGAGTTGTGAACGGTAATAATCTTCCTCATCTGCAAAGCCTTCCGCTTGAAGAATTGCCTGAAATTCAGTCTCGATCCGATTTTTTTGGGCGAGATCGGAAGCCAGGTTTTTTTGAGTTTGTCCGATCGTTGCGTTGAGTCCAGCCTGCTTTTTATCAAGGTCCTGTTTTTCTTTTTGGGCTTTGGCAAGCATCTCTTGAGCGTTCTTCTTGTTTTTTTGAAGTTCGTCCTCCACCTTTTCCGGGTCACGATCCTGAAGCTTTGATTTACGTTCTTTCTCTTTGGATTCGTAGTTCGCGCGCTTCCCATCCAGATCTTCTCTTGTTTCCCGTTCAGATTTTTGAGCCGCTGCCAAGTGGTCTTTCGCAAGGATCTCATCCCTTTGCAATTCGAGGCGCTTTTGGTATTCGGTGTGAATTCCAGTCCATGTCCGGTACATATTTTCCAGACATTCGTCTGTTTTTTTCCACCAAGCCAAACGTTCCGTGTACATCGACTCCTGATCCCAGGCAGGACCGGGAAGAAATTCGGAAATATACGGCAAAACAGACTCCCAAAGTGGAGGTTCCAGTTTTGCCAATTCCGTGTCCAGACGGTCTAAATCTTCTTTTTTGGCCTGAATTGTCGAGTCACATCTGGAATGATTCAGTTTACAGTCGTTTAATTCCGCTTCCGTTTTGTGCTGCTCGTTTTCCAAAGACTTCCACTCGTTTTCCAGCTTTTTCTTTTGTTCCGCGGCTGCATTGTACTGACGAGTAAGCGCTTCCGATTCGGCATCGCGCAAATCCAATGCGGTTCTGATGGTTTCCAGGAAAACATCAGAATCTTTTTGGGCCAGATTCTCCGGAATATCCGAACGGAGTTTTTCAAGATGACTCAAATTCTCTGCAAACTTTTTTTGATCTTCTTTTTCAGTATTTTCGAGATTTTTCAGTTCAAGTTCATCACGCAGCATTTTCTTTGAGTGTTCACTTCTCTTTTTTTCGATTTCTGTTTGTTTGGCCTCCAACTTTTTTCTTTGATTTCCCAATTTTTCTAGCTCAGACTCTTCAAACGTCCCATCTTTAGGATTATGTTCTGCGTAAGGATGGTGCAGCGCCCCACACAAGGGACACGGAGTTCCATCGTGAAGCATTTTTCGGGCTTCTTCGTAGTTCCTGATTCGATGAACCCCTTCAAGAATGGCTCGTAACTCTTCCATTCGGGAACAAATCTTTTCCAGTTCTCCTGAAATTTCGGTGAATTCCTGTTTGAGTTCCTCGTCTTTTTGCCGGTTTTGAAGTCCTGCCTCCCGACATTCGAGCATTTTCTTCCGTCGTTCTTCCGAGTTCTGTTTTATGGAATCGATTTCCTTAAGGAGTTGGCGGCAATTCCAATCCGTTTTATTCTGCGTTTCGTTTTTCTCTTTCTTTTCCTGTAATTCCTTGAACACGAGTTCAATTTTCTGAAGATCCTCTCGCTTTTTTCCGGTGGCTGTACAAGCATCCTGAAAAACCGTCGATTTTTGCTTCAGGTCCGCTTCCAGCTGGGCTTTTTGATTCTGGAGTTTCTTCAATTCACCTTCCAGCCGTGTGCAATCCGCAAGCTTTCCAATGATATCCCTGCCAGAACTTTTCAGACTGGAATAATCTTCCAGAATTGGGTGCGTCCCAGTGCTTACGTTCTGCGAATCGCGTACTTTTTCCGGGAGCTGATTCAGGAGTTGAACCCATATTGGTTGGGATTGAGCCGTTTTTTGGGAAATCTCTGCCAGTTTTGATTCCTCAGAAGTACATAAATTCCTCTGTTCCTCCCACTTTTGACGCAGTCTCTTGCATTCCTGATCAATTTCAGCCAAAAAAGCATCGAGATTCCGCACCTGGGTTAAAACCGGCATCACCGTTTCGAGTTCATTTTTAGCTTCCTGCAAGGCGGCGTCTTTTTTTCGGATTTCTTCTTCCAGGTGACTCAGTTTGGCATCCAAATCATTCTTTTGAGTTTGCAGTTCCTCCAGATTTTTCTGATTTTGCTCCGTTTTTTCCAAAATGGAACTTCGTTCTTTTTCTTTGGACTGAATTTTTTTTGCTTTTAATCCCTTTTCCATTTTCTGCCGCTGTGGGATGAATTTCTCAAAACACAAATTCAGGGATTCCTGATCCTGCTCGTCTTTGTGGAGTTTTTTTTGGAGCTGATTCCAGGCTTCTGACTGGTTCAGTTCTTTTTGAAGCGCGGCAATTTGGCATTCCAGTTCCTTGGAGGATTGTTTTTTTTGCTCAAGATCAGACTTTTTTTGCCGAAGTTCTTCCTCCGAAAGCAGATCCATCCCCATTCCGCCTTCCTTCGATTTTAAAATTTCTACGGCATTGCCTTTTTCCTTTCGCAGCTTTTGAGCAAAATCTACAATTTCTTTGAAGTACCGCGTTCCGGTCAAGGTTTCCAGCATCTCGGTTCTTTCCTTGGTCTGGGAATTCAGAAATCTTTCAAACTGGAACTGCGCAAGCATCGCGGACTGAACAAACTGATCGAATTTCAAACCTACCGATTCTTCGATTTTTTCTTTTGCTTCACTTGGCTTGAGGAAAATTTCTCCGCCTTCCTCCGAAAACTCATGCGTTGGTGGAGAAAAAGGGGTTTTTGAACCAGACCGTGTTCTCTTGTGCCCCCATTTGGCCGTAAAACGTCCTTTGGCGGTCCGGAAAGTCACCTCCGCACAGCATGAAGCCGAACTTTTCGTCATGATTTCATCGGTTTCCCTGCTAAAGGATTCCTGTCGGGGCGTTCTTCCATAAAGCGCGAGGCAGACGGCATCCAGAATGGTACTTTTCCCGGCTCCATTCGTGCCCGTGATCGCGAATATTCCGGAATCATATTGCGGATTCGTAAAGTCGATGTTCCAAACCCCTTTAAGCGAGGCCAGATTTTCAAGATGGATTTTTTCGATAAACATTTGCGTGCCTTTTTCTAATGAATTCGTGTTCCCGGATTATTCGATTCCATCCTCGATTTGCCGATTTTCATACTGCACCAATAGTTCCTCAAACAGTCTGTTCAAATCCTGCTTTTCACTGTCTGCCAGTCTGGAATGAACCATCGCGAGAAAGCGATCAAAGAGTTCCTGGGGTTTCATGGTGAGCAAATCCTCATGCTGGGAAATTTCATCCAGCACACGTTTGGAATGGGCCGTCTGGTTCTCGAAACTGACGAGCTGTAAATGTGGCAGAGTTTGAAACAGTTCCTCGATTTGGTCGCGCAGGGAGAGCTCATAAGTTTCTCCCGTAAAAACGGCTTTTATCCAAATCTGAGGTTCTTCTGCCGGCAATTCTTTGGCGGAAGACTCGATTTCAGAAAAATCCCCCTTTAGCACTTCGAGACGCTGAAAAGTTGGCACGGGAATGGGCGTTACACGGACTTCAGAATCCGCTTCAGTTTCAACGAGCAGAACCTGTTTGGAAATGCCCGCCTCGCTGAAATTCATCGTGATTGGGGCACCAGAATAACGAATGTATTCCTTTCCATCGACTCTCTGGGGCTGATGCAGATGACCGAGTGCAATGTAGGAAAGCTCCGGGGGAAAACCTGAAGCCGGGAATTGGTCGAGTGTCCCGCGATGATTCAGAACGCCGTCTCCGTCAAGCGTCGAACCATGGGCCGTGAACAAATGCCCCGTCGCGATAATCGGAATCCTGGACTCCAAACGGGGTTTCGGATTTCGTGTTGAATTTGACTGGGACTCTTCCTCAAGGATTTCGCTGCGCATTTTCAGGGCCTCATCCGTAATTATCCGGTAGAAGGTCTGCATCCCATTCAGAATCTGTTGGGCCAGTTCCAATTCTTCAGTGCGTTCGATGTAGGGTACCAGATCACGCCCGCGTAAAAACGGAACCGCTGCGATCAGTGCTTCTGTCTGCCCGTCCGAATTAAGAACAGGAATGATCATTTCACGCAGATTTTCTGTTGGTTGAGTCACGACGTGCATCCCCAGAAGCTCCATGAAAGGGCCGGAAACATTCAGCAAGGAGGGCGAGTCGTGATTCCCGGCCGTGATGATTATGGTTTTGCAGACGGATTTTCCACTTTTCGCGTCCAGGTAGAGTTCACGTAAAAACTGGTTGTATCGCAGCTGGGAACTGTTACTCGGATTTCCGGAATCAAAAATGTCCCCTGCGACGAGTAATACATCGATCTGTTTTTCCAAAATCGTTCCACGCAGCCAATTGAGAAATTTTTGCTGTTCATCGCTGCGGGAAAGCTGTTCAAGTTTGGCATCAAGATGCCAGTCTGAGGTATGCAAAAGTCTCATGAAATCTTGCCGGTTTAAGGGGTAAATAAAGTCAGGAAGGTTTTCGAGAATATCTCCAGTATATCAGACTGTCCGTAATTTTCAAGGAGGGAACTCCCACATTTAAACAAATTGATGGCATTTCCCTGTTCTTGAAGATGTGCACGAATGGCCCCCCTTGACAAAACCACCCCAAACAGATATAAAAAACTGTTAGTGAATAAATAGCTAGCCTGTTTCATTTTTCATCCGATCCTCCCATGACCACCAAACCCAAAATCGCGATGTCCACCGACTTTCTCTCTGCCTTTGCGCAGCTGCCAAGGAAAATACAGGGGAAAGTCACGGATTTCATCGATAAGTTTCAGAAAAATCCCAAAACGCCGGGGATGAACTATGAGAAAATCACCAATGCCGCGGACAAACGGCTCTGTTCGATCCGGATCGATGACACATACCGGGGGATTCTCGCACGTGAGGAGGAAAGCGGGACGTATCTTCTGCTCTGGATCGACCATCACGACGAGGCATACGAATGGGCCTGCCGGCGGCGATGCGCGGTCAATGCCTATTCGGGAAGCATTCAGGTTTACGAGGTCGAACAGGGGGAAAAAGAAGACTTGGTCCCCCAATATGCGGGTTATGCCGTCCCTTACCGTCTTTTCCAGAACGTAAGCGATGCCGATCTTTTGACTCTCGGCGTACCTTCTGAGCAGATCATTCTCGTGAGAAAAATCGTCTCGGATGATGAGTTTAAAGCCGCCTCAAAGATTTTTCCAAGTGACGCGTACGAATATCTGTCCTACCTCGCGGACGGTCTGCCTGTAGCGGAAGTTTTGGAACTTGCTGCGGCGGATCGTGGCCCCAAACCTGCGGCGGAATCATTTGCCGAGGCCTTGGAGAGCCCACAAAACACGAGGTCGTTCGTCGTCGTGGATGGCGAGGAGGAACTTCGCAAAATTCTCTCCGAGCCGCTCGAGAAATGGCGTGTTTTTTTGCATCCGACCCAGCGTAAAATCATGGAGAAAACGTTCTCCGGCCCCGCCCGTGTACTTGGAGGAGCCGGGACCGGGAAAACCGTCGTGGCCCTTCATCGCGCCAAATTTCTGGCCTCGAAATTGACTTCCGGCAAGATCCTTTTTGCTACTTTTACCGCCAATCTTGCCTCGGACATTCGCGAGAATCTCCGTAAAATTTGTTCTCCGGAAGAATTTGCCCGGATTGAAGTCGTCAATCTGGACGCGTGGGTGCGGGAGTTTCTCGCCTCGCAAAATTACGGGGCGGAGGTTCACTATGAAGACGAAACTATGAAAGAAATCTGGAACGAAGCCTGCAAGGAAAAACCGGCGGAGCTGAAACTTCCGAAGGTGTTTTTCAAGGAAGAATGGGCACGTGTTGCTGCGTCCCAGGAAGCTTTTACTCTTGAAAAATACCTCGCGGCTAACCGTTCTGGCCGTGGGACGGGCTTGACTCAAAGCCGCCGTAAAGACGTTTGGAAAGTTTTCGATGCCTACCAAAGACTCACGCAGGAACAAAATGTGCGTGACATTCATACCGCCATGGCCGATTGTCGGGTGATGGTCGAGAACGGTTTGAATTCTGTAAAATACAAACATGTCATTGTAGATGAAGGACAGGATTTCAGCCCGAACGCTTTCCGGCTTCTGCGAGCTTTGGCGGGCGGGGAACATGAAAACGATTTGTTCATCGTCGGGGATTCTCATCAGCGAATATACAGAAACCACGCGGTTCTTTCTTCCTGCGGAGTCGCTATTCGTGGAAGATCAAGCACTTTGAGAATCAATTACAGAACGACCGAAGAAACGAGAAAGTTCGCTTTCGCGCTTCTTCAAGGTGTTGATTTTGACGATCTGGACGAAGCTCTCGACCCTGGTGATCGTTGTAAATCATTAATGCACGGCAATCCGCCAAAGATACAAACGTTTGAAAACCCGGATGATGAATTTCAATTTCTCCTGACAGAAATCCTGAATCTGACCGAAGAGGACGTGGCACTGGAAAACATTTGCCTGGTTGCGAGAACGCACAAACTTCTTGAGGAATACTCCAGACGTTTCTCAGAAAGCGGAATTCCAACCTTTGAAATCACGGGCACACAAAGCGACGATCGTTCCACGGATGGTCTTCGGATTGCCACCATGCACCGGGTAAAAGGTCTCGAATTCCAGTACGTATTCGTCGCGGCAGTCAACCATGGTACGATTCCTCTTCCAGCATCCATCGACCGAACGGATGAACAGACGCGCCTAGAAACAACTACGTCGGAAAAGTGTCTTCTATATGTTGCCCTCACCCGAGCGCAAAAAGCGGCGTGGATCACAAGTTTTGGCACGCCATCTGAATTCCTTAAATAAACACTTTCCACATTGGAGGACAAATGTGTCAATTATCCACATTAAAACTGATGTGAATACATCATTCCATAATGAACCAGAAAGTTTTCAAGGATTAAAAAAACTTGACGAGTCTCAATTACAGGAATTACTGGAATTTCTTGTTCAGAGAAATCAGGAAAATTACTTGCCGCTTTATCTTGTGTGTTTCATTGACTTAATTGGTCAAAAAGACAAACTGAGTGATATCCAACAGTCAGTCGAAAATGGATCTATTTTTCGAGCAATACAGAAACAACAGGAGATACTCAGAACAATTGATAAGTTTAGAACATTTTTTGTTGATCACATTAACAAACTGATTGAAAGCAAGCAGAAAATACTAGAATTATTCCCATTACTTGGTAACACTCAACGTCTTGAATATCTATATCCAGTTCATTCCGAAATCTTTTCAGATTCGATTATGATATATACTCAAGTAGCATGTGCTGACAATCTATTATTAACAAGCGTTGAAATAATGTTAATTATATGTGTACATGCGATGTTGGAGTTCTTTTCCGAAGGTATTTTTTTTCGCGGTGGTATAAGTTTAGGGCGTGGAATGAGGATTCTTACAGGAAACTTGTATGCCTATCCTGTTTATGAAGCTTGTGAATTAGAAGAGAGTAAAGCAAAATCATTCAGAATTGTTCTACCTGCTCAACGACTACATGAAATAGATTTTGACTCCATAATACAAAACTCCGTTTACAATAATTTCAGAATACTTAAAAAAGATGAAAATGATCCTAGCATATATGTGGTGGATACTTTTGGAGAGGCCTCAAAAACTCTATTAGAAAAATACAGTCCTGGTTATTTTGAACAAAAATGTCTGAAAATACTCAAAATAGCAGATCAAAAAATCCAAGAATTCCAAAATAAGCCCCATATTCAACAAAAGTATATTGACTTAAAAAAAACAGTTCAAGCCAGGAGTAAATAATGAACAAGGATCAACTTATAAATAGAATCCTTGAAGAAAATACACTTGGAGAATCAAAAGGACTTCTTCCCGTAATTCCTGAAATTTTCCATTTTAGAGTCAAAAAAACACTTTCTTCCGAACCTGGAATGTTTGTACTTTGCTATTTGGAAATTGAAGATCTTTGTAATGAAGAAATTGATTATCGAATTCCATCTAATGCTCTTATGAAAAAACTAAGCCCTCAATATGCTGAAATGCGAACACGCATCGAATTTACAATAACTTGTTTTGAACAAATTTTCCAGGATTATAATTGCTTCCAGGCAACAAACAAACTTGAAGTTCAAATACTGGGACATTCTCTCTTATTTTATTGCAGACTCTATAATCCAAGAGAGCATTTTTGCTGCCAAACAATAAGTGTCATACCACTATTTGTAATGATACAGGCGTGTATCGCGTCTTGTTTCCAACTATTCAGTATGGGAATCTATTTACATGGGGCAATTTCTATTGGTTTAGGTAGTGAATTGACTTACGGTTTTTATGGAGCTGGCATGGGTGATGTTGTTGAACTCGCATCTCAGACTCCCTTTCCATTTATCAGGTTTGATCCTAAAATCCAAACATTTATTAGTCGTTATAAACTCAAGTGGCATCAAAACGAAGATCTTTTTCATTCCTCAATTCAAAACAGTATTTGTGAGTTGTATGTTCCGTCTTCATCTTCTTCTGGCTTACAAGAGGTTTACAAGATTGTAGATTTTTTAGGACAGGAAGCATTCTCCGATATTACCAGATATTTGAAGCCGGATTCTGGAAATCAAGACAAGATGGATCATAAAGATATATTTATCAAATTAAAAAAACATCTACAAGAGAAGCCAGTTCGTTCGTTTGATTTGAAATTGTTTGAGGATTATGTTTCAAAATGTGAAGAAATCTGGAAACTTTGATTGTCTTACTAAAAACAGAAAAGGTTTGTCTTTCTCCGAAAGTGACTGTAGGTATAAACCAACTTCTTAGGGAATCATTATTTCTATTCTCCAATAGATTCTCCCCCTTTCACCAAGCCAGAAAGGGAAGACATTGCCGAATTAGAGATTGAATTTGGATTTTGAACTAGGGCATTAGGAAGAGTATAAAAGGCTTGTTAAGGTTTTTTAAGTAGGTGGCTTACTTTATCATCAGCAAATTGTTCCAGCCTTTGGGGCGTGAAAAATGGAATGAGCCACGTTTCTTCTTGGAGACAAGACCACATTCATCAATAATTTCTTCTCTGCCTACCTTGAAAATTATCGTGGATTGGGTATAATCAAAATGATGAGTATTTCTGGGAAACCATTCGATGAGGTTCAAAACCATGAATGAGAATTTTTACAACCAAATCCTGCAAATCTTGACCGAGGCTCGGTCAAAAGTGTACTATAGCGTGAATTTCATGATGGTGGAAGCATATTGGAACATCGGGAAAATGATCGTTGCGGAACAAGGGGGAGCAGAACGCAACGAGTACGGCAAGTAACTTATTCAGGAACTGGCGGAAAGACTGACTAATGACTTTGGAAAAGGATTTACCGCAACGAACCTCAAATATATGCGGCAGTTTTACCTCGCATTTCCCAATTTCCTTGAACTCTCTAAAGATCTGAGTTGGTCACATTATAGACTCCTGATTCAGGTTGATAGTGAAAAAGCCCGCCAGTTTTATACCACAGAAGCCATTAAATCCCGCTGGAGTGTTCGTCAACTGGCCCGACAGATCGACTCTTTTTTCTACGAACGGCTTCTTTCCAGTCGAGACAAAAAAGGGGTGGCGGCAGAGATCCAAAAACTTGAACCTGGCCAAACTCCATCCGATGTAATCCGGGACCCTTATGTTCTGGAATTTCTTGGTTTGAATCCGAACGACGATTTTTATGAAAGCGATCTGGAACAGGCTTTGATTACGCACCTGCAAAAATTTCTGCTTGAGCTTGGCCGTGGCTTCTCGTTTGTAGCCCGGCAAAAACGTTTTACGTTTGACGGAAGGCATTTTCGGATCGACCTGGTCTTTTACAATTACATTCTGAAATGCTTTGTGTTAATTGACCTGAAAGTCGGGGATTTGACTCATCAGGACCTGGGACAAATGCAGATGTATGTCCATTATTACGAATGCGAGCTAATGAACCCGGGTGACAATCCGCCAATCGGCATTGTCTTGTGTGCCAACAAAAGTGATTCACTGGTTCAATACACCCTTTCGGAAAAAGAGAATCAGATTTTCGCCTCCAAATACAAGCTGTATCTCCCCACGGAAGAAGAATTGCTACGGGAACTGAAAATGGAATATGATTCTTTAGAAAGCAATATAAGGCCGACAGGATTGCTGACGGAATGCAGCAAAGAAAATGATACTAAAGAGTCTCAAAATGATACTAAAAAGACTAAAATCATGCAAGAAATACTTGCAAGATTGCGAGATAATCCAGCCATCACAATAGACGAATTGATGAAGTCGATGGAACTCGGACGATCCACTATTTTAAGGTATCTGAAGCAACTGCAGATGGATGGAATCATCGAAAGAGTCGGGGCCAGAAAATACGGAACGTGGAAAATCGTACGTGATTTATAAATTGGTCACACACTGTGTGACTTATTGCGGTTGCATTGCCGCAGTCGTGTGTGTTCCCCTCTCCAAAATAGTGGATTGGCCAGAGGTCCGAGACGATGCGTGCGATGTGCCGAAGAGATTCCTTTCCACAATCGCATCGCCTTGGGTTTTACAGATTAAAAGACCAATCTCTCCCACAGGTTGTGGGAGTTTTTCAAACCAGCGTACTACATAGAGGGGACCTCCAAGTTCAATCGACGGACGTGGTTGGCGATTTACCATACGCTCAGCGGCGGATTCAGCACCTTGACGATGAAAAACCCCTACCTCTACCCGATCCGGATCACGCTGTTCGTGACCATCATGCCGACCGGCGGGGGCGGGCACTACTTCGTGCCGGGCTGCGGGGATTGCACGGTCGAATACGCCATCCCGGACCTGACGATCGACACCATCGACGGGCGCGAATTCATCTCCCCGAACGATTTCGTCGCGGAATACGCGAACTCGATCCGCAACGCGACCTGGCGCACCGAAACCTTCACCCTCGCGCCAAACACCGAGCAGACCTACGGCCCGACCGGGCTGAACGATTTCGGCGCCCCGGCCTTCTGTCGCCGGATGTGGAACCTGGCGCAAGCCCGCGGGATCCAGACCTACTGCCAATGCGCGGGCGGGCGAGCGTTCGAGATTTTGGCGTATTACCGCCCGCTCACCGGAGAGAGGTGAGATTGTCGGAGGCTTGCTGTGCTTAGTCTTGATCGGAAACTATATAAATACGAAAGCCGAGGTTATCACTCCGGAATTTAGAATCATCCTCCTTATCACGGTATACCGACCAATAGCCCCCGGCACTATGACGCCAGCTCCCGCCGCGATACACTCGACCTCCGGCATATGGTAATATATTTTCTGGGTCGTTCATTGGCGATTTGTCATAGTATTTTTCATAATAATAATCAGAACACCACTCAGACACGTTGCCGTACATATCATACAAGCCCCACGCGTTCGGCTTCATTAAACCCACTGCGTGGGTTTTTCTATCCGAATTATCTCTGTACCACCCCATCTCGTCAAGATTTACTTCGTAATCGCCAGTAGTACCAGCACGGCAGGCATATTCCCACTGCGCCTCCGTCGGGAGCTTGACTTGCTGGCCTAACTTCTGGCTGAGTTTCTGGCAGAATTCTTGGCAGTCATTCCAGCTTACTGTCTCTACCGGATTCCGATCTCCTTTGAACCAACTCAGATTCACGTTCTCCATACTCTTCCACATTGCTTGTGTGACTTCCGTCTCTAAAAGCCAGAAGCCCTTGGTAATTCTTACCTTGTGAGCAGGCATTTCGTTATTCCTACCATTGTCCGATCCCATAATAAATTCACCTGGCGGACACCAGCGGAACGCATAATCAACACCATTCACAGTCAAAACAATTCGGTCCCCTGCTTTAGGGTTAGAAGGTAATACATAACTTTTGCTCTCATTTGGCTTAGGTGACAATTGGTGATCATCAACAGTGGATTCCGTATCTTCACTCTCACTCAATTCCTCCACAAATGGATTCTGCATTTCGTTCACGTAAGCCACATCCCCTTCAGAAAGTTTTGCCAGAGGGACCCGTACAACTTTACCATTGGTTTTGCGAATCCGAACGATTGTACCATTTTCTGTCAGTTCGACAAACTCACCTTTGACTGTGAACCCACCCGAAGTCCACACCCGAACTTCTCCAGCCCAACTGTAGGATACCACAAAGATACCCAAAAACAAAAGGGCAAGAATTACAAGTACTTTTTTCATAATTAACCTCCTTGAATAATCTTCCTTCATTTTAATCGACAGGAAAGAAAAGTCAAGTGGGAGGAGGAATTTTTTCAACACCCCGGAAACAAATTTCAAATAGGCTAAAAGACACTTTTATTTTCAGATTTTTACTCAAATTATCTATAAATCCCATTGACATTTTTCCGGGAGTCTTTATAATGCGCGTGTTCGATCGGGGGACGCGGTTCCCTCGCCACCCTAAACCCACGGAGAAAACACAATGAAGAAACGCAAGCCGCGCATTCAGGTAACCAGCACGCTCAGCCCGGAGGTCCACGCCCTCCTGCCCCAGATCGGGGAGCCACTCAGCAAGTTCCTAGACCACGCGATCCCGAACGAGCTGAGCCGCTCGGCCAACGCCACCTCACGATTGGCCGAAGCGCTGCACGAGGTGATCCGTGCCGCGGTCCAGGACGCCATTCGTGAGGCGCTGGCCGCCGGTCGTAAAAGCAAGTGACGAACCCCGCTCAATGCGGGGTTTTTTATTGGCTGTCATACCTCGTTTTTGCATAGTTCTGCCGGTTTTTGCATAGTTTTGCATACTTTTGAGAAAAACACGTTTTTGAGACGGGAATCACGATTGGATCCCGCAAAAATAGACCTGAAATGGAAATGGAATACATACCGCGCAATCGAAAAAAGGGTGAAAAAAGCCGCTCCAATTTAGTCGCTCACACCGCAGAGGTCACTGATTCGAGTTCAGCAACGCCCACTTGGGTTTCATTTCGTGTTTTGCGGGGTGAAACCTTTTTTTATGTTAAAAGGTTTCGGGCGATACTCCGGTAAAAAAACCAGAGTACTCTGGTTTTAGGAAAGGATTTTAGTATATGCCGAAAAGAAAAAAATCTGAATTGCCGGTCATTAAAAAAGGCGCCAACGGTGACTTTTTTTGCTACAAAGACGGAAAAAAGTCTATTTGGCCCGGGACGAAGAAAAAGCAAAAGAAAAACTCGTGCGGATGCTGGAAGCGGAAATCGCGATCAGGGAGGATGCGAAGCATAGCCAGGTCCGGAGCATAGCCGTTGATCGAATTCCGGCCGGGACCGTGGTCCGGGTGGACGCCGTACCAGCTGCGACACGCGACCGCAACCTTCCTCTCCCTGCTGATGAGCCGTGATGATGCCGCGACCGCCCTGGGGCATTCGACGACGCAGACCACGCAGATCTACGACCACTCCGAGGTGGAAAAGACGCTGCGGTTCGTGCGGGAACGGGATAAAGCCTGCGGCGACGCGATCGCGGGATTGATCCATCAGTTCGAGTGACGCGGGAACCATAACAAAAACCCCGGTTTCAGAGCAGAAACAACGCTCCGAAACCGGGGTTTTTTCGTGAATTTTCACCCAGCCGGTCGTGGAAAGGAAACACCACCCCGGCCTTCACGATCGGCGGTCCGGATTCGCAGAAAATCAGGTTCAAAGATCGACCCGAAACCGGTCGATTTTAGACGAATTTAGATGGCTGAGCTCAAAAAAAATGACATTTTCCACCCCCTTGCGAGGGCGAAAAATGTCATTTTTTTTTGGTGTATCAGGGACTAAACCTCGTGTTTTAGCGGTTAAACTAAAACATAGGCTGTAACCCTGTCAAATCCAGGCACCCTGTACACCGAAAAGCTGCGGAACACGATTGATGGGGCCGCGCTGTAACCCTGTCAAATCCAGGCACCCTGTACACCGTCACTGTCAAGCAGCATAAAGGTTTTTATACGCTGTAACCCTGTCAAATCCAGGCACCCTGTACACCCTTGGCTACATCGGAGAAAAGCAGTTCATCGAGTTATAACCCTGTCAAATCCGTGCAATCGGTGTACGGGACGGGAAAACGGTTTATCCCGCCCCTGAATCGAATTCTTTAATTCAAATCACAAATTGTCAAAGAAAATGAGATTTTTCCCTCACTAATGCTTTTATTATATCAGACGCGAAAGGGTTGTCAAGGGTTTCCCACCCCCAAAACAAAAAATTTTAAAATTTTTGAGAAATTTTGGGAATTTCACTCACTTGAGTATTATATCAGGTAAAAGGTTTTTAAGTCACATAAACAAGGAGATTCAAATATGATGAATTCGTTGGTTTTGGTTGTTCTGTCCGTTCTGGTTCTGATTGGTGGTTGGAATGTTGAGGCTGTGCAGGCGCAGGGGACTGTCATGGAGGTCTCTGCGCACTGTTTCTCAGAGGAGGAAGCGCTGGCCTACCGCGAGCGTTACATGGAGTGCGTCCGGAATCTGGATATCCAAGGGCAAGTCCTCATCTCCGAAGAGATCGGCGAGGAAGGCGCGGAACGTCTTTGCCGCGAAAAGGGCTGGGAACCGTTGCTGAGAAAAGGCGACAAAGGGAAAAATCATTCGCAGGGATTTGATCAGGTCTGGCGAAGTAATGATGGAAAGATCCATGTCATCGAGGCGAAGGGTATTGAGGAGAATCGTAATCCGAAACTGCGCCCGAACCGTTTCCACCACAAGCAGGGCACACCCGAATGGGCGATCGACGCTGCGGTGGATACGCTGAACTCCTCGGCGGCTTCCGAGACCGAGAAGCGCGTGGCCCGGCAGGTCCTCGAAGCAGCGGCAAAGGGGGAGATGAACATTGACGTCGCCGTCACGGAACACGTCCTTGGAAAGCCGGAACTGCCCGGATGGAAAAGCATGAAAACCTGCTCGCAGGAAGCTGCCAGCATGGCCAGAACCTCTTTGAATAAAATGTCTTTCAAGTGGGCTGAAGAGATCCGTGAGGATTCGGTGGCCCTTCGCGCTGGTACAAAGACGCTCTCGAATACCGCGAAAGGGACCCGTGCTGCCGCGGAAGGTACCCGCGCCGCTGCGGAAAGCGTGAAAGCAGCTTCAGCGGCATGTACATTCGCTAAATGTGCCGGCGCTGTTGGGGTGGGAGTCGATGTTGGAGTCCGCGGTTACGAAGCCTATCAGGTTGAGACCCAGTACAAGAACGGCCAAATCACCCAAAACGAGCGCGTGAAATCCCACGTGAAAAACGCGGGCAGCTTTGCCGGAGGAATGAGCGGCGCAGCTGCAGGAGCCTACGGCGGAGCGGCAGCCGGAGCGGCCGTCGGTTCTGTCGTTCCGATCTTCGGAACAGCTGTCGGCGGATTCGTTGGCGGAGTCGCGGGAGCCATCGGCGGTTACTTCGCAGGGGACAAAGCGGTCCGAGCCGGTGTTGACGCTTGCTGGAAGTAAGAATACCATGGCCTGCGGATCGGAATTGACAAGATGGGTCCAGGTTCTGACTTTCGGAGCAAACCGGCTTGGTCAGAACCTGAGAAAAGTCTCCTGTAAACCCGAATTGTGACCAATGTGCAGACTAACAGAAAGGAATGGATTATAGTATGAAAAGTTAATGAGGTATCTCTCATTAGCGGACGGCAAAAAAATGGCTAACGGATGCTTTTTCTTGGGTCGCAAGGGTCCGGAGGAGGCCTTTCCCGATTTTTTAGAAAATCGTATTGGTTTGTCAGATTTTAATTATTCTTTACAGTTTTATCCATACTGAAACCTTACAGATTCTCAGGGTTTGCCGTGTCCACCAAAACACCCTTCTCTCGAGAAAACTAAGGGGGGCATAAGAAGGAGAGCTTGGATCCAACGAGTCACGCCCCTTACTGAACACAATTTCACGACCTTCAATAATTTTTTTTTGGACCACGCCCTTCTCCCAAGTGGGGCCTTTTTTTACAGAAAATCTTAAAAATTGACATTTTTTCTGGAAGATCATCCCATTGGGAAGGTTATTATTATCAGAAGACAAAACCAACGGTATAGCAACAAAAAAATTTTTTAAGAATTTCAAAAATTTTTTGTCATTATGCCACACTTGCGAGTTTATTATGATAGATGGTTATTCGAACCCCTAACAACAAGGAAGCGAAAATGAAAAACAACAAGACTCAGAACTTTTCGGCCCTTTTTTCTAAAGGACTCATTCTGATTGACACCTGTGTCGTTATGGATGATGAGTTCGAAAAGATGATGAACATGTTGAGCCCTCTGCTCCGCGGCAACCCCATCATCCTTCTGAAAACGGTCTGGGATGAACTCCAGAAACTGGCCCGGATTTCAAAAAAAGCGGCAAGCGCCCACAATAGTTTGAGGCTTGTCAAGCGATTCAGAGCGCAAGGCCTTATGGATTTCTGCGAGCTTGCGTTGAATACGGTCACTCATAGCGATGCTGTTATTCTGGCCGCGGTTCAGAAATATCACTCCGAGAAGGACATCGTTGTTATCACGAACGACCGTGGCCTCGGTGAAGATCTTTATGACATCCTGTCTCAAAAATCGATCTATCACAACCACAAGATCACGGTCCTGGCTCTGGAGGGGGGAGAACTGAAAGACCATACTCTTCTTCGCCGCCATCAGATGAGACAATCGTCCGGCACAAAACGCGATCAGAAAACCCGGAACGAGAAGGAAAGCTTTCCAACCCCCTTTCGGAAAAGCGTCGCGCTCGCCCCGGAAGCGGTAAATCCCGAGCCTATTCCGGTCACGGAATCCATAGGTAGAGGGAGCACCGTTCATACTCACGATTTGAACTGCCCGAATGTTGTCCTTGGTGATGAGATCAGCAAGGGAGGTGAAGGGGCCGTTTACAAGACCAACGTCCCCGGTATGGTCTGCAAGGTGTATTATCCAGAGAAACTGACGACCTGCCTCAAGGCCAAGGTGGAACTCCTTGCGAGCCATGCCGTTCCGCGGGAGAAAGGAATTTGTTTGCCGGTCAAGTCCGTCTATGACACCCGGAACCAATTCCGCGGTTTTCTCATGTGGGGAGCAAGAGGGGCCAAATTGCAGGAATCCGCGATGAGTCCCGGCTGGCTCGAGCAGCACAAGGAATGGACTCGTTTGCAATTAGCCCAGCTGTGCTGTACGATCCTTGAAAAGATTTCGTACATACACCGCATGAACCTCCTCATTGGTGACATCAACAGCGCGAACATCCTGGTCGAAAGCCCAACGTCCGTCTGGTTCGTGGACTGCGACAGTTTCCAGGTCGAAGGGTTCCCGTGCCCGGTCGGAGTACCGAGCTATACCGCGCCGGAACTCCACGGAACCCAGTTGGGAAGCACGCTTCGCACGATGGAAAACGAGCTTTTTTCCGTGGCTATCCTCCTTTTCATGATCATGCTGCCGGGCAAGCATCCGTACTCGCACCAGGGCGGCGGCGCCCCGGATGAGAACATCCGTAAAGGACATTTTCCTTACGCTCTCGGCGAAAGGCACTCCGACTGCGTTCCCGAGGGGAAATGGCGTTACTGCTGGTCTCATCTTCCGCGACCGATCAAAGACAGTTTTTTTAACTGTTTCCACAAGGACGGTTTCGGGAAACCGCGGACAACTATCAAAAACTGGCAGCGGCTGTTCAATCGTTACTGTACCATCCTTAAAGATCCTCGTGAAACCTTTGTAGGCCCCAGTCAAAAATACGGTTTTGATCTGATGATTTTCCCCCACAACCGCCGCCGGATCAAAAACAACACCAATCCAATGAACCAGTTGCGCACTGACGGGAAAACGGACCTTGAGGCCCACCTTGAAGCGTTGGAGGCGAAGATGAATATGGATATATCTGTGACAAGGACCCCTCAAGCGGTGAATCCTCAGCAGTCAGTAGTTTATGTTCAGGCTCCTGTTTACACGCCACCCAAACAATCCAAACAGACAAAACCGAATCAGTCCCCAGACATTTTTTCCTTCCTGGGCCGACTCTTCGGATGGAATCCCTGAATCATGTCGCAGTCCTCAAGACGTGATGGTTTTAATTCGTCACGTCTGCAAAATAACGAAAAGTCAAAACATTTCCCATTTCATTTCATTTTTTCAAAGAGGTTTAATTATGGCAAATCTTCGGATCAAACTTGACGATCTCCTCAACAACCCGGCGCCGCGCGTCCCGATCACCCTCTGCCTCGACACTTCCGGCTCGATGGCTGGTGAAAAACTGAACGAGCTGAATCGTGGAATCACCAAATTCTACGAGTCGGTCCGGATGGATTGCACCGCCTCGTCGAGCGCCGAGGCAGCGATCGTCACATTCTCTTCACAAGCCAACCTCATTCAGGACTTCAAGACCATCGGCTCGTGCCGTCGGACGCCGCAAATTCCAGGCGCCAGTGGCTGTACCGTCCTTGGAACCGGTGTGAATCTGGCTCTCGACACGCTGGAACGCCAAAAGAAATGCCTCAAGATGGTCGGAGTCGATTACTACCAGCCGTGGCTCGTCCTGATGACGGATGGTCAGCCGTGCGGTGAATCGTCCATGGTGACCGACCAGGCCGCTCGGCGCTGCTGGGAACTCGAACGGTCCGGAAAACTGGTCGTTTACCCCATCGCTATCGGTAACGATACGGACATGAGAATGTTGCAGAAGTTTACGACAGGCACTCCGCTGCGTCTGCGCGGACTCTGCTTCCAGGAGTTCTTCCAGTGGCTCTCCGCCTCGGTCATTCGGGTGTCGGTCTCTCGTCCGGGCGAAGACGTTCCGCGGGATTGGGAGGGGATGAAGAAGTGGCGGCAGATTTAGAATCCGAAGCCCTTTAACGGATCACACGGGCTGGGGCGCTGTTCCCAGCCCAATCCCTCCCACAGACCACCGTATTCCCGATGCACACGATCATGAACTACCCATTTGACATTGAAGAGATCAAAGCGGCGGCAGCCAGCGCGACCGGCCGTTCGCACCGCAGGCACGGTACGCTTTGCGAAGACGCATACGCCATCGAAACGCTCAAGAACTGGAAGGGAAAAGTCTTTCTCGAAGCGGTTGCTGTCTGCGACGGAGCAGGGAGCTGCCGGTTCGGAAGCCTGGGCGCCAAAATCGCGTCGCGAGCCGCTGCTCGCTGGCTTCTGGAGAATTACCATCGGATCCAGTACCCCGGTGTTTCGCGTGAGGAAATTGCCAAACGTCTCATCTCTGTCATTCAACGCCGCATCCGCAAATTTGCAGGCCTGAAGAGCAGTCCCCAAAATTTGAAACCCTTCTCTTGCACACTTGTGGCAGCAGTGCTCCACCTCGATGGAAGCTGGCTGGCTGTCCACATCGGCGACGGCGGAATCGTTGGACTTGGTGAAAACGGACCGTTTATCGTTTCCTGCCCCGCAAAAGGGGACTACGCCAACGTGACCTTCTTCGTTACAGACAAAGACGCGGCCCGAAACACCGAAATCATCCGAAATACTTGCTCGGTCCGATCTTTTGCCCTTTTCACGGACGGGCTGGAAAACTCGTTGATCCAGGCGTCCGAATTGCGCACAGCACCTGCGGTGGCTCAAATCCTGACGTGGCTCGATGATTCTGCCTCAAACGAAGTCTCAGACGCTCTGCAGACCGCGCTGGAAGAAGTTTTCCTCCAGAAAACGATGGATGACTGTACACTGGCCTTACTATCTGGTGTATGTATTAAATCTTAGTGACCCACAAAAATCAAAAAATTTTCTGAAATATTGGAAGATGGTTTCCGTAAAAAAAATCTAAGCATTTTAACCCATTAACTGAATGCGAGGCAGTTCTCAAAACTCCTCCGATTTACAAAAAATCAAAATCTGTTATAAAAATTGAAATTGGAGGGCGAAACGGGTGAGTGGATGTTTATGACCGACAGGAAGATGGACCGGCTTGAAAAATCGCGAATCGGTTCGCTGTTTTGGTGGAGCGGATCCCCTCGAAAGGAGAGTTAAATCGTGTCAGTAAGGTCAAGGACGCTCGGCTCGGCGGGCGTCTGCCGTACGACGTCGTGATGATGTTCAAAATCCTTATTTTTCAGTGTTTGTACAACCTCAGCGACGAGGATATGGAATAACAAATCGCCGACCGTGTGTCGTTTCAGCGGTTTCCCGGAATCGACCTGGAATTTCCGCGAACGGCTGAAAAACAATCGGCTTTTGGACCGACTTTTTACAAGGTTTGGGCACTTTCTGCGTGAATTGGATTTCGATCCAGAAGGCGGCGGACTGGTTCGGTTCCCGGATCAGCGGCGAGCAGGTCCTTCCGCTGGTGAAGGCGTGGGAGGAAGCGCTTTTGGATTTTATCCCGAATCCTCGCGTGAAAGCCGCCATTCAAAAGGTGATGGAACGCGAGGAGATTTATCAGGAAAAAGTGATCGAAGCGGCGGAGCAGAACGTGATCCGCGACCTCGACCGGAGCACGGCTCAACTTGGCGTCTCATCCGGGAGTACGCTGGAGAAATCGGCCTGAACCCGGCCCCGTTTTCGCTTCGGGACCTGGCTCAAATGGCAGAAGGCAGACGCAAACAGGAATGGTACCGGACAGCCGTTTCGACCTGCCTGATCGCCAACACCTGGCGCGGGAAATCCGGAGCCTTAAAAGTCTCCGACTTCCCCTACTGCCATCAGCAAAAAAACATCCGCATGGCCAACCATGCGGAATGTAAAGCGTTTGCCGCAAATTTTTTCAACCAGGAACACACGAGTCATAAATAAACAGGAAAATGACAATTAAAAAGGCAATGAAAAGACATGTATAGCCGAAATAAACTAACTGTTTATCCGCTTTTGACATGTTTTTCCATATTTCCTTGCTGTTTTTAATTTGTTTTTTCCTTTGGATTTCCTTTTGGGCTTTGTCCTGGCTCCTTATTTCTTTCCGAAACTCCTCGGAAAGATTACGGTCCTGAACATCCACAATATTCCCGTTGTTATCATAAGTTATTTCGCGATGAATAGTATCAAAGTGCAGTGGACTGTGTTTTGTAAAAGTTCGATACTCTTTACGCATTGGTGACTCCCATGTCAGAAGAATTACACATTGCAATTACTGCGAATACAAACGCCATTACAACTGCAACGCAGGAACTACGCAAACTTGAGACAGGTTTTAACACTTTAAGTGGTACCCTCAAAAAAAGTGAAAACAGTTGGGTTGAATATTCTTCTGTAATAACTGCAGCTGCCACTTCTATTAAGGCATTCCACTTAATCCTGACAAATTATATTATAACTCCACTCTCGAACGCTGTCAATGGGTTCGTGGCCCTTGGCGACCAAATTTCCAAAACTTCACAAAGAATTGGAATTGGTGTGGAGTCCTTAGGAGGTTTAAAATTCGCAGCTGAACAGTGTGGAGCGAATTTCGAGATTCTAACAGAAGGTATTAAGGCTTTTCAAAACCAATTAGGCGCAGCCCAAATGGGAGATACTGGTGCAATCGGCAAATTGGGGAAGATTGGTTTGAGTACAGAAGACTTTGCTGGACTGTCTAATGAAGACCAAATCATGAAACTCGCAGATCACATCCAAGCAATCGGTGACAAATCTGAGCAAACCCGTGTCGCTATGGAGCTTTTCGGCGAAGCGGGCTTTAAACTTTTGCCATTCTTCCAGGAAGGCAGTGAAGGCATCAAAAAACTCATGGCCGAGGGGAAAGACATCGGCGCGGTACCAAGTGAGTCAGGAGTCAAGAGCGCGTCTTGCAGATGGAGGCCGGATTTCCAGGAAGGACAGACGGCGGAAGTGGTGAAAAAAACGCGGCGGTTTGTGGAGTTCTGAGAGGCGGTCCGCTCCCGTCGGGTCCTTCCTGGATCCCCATCATATTCGCGACGTAATACACCAGCCGTGGATTCTGAACCAGGAAATTCGTCCGCGGCCCATTCCCTTTTCTCTTGATTTTCCGCATCCGGTCGAGATGCTCGGACCGAAACCACACGACTTCCGCACCGGCCGGGTCGAACTCGATCGGCTGACCGTACGCGAGGATCTGCTCTGGCTTCAGTCTTCGAACTGTCTCTGTCATTCCATCTTGCCAGATTTTTCGATAAACATTTGATTTTCCAACCATTGTAGAAACCGCGATGGTTCCATGTGTTGGAATTCCTTGAAAACAAAAAGAATACGAATTTGGAAATCCCCAACCTACAGTAGGAACAACTTGAATTTGATTATTTTGGAAAAACTGCCCAATCACCTGTTTCCGGTAGTGATTCCACAAAAGAGCCGCTGCCGGAAAATCAAGATACATAGACCAGTCCGGAGTAAAAACACATTGAAATTTCCGAAGAACATTCAGGTATTTTTCTGGTTGGTGCCATATTCTTTCAAACTGATAATCATCAATAAAGAAATGCACCCCCGTCTTTCCCATATCCCCTTGAAAGGATAGGGCGTAGTTAAAAGGAATAATAACTTCTGGAACTACATTGACCCTTTGAAGCCGTGGAATGTCAAATAAACCTTCTGTACTCAAAGGGTCGAATAGGGAGTAATTGTAAATTTTTGCAGTTCGTTTTGCCGAATAGTTCATTTTCAAATATTTTGATATTCATCGAAGGATACTTCGCAAAGAGCTTGCCGCGGAGTTTTCCCATCTGGAAGCAATGGAGAATCCAAAATTTCCCAAACGCTTTTAGATTCCATCAGTGGATTGCCTTCATTTTTGGTCGTTGCGAAATAATAATCCCTGCCACCTTCCCAAGCATCACAATGAATTACATACCAAACTCCTTTATATTTGAATTGGCATCGCTCAAATCCGCCATAATCCAGCCAATACAAAAGATTGTCAATAGGTGCAAAGTTCGGATCATCTTCCTCAAGTCCAATCTTGGAACCTGGAATTCTGCTTATCAGTTTGTCTTCCATTTTATTTATCCTTTTCAATGAAATCATAATTGGGCGGATTTCCTCCCAATCCAAGGCTTATATTTCGTTCATAAGCCGCTTGCATTAACGGTCCATATTTAAGTTCAAGCTCAGGAGTCAGACGGCGTTCTTTATCGTCTCGTTCAATTTTGCCATCTTTATTTTTTCTGTAAATATGATAATGAACTGTCCCTTCTTTATTCCTTTCTCCTGTTTCGTGCATGTGAAATTCCATCACGGAATCCCGATTTTCATAAATTTTCAGGGAAAGTACACGGCCAGTTTCTCCATTGATTGAAAAATAGGCTGTGGATGTATTGGAATGTGCCGGAGCGTCTTCACTCCTTCCAGTTTTGTATACATCTTTTTTCTGAATGACTTTAATTCCGGCAATGGTTTCTTTGGACACATACTTCTGAATATGAAATCCTCCATGCACCCGGTCAATATCTTTACTGCTTCCCATTATACTCTCTCCTTTCGAAAAGTCAACCCTTCCTCCTGAGATTTTTGCGCATCCACCACGATCCGGCAGAATTCCTTCAGCTCCTCCAGCGGGACCGTCACGAGCCACGGCTTCCGTTTTCGGCGGTGGATCACGACGGGGATCTCCCCCGGTCGCGCGTCTCGCCTGGACTGATCCATCGCCAGCTCCAGGTTGAGTTTCTCAACCATCTTGGCTTCGATGTGAACGCCGGGGATCCCGACGACGTCCGCGTCCCCATTCGCTCCGCAAAACTGCTGTCCGCGCCGAGCCTCAACTCCGAGCAGTTCTCTCAGTTTCCCTGCCAGTTCCCGTTCGGCCCTGGCTCCTTTTTCGCGTGAATTGACCATAATTTCAATGAATAATGGGAAAAGTAGACAGTTGAGTGTAATATTTTCGTCATTTGGTGTCTACTTTTCGCTTACACTTGACCTATATAGGTAAATCCAAAATCAGAAAGTTAAAAAGAAATAAGGAGAATGCTACCAAACCCCGATTCTTCTTTGGCAATAAAAGGCTATACTCGTAGACATAACACAGGCTTCCACCAACTTTATTACGGCATAGTAATAAAGAAACGCTTTATAGAATGCTGGTGTCTGGCCTAGATACGCGAGTTGGCACGTACAATAATCTTAAAATATCAGAGTTTTAAGTTGCGGCCAAACCGGATCAATGGCTTGGCCTTTTCTGAAAAAAAACACAAAAAAAACTACCGCTTCCATCTGCGGCGATAGGGTCTGAAATTTCTTTTACGACGAGATTTGGGCCACTCCCGAGCCAAAACATCCTCCAGGTTCTCTTCTTCCTCCACCGGTCCATTGGAAGGACTGAACAACAAGATCAAGACGATGAAACGTCAGGCTTATGGTTTTCGCGATGGAGAATACTTCAAGCTAAAAATCCTGGGGATTAAAAGGTGTCGGTACGCACTTGTCGGATGAACCGGAATTACAAACGGTTATTGGGTGGTTAAAATGAAAAAGCCTCGTAAGTTTTCGTGAACTTCCTTAATTATTGTAGTGGCCCCTCTTGTGTAGTTTTGAAGGTAGTGTAAAATAGTATGTTAGTATAAAAAGAGATATTAGAGAAATGTTTGACGGTGCCTGTAACGTTCCTTACGATCATTTCCGCATTTGAAAACGACGATGCAATGAACATTAGACACATCATTTACACTGCGGCTATTGTCGCGATTCTATTTTTTACCTCATTTTCAGCGAAGGGACTTGAGAACAACGCCAGTTTGCAATGGGTAACACAGTCGGATGTTCTGCCTCAAGCGGTCGCACGGCCATTTTTCGGGGTCGTTGGCAAGACGAACGCCGCCCCGGGTGACCTTCAGAAGGTCGCGCTGACCTTTGGCGGTTCGTATTTTGACGCTCCTGTCGCGGACGGCGGAAAAAAGTGTTACGCCCGGACCGTTTCCCGGCTCGTTCAGGAAACCGCGGACGGGAAAACCGTCTGGAAAGCGAAACCGGTGCGGGTTTTTGTCGATGGCAAGGAATCGCCCGAGGGACTTCCTGAGCCGGTCGCGGAAGGAGTCACGGTGGCGTTCGATTCGTATTTGCTGCTCTGCGGCGGCGCGAATGAAAACGGCGAGTCGGTCAAAGTCTGGAAAGCCGTTTTCAACGCCCAGACCGATTCGGTCGAGCTGACGTCCGGGCCGGATCTGCCCGCCCCGTGTTCGATGGGCTGCGGTGGTGCGATCGGGAAGGTCCCTTACGTTTTCGCCAGCGGGAAACTGTTTGCTCTGGATGGGGGGAAATGGGTCGAGCTGGACGGCATTCCGGACGACGTGCAAAACGGCGTCGTGCGTTCCCAGCCGGCCGGCGCGGTTCGGATTTCCAATCTTGATACGATCCACGACAACGCTTCCCTGTTCGTTTTTGGCGGATACGACAAAGCGGAGGGCGCGAACGGAAAACCTCTGTACGACGTCTGGAAAATGCAGCCGGATCGGGACGACGCGGGGACGCTGAAGGTCAAATGGACCCGCCTGGCGGACCTCGAATACAAGGGCGAGCGCTTTTGCTCGATCGGTTCCACGGCAGTCGTCGTTGGCTCCGAGTCGATCCTCCTCGTCGGCGGCGTCAACGCCGACGTCTGGACGGAAGTGAACGAAAAGCTCAACACGCTTTCCGGGCCTGAGAAAGACGAATATTTGACCCAGTACTACGCCCGGACGCCTGAGTCGTTCAACTGGGAAAAACGGATGTTCGTTTACCATACGGTCATCGAAGAAGGAACGTTTTTCGAAAAGGGGAACGTGACGATCCCCACGCCCGTCTGCGGCGCGGCGGTGATGAACTTCAGCAATCAGCTCATGGTCGTCGGCGGGGAAGTCAAACCGGCGCAGCGCTGGGCGGGTCTGCAGGTCCTCAATCTGGCGCTTGACCGGAGGTTCGGGACCGTAAACTGGACCGTCTTTTTAGTGTACCTGGGCCTGATGCTTCCCTTTGGGTACTTCTTCATGCGGAAAAACAAGGGGATCGACGACTACTGCAAAGGCGGCGGCCGGATTCCGTGGTGGGTCAACGGCGTGGCGATCTTTGCCGCGATGCTCTCGTCCATTACGTACATGACGATCCCCGCCATGACGTTCAGTTCTTCGTGGTGGATGTACCCGATGACGTTCGCGATCTTCATTCTCGCTCCGATCGTCGTTTACCTGTATTTGCCGTTCTATCGGAGGCTGAAGATCACATCGGCTTACGAGTACCTGGAAAAGCGTTTTAACGTTTTCTCCCGAGTTTTCGCTTCCGCGGCGTTTATCATTTTCATGATCGTGCGTTCGGCGATCGTCGTGTACCTGCCAGCGCTGGCCCTTTCGGTGATCGTCGGCATGAACCTCTTCGTCTCCATCGTCCTGGTGGGGGCGGTGACGGTGATCTACTCGACCATCGGCGGCGTGAGCGCGGTAATCTGGTCGGAATTCATCCAGGCGGTGGTTCTGGTCGGCGGCGCCCTGATTGCCGTTACGATGATGATCATGGGAACCGACGGCGGCGTGTCCGGCGTGTTCCAGCTGGCGATGGCCAATCAGAAATTTCACGCGTTCGACTTTAGCTGGTCCCTGGTGGAGCCCGTCTTTTGGGTGACGTTTATCGGCGGGATCGCCATCAACCTCAGTTCCTACACGTCCGACCAAACGATCGTTCAAAAGTACATGACCACCAAAGACGAAAAGGCGGCCGCCCGTTCGATCTGGTTCAACGGGATCCTGTCGGTGATGAGCTGCACGCTGTTCTACTTCATCGGGACGACGCTCTACGCGTACTACAAATCGAACGCCGGCTCGTTTGACTGGTCGATGTACCAGAACGATGCGGTCTTCCCGACGTACATCGTTTCGAGCCTGCCGACGGGCGTTTCGGGCCTGCTCATTGCCGCCATTTTTGCTGCGGCAATGTCCACGCTCTCCGCGAACTTCAACTCGGCGTCCACGGCGTTTATGTCCGACTTCTACTGCCGGTTCATCAGCAACGACAAGGTCAAGGCGTTCAAGGTCGCCAAATGGGCGTCGTTCATCTTCGGGACGGCCGCGATCGCCTTCGCTTTGCTCATCGCGACGATCGACATCAAATCCCTGTTTATGGAGTTCCAGAAAGTCATCGGGATCCTGACCAGCGGGCTGGCGGGGCTCTTCGTCATGGGCCTTTTCATCCCGAGGATCAACGGGGCGGGCGCGGTTGCCGGGCTGGCGGCGTCCTACATCGTCAACATCGTTTTGATCTATACGAACGTCGTGCCGGTCAAGCCGCACTTCCTGCTTTACAGCGTCGCGGGACTGCTGGCGTGCGTGGTGGTCGGGTACGTCGTTTCCCTCTTGACCGGCCGGCCGACGATGGATCAGCTGGACGGTCTGACGTGGAAATACGTGCCGGAAGAGGTCGATTAGAATTTTAACCACTTGAAAGGAGTAATCAATATGAAAAAATTATCGGGACTTATCGCGGCAACGCATACGGCCTTCAACGCCGACGGAAGCGTCAATTACGGATGCATCGGCGCACAGGCCGAGATGCTTCAGCGTCAGGGCGTCATGGGCGTCTATATTTGCGGATCGACCGGCGAGGGAATTTCCTGCTCCGTCGAGGAACGCAAAACCGTCATGGCCGAGTGGGTCAAAGCCGCCAAGGGGAAACTGACGATCATCGCCCACGTTGGCGCGCTGGCTCTGCCAGACGTTCAGGAACTGGCGGCCCACGCCCAGAAAGTCGGCTGCGATGCGGTGAGCGTCGTGCCCGCCAACTACTTCAAGCCGGGCAACGTCGAGACGCTCGTCGATTACTGCATCGAAGCGGTCAAAACCGCGCCGGACCTCCCGTTCTACTACTACCACACCGGCATGTCCGGGATCAGCCTGCCGATGGTCAAGTTCCTCGAATGCGCAGACAAGCGTATGCCGCAGCTGGCAGGAATCAAGTTCAACAGCGTGGACCTGTACGAGTACCAGAACTGCATGGCGGCACTGGACGGCAAGTACGACATCACGTTCGGCGTCGATGAATTCTTTGCCGGCGCGGTGGCCTTGGGTGCGAAATCAGCAATCGGCAGCACGTACAACTACATGGCCCCGACGTACCTGAAAATCGTCCGTGACCTGAAAGCCGGCGATTTCGACGCGGTGCAGGCCTCCATGCGGAAAGTCTGCCAGGTGGTGGACATTCTCGTCCAGTACGGCGGCGTGGCGGCCGGCAAGGTCATGATGGCCGCGCACGGTCTGGATCTGGGCGACGTCCGTCTCCCGCTCAAGTCCATCTCCCCGGAAGGCAAGAAGGACATTCTGGCGCGGATCGAAGCGCTCGGAGTGATCGAACCGTAAAAAATAGTGAGGAGTTAGGAGTTAGGAGTTAGAAGTTGACGCTTCGCGCAACGCGGCTTGCAGAAAGACTTCAACCCTTGAAAGGCGCGTAATTCCGGCCTTGCGGCCTTCATTACCGCCTTCCATTTCCAACTCCTAACTCCTCGCTCCTAACTCCTAACTTAATGAATCGCCATGACTTATACAAAAGATCAAATCAACGAACTGTATCAGCTTTACACCAACACGCTGTTTAACGACTCCATTCCATTCTGGCTCAACCATGCCGTGGACCACGAACAGGGCGGGATCATGACCTGCGTGGACCAGCAGGGCAACCTCTTCGACACCGACAAGGGCGTCTGGCAGCAGGGCCGTTTCGCCTGGGTGATGGGGCATCTGTACAACAACTGCGAGACGTCGGCGAAAAACCCCGTCTGGCTCGAAGAGTGCCGGCAGACGCTCGAATTCGTCGAGAAATACGCCTTCGACGAGGACGGGCGGATGTTCTTCCAGCTCACCCGCGACGGCCGCCCGATCCGCAAACGCCGCTACGCGTTCAGCGAGTCGTTCGGGGCGATCTCCTTCGGCGAGCTGGCCAAGGCGGACGGCTCCGAGCACGCGAAGGAACTGGCGCTCAAGTGCTACAACATTTTCGCCAACCACGTGCCGAACCCGCCCAAGTTCACCGATGTCCGCCCCATGATCGGGCTGGGCTACTACGCGATACTCATCGCGACGATCCAGCAGCTTCGGGATTCCATCCAGCTGGAGGGCGCCGACGCGAAGATCGACGAGTGCATCGAGAAAATCCAGAAGTACTTTATGAAACCGGAGATTCGGTGCGTCATGGAGTGCGTCGCGCCGAACGGCGACATCGTGGACTCGTGCGAGGGGCGGACGCTCAACCCGGGGCACGCCATTGAAGGCGCGTGGTTCATCATGGACGAAGGAAAACGGCGGAACCGGCAGGACTACATCCAGACCGGCCTCGACATTCTCGACTGGATGTGGGAGCGCGGCTGGGACAAAGAGTACGGCGGGATGCTCTATTTCCGCGACGTGTACGACAAACCGTCCGTCGAGTACTGGCACGACATGAAGTTCTGGTGGAACCACAATGAAACGATCATCGCGACGCTGCTGGCGTGCCAGCTTACCGGCGATGAAAAGTACGCCGACATGCACAAGCAGGTCCACGACTGGGCGTTTGAGCACTTTACGGACCGCGAGTACGGCGACTGGTTCGGCTACCTCCACCGCGACGGCACCATCTCCTCAACGCAAAAGGGGAACATCTTCAAGGGGTGCTTCCACCTGCCGAGAATGCTTTGGGAATGCAGCAAAATTTGCAAACAGATGCTTGACAACTGATCCGCAATTGGCCGAATCATTCTCCCAAAATGGCACGTGGTGAGCATTAAGCGGCCTTGAAGTATAAAAACCGGTCATTTAATACTGGCGCGGAGAAAATATGTAAAAAGAAAAGGTGGATCAGATGACAAATAATGTTGCTGCGACAGCGCTTCCAATCGCGGTCACGAAAACGGTTGAGACCTCGAATGACTGGCTTGCCTCACTAACGACACTGGTTGACAAGGCAGACAATTTCATCTGGGGTTTGCCGCTCATCATCACGATCCTGTTTACAGGGATCCTCCTTACGTGCATGCTGCGGTTCCTTCACCTCCTGAACCTGAGAAATGCTTTTCGTTACATGTTTCACACCGAGGAGGGAACCCGGGGCGATGTTTCCGCGTTTGGTGCGCTTTGTACCGCTCTCTCTGCGACGATCGGCACCGGGAACATCGTCGGCGTCGCGACGGCCATCGGTACGGGCGGTCCCGGCGCTTTGTTCTGGATGGAGGTTGCCGCTTTCTTCGGTATGGCAACGAAGTACGCCGAAGGCCTGCTTGCAGTCAAGTACCGCGAATTCACACCCGACGGCCGGGTCCTGGGCGGTCCGTTCTATTATATCGAGAAGGGACTGAAAGGTGTATTTGGCATTCAGAACTGGAAGTGGCTCGCCGTCCTTTTCGCGTTTTTCGGAGTAGTTGCCGGTATTCTCGGTATCGGAACGATCACGCAGGTCCACGGTATCACCTCGGCGACCCAGCGTTTCTTCGACCCGAATTTTAATCCGAACGACCTTGCGACTGGTATCCAAATATTCGGCACGACGTATTCCCTCTCCATAATCATAGCCGGCGCGCTTGTCACTATTTGTACCGCTCTCGTCGTTATTGGCGGGCTAAAACGTATTGCAAGCGTATCGATGATGATCATCCCGTTCATGGCGCTGTTCTATGTCCTTATTTGTTTGATCATCCTTTTCGGCAACATTTCAAAGATTTTACCGGCGATCGATCTCATCGTTCGTGCCGCGTTTAACCCTGCGGCTTTTACTGGCGGTATGGTTGGCACGATCTTCATCGCGATGCAGAAGGGTATTGCGCGAGGAATCTTCTCGAACGAAGCGGGACTTGGCTCCGCCCCGATCGCGGCAGCCGCGGCAAAGACGAACGAGCCGGCGCGCCAGGGCCTTGTCTGCATGACGGGGACGTTCATCGACACGATCATCGTCTGTTCGATGACAGGTCTTGTAATTGTCGTCACGGGTACGTGGGAACCATCGCTTGGACTCAAGGGGGTTGACATTACCATCGAGGCATTCAGCTGTGGACTTGCGTTTATCGGTCCACACTCTGCAACGATCGCGTCGTTCTTCCTGATGATCGCGCTTACGTTCTTCGCGTTCACGACGATTCTTGGCTGGGACTACTACTCCGAGAAATGCCTTGAATATCTCGTAGGTTCAAACCGGCAATGGCTCATCAAGATGTATCGTATGCTCTACGTTCTCTTAGTCGCCATTGGCCCTTACCTGACCGTTTCAGTCGTTTGGGGGATTGCCGATACTTTCAACGGCCTTATGGCGTTCCCGAACCTCGTGGCGCTTGTCCTGCTTTCGCCTGTCGTCTGGAAAGTGACAAAAGATTACCTCACCCGCCGTGCCCGCGGCGAGATCGAAGGTTGAGCCATAAACAACAAAAACGATGGCTACCTATAAAAAAACTGCTAATTCTCACATTTTTGTTCAGGAAACGCAGAAAATTTCGCCCGTTTCACTGCCTGCCGATCGTGTAAAGAGAGCCTTCTCTCTTCACGATCGGCGAGGGGGGGGGTAATGTTGCCTGTCTATTTCTCTTGACCGGGAACTAAAAGGACGCGGAAGCCGAGGAGGTCATCCCGGAAGTCAGGGGCATTCTCGCCGCGGTACGCCGAGCGGCAGTACTCAGCGTGGTCGTACCAGCTTCCGCCACGATCCACGCGGCCTGTAGAAACCGTTGTGTTTTTCGGGTCGCTCAATGGAGACCTGACGTAATAAGCTGCATCATAGTAATCGTAACACCATTCCCACACGTTTCCCAACATATCATAAAGGCCCCAGGCATTCGCGTCCTTTTTGCCCACCGGGTGCGCTCCACAAGGGCCGCCGGGGTACTGGGTCTCCGACCAGCTGCTGGAGTTCCACGGGCTTGTCCCCACGAACCCTTGACTGCTATTTCCGCCGTACCACGCAATCGGATCAAGTGCCGGAGCGTCGCATTTCCCTTTGATCTTGATCGGCCCGTTCGGAAGTGCCATCGTGCTGCCAGCTCGGCAAGCGTACTCCCACTGCGCCTCCGTTGGAAGCTGGACACACAGATTCAGGTATGAGCTTAAACGACGACAAAATTCCATACTCTCGTGCCAGTTTACATAGTAAATCGGGTATGTATCACCCTTGCCGTGGATCGTGCGGCTCGTTTCATTTTGTTTGAAACCGAAATAGTCCCGAAGAGTTTTCTCTCCTGAGGAAAACTTATAAAGCGTGTCGTCGTTGAGCATTTTTTGGGCCTGTTCTTCCAGACTCGTACACATGACAACCTTCCACTGGGCTTGCGTCACTTCTGTTTCCAGCATCCAGAAACCTTTCGACAACTGAACCAGATGAGGCTTTTCAGTACTGCGCCGGCCAGGCTCGCTCTCGGGGCTTCCCATTACGAACTTCCCCGGAGGACACCAACGGAAGGCAAATTCTACGTTATCCACCTTCAAAACCACACGGTCTCCCGCATGTGGCGCATTAGGAAGCATTAACGTCGCAGGTTCCCCCTCAATAGGACGATCAGAATCTTTTACATAATCCTGATCAGCTTGAGAGAGTTTTGACAGCGGGATGTTCACGATATTCCCATCTTTTTTACGAATACAAACGGTCGTTCCATTTTCTGCCAGTTCGACAAACTCGCCTTCGACAGTGTAGCTACCATAACTCCAAGTGCGCACATCTCCGGCCTTATGACACGAAACAAGTAAGGTACAAAGAAATAAGATGGTTAAAATGACCGGGATTTTTTTCATACTTTGCCTCTTGAAAATGAAAATTAGTAGAGTTCTGTGAACAAAGATGCATTCTATCAAACTTTTTTCTTTTTTGCAATGGGAAGTGGCAAAATTTTCTGATAATCTCCATGCTTGTTTGTGCTCAATCGTGAAAATAAGAGCGGTGGTTCCCTTTTCACGATCGGCGGAATGTGGGCTAAGAAAAAGGGTTCATCCGACAAGTATGTACAGGCACCTTTTGATTCCCAGGATTTTTAGCCTAAAGTATTCTCCATCACGAAAATCATAGACCTGACAAATATTTTTCAAGGCGCACAAAGGACAATAAAGTGAATCGGTCCTCAGAATACCAAAGATTATGATTCTGTAGTCTTTTTTGGGAAATGTCAGTGGCCAGGCATTGATAAAACCTTGACAGGGGTATAATTCAAATGCAGACATTGTTCCTCGTCGTGTATATGGTTTGCTGTTTTTTTTGAATTACAGACTGAACTTGTCCACATCTTTAATTATTTCCAGGTGCGCGGTTACTGGATGAACCATTATTGGCATGTAATTTCAATCTTGTCCTCATAAATCTCAGGATCTTGAGGGATTGAATATCTTTTCAAGTTCTTTTTCGGGATCGATCGCCAGATTGTGAATCGATTCCGCGTCGATCAGCTTCGTAGAGTGAAGTTTGGCGCGCTCTTTGCTCTCATCCGTCGTGATTATCGAGCAATTGGAGATCAGGGAAGATCGTGTACCAAGTGCCTCCAGTTCTTTCAGCACCGCGTAGAGTTTGTACAGGTAAAGCGGCAATTTTTCCTGAAAATCGGTCTTGCATTCCCACACGTGGAAGGTGTTATTGCGCATAAAGGAAACATCCACCTCATTTTGTGGGGGTCTCTTTTCGATTACCTGACCCTGCTCATTGGATGTCTTGGAACCTTCCTTTTGAATCACCTGGCCCAAATGCAGGTCGCCAAGTTCATATTTCCTTTCGTAATGATGCAATGTGAGCCAGATGAACTCTTCGAGCCAGCCGCCGTCAAGATACTTGACATCGTATTTGTTGACAGTCCCGCTCAACGTGCCGTCCGCGTTTTGCTCCAGGTGGAAGCAGTCGGCTAACGCCCGGGAAATTTTCGGATCAGAGGGATGCAGCAGACCTTCCTTCAAGGTGGAAGGGGTCTTGTGTCGCATGGCCTCCACAAGCCACGCCCGACTTGCTTTTTCCTCCTCATCATCTTCGGATTTTTTCCAAATTCCGAAGCCGGGGTCATTGCAGCAGGACGCGAGAAACCTCGTCGTTTGAGCTCGTTCGAGCGCGGCGTTCTCTGCGGCCTCGATGTGTTTCATCGATTTGACGGTCTTGAAGCCGTACCCAGCCAGAAACGCCTCGAGCGGGATCTGCCCAACATCCGAGCTCCCGCCCCCGATGAAATCCATGATCTCGCAGGGAGAATCAAAATCAAAGTAATAGAATTTCACTCCCGGATGAGTAAGGAATGTCTCGTACAAAGCGATACTCATCGGCTTGGTCCCCCCGGTCAGGTTCAGCAAAAAAGTGTCCCCTGAATACGCTTCGAGCAATGCACTGCGAAAATAATCTTTGAGGAATGAAAAATGGTTATCCTGTCCCGGCTCCACATCAACGACTTCAGTATCTACCAGAATTCCCATTTTCTTCAGAGCGTTCTGGAACCTGTCGGCAACATTCTTGCCCTTCATTCTGAATGTTTGAACCAGAACGATCCTGTCTGGATGCAACGCGGCGCAGGACATCAAATTGGGAACCGGCTGTCCGGACAAAAGACAAATCAGCGTGCTCATCGGGATCCTTTCCAGGAAAAATCAGGTTGGACGGTCAAAAATCAAATGGCAGCCACATAGGTGACGTAAGCCCTTCCATATAATATAACGAAAAAGTGTTCTTAATTCTCAAAAAGACGGATAAAGTTTAAAATTCCACAAAAATCCAGTATAATCGATTGGATGAAAACCTTCAAGGAGTCGGCCAGATAAATTCACAAGATTTTCCCCAAAAATTCCCAGTGACCTAAAAAAAGGAGTTCATCCGGCAACCGCGTACCGGAAAAATAATTAAAACGCGGACAGGTTCAGTGTATAATGTAAAAAAAACAGCAAACCATATACACGAGGAAGAACCATGTCCGCATTTGAATTATACCACAAGCAGGAATTCGTCAATACTGTATAACAGACATTTCCAGGTCCAATCAACAATTATCAGATCGAAAGGATGTAGTAATGTATTCGGAGATTTTAATTATAATGTCAGACTACATAATCAAAGGTTTTTGAAGTCGTACAGGAAAAATCTCTCAAATGAGGTTTTTCCCGCACAACTGAATGAAAGACTGTTACAGCAGCGAGGAAAGATGCTCGTAGCTGCGTTTTGCTTCGTCGATGCTTCCGCACTCGACCGAGAAAACGAGGTCGTTCGGGCACTTCTTGCAAATCTCGATCACGCGCTTCCAGTCGATCACGCCGTCACCGCAGCCGCAGCCGACCGGAGTGCCGGTGACCTGGCCTCTTTCCGCATCGGAGTGGGCGACGGAAATGTCTTTCGCGTGGAGGTGGACCAGACGGCCGCAGACCCGTTCGAGCCACTCGTAAACGTCCGCGCCGCAGAGGTAGGCGTTCCCCGTGTCGAGGTTGATCCCGATCGACGGCGAATCGACCAGATTGTACAGTTCGTCGAGTCCTTCCGGCGTTTTAGAGTACTGCGCGTGGCACTCAAGACCGATTTTCACGCCGCGTTTTTCTGCGATGAAAGCCGCTTCCTGAAGCGTGTAGCGGATCAGCACCATGTCCTCGGCTTTGGTCGTCCACGGGGCTTTGATCCCTTCGTCCGTATTCACGACCGGCGCGCCGCATTCTGCCGAGTAACGTACCGCCAGCTTGAGGTACTCGCCGTGACGGTCCGGTCGGCCAAGTGGCCCGTGTGCCTGAAGACCCGAGATTTTAAGGCCGCGCTTGGCGCACTCCTCCGCCATCCACTTCGGGTCGTCGAAAAGAGAGACTGTGTGGTAGTAGCCTGCCTCCGACATTAATTCCCGTCCAAAGTGGACCATCGGTTCCACGTACTCGTAACCAATTTCTGCCGCACGGTCCAACCCCCAAAGGAACGGTTTGTCGTGGTGACGTGTGGCTTCCAGATTCATTCCAAGGGCGATTTTTCCCATAATATTTCTCCTGTTATAGTTTTGGGGGAATCGATTTATTCAAATTCACGCTCGATCGCTTCCAGCGTCTTTTCGACGAGGATCTGGCCGCCTTCCGGGCCGACTTTGTTCGAGGCGGGAACTGCGCCGTAGCCGCCCCCTTTGACTGCAAACGCGGTCGGAAGGTAGGAACCGGACTCCGGCCGGCCGGTGCAAAGCTGGATCACAAACGTTTGAAGGGCTTTGGAGCGCGCCTTGATCTGCAGGCCGAAATCGTTGTAAAGCTCAAACTGGTTCGTGCAAATGGCGATCTGGTCGAGGCGCATGACGCAAATGCTCGTGGCGTAGGTCTGGTTTACGCCCTTCTGCTGGTCGTCCCAGCGCTGAAGCGTGCGTTTCTGCCAGTTGCCGCGGATCAGGGAGTGGGAACTCTTCGTCTTCGCGTAATCCTCGTCGAGCTTCTTCACCTCTGCCGCAGCCGCGTCATACTCGGCCTGGGAGATTTTCCGGACCGGCAGATCGAGAGGAATGTACTCGAATTTCACGATTTGAGCCGTGCGTTTGTCCTTCGCAATCAGGTCGTACACGTCGTCCACCGCGTCGAACAGACGGCGGGCCAGTTCCTGGTCACGTTCAAGGCCGCGGAGCTTCTGCATACGCACTTCCGCCGCTTGACGGTAGCGAATGTGCGGAGACTGGTCGCCCGCCGCGCCGCAAACTCCAAGAACGACCAGGTTTTTGCCGTACTTTTTCTGCAGCATCGGGCGCAGGTCGCCCCAAAAGTCCGCGTCGAGTTTCGTGTAGTGCTCGTTCTCCTGCGAGGGGCACGCGACGTTGAGCATCATCGCGATCGGCTCGTCTTTTTCGTTCCAGAAGCAGAGAATATTCAGGTCCGTGTCGGTCATTCCTTCGATGGCGCGGAAGTCCGGCCGGTCGGTTTTACCGTACATGACGGCGGTCCCGTCAGCGTAAATGGCCCGGCGGTTGTACGCGATGTTCGCGTAACTCAGACCGAAACCGTAACGGGCGGGGACGCGGGCCTCCCACGCCTTCTGAACGGCCGGAACGATGCGCGAGATGGCGAAGTCACGGAACTCCGCGTACTTCATGTAGTCGCCCTCGGTTGGCGGATCCGGCGGGTCGCCGTAGAGGGTGGGACCGTCGTGCGTGTGCGTGACGCACATGATGATGTTCTCCGTGTTCACGTCCGGAAGCGCTTTCTGAAGGGCGTCTCGCAGCGTGAGGTTGAAGTCCGTGCCGATCCCGACCGCATCAAAACTGATGAAAACCACCGGCGTGCTGAGGCCTTCCTGGACCGAGTCGAGAAGCAGGACGTTCGCCTCGACCGGCGTGTTGGCCCCTTCGGAAATGCGCGTGTAGTGCTGGCCCGGCAGCGAAACCGGCCGGTTCGGCGTAATATCGATCGAAACCGCGCCGACGTAGAAACCGTCCGGCTTTTTCGAGAATCCATCCGGCTTCGGGTCCTTCAGGAACTCGAGGCACTTTTTCACGTCTTCCGTCGGATCGTCCGGGTTGGAATTGTACTCGATCCCGATGAGGACCGGCGGGCCGGGGATCCTCTGGAGCGCGTGGAGCATCAAACCGATGTTTCCCGTGCCGGTTCCGAGCGGAACATCTTTCCCTTCCGCGTCGGTATCGTGGAGGTCAAAGCCCACAGTGTACTTTCCGAGGATCTCGATCCCATCGGTCGGAGCCAGGCCGGAACGGAGCCAGTGGCCCGTGTCGTTGAAAGCCCCAACGTTTTTCAGACCGCTGCACTGGTTCGCGACCAGAATCGGGTGCCACGTGTTTGGCGAGGCTTGCCGGCTGTGGCCGTGCAGACCGACGATCATGCCGTACTCGCCCGCGATTTTATCGAGCATCGGGAGCAGTTCCGGCTTCGGCTCGCTCACGAAACGCTTGACCCCGAGGAATTTGGAGCGTTCGAAAATGCGGCGGCATTCCGCCTCATCATCCGGGAAGGAGCCGTAATAAAGCGCGCAGAGCGTGATCTTTTTCGAGGCGAGGAAGTCGCGGATCTTCTGCAGGTCCGCGTCGGAAAGTTTGGCCGGGTCCAGAACGCCGTCAATTCCGCCGCCGACCGCCTGAAAGTTGAATCCGTAAAGGTTCGGAACGCCCAGATCGGCGACTTTTTCGACCGTTTCAAAGAAAGTGAATTTCCGGTACGTGTACGCGGCGATCGCGACTTCAACGTCACGCGCCTGCACGAAATTACACGCACCCAAAAGGAGTAAAAGTAATATGGAGGTGAGTTTTTTCATTTTTGTTTAAATTCTAAAAGGAGGGCCTTGATTCGGAGGGCCGGCGTCCTCGCCGGTCAAGTTGAACGAAGTTCAACCCAATTTTTATTTTCGTTCGGCTTTCGCCGAACTTGACCGGCGAGGACGCCGGCCCTCCGAATCTTACGTGAAACTACATGCCCATGCGGGCTTTTTCCGCCAGAACCTGAATATTTTTGTCTTTCGCGACCTTTTCCACTTCGAGCAGGATCGGCTCGAAGAACGCCTTGTTCGGCTGGCGGAGGAACCGGTGGTGGGCCAGTTCCACGATGCTCGCGCACGCTTCCTGAGACGTGACCTCGCAGTCCAAAAGGGACGCAAGCCACGCCACGCAGCGGGTCGTGCGGATGGCGGCCGCACGCTGGACCGCGAACTTCATCTCGGCCGGGTCTTCCGCCTGCCTGAAAGCGTCCTGAAGTTTTTCAAGCGTCACGTCCGGCGAAACACTCGACGGGATCGTGATCACACGAATGAACGCGCGCAGGGCCTGCTGACGGTCGGCGGCTTCTTTCGATTCGGTCGCCATCTTCCACAAAAGATCCGCGTGGGCGGCGTTCGGCCAGTTGCAGATCGCACGAGCGGCCGCGGCCTGAAGCGCCGGCGAGCCTTTCTGCGCGTCCTGGATCAGCCCCCAAACCCGGGTGGTTCCCAAACGCCCGAGCATCGGGAGTGCCTTCGCGCGGAATTCTTCGGAGTCTTTTCCCTCCGCCTCGTTCAGAAAACGAAGGACCAGATCCACCGCAGCGTCCGGATTTTTCTCTTTAGCCGCGATGAAACCGATCGCACGGGAAACCGCGTCCACCGCTTCCGGGTCTTTCAGGTCCACGAAGAGTTTGACCATGCGGCGCAGGTCGTTCACGTCCGGGTCGCAGATCCCGCGCAGACCATCGACCGCGATTATGTAAACCGCCGGATCGGGGTTCCGGGCGATCTGGACCAGCGGGTCGATGCAGTCGTAGCACTTCAGCGCGACGAGCTGGGAAATGATCACCGGGTCCGGATTGTCCGGTTTGGCCTTGAGCTTGGCGAGGAGAGAAGACGCCGTTTCCGGAATATTGTACTCGATCTCTTTGACGTTCGGGTCGTTCTGGGTCGCAATGCGGATCTTGACGGGGTCCTCCGACTTGTACCAGTCGGCCATCATTTCTTTCTTGAAGGCGTGATTCAGCCCCGCGAGCCGGCCGGCTTTCGTGCGGCAGTCCTGCGCCAGAAGCGCGTAGATCTCCGCGGCTTGGTCGTTTTTGCCCGCTTTTTCAAGGAGTCCGACCGTCCGAACCGCGGCGGATTCAAGCCGAATATTCGGTTCCTTCGCGGCTTTGAGCGAGTCGGTCAGGAATTTGGCCGCGGCGTCCGAAGCGTAATTCCCCACGGCGCGCCAGGCGGCCCGGGCCACTTCGTCGTCCGCGCTTTGCGTCAACTCGGCGATTTTCGCGAAAGACGCCTCGTCCTGGATGAGCGAAAGCGAGTTCATCACGCCGATCAGAGGCCGGCCGGTGAGCTTTCCGAACGCGTCGCGCAGAGCGGAAACGGCGGCTTCCGAGCGGATCCGTTCGAGCAGGAAACGCGCGTCATCGACCGTCGCCGGGTCCATCAAAAGAGGAGCGACGAGCGGAACCTCCGCGTCGGTGCCGATCCGGTAAAGTTTCGCACAGATGTACTTTTTGGCGTCCGCACTGGTCTTTTCTTCGGCCAGCATTTTGGCCAGACGAGCGGCCGTCGCCTTGCAGAGTTCCGGGTCGGACGTGGCATTAATGACGATCCAGTCCATCGCGCGGACGGCTTCCGCGTCAGTCCCGGCGACCCAGGTCTGGAAACCGGCCCACGCCGCTTCGATCTGTTCGGGAGTTAAATCTCCAGTTGAGCCCCCTTTCCCCGTCGTATCCCAGTCACTGGCGGCAAAAAGCGGAACGGAAAGGAGTAACGTAAAAACGAATATTAATTTTTTCATGGTTTTACCTCTCTAAAAATGAATAATGAATAACGAATAGCGAATAATGATTGGAATGAGTTCCGGCTCAAGCGGGTTTGAATACCGAAGGGAGGTTGAAGTCTTTCTCCTCATTATTCGTTATTCGTTCTTCATTATTCGTTGATCTCACATCGTCCACGGGCTGCGTTCGGGCCGCGTCAGCATGGCGTTGGCCGCGTCGTCGTTGATGAAGCAGTCGTTCTGCGGGTCCCAGCGAAGTTTCCGGTTCAGACGCAGGCAAATGTCGGAAATGTTTCCGAGCGTCGTCGCGTAATGCCCTTGCTCCACCGGGGCGACCGGGTCTTTGCGGGAGCGCATGCTGCGGAAGAAGTCGGCGGTGTGGGCCGTGTAAGGGTCGCCGTGGAGCGGACTGACGTGCAGCGGGTCATCGCCGTCTTTCGGCTCGATTTGAAGGAGTTTCGGGTCACTCGCCTTGATTCCGCGGCGGTTCACATGGACCCAGCCCTCGTCGCCGATGAATTTGCACCCCTGTTCGTACGGGTTCCCGGTGTTGCAGAAGCGCATGACCAGGCCCGAATCGTAGGCCATGGTCATTTGCCATGCGATCCACGTGTCGGCCATGCCCGAATCGGGGAGTACGCCTTTTCCTTCGAGATCAAACGGTTTTTCAAAGATTTCGGGGATCCCCCAGCCCGCAATGTCGAGGTGATGGACGCCCCAGTTCGTGATGAAGCCGGCGCAGTAGTCCTCGATCATGTAGAGGCCGAGCCACTCGACGCGGCGCGGGTCAAACGGGTGGAGCGGCGCTGGGCCGGACCACATATCCCAGTCGAACCCTTCCGGCGGGTCGCAGGACGGAACACTCGGGATGGCCGTGCCGCCGGGGGCCGCGACCTGGACTTCCGTCACCTTGCCGAGGTAGCCGTTTCGGGCGAGGAACGCCGCCTTGCGGAATTTCGGGTCACTGCGCTGCTGGGTGCCGACCTGGAAAATCGTCCCGTACTGGCGCACGAGTTTCTTGAGTTTCACCCCCTGACCGACCCAGCGGGTAAGCGGCTTTTCGCCGTAGAGGTCTTTGCCCGACTCGATGATCCGGCTGTACAGGCAGCCGTGCCAGTGGTCGCAGACCGTGCCCCAGACCGCGTCGATGTCGTCTCGGAGCAAAATGTCTCGGAAATCCCGGTAGAGCTTGCAGCCTTTGTACTCGCCTGACTCGATGCGGTCGGCGTACATCGACTCGACCAGGCGGCAACCCGCCTCGCCGCGATCCTGCCGGGCCTCGGCGATCGCCACGACCTGGTGGTCTGGCAGGGGGCGCATGGCTCGGATCGAGTGCGTGCCGCGGTTTCCGACTCCGAACACGGCGATAGTGATCCGGTCGTTAGGACTCATCTGCCCGTCTTTCCCGAGAACCGCTCCCGGAACTACCAGCGGCGCAACCGCCGCCGCAGAGACGGATTTTAAGAAATCTCTTCGTTTTAGCATGGTTTCTCCCTCGTTCTTCATTCGTTAAAAACTTCCTCGATTAATTTTAGTGTTTCCTCTACAATGATTTGTCCGCCTTCGGGACCTACCGTGTTAGACTGGATGATCGCGCCGTAGCCGCCGCCCTGTTTGGCCCGCTCGGAGGGTAAATACGTCCCCGCCCGCAACGGGAAGGTCCACGGGAACGGCTTGCCGTCCACGAGATTCTGTTCGTCCGGTTTGCCGGCGCTGGCGGAGATCTGCGAGACGAACGTCTGGACCGCTTTGGACCGCGCCTTGATCTGGATCGAGAAGTCCGTGTAAAGCTCAAACTGGTTCGTGCAGAAAACAGTGTCACCCAGACGCAAAACGCTGATCGGTGTCTCGTACGTCGGATGCGGGTTTTTCGCGAGGTCCTCGTAACGGTTCATGATCCTCTTGTTCCAGCCGATCCGCCCGTTTTTCGGATCGTTTTTGAGCAGGTTCTCGTATTCCTTGCGGCACAGCTCGTACTCCTCCGCGGTCGGGATGCGCATCGGAAGCGTCAGCCAGGTCGTTTTGTAGCGCAGGATCGGCTGGTCGTAACGGTCGTTTTGAACTGTCTTGTAGGTGCTTTCGACCGCGACCGCCAGACGCCGGCCAAGCTCCTGAAGCCGCGTAACACCACGCAGGGAGTCCATTCGGGAAACGGCTTTGGCGGCGTAACGCACGTGCGGAGAAAGATCCCCTGCCGCACCGCACGAGCAGACGATTGGAAGGTTTTCGTCCTCAAAATCCTTGCGGAGAAGCCTCCGCGCGACACCCCAGTAATCGCTGGAAATCTGCGAGATCCCTTCCACCTCCTGCGAGGGGCACGAGACGTTCAGGAGCATGGCGAGCAATTTCCCGTCCGCGTCCCAGAAGAACATCGAGTTCACGTCACGGTCTTCCATCCCTTCGATAGAGCGGAAATTGTCTTTGTCCGTGTGGCCGTACATCACAGCCGCGCCGTTTGAATAGACCGCCCGACGGTTATACCCGATGACGGCGAAATCAAGACCGTACGAGAAACTCCCCTTTTTGCGGGAATCCCAAGCCTGCTTGACCGTCTGGGCGATGATGGGACAAACCCAGGCGATGTACTCGGAGGGCTTCATCACGTTTCCCTCCTCCGGGATCTCGAACTGTTTGTCGTCCATCACCGCGCTGGCGTGCGTGTGGGTCGAAGTCAGAACCAGTTGCGAAACGTTAAAATCAGGGACGGTCCGCGCGATCTCCGGCACCAGAGCCTTCTGAAGATTCGGATGGTTATAGACCAGGTCGGTGCTCACGATGACGACCGACTCGACGCTCTGGTCTCCCTCGCGGCTTTCGAGCGCTACGACGTTTGCCTCGATGGGGATCTGGACCCCGTTGCTGATCCGGCGGTAAAACTGGCCGGAGAGCAGGATCGGGCGGTCGGGCGTGATGCTGCAGTTCGCTGCGCCGACGAACAGATCCGCGGCCGAACAGACGAAACACGAGGACAAAACGAAACACAAAACAAGAAATGGGACAGTAAATCTCTGACTATTCATAGGCGGGACCTTCAAAAAAGGTAGAATCAGGAAGGGTAGGTAAACTGTATTAATTGTAGTTTAATCGATAATATTTGGCCTGTCAAGGGGGTACAAAAAAAGAATCCGAAATTTCTTTGGAGGACTTCTCATCCCCGATCCCTTGACAAAGTTTTTTTCTTGAATTATAATAAATTTACCGGTACTGTGGATGTCGCTGAGAATTTTATGAGGCCAACATCAAAAGAAAGGGAACAACAATGAACGATTTCATCTTTGCAAATCGGACGAAGATCTATTTCGGCAAAGAACAGCTCCATCACCTTGGTGAGGAAGTGGCACGCTTCGGAAAGAAAGTTTTGCTTGCCTACGGAGGCGGCTCCATCAAACGCATCGGCCTTTACGACCGCGTGGTGACCCAGCTTGCCGCAGCCGGGCTGACGGTCTTCGAGCTTCCCGGCGTGGAGCCGAATCCCCGTCACACGACGGTCAATAAGGGCGCGGAGATCTGCAAGCGCGAAGGCGTGGACGTCCTGCTGGCCGTTGGCGGCGGTTCCACGATCGACGCCTGCAAAGCGATCGCCGCCACCGCGAAGTACGAAGGGACCGACTCGTGGGACCTGATGACCGGCAAAGCGGCGGTCACGGATACGCTGCCCATCGTGACGGTCCTCACGTTGGCCGCGACCGGGAGCGAAATGGACGGCGGCTGCGTCATCAGCAACGTCGGGACGAACGACAAGCTCGGGATCTTCTTCCCGAACGCCCACCCACGCGTTTCGTTCCTCGACCCGACGAACACGTTCACGGTCAGCCCCTACCAGACGGCCTCGGGCTCCGTCGATATTATGTCGCACATTTTCGACGTGGCGTACTTCAGCCGCGAGGACGAGATGGACATGCTCCGCCGGATCCAGGAGGAGGTGCTTTCGACCGTCGTCAAGTTCGCCCCAGTCGCCGTGAAGAACGGGAACGACTACGAGGCGCGCGCCAACCTGATGTGGGCGGCGAGCTGGGCCCTGAACGGCTTCCTCTTCGACGGTATCGTCCAGGACGCGGCCTGCCACGCGATCGAGCACGAACTTTCGGCCTTCTACGACATTACGCACGGCCACGGACTGGCCATTCTGACCCCGCGCTGGCTCACGTACGTGCTGAACGAAGAGACGGCCCCGCTCATCAAACGCTTCGGCGAGAGGGTCATGGGGGTCGATCCGTCGCTGGGACTGATGGAAGGCGCAAAGGCCGCCATTGCCGCGCTTGAAGAGTTCTTTTTCGGGACGCTTGGCCTCAAGAGCCGCCTTTCCGACCTGGGCATCGACGACACGCACTTCGCGGTCATGGCCAAAAAAGCCTGCGGCGAGAAAGGGACGCTCGACTCCTTCACGACCCTGACCCCGACCGACGTCGAGGCCATTTTCCGTATGTGCCTGTAATGTCTGCCAATGATCCTCCATCAGGACGGGCGATAAAAAAAGCCCGTTCTGGCTGGGCCGTTACGGTCAACGCTCCTCTTGTTAGCCTTCCCGATTTAAAGTGTCGCAGGCTGCCTTTCTGAATATGCATTTGTACCCAATAGTAAGTTTACCCTCCAGGAGACTGATCCATGAATCGAAGAGAATTTATCGCCTCGGCCATCGCTTTGGGAATGACCGCCTCCGTTTTGGGGGACGCACCTTCCGCGGCCATCCCGTTTGAAACGTTCAAATCGTATTTCGTCCCGAACACGATCCACCCGGAAAAGGGGCAAAACTGCAAGTTCGGCATTTGTACGACCCACGAGCAGTTCGAAGCGCTCTTTCATCCCGCGGCGGTCATGTTTTCCAGGCAGAAGTTCATCAGTCCGGATTACTTCAACGACCACGTGATCCTTTACTGGATCGAATGGGGAAATACGCCGTGGAACTATACGGTCGAGTCGGTCGTGCCGTGCAAAAACGGGCTGGTTGTCCAGTACACTCGCGAGGGCGTGCCGTCCGAGTCCGCGTTTTTCTCCCCGCACTTGCTCGTCGGAGTTAAAAAGACCGCGTTGGCAAACGGCGGCGAAGTCACGTTCCAGCGAAAAGGAAAATAGATTCGGCTTCGAAAAGTCTTTCCATGTGCCGGATGACGAAACCTCTCCCACTTGATTTTTTCTTGCCCGCCGAATTAAATGAGAAAGATTTGCCTGGAGGTGAATTATGAAAAAACGGTTTTCTGCCCTTGCCCTTTTGCTTTTGGGGGTCTTTATGGTATCCTGTAGTTGGGCCGACGAACTTCCTTCTGACCCGAATGTTGGGGACCGAATCGTTCTGACGGCGGACGGGATCGAATACGCTTTCCGCTGGTGCCCGCCGGGAGAGTTTATGATGGGCGGGGATAAATACGATTTTGAAAAGCCGGTACACAAGGTAAAAATAACCAAGGGGTTCTGGCTTCTTGAGACGGAAGACACTCAGGCGATGTGGCAGAGCGTGATGGGCTGGAATTGTAGCGATTTCGAGGCGATAACCGCGTACTCAAGCATACTGCAAGACGGATCTGCAGCATGCGCCAGTGCAGGGCTAGGCGAGCGGTTGCAGTTATGCCACCGTAAATTTCACTTTACGATGATGGAGTGGGAGTCGGTAATGAAGGCCGGTGGCCGGAATTACGCGCCTCCCATTTAACATTCAATTCCCTACAAGATTGCTGACGACGCTGGAAGCGTCATCCCCGTATTTATTTATCCGTTCTGAACGGTGTGGCGGGCAGGCCGTCTTTGGAGTAGAGGTTGAAATCTTTCGGATTGTTCTGGAACGCAAAGCGGACGTACTTCGGAGCCGGGACGTCGGCGCAGGTCAGCTCGACGGAGTCTTCACCGACGATTTTCGCCTCGGCCCAGTGGAAGTTTTTGTCCTCGCCAGCCACCGCGAAGCAGTTCGGCGTGCCTTCGACGCACGTGATCCCCTCGCGCTCGGTGTTCTTCGCAACGACCAGACCACCGCCGACGTGGTTGAACTTCACGATCGCTTTCGCGCCGTCAAACGCCACGCTCTCGAGCATCGGCGAGCAGCACTCGATCCCCTGAACGCCATAATCTTTGGCCAGCGCCCAGCGGGCAAGACGGTTTCCGGCGTCCCATTTGTCGGTCGGGTGAATGTCGCCAGCCTCGCCGGCTTCGATGATGACCGCCTGACCGGTCTTCGGAACTTCCATGCACATCGTCTGGCCGTTACGGACGAAGCCCCAACCGGCCGCGTTCGGATTCGGGTCTTCGGCCATGAAGTTGGCGAGCTGGACCCAGTAGAACGGAATGTCGCCCCAGATCTTGCGCCACGCCAGGATCATCGCCTTCTGCTTGAAGTAGTAGAATTCGCCCTCGCCGGCATTGGAGCAGCCCTGATACCAGAGCGCACCCTTGACCGTGTAGTTCTTCCACGGGGCGAGCATCGCGTAGTACATCCCGCCAGCGTGGTGGTAGCCGCACGGCTGACCCGCCGCCATGTCCGCCGCGCGTTTCGCCAGAAGGTCTTTGCCCGGCTGGACCGTTTCGGGGACCAGATTCCAACCGTAGTCCGGGATCCAGCTATTAATGTTGCTTCCGCCCCAGTTCGAGTCGATCAGACCGACCGGGACGTTCAGGACCTTGGAAATTGCGACGGCAAAGTGGAAACCACAGGCCGTGCAGTTTTTCTGGGCGCCGTCTTTGCAGAGCTGCCAGCCGGCGGAGTGCACGTCTTTGTTTTCTTCAGCGGAGGTTTCGTGCTGCTCGCGGTTAAAACGGACGAAACTGAAATCGCCGTTCAGCTCTTCTTCCGTGCAGGCCAGACGTGGAACGAAAGGCTGGCCTTTGGGGGCGCGGCTCTGGCCCCACGAGTTCAGCGGCATTTCCATGTTGGATTGACCGGAGCAGATCCAGACTTCGCCGACGACCACGTTCTTCAGAACGATTTCATTGGCCGCGCCTTTGATGACGAGGTCCTGGCCCTCGAAAGACCCGTCCATCGCGGGGAGTTGGACTTTCCAGCAGCCCGCCTCGCAAGCGGTGGCTTCGACGGAATTTCCGTGGAACGTGACAGTGACTTTTTCACCGGGGGCCGCCGTGCCCCAGACGCAGACCGGAACTCCGCGCTGAAGGACCGCATTATCGGTGAACGCATTCGTGACTTTGACTTCGGCCATGACGCTGGAAGCCCAGACGCACGCCAGAACCGCGACCGCCAGAGAGGCCAGCCGCACAAAATGGGATTTAAGCATGAGATTCTCCTTGAGGTGGGAAATGGAAATGGAAGTTAGGAGTGAGGAGTGAGGAGTTGAGGA
>JAUMVK010000011.1:0-24577 GCA_030530205.1 Thermoguttaceae bacterium | reverse complement strand
CTAACTCCTCACTCCTCAATCCTAACTCCTAACTCAAAAAATTCATTTTTTGCCGAGTTCCGCCGAGCGTTTCGTGGCGGCGATGACCGCTTCGTACATGGCGGCGCGGACACCGTGGGATTCCAGCTCGCGCATTCCGGCAATGGTCGTTCCGGCGGGGGAGGTGACGCGGTCTTTCAAAACGCCCGGGTGTTCTTTCGTTTCGAGTACCATCGCGGCGGCTCCGCGCACGGTCTGGGCCGCAAGGGTCAGGGCCACGTCACGGGGCAGGCCCATCATGACGCCGCCGTCGGCCAGCGCCTCGATGATCAAGTAGACGTACGCCGGACCGGAGCCGGAAAGCCCCGTCACCGCGTCCATCACGTGCTCGCCGACGTGGAAGCAGCGGCCGACGCTCTTCAGCAAGTCGCACGTGATCTCGAAATCTTCCTCCGTGACGGTCTCGGAATTGCAGAACGCGATGGCGCCCTGACCGATCAGGCACGGCGTGTTCGGCATGACGCGCACCAGCCGGGTCTGCTCCCCAAGTCCGGCGGCGAGTTTTGCGAGCGGAATGCCTGCGCAGATGGAAATGACGAGGTGCTTCGGCGTGATGTAGGGCGCGATCTCATCCATGACATCCGGCAGAACCTGCGGCTTAACCGACAAAACGATCACGTCGCAGTCCTCCACCACGTCCACGTTGGAATCGGTGGTCTGGATCCCCGTCGCGGCGGTGAATTTTTCGCGGCTGGACTCGAACGCGTCTGCGGCGATGATATTTTCAGCCGGGACGCCCGCCTTGGAAACGAAACCTTTGGAAAGAGCGGTGGCCATTTGCCCCGCACCAATGAAGCCAATTTTTTTAGTGATTTGCATGATTTTATTCCTTTAGAATGAATAATGTAAAAACTTCCGTTTATTATACTGAAAATAAATGGGCTTGGAAGGGGGGGGCCACCTTGTAAAAAATCCCGAATTTGGTAAAATCAAAGAATTGAGGAAGATTCATCGTAATTTCAGGAACGTTTTACCTTATGGCTTTTACTTCCGCTGGTTCATACCAGTTCATTAAATGCGTTTGCGTCGGCTCCATGACCCAGCTCTGGCAGGGTTACAGTTCGCTTCTGGAAATCCCGGTTGCGATCAAAATGCCGGTGGAGGATTTGAAGCGTGACCGTCGTGTTATCGACGCCCTTCGGAAGGAATATGTCATTGGCCGGGAAATCCATCACGCAAAGATCGTCGAGATGTATGATTTCCTTCAGGAAAAAGGCGAAACTTTTCTCGTGATGGAGTGGGTTCCATTCCTCCCTCTCCGGGACGTTTTGAGCGAAGGGGTGGAAACGTACGGCTGGCGCGTCCATAAGATTGTGGAAGATATGGCAGAGGCTCTTGCCTGTTTTAACTCTTATGGGTGGGTCCATCGTGACCTTTCCCCGGACGTTTTCATGGTGAATCCGGAAACAAATGATACACGGCTCATCGAGTTCCTTTTCGCGCAAAGGCCAAATCATTTGTGGTCCCGGCTGCTTGGTTCCGATGAAGTTCCGCAGCGTGGACGTTACCTCGCGCCAGAGCAGATTCGGGGTGAGGGGCGCGATCAGCGTTCCGATATTTACTCGCTGGCGTGTATCTGGTTTGAGATGGCAACAGGTGTCCCCCCCTTTGCGGGCGAAAATTTCAATCAACTTGCGCATCAACATTTGAATGTTCCCGTTCCCGCCGCGGACGGAATTAATCCGAACTTGACGGAGGAATTCACGAAACTCCTGCGTCAGTGCATGGCCAAGTCCCCTTCCGAGCGGCCTTCCAGTACACACGAGGTTTACAATGCCCTGAAGGAGATGAAGATTTTCATCAAAACCCCGGAAAAACGAGGGACAAAATAAGCATTTTATCGTATTGACCTTTCAGGAATCCAATAGAATCAGGAGACAAGAACCGTTTAATATGGAAATGGATATTCAACTTTCATTTGAGCAGCCGATTTACGAACTCGAATCCCGATTGGAGGAAATGGAGCAAAACGCTGGTGACTCGCCGGATGTTAAAGACTCCATCAAACGTCTTCGCAAAGAACTGGTTGACTTAAAACGCAGCATATATCAGAACCTCCAGCCGTGGGAAACGGTTGAGGTTTCCCGTCATCCAAATCGTCCTCAGACGAGTGACTATTTGAATTTGGCCTTTGACGAGTTTGTGGAGTTGCATGGCGATCGTTTTTTTGGTGACGATCCTGCGATTATTACCGGCTGGGCGAAACTGGACGGGATCCCTTGCATGGTCGTGGGGCATCAGAAGGGCAAAAATCTGAATGAACGTACAAAGTGCCGTTATGGCTGCGCCGAACCGGAAGGGTACCGTAAGGCACTCCAGAAGATGCAAATGGCTGCGAAATACCATCTTCCGATTATCTCCCTGATCGATACGCCGGGCGCGTGGCCGGGAGTCGAAGCTGAGGAACGCGGTCAGGCGTGGGTCATCGCCGAAGGGATGTTCGAAATGTCACGCCTCCACACGCCCATCATCTGTGTGGTGATCGGTGAGGGAGGATCCGGCGGAGCGATTGGAATTGGTGTCGGAGACCGTGTGGCGATTCTGGAACACGCCTACTACTCCGTCATCAGTCCGGAAGGTTGCGCTGGGATCCTCTGGAAAAGCAAGGAGTATCGTGTCCAGGCTGCCGAACAGCTCCACCTCACTTCCAAAGACCTGAAGGAGCTGGGTATCGTGGACGCGGTTATTCCGGAACCCCTCGGCGGTGCGCATCGTGACCCTCGGCTTATGGCCGGGAACCTCAAGAAATACCTCAGGACCTCACTGCGTGAGCTGGCGAAAAAACCCATTGAGGAACTGCTTGAGAAACGTTACGAGAAGTTTCGTAAAATTGGAGTTTTTATCGAGTAAATTACAAGTCAGGAAATAGAATTCAAATTCATAAATCGTGGAAAATGGAGACCCTATAATGAAAGATCCTTCCGCACGCAGTTACAATCTTTTGATAGTCCTTTTGATCCTCCTCTTGGGGGTAACGGTTTTTGTCGCGTATGTCAACATCGCTCAGCCAAAATGGTTCATCGAGTGGCGTGACACGACCCTGAGTGAACTGAAAATCGATAATCCTTTTGCGGCCCCGGACGATCTGATGATTGTGGACCCGGACAAAATCCCGGACGCTCTCAGGGAAGAAGACGCGAAAACGTGTGCCGCTTTGGAAAAACTCGGAGCGATTGTGATCCGTGACACAATGACGAAAATGGGAAATGTCGTTCATTTGACGGCGGAAACGAACTGTGACGAAGCCCATGAGCTTATGGGCAAACTGATTTACCTCAATGCGATGAACGCCGCAGACTCAAACCTGACTGATGATCAGACAGATCACTGGGTCAATCTGGATCGCTGCACATCACTGAACATTCAGGGTAACCATGGTATTACCTCCAAGTCTCTCGAAAACATCTCGGAAATGCAGAATCTGGATGGAGTGTACGTCGAGAATACCGACATTTCGGGCGAGAATCTGGATAAAATTCTGAAACTTACTCACGTGAAAATCCTGAACATGAGCGGTTGCAAACTGAAGGATGAAGACATGAAAGTTTTGGGTCAAATGAAGTCACTCCACTGGCTTTTGATCAAGGACATGGAATTGACAGACGCCTGTCTCCCCGCCTTTATGAATATGCCAAACCTGAAAACTCTCACGATTATGGAAGGAAACAATATTTCCAAAGAAGCAGCTCAAAAGTTTGAGAAAGACTTTTTTGCAAAGAATGGAACAAAAGTCGAAGTGAACTGATTTGAACGCCGACGAGGATGTCGGGCAATCAAGAATGAAAGGTTTTACAATGAAGCACACCTCAATCCTCACCATTTTGTTTATTTTCTTGGCCGTCTCCACTGCCTCGGCTCTGGAAATTCCCAAGACGGTCGGTCACCGCGGCTTTTCCGCGATCGCCCCTGAAAACACTTGCGCCTCGATCCGCAAAGCGTGGGAAGCAGGAGCGGGCGGAAGCGAGTGTGATGTGTACATCACAACGGACGGGGTCATCTGTCTGATGCACGACGGTACGACCAAGCGCACTTCCGGCGGGAAAGTTGATCTTCCGATGAAAGATTCTTCCTGGGATCAGCTCAAAGACGTTTGCGTCCCGAACGGAAAACCGGGCTACGAGAATGAAAAGATCCCGACGCTCACCCAGGCCCTCGAAACTCACAAGCAGTGCCCCGGATGCTACCCGGTCATTGAGATCAAGGACGCGAAAGCCGCCCTTGGCGTTCTGGAAGAACTGAAAAAAGCGGACATGCTCGACAAAGCGTTCATCATTTCGTTCAGCTACGAGGCCGTCCAGACCGTTTGCGCCAACAGCAAGGTCCCGACAGCGTTCCTGGGCGGGAAACTCGAAACGCCCGAGGACGTTCGGAACTTCTGCCGCAAGACGAAGGCCGCCGGCGCTGGGCTGATCGACATCATGTACTTTGACGGAATGACCGCCGAGCACATCAAAGCCGCCCACGACGAAGGCATGATTTGTATGATTTGGACCGTGAACGATCTGAACGTCATGAAGAAACTGCTTAGCTGGGGTGTCGATAGTGTGACGACTGACCGTCCCGACCTGATGGCCGATGCGCTCAAGGCTTCCACCACAGAAAACTGAGAATTGCCAAGCCCCTAAAAGTTCTGGCTTCACCGACGCGAACCTGACGAACACAACGGGTTCACGTCGGTGTTGACCGGAAAAGTCGTGGAAACGCGAGATCTGAACGACCTCTGAGTCGGAAATACCGATTATCAATTGAAAATCTGGATACAATATTGAAACTTGCTCATATCAAGCAGGAATGAAAGGTTTTACAATGAAGCACACATCAATCCTCACCATTTTGTTTATTTTCTTGGCCGTCTCCACTGCCTCGGCTCTGGAAATTCCCAAGACGGTCGGTCACCGTGGCTTTTCTGCCATCGCGCCCGAAAACACCTGCGCCTCGATCCGTAAAGCATGGGAAGCCGGAGCAGGTGGAAGCGAGTGCGACGTGTACATCACGACGGACGGCGTCGTTTGCCTGATGCATGACGGCACGACCAAACGCACCTCCGAAGGAAAAGTCGATCTTCCGATGAGAGATTCTTCCTGGGACCAGCTCAAAGATGTTTGCGTCCCGAACGGAAAACCGGGCTACGAGAATGAAAAGATCCCGACGTTGGCTCAGGCCCTCGAAACGCATAAGCAGTGCCCCAGATGCTACCCGGTCATTGAGATCAAAGACGCGAAAGCCGCCATGGGCGTTCTGGAAGAACTGAAAAAAGCGGACATGCTCGACAAAGCGTTCATCATTTCGTTCAGCTATGAGGCCGTCCAGACCGTCTGCGCGAACAGTAAGGTCCCGACCGCGTATCTGGCCGGGAAGCTCGAAACACCCGAGGACGTTCGGAACTTCTGCCGCAAAACGAAGGCCGCGGGAGCTGGGCTGATCGACATCATGTACTTCGACGGAATGACGGAAGAGCACATCAAAGCCGCCCACGACGAAGGCGTGGTTTGCTGGATCTGGACCGTGAACGATCTGAAAGTCATGCGCAAGCTCATCAGTTGGGGTGTTGACAGCGTGACGACAGACCGTCCCGACCTGATGCGTCTGGCATTGAGCAGTCCGAACGAGGAAACGTGCGAGTGGACGGGGGCCGCTCAAAGCTCCGATTTCACCGACGCGATGAATTTCGCCCCAAAAAAAGCCTCAAACGTGAACATCGGGACGAAAGCTCACCCGGCCGCAAAAGCTCGTTTAAGCGGAAGCGATCTTCTGCTGGAATCCCTGACGCTCGGCGCCGACGCGGATTCGCAGGGTGAACTCTCGGTTGTCCTGGCGAAGAAGGCCCAGATATTCGGCGTTCAAATTGGAAAAGAAGGCGCCGGTTCGCTCTCTCTTGGTCTGGGAACGGTGCTGAACTCTTCCTCGGTCATTCTCGGTGAGGCCCCAAATTCTGCCGGCACTCTGACGCTCAAAGACGCCGACTTGACGACGATTTCTCTCTCGATTGGTGACGCCGAGGGAAGCAAAGGAACGCTGAAAATCGAAGGCAAATCCCACGTGAACGTCCTTGGCGCATTGGGTTTCGGACACTCCGGTGAATCGTTCGGTGAACAGACTGGTGGAGAAGTGGTCGCTTGCGCCAATTTGCTCTTCGGTGAATCGGGCAAAGGTTCCACCGAGTACGCCCTGAAAGACGGTCTTTTCTGGACCAAACGCGGCTTTTCGCTTGGCTCGGCGGGAAAGGGGCTGCTCGAGATTTCCGGTGGTGAATTCCGCGCTGACGGCCAGTTCGTCATTGGTTTTTACTCCGCCAACAGCACCGTCCGTCAGACCGGCGGCACAGCGAACATCCGCGGCACGCAGAGCGCTTGGGGCTACCGGACCAACCCGGGCTTCATCGAAGGTTTTTCCAAGGAAAAGATCGCGGACTACTGCGCCGGCATCCAGTTCGGCGGTACTCGCATGGATTCCGAGGAACTACGTACCGGCGGGACGGGCGAGTACTACCTCGAAGGCGGAACCGTAAACACGCCTCGCATTTCGAATATGACCAGGAACCTCCCCCCGATGTTCTTCCTCAGCGGCGGCGAACTGAACGTTTTGAGCGACCCGGCCATTCCGTACTCGGGACTGGTTGCAGCTCCGATCCAGATGAAGGGCGGCACGCTCCGCGCCGAAACGATCCTCGCGAAAGGTTACATGGCGGACGACTCATTCGTTCAGGAAGGCGGCGTTTTTGAACCGGTCGGAAAAGCCAAAATCGACGGGAATTACGTCGTGAAAAACGCTCAAATCGTCGTGAAACCGGGTGTGACGCTTGACGTCACAGGGAATTTCGAGTGCGAGAACGCGACGATCACCCTCCCAGCTGGTGCGGACCTGAACGCCGTGTTCCCCGGTACGAAACCGACCGGGAAATTTGAGATTAAATGATTCTTTCAGGGACGGCGTTATTGGTGCCGTCCCAAAGTTCCTCCCCTGAAACTTCTTTAAGAAGCCCCTCCTTAATCTTGAATCAGATTTCCTCACCCCAAACCTTTCATCCAGAAAAGAAGGTTATTATGAAACTTTTTTCCACACTTTTGCCCCTCATTCTACTGATTTCCGCTTTTTCTACCCTCGACGCGGAATCGATCGACATCGATCTGACCGGTTGGGAATCCTTTCGCTCGGGGACCGTCCGCACGTGGGAGGACCTGCAGAACGCTGGGCCGGAAGCTATCCAGTGGGAGACCGACGGCCTGACCTCCTGGACCTCCCACCCCGATTTGATCTGCTGGTACCGCACCAATTTTGACTCGCCGAAACTCACCGACTCCCAGCGTGCGTTTCTCGCTTTCGAGTGGGTCAAGTTTGGCGCCCAGGTCCGGATCGACGGCAAAGACGCGGGACACTACACCGGCGGCGCGGAACCGTTTGAGCTTGACGTGACGAATCTCGTCCGCGATGGTGGCAAACACTCGATCCTGATCCGAGTCGAAGGCGTGACGGCCATCACGAAGAACCCGCCCGAATCCCTGAAAACCGAGGCAGGCCACCGTACCGCCGAGCTTTTCCAGGGGAACGTCATGGCCCCGGTAGGTTCGCACGGTTTTTCCAATGTGGGCCTGCGCGGGAAAGTGACGCTTGAGGTCCGCGACACACTGAAACTCGAGGACCTTTTCATTCAGACGTCGTGGCGCGAGAAGAAGATCTCGGTCGATCTTGAGTTCAAAAACCTGACCGGGAAAGATGTTTCGGCCCCCGTGACGGTTTCGGTCCCGGACCCGGATGATCCCCAAAAATCCTTGATTGAGTTCCACTCATCAGTTTCGGTTTTGGCGGGTCAATCCCAGAGCGTTCATTTTGAGAATCCGTGGGAAAACCCGCGCGTCTGGTCTCCCCGCGACCCGTTCCTCTACTTCATGGACGTGAAACTCGGCGACTTTCTGACCCACCGCGAGCGTTTCGGCTTCCGCGAGATCTGGTGCGATGGCGACCGGTTCGTCCTGAACGGAGTACCGTTCCGTGCTCTTGGGACCGCCGCGCATCCGGGCGGATTCAAGGATCCACTCGATACTTTTCGGCGTCTGCGCCGCGCGAATATTAACTGCATGCGCCTCCACGCGAATATCTGGCCGAAAGAGTGGATCGAAACGGCCGACGAGACGGGCATGCTCCTGATCCTGGAAGGCGCGTTCTTCTGCTGGTGCCATTCCTACGCGCTGGAAGATCCGGAATTCTGGGTGAATTACGACCACCACATTCGGGCGCTCCAGAAAAAGCACCGGAACAATCCGTCGTTCTGCTTCCTCTCGATGGAAAACGAGATCGCGCACTGCGGCGGTGAGCGCATTCTGCCGGACCTCTTGCATTTTCTCGCCGAGGCTGGCAAAAAGGCCAAGACGTTCGACTCCACGCGCCCGATTTCCTACGACGGCGACATGGACCCGGAAGGCGTGGCCGACGTCGTGAACACGCACTACCCGATGGACTACGCAGGGATCCGGCCCGGGAACGAGGACCAGAACTGGCCGCACGACTGCTGGTGGATGGACGACGGAAAATTCATGGCCTGCTACCCGAACGAGTTCTGGAAGTGGGACCGCAAAAAGCCATTCTACATCGGCGAGTTCCTTCACATTCAGCACTTCACGCGGAACGACCCGTACTCGCTCGTCCTGGGCGACGAGGCGTACTCGGAGGAATTCGGCTGGGTGAACGGCAAGGCGAAAGGAAAAACCTGGTCGATGCAAATCCCGGCTTACCGCGCCGCTGGCGTGACGGGCCTTTGTCCATGGGTCATCACGGAGTACTCGCCCGCACCGGAGATGGAAAGCGAGAAAAACCCCCGCTACGCTGCCGTCCGGGACGCTTACGAACCGGTCAATTTTATTCTCGAGCCGCTTCCGGCGGAAGCCTTCGCGGAGACGGTGATTCAGGGAAATTTATGGCTCGTGAACGATTCCGACTGCCCGCGTGAGGTGAAGTTTGGCGTGGGCGGGAAAACCGGCGTCGAAGTTCTCGGCCCGGCAGAACGCAAACGGGTCGCGCTGGAAATTCCCGCGTCCCTCATAAAAAATGGTCGGGTCAAAATCACGCTGACCCACAAACCGGTCCGTTCGGAAAAGCCGGAGTGGAACCCGGATTGGTCGAAAACCGGAGGCTTGCTCCCGAAAGGTGAGGACCATTTCTTCCTTGAGGAAGGAAAAGTGGAGCGGGAAGTCGAAATTCTGGTCGCCCAGCGAGCCGACTACACGAAAACCGTTCCCTATGCGCAGAGCGTCGCGGTTCTGGGAGCCTCCGATCTCGCCAAAGGTTTGGGCGCGGTGGAGGTCAAGGACCTGAACGACCCGGCCCTGGCGCAGGCCTCGGCGCTCATCATCGGGAAAAACCAGCTTCAGGCTTTGGCCGCGGCGGAGCAAAAGGCGGAAAATCCTCGTTTTGTCGTGGGGGCCAGCTCGTTCGTCGATAAATTGAACGAATTTCTGGGCGATCCGACCCACAAAGTGATCATTCTGGAACAGGACGAATACCCGGCGGGGCTTTTCCCGGTCCATCAGGCCCAAACGACGGTCGGCGACCCACGAAACACGGCATTTACCGAGTACCCGGCGGTTCACCACCCGTTCCTTTTCCCGGAAAACGCGGCCTTTGAACCGTACGTCCTCAACGGAAACCAGGTCCGTCTGGGCGGCCCGAATGGGTTCGAGTACTGCCCGATTTTGCGCCACCGGAACCTGATCCTCTGCCAGTTCCCGGTCTCGGAGCGTTGGTACAGTTCACCGTCCATGGCGGCCTGGCTTGAACGTTTCCTCCAGGACGATTTGCCCCAGACCCCGCAACGGAAACTGGCGGTCATCGACACCACCGGCCAGATCCAGAAAACCATGGCCCGGCTTGGTTTCGACGTTACACCACGCGAGGATGCTCCGGAAGCTCTGACCTTCGTCAACGCCGCCTCCGAACCGGTTTCACCGCGTCCCGGCGAGCAGTTCGTTCTATTCGGCCTAACCCCCGAAAACCTTCCGAAATGGAAGTCGGTCCTCCCGGCCTCGGTTTCTCTCCAGCCGTTCCACGGGCCGGTCATTCGGAAAGAGGCCAGTCCCGCCTGCGAAGATTTCCCGAAAGCGGGTCTGGCCGCATGTACGTCGTGCGATTTGTATTGGACGGGAAGTCGCAAGGGGCTGACGAATCGCCAAATGACGCCGGTCCTGCAGGTCGCCGACTGGCAGATCATGCCGTTTGCGCCCGATTTCGATCAAAGGGAGTCGGTCCCATTTTACGGATTTGACCGGTTCGCCTCCAATCGGGAGCGCCCCCATCACGTGGTCGAGCAGGAAAACTCGCTTTTCGTCGGAGTGAACCAAACGCTCGAAACGGAGATCGACTGCCCGCAGGGGTGGGCGTTTCTCGAGATCGAGGGCCGCGGCACGACGCTCCAGGGCGTGGGCTGCATCCTCGACGTTCGTCTGGATTCCCACCCGGCCGGGATCGTTGAAATGCGCCCCGAGTACGAGAAAAAGGGCCTTTTCGTGAAGTGCGCCGGCGGGAAGCAGCGGCTTTCCATCACGTTCACGAACGACCTCTGGGACCCTGTCACGCGTGAGGACCGAAACCTTTACTTCCGCGGCGTGCGTCTGATTCCGTTGAAACGGATCGAGGGGAGTGACTCTCTGAAAATCGAAACGCTTCTGGAACCCACGGTCGCCGCTCGCATCGCGCCCGGTTGGGTGATCGACTGCGTGAAGTGCTTCGCCCCAGACGAACCTACGCCGCGCGCGGACCGTTACATTCGTTCGATCCTCTCGGGAGCGGGAATTTCTGCCCGGCTTCTTCTGGGTGGGACGCTGCTCGGCCCGTCCGACTGGGAACAGCGCAACGGCCCGAAACCGTGGAAGGTCACGGAAACCCGTGGCGTTCCGACGCTCGGCTGGGGTACGAACGGCTCGCTCGTTCAAAACGTGACGTTCCTCCAGCCCGGCCACAGGACGTTCACGCTGCGTGCCTCGGGCTCGCAGTGCATGGGCGAGTACCCGCACGTGAATCTGCGTCTGGACGGAAAGGTGATCGGCGAGTTTGATCTCGACTCCGAGGACATGCGCGACTGGACGATTTCTCCCGACGTGGAAATCCCGGCGGGCGAGCATGAAATCAGTCTCCAGTTCACCAACGACCTCTGGGACCCGGAAACCCGCGACGACCGGAATATTCATTTCGAGAGTTTCCGGATCCAGTAAGACTTCGAGGTTTACCTCGCGGCGGGACGATGTTCAATCCGCGGGGTGGCGGCCCCACCAATTCGCGATCAGGGAGCCGGAGAAGTCCATCCAGATCGAGAAAATGTTGGCGGGAAGCGCAGTGACCGGGCTATGGAGAAGCCCTACGGCAAGGGCGGAAGCCAGGCCGCTGTTCTGCATTCCGACCTCGATCGCGACGGTTCGGGCCTCCGTCTCGCCGAGATGCGTAAAGCGTCCGGTCAGGCGCGTGACCCAGTACCCGCCCAGGTAGCCGATGACGTTATGGGCGATCGCAGCCGCGACCAGCAGCGGGCCGGCCGAGGACAAAACGCTGCGGCAGGGGGCCGTGATGGCGATGATCGTGAAGCAGATCCCGGTCATGGAAAGGAGGGAGAGCGCACGGTCGCAAACGCTCTTGTGCCGGGCGAATTGCTCACGGAAAAGATAGTGGACGACCGCACCGGCGGCGATGGGCACCACGACCACTTTCAGGATCTCGACCATCATTTTCAGGACGTCGATCTCGATGAAGCACCCCGCGAGGACTTTCATGGCCACCGGCGTGATGAACGGCGAGAGCAGGGTAGAGCAGCACGTCATGGTGACCGAGAGCGCTACGTCGGCCTTGGCGAGAAACGCGATGACGTTCGAGGCCGTGCCTCCTGCGACCGACCCGACGAGTACACAGCCTGCTGCCAGTTCGGGGGGAAAACCGCAGATCTTCGCAAGTGCCAACCCCACCAGCGGCATGATGAGGAACTGTAGCCCGACGCCGATCCCCACCGCCCACGGACGCTTGACAACGCGAACAAAATCAGCCGGGGCCAGCGTCGTTCCCATGCCGAACATAATCAGCTGGATGGCAGGAACGACCAGTGTCGTGAGTTTCACCCCTCCCCAGGAGATGAACGCCTCGGGGAAGATGAGGGCCACCGCCGCGCAAAGAAGGACGGCGATCCCAAACGCATGAGCCCGGAGGATTTGGGCCGTTTTGGTCAGAAAGGTGGAGGTGGTTTTGGGCTTTATGTTGTTCATCGGTTGGTTTTAGGTTTCAGGGAAATCAGTGCATGAGGGAGTGGAACTTGGCCGCGAGGTACAGGCACAGGAAAACGATCACGAGGGCGACGATCAGGATGTTTCGGCCGGTATGCTTCGGGATCTCCATCGGCTCCCACGGGAAACGGGTTTTCCAGCCGTCCGAGCCGCTGAGGTACTCGAGGAAAATGCTCTCCGCCTCGGCCTGGGAAACGCCATTGGGGAGGCAGAACATCTGCTCGCCCTCGCGGTATTCGATGTGGAAACCGTCTTTCGCGCAGTCGCCGGCGATCTGGAGGAAGTCATTGCCGTCGTCTTTGTCGAGGATCATGTACTCCCCGCGCTTGCGGTCGTCGGCGAGAAGTTCCCGGATCAGTTCGGGCGTGGCGGGGCAGGGCGGGTAATCCGCGGCTTCGATTTTCATTTGGTTCTCCTTTGAAACTGGCAACTGAAAATTTGATTCCTCATTTCCGCCGGTATTTGGCGTAGATCAGGGTGTAGGCGATGATCAGGGCGGGGATCCCGGCGACGCAGCCCACCATCAGGCAGATGGCGGCCACTTCGATCTGAAAAAGGCCGAGGACCGTACTGGCCCAGAAAATCAGGGAGTAGGCGATCCACATCCAGCCGTTCGCCCGGTTATAGGCGGGCACGTCGGAGATCTCATCTTCGCTGACCGTGGTCCCCGACCAGAACCACATCGGTTTCTTGCGCAGCATCGCGAAAATACCGATGCCGGTGAAAAGCAGGCTCGTGGGGAGCATCGTGAGCAGCCAGATAAGGGTCTCTTTCATGTTCATTCCTCCTTCGGAGTAGTGAGGAGTGAGGAGTTGGAAAAGCCTTCGGCTTTTACGGGTTAAGCTCTTTCTGAAAGCAGCGTTACGCGTAAGCGCAACTCCTAACTCCTCACTCCTAACTCCTAACTTATTCGGCTCCATGGCAAAAAACGCCGATTTCCTTCTCTAAAAGCCGATAAACGTTGGCGATGTGAAAACCGTCAGCGATCGCATGGTTCAGCCGCACCGTCACGGGCATTTGAAGCCGGCCGTTTTCCTCGTGGTACCTCCCCCAGTTGATGATCGGCAAAAAGTACAAATACCCGTCCGGAAGCTCGATGTTCAGCGAGTCGTAGGAAAGCCACGAAATATACGAAGCGTCGAACCAGTTCGGGTGATTGGCCGGATCCAGGCCGTATTCGCGGGTCTTTTTGACCTTTTCCACGTCCTCAAGGGCGTGGGTGTAGAACGTTTCGTAATCCTCGCAGTAGGTGGAATAAACAAGCGTGAACGTTTCGGTATCCTCGTGAAAAACATACTGCGTGGGATGGATCACGTCGAAGCAGAGCAGCTCCCCGGTTTTCCAGTTATAGCCCATCCTGTAATCGTCGCGGGAGTTCAAAACCTTCGAGAGGATGTACAGGAAATTGAGGTAAAACCGGGTATTGGTCCCTTTGGAATACGCCGCCAGATCGGTCACATCAAGTCTCGCCGTCATGGAGGTGGAGCACTTGCAATCCTCCGTGAAGTGCCGGAAAACGCCCTTGCGGTAGTACGTTTCTTTGTCGATGATTCTGTAGTTCACGTTTTCCACCTCACTTTCCACGGTAGTGGAACGCGACGCGGCCGAGCGGTTCCACGACGCCGTGGTCGTACCAGTCGAGCGGGTCAAGGCACGGCTCCGTCGAGTCCACGAATTTGAAGTCGAAACGGAATTCGCCGTCAGGAAGCCCCAGCGCCTTGCGCGGCACCGTGAGCGTCATCACATCGCCGTCGATCTGCGTCTTGCCGAGGTGGTTGACGGCTTTCCCGTTGACCAGGATCCGCATGAAATCCCCCTCGCCCTCTTTGCCGGTGATGGGTTTTTGCGTCTTCACCACGAACGTGATGTTCCGGACGTCGTGCGTCACGTCGATCCATTCCGGCGCGTTGCGCTGCGTGCGGTTCACGTACGTCGTGCCGTAGCCGGCGTGGTCCCGGGGCATCGCGGAATCGGCGAAGCAGCGGAAACGTTTCGGCTGATCCGGCGGGTTTGGAGTCTCGTCGTCCGTGATCCCCTTGAACTTCCGGACGTTCTCGCGAAGCTTGAGGAAGTAACTGTCGCCGTACCCGCCGCGCATCATCTCGATGTCGCGGGAATACTCGTAATTCGCGCAGTCCACGAACATGATCGGCCGGTCCGGACTTCCCCGCCAGCGCCCGGCGATCCACTCGTTCCAGCCGGTCACCAAAACGATATCGGGTCTCGCCTCGAACGCCCGGTCCCATTGCTCCTGAAAGTTGAACCCCTTTTTCCACGCATCGGGGGTGGGGTCGTTCACGCCGTTGTGGAAGGCTCGGCCGCAGTTTCCCGTTTCGCCGTACATCGCGCTGTCGCCGAAATGTAGCTGCGGGTGCTGCGCGACCGAGACGTTCATCACGCTCACCGCGATCTCCTCGCCCTCAAAAAGCCTCTGCGGGCGCGTGAAGTCCATCCACGGCCAGCCGCCTTTCTTCGACGGTTCGTTGGGCCACTGCGACTTCACGATGGTGAAAAACGCCTGCATTTCCGTGGAGCATTCGTCCTTCCTCGCCACGATGACGGGTTTGCCGTCCAGCTCGTACCAGACCTCACGAGCGAAGCCGGGCCCGTAAATCGTGTCGTAAAGTTTCTGGACGGTCCGGCCGGAAGCCGTGTTGGTGTAGAACATGACCTTGGGGACCTGCCAGCCCGCGTCGTGGTATTCCTTCAGGACGCTCAGGACGAGTTTGGCGTTTTTCTCGTAGATGGCGGCGTTCGTCGTGTCGAAGAACAGGAAGTCGATGCCGGCCTGCATGAGGAGTTTTATATGGCGGCGCACGACCCACTCGTCGTCGGAGAAGTAGTAGCCGTAAAGCGGCTCGCCCCAGTGGTGGTACGTCCCCACGCCGCCCCAGACGGGACTGTCAGGCTTGTGCCCCGCGTTGGGGTCGGCCGCCAGGATCTTCGTCACGTCATAAGGCCCGGACTTCCCGTGCTCGCCGAGCCAGAGGAAGTAGAAGATCCCCACCTGGTGCTCATTCGCTTGCGCCGGCTCGTTTGCAACCGCCGGATTCACAAAAAGCCCCGCCATTACGCACAGTAAGGCGAGCACAAAACGCTTAGTCATCAAAAAGTTCATCATCGTATTACGCGCCCAAGCCATAGTTCGGCCAGGAAATCAAAGGGGGGGACGTCGCGTTCCAAACTCCTATTTAAACACGGATTTTCACGGATTAAATGGATTTCCGCAGATTAACTTTTCTCAAAATAAAATCCTTTTAATCCCATAAATCCGTGTAAATCCGTGTTTAAATCCCGGTTTGAAGCGGAACTGGAATCGTGTTGGCAGTCAGATTTTACTCATCCGCGTGCACATCGTACTTGGTGAGCAGCCACTCGCCAAAGCCGGGCGTGTCGGGGTCGTGCATCCCGGCGCCTTTGTCCAGCGCGCGGATCGCGGCCATTTCGTCGTCCGTGAGTTCAAAATCGAAAACCTGCAGATTCGACTTGATCCGTTCGGGATGGACCGATTTCGGGAAGACGATCGCGCCTTCCTGCACCTCGAAACGCAGGACGATCTGCCCCACGTCCTTCTGATACTTCGAGGCCAGATCGGCAAAGAGGGGTTCCTTCAGCAAACCGCCCCAGCCCTGCCCCAGAGGCGCCCACGCTTCCAGGGCGGTCTCCTTTTCCGCCATCAGCGCACGGATCGCCTTCTGCTGCTGGTACGGGTGGTACTCGATCTGGTTGACTGACGGCATGGTGTCGAACTGCGGCACGAACGCGTTCCAGATCTTCACGGTCATGTTACTCACGCCGATGGATCGGATCTTGCCGGCGGCCTTGGCCTCTTCCATCGCCTTCCACGCGCCCGGGACATCGCCGTAAGGCTGGTGGATCAGGTAGAGGTCCATATAGTCCAGCCCGAGCTTTCTCAGCGAGGCGTCGATCCCTTTTTTGGCCGGTTCGTAGCCGTAATCCTGAAGCCAGAGTTTCGAGGTGATGAACACGTCCTCGCGTTTCAGGCCGCTTGCGCGAAGGGCCTTTCCGACGTCCGCCTCGTTGAAATACGCCGTGGCCGTGTCGATGTGCCGGCACCCGCACGAGAGCGCAAACGCCACCGCGTCCTCGGTCTCTTTTCCACGTGGAATCTGGTACGTGCCGAAACCGACCTGCGGGATCTTTACTCCGTCGTTTAGTGTGACTGTGTTCATTGGGGGTCCTTTCGTTAATGAGGGATTCAGAATCAGTTATGATCCATTATACCAGATTTGGATTTTTGAAAAAGGGGGGTGAATTCAAGGTGAAAGGCATTAACGGTGTATAACTTCCCTCGTAAATTACGACGCAGATCAAGTTGAACGAAATTCAGGATTTCTCAAAAAACTTGATTCATCCGGTAAGTGCATACCGCTCCCTTTTGATCCCAGGGAGGTTCAGCCCGAAGTTTCTCCATTGCGAAAACCATAAGTCTGGCGCCTCTTTTAGCAGATCTCACACGGAGCTGCGGAACCGCGGAGTTCTATCGTTGGGAAGGTTGGGAGTCCGTATCGCCGTTGATAATTCGCTCAAACGTACTCTCTAATTCTCCGCGTCTCCGCAGCTCCGCGTGAGTTCTGAAAGCGGCGCCAATGTTTTTTTAAGCCGCAAAGAACGCAAAGGAGGCAAAGATTTTTTTGTTACCGTTCAGCACGAGGCACACTGAAATCCTGATCATTTTCACTTTTCTCCTCTTTGCGTTCTTTGCGGCTTAAAATGATTTGGTTTGACCACTTTGATTGGAACTGCAAAACAAGACGCCAAAACACCGGGTTTATGATTTCCGCGATGGAGAAACTTCAAGCTGAAAAGCCTGTGGGTCAAAAGGGGCTGGTACGCACTTGTCAGATGTGCCAATTTGAAAATTCGCGCCGCACTGTTCAGCCGCAAACTTAAGCCCTCCAAGAGTTCCTGTACTCATTCCAATTCTTTGTGAAGTTTTGGAAATTTGGTCGCCAAGGGCTATGAAACTATTGACAGCCCCGGCAAGAGGTGTTATAATAAAGTTAGTTACGGCAAGGTGAATGGATTTGAATGATGTAGCAATAGCTGTTACGATACTTGAATAGGAAGTCAACAACTTGGATTGTTCATCAATTACCTTATTTAAAGAAAGAAATGCCTTTTGAAACGTACCAAGTTCCTTTTCCGCTTTTTTAAGGCTACTCAAATCCGCTTCTAAGGCAATTTTTATCAATTCGTCCATGAGGTGAACCTATGTTTACTTGGTTTTTGTCTGGTATTTGTCTTTTTACAATGGGAACGCTATTTATGGCAGGAACAGCCAACATGCGTACAACTAAATGTAATAAACGACAGGTAAAACAGAAAATGACTATTATGAAAATATGGAAAACTTACCCATTATCAATTAAGATTATTGTTGGAGTTTCCGTATTTTCCATTTTCTATGGATTAATAAGTTTCTTTTGGGAATAATCATGGCTGATTTTATTAAAATCTGTCATAGTTGTTCCATATTTGAGCAAATGCTTTGCACTCCGCTGGGGTAGCCATGCGGGTTGCTTCTTTCTTTTGGTAAGGGAAGTCGGAGACTTTCAAGGCTCCCGACTTCCCGCGCCAGGTGTTGGCAATCAGGCAGGTCATGACCGCCGTTCGGTGCCATTCCTGTTTGCGACGTCCTTCCGCCATTTGAGCCAGGTCCCGGAGTGAAAATGGGGCCGGGTTCAGGCCGATTTCTCCGGCATACTCCCGGATGAGACGCCAAGTTGAGCCGTGCTCCGGTCGAGGTCGCGGATCACGTTCTGCTCCGCCGCTTCGATCACTTTTTCCTGATAAATCTCCTCGCGTTCCATCACCTTTTGAATGGCGGCTTTCACGCGAGGATTCGGGATAAAATTTAGGATTCATCCACAAGTGCGTACCAGATACTTTCAAATCTCACGCGGAGCCGCGGAGGATTTTATCATTATACCCTGAACCGGTCCACGTTTTAATTATTTTCCGGTACACGCTTGCCGGATGAACCTTTTTTTCTGGAAATGTCCGTGACACGGTATTGACGAATTCCCTGCTTGTGGTATAATTCAAATGCGGACATGGTTCTTCCTCGTGTATATGGTTTGCTGTTTTTTTTTACATTATACACTGAACCTGTCCACGTTTTAATTATTTTCCGGTACACGCTTGCCGGATGAACCTTAAAAAGGGGGATTGATTCAGGGAGCATTAAAAGGACATTGACATTATGAGCAATCGAGTATTATTTCTCTCGGGAATCTGTTTTTTGATTCTGTTTCTGATGGCATTGCAACAGTATTATTTAAGCCATCAAATCCTTGAAAAATGTCAGGTTATCAATCCCCGAGATTTCTGTGTCAGTTTTCCCGCAGTAGAAAAAACGATCCAAAAGGCAATTGCGGGGGAGAGTATCACTTTTTGGCGGGAAGAGAAGTATATTCACGTTGGAAATTCGACAGAGCGAAAAGCGCTTTCGGACCTTTTTCGTCTTGAAAACATTGATTCAGTTTATTGGAATTTGGAGGAAGCGCCTTCAATGGAGTTAAACCGCAAACTTGAAATTACGCCTCGCATTACAATCGAGTGGGGGGTACTAAATCCGATCTCCATCTCAGAAAATGGAATTGTCTGCCAGATATACATGGAAAATTCAAGGAAATTAAATGACAGACTCACCATTTACGCGATGATTCCGTCAGAATTTGTACGAAAACTGGAAGGATTAGAATTTTAAAAACGATGAAATCATATATGATATTGCGTTACCTTGCCCTGTTTGTGATGATTTAGATGTCCTGACTATTTGGGAATATTCGAGTGGAAGGATTGGCTGGCCCGCATGTTATTATCACTGGTTTTCTGGGATTTTAACGAGGGGGTTCTTGGGATCGTTGGGTTGCCGGTCGTTCTGGCGATCCTGGCTTACCCTTACGGCAAAACCGTGATGTCCGTGTGCACGTTTGCTGCTGGGGGTTGGCTTCTCTGACTGCTCATAAGCGCCACGGAATCCCTGTTTTTCGGAAGCTGACCCATCCGTGGCTGGTTATTGTTCCTTCATTTGCCGGAAATTACCACAAAAGGGACAAAATCCTGAAAAATTCCCTCCCTCCCCCTTTACAAAACGGGAAAGTGTGCTATACTATTCATCATCTTGAGTGAAAATTACCACTCAAGGCCAAACCGAATCAACCATCATTCGGGCATGTAGCTCAGTTGGTTAGAGCGCCGCCCTGATAAGGCGGAGGTCCCAAGTTCGAATCTTGGCGTGCCCATCAAGCGTTTCGTATCGTATTTTACGACACGAAACGCTTTCTTTTTGCAGCGTCATTTTTGCGACAGCAGCCAGGAATGTGCGGAGTTCCCACCCCGCTCAGGCGCTGTCATACCTGGAATCATACCTAAATTTGATTTTTCAGGAGGCATAAAATGACCAAAAACCCCACTTCGGGAAAGCGAAGTTTCAAGTTTTCCCAAAAAATTCAAAAAATGTTCGGCGGGAAGGTCCCCAGCATCTACGAAACCCAGCGCGGTGACCTCTACTGCACCCTGAACCGAAGAAAAATCTACCTCGGACGGGATCCAAAGGCGGCGAAAGCCAAGCTCCTCCAGATCCTGACCGACGCAGCCCAGACTCAACCCCCTCGGCCCGCCCAGCCGATCGTGGAAAAGTCAGAACTCAGCCCCAGCCCGGCGGCGTTCGCAGTGCCCGCGGAACCTCCCAAAGAGGAACCCGTCGCCAAACCCCGCCCGGCAAAGCCGAAGGCGCCGATCGTGGAAAAGGCCCCCGGCCTGACCATCACCGAGCTGATCGCCCGATTCCTCGAGACCGTGAAGGGGGATTCCCACTTCTCCACGATCCGCACCGCCATGCGCGTTCTGAACGAGCTGTACGGTTCCACCGAGGCGGAAACGTTCGGTCCGCTGGCCCTGAAAGCGTGCCGGGAACGATTCTGCGCCGCGGACTACGACCGGAACTACATCAACCGGATGGTGACCTACATCATTCGAATGTTCAAGTTCGGCGTGGCGAACGAGCTGGTCACGGAAAACGTCGCGATCCGGCTGAGCTACGTGACGCACCTGAAACAGGGCGAGGCGCGGGAAAACGCCCCACGCGAGGATGTGCCCGACTCGGAGATTCTGAAGACGCTGCCGCACCTGCTGCCCACGATCCGCGACATGGTGATCCTGCAGCGGATCAGCGGAATGCGACCGAGCGAGCTTTTCCGCATGACGCTCGAGCAATTCGTGAGAAAGGACCCGGACGGCTGGGTTTATATGCCCTTCAAGCACAAGACCCAGATCCACAACAAGAAGCGCGTGATCGGCTTCGGGAAGTACGAGATTTCTATCCTCGAACGGCACGCCCGCGGCAAAAAGCCCGACGAACCGCTGTTCAGCCCGCGCGACGCCTGGCTCGAACGCGCCGAGCGCCTGGGCTACAAAACGCCTCAGCCCCAGCCGAACTACAACAATTACTACACAAAGGACAGCTACAGCACCAACATCGCGCGAACGATCAAACGGGCGAACGACCGGATGCGGAAAGAAGGGAGGCCCGAAAGCGATTTGATTCAGCACTGGTCACCCTACCAGCTGCGGCACGCGACCGCGACCTTCCTCTCGCTGCTGATGAGCCGCGACGACGCTGCGACCGCGCTCGGGCACGCCTCGACGAACACCACGCAGATCTACGACCACTCCGAGGTGGAAAAGGCCCTGCGGTTCGTGAGGGAGCGAGACAAAACCTGCGGCGGCGCGATCGCGGGGCTGATCCATCAGTTTGAGTGACGCGGGAACCATAACAAAAACCCCGGTTTCAGAGCAGAAACAACGCTCCGAAACCGGGGTTTTTTCGTGAATTTTCACCCAGCCGGTCGTGGAAAGGAAACACCACCCCGGCCTTCACGATCGGCGGTCCGGATTCGCAGAAAATCAGGTTCAAAGATCGACCCGAAACCGGTCGATTTTAGACGAATTTAGATGGCTGAGCTCAAAAAAAATGACATTTTCCACCCCCTTGCGAGGGCGAAAAATGTCATTTTTTTTTGGTGTATCAGGGACTAAACCTCGTGTTTTAGCGGTTAAACTAAAACATAGGCTGTAACCCTGTCAAATCCAGGCACCCTGTACACCAACGCGACATCTTGGCTGTCATCGTCAATGGGCTGTAACCCTGTCAAATCCAGGCACCCTGTACACCCCTCAATACGTTGATTACATTTGTGCCGGAAATGCTGTAACCCTGTCAAATCCAGGCACCCTGTACACCTAGAAAATCGCGATGCATACACTGAGAATTAGCTGTAACCCTGTCAAATCCAGGCACCCTGTACACCTTTCCTCCCCGTCCGCCCTGGCCGCTCAGTTGCTGTAACCCTGTCAAATCCAGGCACCCTGTACACCGGCTTGGGAATCGGCACCAGCGTGCCCACCGTGCTGTAACCCTGTCAAATCCAGGCACCCTGTACACCGGGACGCGGAGGACGACGCCGATGACAGCCGCTGTAACCCTGTCAAATCCAGGCACCCTGTACACCGGTTAGCTTTGTCGAATGAAATTCCAATCCGCTGTAACCCTGTCAAATCCAGGCACCCTGTACACCTTCCGTCATCGAATCCGTCCCCGTCACCGACGAGCTGTAACCCTGTCAAATCCAGGCACCCTGTACACCCCGATCAGGCCTGGCACGAGCAGCAGTTGAAGGTGCTGTAACCCTGTCAAATCCAGGCACCCTGTACACCGAAGGTGTACTTCCGTGGCATTCGTCTGGGAGCTGTAACCCTGTCAAATCCAGGCACCCTGTACACCGGTGGCTTGGGCTTGTCTCCCTTCAACTCTTACGATTTTATCAGAATCCCCTCCAATGTCAATAGCCCCCCGGGAAATTTCTCAAAAAAATCCCAAAATTTTCTAAGACCACCCCCGCCGATCGTGAAAAGGGAGGCACCGGCCCCTTCCCCACGACCGGCGGAACGCGGAGCCGGATCTTTCCAGAAAAGCCAGTGTAAAAACATTATTTTTTAGGTTTTTTTCTTGTTTTTTCCATAAAAAAGCGGGGTTCCCCCTTGCTATTTCTAAGAAAAAGAGTAAAATAGACGATGTAATAATTAAGGAAAGGGGAAACGAAAAAGCCCCACAAACAACCACCCAAAACCAATTTTTTCAGAGGAGAAAAAAACCATGATCACGAGCCTTAACAAAAACACCATGAAGTACTTCGAGAAAGAAGCCCTCGAGCAGCAGTTCGGAAAGGTCATCGGCAAGGCCCGATCGAGCTTTCCGCCGACTTCGTGATGAACGCCATCGGCAAGAAGGTCGAGTTCACCACCAGCGACAAAGGCCGCCGCAGCGCGACCTACGACGGTGAGAAAATCGGAGTCCGGGATGCCGAAAAAATCCTCCGCCGCTTCGCGAGCATCCAGGTCCAGCTCGAAGACGGGGACCTCACCAACTGCCCGGTGAAGTACGAGAGGAAGCTCGCCGAGGCCATTTCCGAAATCACCATCGCCCAGGTCGCCGCGAAGCAGGCGGAGTTCGACAAAGACCCGCTCATCGGGAAAACGGTGCGAGTTACCGAGCAGGTCCACGGGGGCTGGGATCACCAGGGAGCCAACCGTGGGACTGTCATCACGATCGACAGGCGCGAGATCGACGGCTACATCGGCCTCACCCAAAAGAAGCGGCGCGAGGTTTTGATTCCGAATCGGGAGTTCCGGGTCATCGAGGTCCTCGACCCGGAGGCGCTGGAAGTCTCCCAGCCGGAACCGGCGGAAATCACTCCTGATAATGAATCCGATCAGCTCTCAATCAATGAGGGCTTTTTTAATGCCCAGACCGAGCGCAAGACCACCCGCCCGATGTACCTCCTGGTCGAACGTTACACGGTCGGCGGGACCGAAAGAAGCTGCTTCTGCGGCCTTGCCAACCGGCCCGAAAACCTCCACGAAGGCGACGAGCACACGGTCATCGAGACGCGCGAAGCGGTCTGGTGCGAGGAATTCGAGACGGACCCGGAAGAATGGGAACAGACCGAGGCCTTCGAGAAATACCAGCGCAGCCACGAAAAAGGCTACCCGGCGGTCGATGTCGGCGACCCGTGGAACTACAGAGAACCGCAGCCCTGGCTCGACATGATCGCGCAGCTCAAGGCGCTGGGCCTGCCGCTGATGTACGCGGAACGCTCGACGGCCTGGGCACGGGACCTCGCGATCCTCCAGGATGCGGGCTACAAGCTCGGGAAAATCATCGACATTCAGGACCTTCACTACGGATGCGGAAGCATGGAAAAGGCCCTCCTTTTGAACTACTAAACCACACGATCAACGCCGCCCGCACCGGCGCGGGCGGCAAACAAACCACCCTTTTTTTCAGGAAAAAAAACCATGACCAACGAAACCCAGAAAACCACCCAGACCGAAACCCAGACCGAAGAAAAGAAGCCCGTCCGCTGCTGCCTGAACGACACGATCATCAAAAGATTCTTCCCCGCATTAGAGGAACCAGGCGAAACCATCGACGAACCCGGCTACACCGAAACCTTCCTCGGCACCATCATCAGCTATCCGGACGGCGAAGGCTCGCTCATCATTGAGCCGGATCTTTTGGATTCCATCGAATGGAGCGATCCGGAACACCCGGGAGCATGGATCGATCTGCCCGAAGGGACCGTGGTCACCGAACACGATCGGCCCGAGGAAATCGCCGAAATCATCGACTCCGCCATCATCAACGCGATCCAGCAACACGCAGACCGCACCCAGACCTTGCGCAAACGCGCAAAAGAAGCCTTCATGAGTGCAGCCAAAACCGAAGCCGAAAAATACGGAATTGACATCGGCTTAGATTACGAAGTCCTGACCGGGGACGACGAGCCATGGATCAAACCCAGTGCCGCGAAATGGTACGGCTGGCGGTTTTACAATTTCAGCAGCGACAGCGATCCGCTCCCCTCCTTCACATTCCCGCCGATTGATTTCAGGGACCCAAAAGCGGTCAACGAAATCATGAGCCAGTTCCGCCTTTGGCTCAAGCAGCAGGCCAAATAACCGAAAACCAGACCCGCCGCCCGCTTCCGAGCGGGTGGCCCAACCTTCAGAAAGGATTAAAACCATGACCAACGAAACGAGAAAACCGACCCGCTGCTGCCTGAACGAAACCATCCTCAAGAAATTCTTACCCGCCCTGGAAGAACCCGGAGCGACGAACGACGAACCCGGCTACACCGAAACCTTCCTCGGCACCATCATCAGTTACCCGGACGGCGACGCAACGCTCATCGTGG
>JAUMVK010000056.1:0-24944 GCA_030530205.1 Thermoguttaceae bacterium | reverse complement strand
CAGGAGCAGGAGCGGCTTCAGGGGCCGGAGCAGCTTCAGGAGCAGCTTCAAGTTCTGGAGCAGCAACAGATTCCGGGGCTGGTTCGGCAACGGGCTCCGGCGTGGCAGGAGTTTCAGGAGCGAGCAATTCCGGGTCCGGAACGTCCAGATTCGTGTTTTCTTCTTTGCTCTCGGAAACTTCTTCCGGGGTAACAGCAGCCGGGGTCGGAACACTCAACGCCACAATATTGGCTTCGTCGAGTTTGTAAACGTCCAGGATCTGCTGGGCTTTACGGCCGTAGGAGTCTTGCGTCTGCGTGATTTCCTGGTAAAGTTTTTTGGCGGCCTTGATGTTTTCTTCCTGATTTTCGATCTGGGCCATCAGTTCAGCATTCTTGGCGAGCGCGAATTTGGCCATCTGGTTCATCTTATCGTTCACGTTCGCCGAAACAAGCTCGGTAAATTGAGTCTTTGATTTCTCAAGAGCTTCTTTGGCAGCGGCGAGGTCATTGGCGGCGAGCTTCTGAACGCCTTCCATCTGAACGCGGGCAGCATCCTGAAACGCGACCAGCGATCCCGGCAGCGAGTTCAAATTGGCCTTGGCAAAGGCCGCAAGCGCTTCCTGCGTTTCCTCAGGCGTTTTACCTTCGGCCGAGGCGATCGTGTAGTAATTTTCCCAGAGTTTCTTTTGGGCGTTGCTCTTCGCCTTTTTGGCAGAGGCCCAGAAAATGAAAACCACCAGGACAAGCGCTGCGATTATGACCAAAGGTTTCCAGCAGTCCTTGAGCCACGCACCGTTTGATACAAGCCAACTCTCCAAATCGTTTTCACGACGAACTTCTTCTTTCATTTGAGTTAATCCATTAATTAAATGTGGAAATGATTGTAATCCAAATTTTGGTTTATTATCACCGAAAAAAACTTTTCCGTCAAGGGGAATCCCTCGGATTTTTCGGGATTTTTTAAAAATTTTTCGTTTTGAGGGAATTTATGAGTGAAATCTATTTTACAACGTAATTCACCATTTTACCCGGGATGACGATTTTCTTCACGACCGTTTTCCCATTGATCCAGTTGCAGAACTTTTCGTCCTTCAGCGCGGCGGCTTCCGTCTCGGCCGCGTCCAGGCCCGCGGGGAGCTGGATCTTCGAGCGCAGCTTGCCGCACACGTGGAGCGTCACTTCGACCGTGTGCTGCACCAGCGCCGACTCGTCAAACTGCGGGAACGGCTCGTACGCCAGCGTGTTTTCGTGACCCAACGCCTGCCAGAGCTCCTCCGCGATGTGCGGCGCGTACGGAGCGAGCAAAAGCACAAACGCCTCCATCGCCTTTTTCGGACGGACCGTCTGTTTGCTGAAGAAATTCTGGAACTCCATCATGCGCGCGATGGCCGTGTTGAGCTGGAGCGATTCTATGTCGTTCCGGACCGCTTTGATCGTTTTGTGAAGTACGCGGTTTTGCTCTTCATCCGGCTCCACGTCCTGAACGGCCTCGGCGAGCTGAATCTCGTCTGCCCTTTCGTCGATCATCATACGCCAGACGCGGCCGAGGAAATCACGCACGCCGCAGACGCTCTCGACGCTCCACGGCTTCACGGCTTCGAGCGGGCCCATGAACATTTCGTACATGCGCAGGGAGTCGGCGCCGTGCTCTTTCACCACGTCATCGGGGTTAATGACATTTCCGCGGCTCTTGGACATTTTGAAGGCGCGCGAGTCGAGTTTCACCGATTTATCCGCCTTCAGAACGAAGAATTCGCCCGCTTTTTCCACGTCCTCTTTGGCGATCTTGACGCGGGTCAGGTCGTCCTTTTCCGCTTCGCTCAGGGCCTTGACCTTTTCGATGCTCACAAAAGTACCGTCCGGATGCTGAAACGCGTTGAATTCCATCTCGCCGAGGATCATCCCCTGGTTCACGAGTTTGTGGAACGGCTCTTTCGTGGAGACAAAACCACGGTCAAAGAGCACTTTGTGCCAGAAACGCGCGTACAAAAGGTGAAGCACTGCATGCTCCGCGCCGCCGATGTAGAGGTCCACCGGCATCCAGGCCTTTTCGACTTCCGGATCGACGAAACGCTCGGAGTTTTTCGGGTCCAGGTAGCGCAAATAGTACCAGCACGAACCCGCCCACTGCGGCATCGAGTTGGTCTCGCGCTTGTATTTTTTCCCGTCCAGTTCGACGTAGAGCCAGTCTTTCGGCGCGTGCTCCATCGGCGGCTCCGGGTTTTCAAGCGGCGGGAAGTCGAACTGCTCCATCTTCGGGAGATTCAGCGGCAGATCCGCGTCGGTCAACGCACGCATGCGGCCGGTTTTGTTCCCGTTTTCGTCCAGCTCGTGCAGGATCGGGAACGGCTCGCCCCAAATGTGCTGACGGCTAAAGAGCCAGTCGCGGAGTTTGTAGTTCACGGCCTTTTTGCCGATCCCCAGACCGACCAGCCACGAAACGATTTCCTTCTTGACCTCCTGCGTGGGCATGCCATTGAATTGGCCGGAATTGACCGCCAGACCGCTGACTGTGAACGCCTCGACGCCGTCGCGCAGCTTCTGGACCATTTCTTCCGTCACGCCATTTTCGCCGACGATCGGGTCCACGACCTGAATGATCGGAATGTTGTATTTCTTCGCGAAATCAAAGTCTCGCGTATCGTGGGCTGGGACAGCCATGATCGCGCCGGTCCCGTAGCCAGCCAGAACGTAGTCGGCGACCCAAATCGGCGTCATTTCGCCATTGACCGGATTGATCGCGTAAGAGCCGGTGAACACGCCGGTCTTTTCCTTCGCCAGTTCCGTGCGGTCGAGGTCACTCTTTCCGGCGGCTTCCGCGCAGTAAGCCTTCACGGCCGCTTCGTTTTCGGGAGTGGTCAGACGCGGAACGAGTGCGTGTTCCGGCGAGACCACCATGTACGTCGCACCAAAAAGCGTGTCGGGGCGCGTCGTGTAAATGCGCAAGACGTCATTTCCCGGCTTGCGCGGGTAACCGGTCTTCTCGCGAGTCTTGAGCCACGCTTCGTACTCGGCCTGATTCGGTTTTCCATCCGGGGTCTTTTCGGAACCGATGAAGAAATCCAGCTCGCCGCCGGTACTGCGCCCGATCCAGTTGCGCTGGAGGAGTTTCACGCTTTCCGGCCAATCCAACTCGTCGAGTTCGTCCGCCAGCCGGTCCGCGTAAGCGGTGATGCGAAGCATCCACTGCCGCATCGGAATGCGCACGACCGGATGACCGCCGCGCTCGCTTTTTCCGTCGATGATCTCCTCATTCGCCAGCACCGTTCCGAGTACCGGGCACCAGTTCACGGACGCTTCCTGCTGGTACGCCAGCCGATGATCGTCCACATACTGACGCACGGCGTCTTCGCCTTCCGCCTTCACGTCATCGGGAATCGGAAGCTCGGAGATCGGCCGGCCTTTTTTCTGGTCGGGATCGTACCACGTATCGAACAGAATGAGAAAGATTTTCTGCGTCCAGCGGAAGTAATCCACGTCGGTCGTGGCCAGCTCGCGGTCCCAGTCGTAGGAGAAACCGAGCATTTTGAGCTGACGGCGGAAATTCGCGACGTTCTTTTCCGTGGTGATCCGGGGATGAATGCCGGTTTTCTTGGCGAACTGTTCCGCGGGAAGGCCGAACGCGTCCCAGCCCATCGGGTGCATGACGCTCACGCCGTTCATGCGGTTGTAGCGCGATACGATGTCCGTCGCGGTGTAACCTTCCGGGTGCCCCACATGAAGCCCGTTCGCGCTCGGGTACGGGAACATGTCGAGGACGTACATTTTCTTCTCCCCCGGCAAACGCGGAGCGGCAAACGTTTTATTCTCTTCCCAGTATTTCTGCCATTTCGGCTCAATGATGGCCGGATTATAGCGCGGCATAATTCATCTCCCACAGAAAAACAGTCCGTTTTCGAAAAAAGTATAAACAGGGCACTTATTATACCCGATTTTCAAAAAAAGAACAGAGGGGGCAAGAAAATACTTGAAAGACAGAAAAAGATAGCTTAGTCGGCAGGGACGACACTGGAAGCGTCGTCCCTATAGTGTACTGGCTGTTATTTGTTCTTCGAAAGTTCCTCAATCGCCCGAGCGATGACCATTCGGTGTCGGTAAATGGCCCGCGGCGAGAAGTTGAACGTCGTCCAGTTCGACGTAATGTCCTCCGGAACGGTCAGCAGCGCCTCGTACTTTGTGCGCTGTTCCGGCGTGAGGTCTTTGGCTTCGGCCAGCTTCGTCTTGAGTATCTGCAGCATCTCGAAGTCCTCGATCCCCTCGCGGAGGGATTCAAACCGGATCGACCCGACCGGATCGTCCAGATTCGGCTCGTCGCTGGGCGTCTGGCACGAAAGCGGCGGGTAAACGAACCGGCCGTCGCCATTCCCCCAGAATCGTTTGGTTCCAGGCTCTCCTCCGGCAACGTAGCACATCGGATCGAGGTACGGGTTTTGCGGATTCTTCGGGTCCGGGAACGCCGTCGGCGACGTCCAGTAGTTCGACTGCCAGATCAGCACGCCGCGCAGATTGTACTTCCACGTCTGCCAGAGCCAGGTCCGCAATTCCACGGCCGAGTGGTCGGTGAACTCGGTGCAGTACGGCGCGTGCGGGCCGCAGCAGACGTACGTCCAGAACCGGGCGCCTTTGGCTTTCAGAGGAGCCGCAAGCTCGTGATTGTAATTGTACGTCACGGGGCACCAAATGTCGATCTTGCCGAGGTTTTCCTTCTCCGCCTCGTCGGGCGCCGGCTCCTCGGTGAGCATGGTCGGGATCTCCGGTGCGTACCGCTTGATCCGGTTCATTCCGTTACGAACGAACTCGTAGTCTTTCTGGCTCGGCTCGTCAAACCAGTACGTATAGCACATTTTCAGCCAGCCTTTTTCTCTGAAATGGTTCTGGATCTGCTCCACCTCGCTGCGGAACATCGCTTTGTATTCCGGCGTGTCCTCACCGAAACCGAGGAGATTCGGCTCCCAGCGCTTCTGGTACGTGCCGCCGCCCATGCCCTGGATGGGAAGGCGCAGGCCGGTGAAGTGGTATTTCTCAACCGCTTTGGCCATCGCCGCGTCGAAAGCCGTGAAATCGATTTCCGCCCGCGAATTCTCCGGGTTTTCTTTGTCGGCGACAAAATTCACTTTGAACGGGTCCAGCGGGACCGGATTGTACGGGCTGATCCGGTACCGGCTCAGGAGTTTGAAGTATTTGTCGAGCAGGACCCGTTTGTCCTCGTCCGTCTTGACGCCGTGGTACTTCCAAACCAGATTCGGATTGAACCCGAAGGCGGTCTCGATCGTGTTGAACTTCGGCAGCGCAAAGCCCCAGACGCGCAGCAGGACCGGGACTTCCGCCGATTGCGTCCGGCCGTTTACGGTCAGCTTGAGCGTGAGTTTCGTCCGGTACATTCCCGCCGGCGTTCCTTCCGGGACGTAAACCGTGATCCAGACTGGGCAGTTTTTCCCGGCCGGGGCCGTAAATTCGCCCGGCAGCGGCGGCAGGGCGTCGGGCCAGAAATCGCGCACGCCGGTGGAGTCCGTCGGGTGCGAAACGTAGTGGTAGTAAACGCTCCTCAGCTCGACGTTGGCCGCCGGGATGACGTTCTGCCCGTCGCGGGATTTCAGATCATCGGCGACGCTGACGGAAACTTTTGCGTCTTCCTTCGGCACGACGACCAGCTGCGCGGACTCGTAATCGTTCCCGGCCGCGGCGAGGAAAAGGCCCCTGGACTGTGGGCCTTTGGACGGTTCTGGCGCACTGCGGGTCAGCGGGATCTTGTGCATCGCGCCGCAGTGCCAAATCAGAGCGTCGGTCAGCGGCGCGTCAAGACGCCAACCGTAGTCTTCCCGGTAAAAGTCCGGCACGTAGTACGAGCAGCGCAAAACGCTCGTTTTGGCGGCGCCAGAAGCGTCTTTCCAGTTCAGCGTCAGGTCGTACGTGTGATCTCCCGGCTCGCCTTTCGGAAGCGCGTATTCAAAATTCTCCGGGAAACCGACGTCGCCGGAAACGAATTCCCAGAAATGCGTCTGGCCGACGATTTCCGTGCTGGAGGCCTGATCGGTTTGCGCCTCGCTGTTTCTGGTGTTGGCCATGAAACGAAAACGGTGAAGCTGAAGGGTGGTCGCTTCTTTCGAACTGTCGGACGCGAAACGGATCCAGACGCTCGGTGCGTCGAGCTGGTCCGCGGCGCCACTGGCGGTTCCGGCTTGGGTCAATTCGGCCAGCGGCTTCCAGTTCTCGCCGTCCACGGAGTACTGCGCGACCAGTTTGCCTTTGATGTAGTACTCGCAGCCCATTTCCAACTGAATACTTTTGAACGTTTCTTCACCGGGTGCGCTGAATTTATAGACCAGTTCGGAATTCGCGCCGAAATTCCAGCGGCTGGAGTTGAAACTCGCGTTCCAGGACTGGAGCGTGGGCGAGCAGCCGCCCCCGGTTTTGGCAAACGACGACGTGAAGCAGTAGGTCCCCGAAACGGGATCGAACGTTTCGTTTTCCGTCAGGCCGTTCTCGTCGGCCCGGAGCGTAACGGGGAGGATCTCCGCCTCGGCAAACTGGAAAGTCGCGTTGGCCTTCCACTCGCCCAGACGCAGATCGTCGGTTTTGATTTCCGGCCTGATCGGGAACACGATCGTGTAAGTCTTCCATTCCGGAGAAAACGAGAAATCTTTGTTAAAGAATTTGGGTCCGGTCATGCCGCCGTGGCCAGCTCCGAGAGTTCTGGCCTTGAAGCGAAACATTCCCAGCCCGCTGCGAGACGCCTGGCGCAGCTCATCGAACGGGAAATTGGCATAAACCCACGCTGAGGATCCCCCTTTGCCGGTCAGCTGGAGGACCGCGCCTTCCACGCCGTCCGCGCCGGGAAGGACCTCGCCGACTCCGCCGCTGGTCAACTTCCACGAGGAGTCGGAAAAATCGAATTTCATTCGCCCGCCTTCCAGCGTCGGCTCCGCAAACACGCTGACACTGAATAGAACGAACACCGCAAGCAAAAACAGTCGTTTCATGGTAGTCCTTTCTATACTAAAGTACGCAATGAATATTCATGTCTTTAATTAGCAATTCCCGAATGGCCCTCGGACGATCCTGAGCTGCGACCCGTTCCATCAAACGTTGCCTCGCGGCAATTCGCTGGGTCTGAATATGATCGATCCACATATCCAAAGCGGCAACCAAAACGCCAACGGCCATAACGATGATCGGAGCTGCGACCTTGCTGAATGGGTCTGGCGAAAAGGCCGCGACCAATCCAAGCACACCAAAACCAATTTGTACTACACCGAGTAACTTCTTATAGTCTGATAAGTCCGAGTCAAGCAGTCCTTTTTCAAACTGAGATTGCGCATTATAAACCAGGTAAACACCATAGCCAATGTCGCATAGAGAAAAAGACACATCAGAAGCAGTGGAAAAAGCTTTAAGAGGTATAGCCTTAAAAAAAGGGAGTAAATCCTGTATAGTTTCAGTAGAGCTTTTATCTATTATAAAAAATAATGTGCGCTTAATATTAACAAGCAGCATTGATTTACTCATTTTATTAAAAGTTGGCTTGTAAAGATTATTAGCAGCTTTCCTATAAAAATTCATGCTTTCAGCTTGAACGCCCAGTATTCTATCTGTCAATCTTCCAGAGGCGAGGGCATCTTCAATCGCTTTTCGTTTTACAAGGTTTTTGGGCAAATGCTGCTTGATGTATTCCAACTGATCCGGTGTAGTTAAAATATAATTACAATCTTTATACTTTTTCATGTTTTGGGGGTTGGTAACCGCATCCATTGCGAGACTGGCGCTGAGTTTTTGCTGAATTCTCAACTCAACCCGATTGGTTGTTCTATTGATAACCAGCAAGTCCGCTGAATCGTGGGGGTTCCCTAGCAACGCAGTACTTTCAATAAAAAAGTTTTGGTTCCGGCGTGTCATCATATTGTTAAACGACTGGCCAAAGCTTTTCTCAAAGGTTTTTCCAGCAGTTGAGTCTAACCCTCGAATTTTCAAGTAATTATCAAAATTGAAACCGGCGTTCACGGTTTTTTCATGAACTCTGCCAACAGCCTTTTCTGAGAGCATTACTCTGGTCAGGCCTGCCGCTGGAGACAAATCGACTTTTTGCCCAACGGCAAACGTGTTATAGACGCTTGCCTCCTTGACCGCCTCCGGAGAAGGGTTACAAAGTGCTTTGCCTAATATGAATTTTGCGGAAGCATCGGGGATAAAACTCCCGAAAGCCACCAATGTGAACAACGATATTACAAGGATTGAATGAATACGTTTCATGGCACTTTAAAAAGCTGATAAGGGGGCTTTGTCTCTGAGAATCATTTTATACACATTGGACGAAATCTGATTCGGGTCTTTGATTTCCATCAAGATTTTTCCCATTTTTTCGTTATACATCGAGGATACAGCTGGATAAAGAAATTCAATGGAAATCTTTGCCATGGAATCAAATTGACTTACATTATTCGCATTATTAATGACCCTGTTTGCCCAAAGATTATAAATCACCTGGTTCAGAGTCCGGGTTTTATTCAGCAATTCCGAAGGCAACGTTTGATACTGAACCGCTTTTTCAGGTGCAGAAGTGGCAAGAGTCTGCATTAGTTCCACACTCAATTCGGAAGCAATGAACGACTCAATATCCAAAAGCAGTTGATACGATTCTCCTGTTCCATATTCGATCTGGTTTGCATTTGAGTTCAGAATCACAGGTTCAATCTTTTCCTTCTGGCACTTCTCTTTTAAGGCATTGAAACGCTTTTTGATGTCTTCTATCCTGATATCGATTTCCGAGACGATCCGGTTGTTCACGTTCTGAATGAAGGTATTCAAGCGTTCCCGGTCCTGATCGGTCAGATCTTCCGAATATTCAGCGAGAAAATTATAGGCAGCCAACAGATCAATATTATCGTCGCCAATTTCTTTTTTAACGATTTTGACTAACCGTCCCGCCTCGTTTTTTTCGGCATTTTCCAACAGACTTAATGCTTTCAGAGCTTCTTCCTTGATGATTTTATCCCGGTAGGAAGCAATACGTTCCTTTGTTTTCCAAAGTCTTTTGTACTGTTTAATATTTTTAGAAAGATTGAGACAGTTCTCGACCTGTTGGCTAAACAGGTCAATCGTTCCAATACGAGCAATCGTAGAAATGGAGTTATTCGAATCCAAGTGATTTTCAAACGTCTGCCAAAAATCGGCTGGCAAATCCGGATATTGGGTACATTGATGAATTGCAGCCTCGACCATTCCGTAGTAAAACTCCAGATTCTCGCCTCCGTTTTGGGCCTCAATTCCGCTGGTTTGGCTTTTCTGCAAACCAACCTTGAACATTTCCATCAGTTCTTGCCGCGATTGGTTAATGCGGTTCTGATCGGAAATTTCCTGTTCCTCTACGTATCCATTGTTTCCCGAAAAAACGAGGAAACCGCAAAGACCGATAATGACCAGCAGGCCAATCGCAACAAACGTTTTAAACATTTTATCTCTCATATTCGCCTTTCTGAGTCCAGGAAATCAGTCCTTGACTTCCTCGAATTTGACCTTCGTGCGTTTGTCTTCATCAATGTCCGAACCGAGTTTTTCATAAACCACCTTTTTGGAAAAATCCAAATCCTTTATTTCAGAAATCCCGACAAGGTCGATCTCGTAAAACTTGGTGTCTTTGTCTTTGATTTGAAGCGCAAAGTTGGCATTGACACCTTCGCGTATTTCAAAACGATTCAGCCTATCGTTCGGTATGTCACAATCCCAGGAACGTATAGAAGATCTTGCGTATTTGCCATTAACACAGCACGACAACCCGTCTTGTTGAATATATATACGCATAATAGGCGCGTATCCCTTTTCTGAATAACGCGGCTTTTGTCTGATGGAATGTGTCACAGGAATGGCAACGGTTGTGACTCGATATATTCTGCGTATTCCAGCAAAACTCAATTCGATTTCGGACTGGTTTCTGCTTGTGCATTTCACCACCCATTTGGTATGGTCGTCGGGGAAATTTTGCATGCAGGCGTTGAACTGTTTGATCACTTCCTCGGTTGAGAGCTCAATCGTATCGAGCGTACCCATTCGGTTCGCAAAGGTAAAAGTCACTTTTTCATTCGCTTTGCAAGGCAGTAAAAACTCTCTCTCGGACTTGTCGTATTTTTCTAAAGACAATTCCGCGAAATCCAGAGTATCTTTGGCCGCGGGTATGAATTTCTTATTGTCAAAATACAGCCATTTGTCAGATGCGCCTTCCAGACGGGTTATCATCCATGACTTATAAGATTCGTAAAGATATTTCCTGTAATCATTGTTTATCGAAGTAATCTTATAGGATACGATCTGGAAGTAGTAACGATCATCTTTCCTCTCCCCTTTTTTAAGATAGATGGTGTTTCCTTTGGAAATATCCAGAGAGTATGTCTCGTCATTCGTTTGGGAATCATTGGCCCAGTCAAACAGTTTCTTTGTTTCGAATTTTACGCCTCTGGATACCAATTGGTCTTCGGTATGCCATTTGGAATAAACATTCACAAAGCATTCCTTGCATTCCTTGTTAATATAAAACTGGAAGTTCGCCGGTTTCGGCACTTCCTCGCAAATTTGATTTCCTTCCTGAGAATAGGTCGTAGTAATGCGTTTCCACTCTCCAGCAATCATTCCATAGAGAGAAAAATAAGGATACAACGGTAGATTGTTGGACCGAAGCCTGACTTTTGAAATTTGAACATACACATTGTCGTTTTCCACGACTTTGTACGGACATGATACCATCTCATCGGGTTTAGCGTCATTGTTAGTTTGAGCAGAAACGTCCAAAACCAGTGTGAAAATCAACAAGGCCGAAACCAAAAAAGCACTCGTTTTCATAAATCTTTATACTCCAATTTGAAGAATAAAAGGGAATGAAAGTCTGTAAGGTTCAAAGGAATCTCAAAAATCAATTCGATAACTATATGGCAAACGTTTAAAGACTTTTTTCCAAAGCTGACACAATTTCAAAGGATATTATACCTGAGCGACAATACGTTGTCAAGGGGCTGGGCCTGTGGGGAAAAACAGGAAAAAGGACCTATTTCTTCTTGATCAGTTTTTCTTCCACCAGAGCGAAAATCTCCCGCCCCAGTTCGGTCTTGGACCCCTTCAGGCGGGCGATGGTTTTGCCGGGACGGAGGAAGATTTCGACCTCGTTCTCGGTCGAGTCGATGGCCGACGGGCCGTTCAGGACGAGCAGGTCGCAGTTTTTCGCAATCATCTTCCGAAGCGCACGCAGGCGGATGTCCGCCGTTTCCAGCGCAAAGCCCACGACCCACTGCTTTTCCGATTTGGAAGTCCCGAGCGTGGCCAGAACGTCCGGCGTCTCGACGAAATGGAGCGTCAGTTTGTCCCCGGTCTTGGAGATTTTCTGTTTCGCGACCGCATCCGGCTTGTAGTCACACGGGGCGGCGACGCCGATCACGCCGTCAAACTGCGGGAAAAGTCGCTGGGCCGCTTCCAGCATTTCATCCGTGGTGACAACCGGCACGACCGTGGCTCCGGAGGGGTACTGAATCTCAACCGGTCCCGAGACGATGGTGACTTCGTGCCCTTTTTCGAGTGCCGCCGCCGCAAGCGCTGCGCCCATGCGCCCGCTCGAGGCATTGGAAAGAAAACGGACCGGATCGATGTATTGCCGCGTCGGGCCGGACGTGATGAGGATTTTAGCCATTTTGCGTCACTCCTGATTTCGGATCGAAAAACCTTCCGGAAGCGCCTTTTTCGCGATCTCGGCTTCCGTCCCGAATAATCTCGGGATCACGATGACGCGCGGAGAGTTCGGGTCCATCGGAGCGGCGCAAGGGTTTTGCTTCACTTCCAGAACCGCGAGTTTGCCATCCTTCACCTCGGCGTGGACGAGGACTCCGCCGTACGCCGGCAGCGTGAACGAAAAGTCTTTCCACTCTTCCGGCACGCCGTAGAAAAGTCGGATTTCGTCCCCCCGGCAGAAGATCAGCATTTGGTTCACCGCCTGAACGCAGGTCCCCGCGGCGGTCGTGAACCACGGGTTCCGCACGACGTCTTTCTCGTTGATCTCGAACAGTTCGCCGAACGCCCCGCAGGTTTCCGCGGCCTCACGCATCAGTTTGGCCGGGTACTTGCGGTCCTCGAAAACCGTCATGGTGATGGCCATTTTGCCGGCGTACCACGGGCAGACCGAGTTTCCGACCGGGTACATATTGGCGTGAGAGCGGCCCTCAAAGAGGAATTTGTACGCGGTTTTCTTCTGCAGCTCGTGGGCGCCGTCGAAAATGTCGTACGGGAAAATCCCGCTCAGCGTCGCGACGGTCGGCTCCTTGCAGCCTCGGTAGCCGATGTAAACGCCGTCCTCGACGGGCAGCGACTCGACCAGTTTGTCGGCCACGCGCCGGAAATTGGCTGCTTCCTCCGCATCGACGCCGAGCAGATCCGCCGCATCGGCCGCCGCGCGCATGGAATAGACCGCCCCGCAGGTCGTCATGAAGGCGTGGTCACGAGCCGGGCCGAGGCGTTCCAGGTCGGTGAGTTTTCCGAGGTACATGGTTCCGTCCGAGTCCTCGTACGTCCAGTGGGAGAGGAAGTAGCGGGCGCACTCGAGGATCAGCGGGTAAGCCGTGCTTTTCAGGAATTCCCGGTCGTTCGAGTACAAATACTGCGTCCAGGCGCTGCGCGCGATGTTCGACGTGTGGAAAATGTGGTCGTTCCAGAAACCGGGAGGCGCGCCTTCCGTGCCGTCTTCGAGAGATTCCCAGACGAATTTCGCGCCGTAGGTCCCCTTCTGGCCGTAGTGGGCCACGCGGTACGTCGCCTTGGGGAGGACCGAGTGCCGGAATTCCGGGCAGCGGCGCGCGATGGCGAGGTGGTTGCTCGTCAGCGCCCCCTGATGAATGAACATTTCGTCCCAGCCGAAGAACCGGCCGTTCCAGAGAAACGGCGAAATGCCGACCGGGAACGACCACGGCGTCGCATCGACCCGAACGTGGTACTGGGCCGTTTCGTACATGCGCTGGATCATCGGGTCCGGCACACTGACGGCGCTTTCTTCGTAGTACGCCTTCCAGTCGGCGGCGTTCTTCGCGTACATACCGGCAAAACCCTCGATCCGGATGCGCTGGATCGTTTTTTTCGTGAGTTCTTCGTACTTCACGTCGTCCAGAGTATCCTTGAAAACGACGTAAAAAACGGCCTCTTTCGTCTCGCCCGGAGCCAGTTCGAGCGGCTTTTCCATCCGCGCGTCGTTTTTGCGCTCCCACTGCTTCCATGGAGGAACCGCCTCTGAACCGTCCGGCTCGTAAATGCAGACCGTCCCTGTATCACCGAGCAGAACGACGTTCCCCTGCTGGGTCGGGTGGCCGTAAAAATTGTAGTCGAAAACCGCCTGAGCGCCGTTTTCACTCGTCTCCCAATTTCCGATCAGTCGGCCGGGAAGGTGGTTTTTGTCGGCGGCCAGGCCCATGAAGTACCGGAGGAACGGCGTCACATGGAGCGGTTTCCCGCTGGTGTTCGTCATTTCGCGGCGAATGACCAGAACGCTTTCATCGAGCGGCGCGAGAAACGTCATTTCCTGCTTCACGCCCGAAAACTGGTGCGTGCAGCGCATGCAGCCGTTCGGAACGTCGAGGGTCTGGGTCCACTCGTCGGCGGCGAGGAATTCTTTCCCGTCGATCTCCACCCCCTGAAGGAACCAGCCGAGTGTGAGCAGATCGTACTTCGGATCCCCGTAACGCCGCCCGGACCGGAAAACACCCGAGTATCGGCTTTGCGGCTGACTGCCGTTCCAATCGACCGCGAGCCAGAGCGACCCGTTTCCAAGGACCGGCGGCACGTAACGATCCGGGATTTGTGGACCGGAACCTTCCAGTGTATTCATCTCCAGCGGCACCATTCCCAGAACCCACGGCCCAAGAGTCAAGAGAAATAAAAAGAAAAAAATGATTCGTTTCATTTGAAATTTTCCATTAAAAAAACGGGGACGCCGCTGCCAAGGCTGATAATGGGGACGTTTCACCTCGTGTTTTACGGAGTGGAACTAAGGTTGTGGTTTATGCAAGATTTATTGAAATCGCTTCTGATGATGTTAATTATAACCTGAAAATTCAGGTTGTCAAGCCCTGCGACTCCAAGGTCGTAAAGTATTATCGAGACTGTCCGATTTTAACGGTGAAACTTCGTTAGTTATTCGCGGTACTTCCGAACTCTCTGGTACGCACAAGGTCGAGGATCGAAATTTGCCCAAAACAAAAAACGCCCGAAACGACAATTCGTCCCGGACGTTTGAATAATGGTGAGGATTGGAACCACTTCAACCCGGTGGTCTAGCGCTGGTTTACGAGGTGTTCTTTCTCCTCGTCTTCCAGTTCGGACCAGAGGTCGTTGCAAGTGCAGTCAGTGATGGTCGGGAGGGCTTTCTGGGGTCCCGAGTCGAGCTGGCTGCGGAGCAGGCGTTTCCTCTTTTAACCCGAATTTACAAGTTTGAGGTTGAAATCATTTCTTTCATTATTCATTCTATTCTTTGTCTTTCCCCCAAACTTCGATCTCCGAGATTCCGTTATCGACCAATGGGAAAGTCTCTTCAAGTTTCGTCAGTGTGACCCACGCGCAGGTCTTGGCCGGGAACGTGAAGACTTGCGGCTCGGACGTGCATTTCAGCTCGATCGGGACTTCCTCACCCGTCGAGAAATGCAGCACGCCCTTCGTCCAGGTTTTCTGCTGGCCCTCGGTGAGTTTCAGCGTGATGACGATTTTTTCCGTCACGATCTCACGCCCGAAACTGACGCGCAGCCAAAGGTCGGTACGGCGGGCAGGACGCCAGTAGCTGGTCCCGTCCGTCTTGCCGTCGATCACGCAGATCGGTGAATATTCCGGCTTGTACATGTAGTGCGAGTTGCTTGACGTCCGCGGGAAACTGCGCAGCCAGTACGTGTAAGCGTCCGGGTTCACCGCGAGGTTGCGGACCGGGTTCCCCACCACATTCGAGCCGCCGCGGGCGTTTCGGCCCTCTGCCATTCCGAAAATCGGGACCTTTCCGACCAGCGCGTCCTGATCCGCGACGAATTTCGCCTGCGCTTCCTGGCCTCCCAGCGGGCTGGCGGGGAAATCCGACGGCGCGAATTCCTTGCCGGTGGTCTGATGCTCGATCAGTTTATCGATCGCGTCGATCTCCAGCTCGGCCTGAGCCAAACGTTTCGCCTCGAAGTAGAGGTAAATCTGGCGCATCTGGTCGCGGTACACGTACCACGGCGTGAGTCCGGAGTCCCGCGCGTGGTTCAGTTTATCCCAGCAGTTCTGCTCCATCCAGGACCCGCAGAACGGGACGTTCAGGTCGATCCAGCACGCCACGAGGCGTTTTTCCGCGTCGGTGAGCTGCACACCGTAGTGTGACGGTTCGAGGTACTTCATCAGCGGACTCGAGGACGAACCGAACGAGTACGGCTTGACCATGCCACAAGCGCCGCTGGCGTGTGCCCAGTTGATGATCCCCTTCCCGTTGTACTCGTCGGCCGAGTAACCGCCGGCGCCCGGGTTCGGAATGTTCTTCGGGTCGCCGCCGAAGAAGGAGAGGTACGCTGGATCGCGGGTCGCGTCCGCCCAAACGCCGTGGAGGATCTTCGCGTTATAGCCGAAATCGGTCAGCGCGAGGTAAGACTCACTGAAGTAACGGCCGGGATTTCCCTGCGTCACTTTGCCGTAGGGCCTCATGCACGTGCGCCACTTCGCCCGGCTGTAAATGTCCTGCATCGTGTAGGGCCGCGTATCGCCCATCAGGTTGAGCGGAACGTCTTTCTTCGCCGGGTCTTTCCCGCCGTTGTGGCACTGGATGCAGTGCGCGTCCCAGATCGGCTGGATCTCACGCGTGTAGCTGAACCCCTTCGGAACGTCCATCCCCTGCGGAGCCTCGACGTTCAGGTACGCCATCGCACGCTTCTGGTGGTCGGTCAGGAAACGCTCCATTTCCTGCACCGGCTCGTCTCCCGGCGCGAAGAAGGGCTGGATCTTCTGCGGGGGCTTGCGCAGCGCGGCCGTGATCTGTTTATTATCGATGAACGTGTTGTTCTTGTCCTCGTGGCAGCCGATGCAGAAGAACTGCTCGCCCGGCAAGACCATCGTCCAGCTTCGCATGTTCTGGACCATCTGGCCCTTTTCGTCGAGCATCTGGAAGAAGACCGGCACGCGCGACGGGCACTCGAAGTAGCAGCTCCCGTCTTCTTCAACGTCCACTTCGCCCAAAACGTGCCGGACGTCGTACGCGCTGTTATTAATGCCGCACGGCGAGGTTTGGTGGCCGCCCCACGGGTGCAGACCGAGTGCAACGGTTCCTTTGACGCGGTAGTCCAGACCGACGATCCTCATTTTCTTGACCGTCCCCTTCGGGACGCCTTCCAGACCGGGGCCGAAATAGACGTTCTGAACGTAGAAGAAACCGGAGTTCAGCGACTCGTTGACCGGGGATATTTTCTGCGGCGGGAGAGGCCGGGCCTTTTCCGCGATGTGCTGACCGACCGAAATGACCGGGTCGTAGATCAGCAGTTCACGCCGTCCATCGACGTTCATCCAGTAAATGCCGAACGCCGGGGAGCCGGGTTTTCCGTCTTTTCCGATCCCTTTCAGACCGCGAACGGGGCCGCCTTCCGGGGAGTAGCAAACCAGCAGATTTTCCTCATCAAGCGGGTACGGGTACTGGAACTGCTCGCCCTCGGTTCCGTGCACGACGTTTCCACCAGTGGTTTCGTGGCCCGTGTTTTCCAGGTTCGGCATCGGCCGCTTCGGCGCGAGGAAGTAAACGCCTTCACCCGCCTGCATTCCTTCCGAACGGTCGATCATGATGAGTTTCCCGCGCTGGTCGATGTGGTGCGCACCGGCGATCGCCATGACTTTCGTCGAGTTAGGGATCATCCGCCCGTGCAGGACCGCCGCCGGGTACTGCGAATTGTTCCCGTAAAATTCCGTCTGGTTCGTGCCGTCGGCGTTCATCACGAAGAGCGTGTGCAAGTAACCGGCGTTCCGGTCGGAGTATTCCCATCGGGTGTAGGTGATCCGGCCGTCGTTCGTGACGTGCGGGAAAACCGTGTGGCCGTGGTCAACCGCGAGGCGGTGAATGTAACGCCCCTCCGCGTCGCAGGTGAAGAGGTTACAGACGCTCGACCACCAGCACGGGGCCGAGATGTTGCACCGGGTCGAGGTGAAGATCAGGTTTCCGTCCGGTAGCCATTCCGGCTCCATGTCGGCCACACCCGGGCCGAAGGTGATCTGCTTAATGGGGGCGACGCTCCTGATGGGGAGGTCGTTCCCCGCTTCGTCTTTCATATTTTGCAGCGGCGTTTCTGCCGTGGTTCCGCTCAGGTCCATCTTGTAGAGGTGGAAATCGTCGCCGTGGTCGTGGTCGGCTTTACGCATTGAAAAGACGAGCGTTTTTCCGTCGTAGGAAAGGCACGGGTCGCGTACGATCCCGGTCGGGCAGTCCAGGATCACGACCGTTTTGACCGTTCCATCTTCATTGATCCGCATCCGGCAAAGCTGGGAGCCCATACGCACGTCACGGCCGCACTCCCGGAAAATCGCGTCGGTGAGATGGTCGGTCATGGCGAACATGGCCTGCGCATCGCCGAAAACGAAGTGCTTGGCGTAGATGTAATCGCGCGGCTGGTCCTTAAAGTAGGCCAGACGCTGAACCCGGCGCTGGGAGCAGAGGCTGAAGTAAAGGTCCTTCCACGCGGGGTCGTTGGCCGGTTTTTTGGCGTCGAGGAGCGCTTTCAGGCCCGCTTCACCCTGAGCCGTGTCGGCGCCGCCGGCTTTCAGTTCGTCGAGTACTTTACGGACCATTTTCGCTTCGAGATCCGCGTTCTGGTCACTGACGAAAACGGGCGACGGCAGACGCGTTCCGGAATCCTGGTAGATCCAGTCCTGCTGGAGACGCTGCACCGGAAATGGGACCGTGTGACGGTTTGCAATGTCCTGTTCCGAGTACTGCTGCGCGTAAAGTGGGAGGGTAAGGAGGGATAAAATGAGCAGGAACAGCTTTTTCATTTCTGATTTCTCCATAAAATAAAAGAACGACGAATCAAGAGAAAAAACGACTTTTCCCCTTTTGCCCTCAGGCGGATTCGTCATCTATCCTTGATTTTTAATTCGTTAATCCGGAAGCTGGGCGACCTGACCGTCCGCCCGGCTGCCGAGGTAGCGGTGGGTTTCTTTGTCGATCGAGTAACTGATGCGGTGAACGGAACCGTCGCACATCGTCATGCCAAAAGAACCCGCGTGCGCACTGCCAAAATTATAGCAGTAATCAAGACCCTGACGGTCCTGCATCGGCTGGTACTGTGAATAGGCGCCGTAGCCGTTTGTGTTGTAACTCCACCGGTTATTATCGCAGTCCTGACCGATGTAAAACGACTGATTGTCTCCGCCGTTCGTTCCGAGCGTATAGTAGTTCGGATCGAGGAATTTCTCGCCGACGAGGTACGTGTTCGTGGTTCCATCCTTGACTTGACCAACGGTACAGAAGCTGCGCGAATACATCACGCCGTCCCAGTCCGTTTCTTTATCGGGCCGGGCCGCATTGGGAAAGCCAGCAGTGCTGTTTGGGGTATGAACACCCACAAAACCTTTCGCGCCGGAATTGGCCGCATAATCGCCCTTGATCACAACGTCCGTGCTGGAATTCATCGCCACGGTCGCGCAGTTCACCGCCTGGTGTTTCCCCATCGGGTAACCCATCGAGATTCTCTTGGAAGGGCAGTTAAAAACGGAAAGTGGAGTTTCACCACGGGTTTTCGCCCCGTTTTTCTGCGTTTCGGTGATCGCATCGGGTTGACCGTCCGCCCCGAGTTGGTGTAGAGCGTTCTGCTCGAGCATCGGAAGAATGCTGTAACACCAACCGCCCGGCTGCGCTACACCAGTACGGTCAGGGTCCCCGACCCAGTACCAGTTCCAGCCATTTGAGGGATACGCACGTGAACTGGACTCGTAATTGATACAGGCCAGCCCGAGTTGCTTCAGATTGTTGCCACACTGCATCTGACGGGCGGCTTCCCGGGCCTGTTGAACGGCTGGAAGAAGCAGACCGACAAGCATCCCAATAATCGCAATGACGACTAAAAGTTCAACGAGAGTGAACGCAGCTTTCTTGCACATACCACCTCTCTCATTTCTTTCTCAGCCAACACAGTCCCAAGGCGCCAAAAGCCATCAGTATCCACGCAGCAGGTTCCGGAACCCCACTTACAGGGGTCATGGCGCCGTAGATCCCACTCAAAGCCGCAGCACTGCCGTAGCCGCTGAAGTCCCAGGCGAAACCGCTGGCGGAATCCATACCGGTCAATTTGAAAAGATTAGTGGAGGTGTCATATTCTGCGGAAGCCCCCCCGGGGAGGCAGTCGTTAAACCATGCTGCAAACGCAGCCTGATCGCCGGTCTCGATCGCCAGCGAAATGTCGGCCATCTCGTGCGGAAGCTGAACGAAACCCACTTCGGAAGCGTTGAACTCGATGCCGTCCGAGGTTACTGTCGCGGCTTTTTCCACCTCTTCATTCAAAACGGCATACAGAGCTTTCTGCGCCGTATCGGACTTGAGTTTCAGGTACCCCGTCGAAACGTCTGTCGATCCGTAGGTATAGTTCGTGGTGGCTTGAGCAAGGCAAATACCCGTGTCACCCAGCAGAGTCTGAAGGTCGTCGAGCGTCGTCATCGCCACGGAGGTGGAGACGGAAAGTTTGGAGGAATTCGTACCATTGGACGCCAGTGTGACGGTTCCGGCATTGACCGTCGAAAAACCACCTTCGTCCACAATGAATTTGGCCTTTCCGTAAGACGTAACGAGGAAGGTTTCGAGTGTGTCACTGGTGCCGGCCTGGTTCTTCCACTCGATGTTGCTTCCCGCAAGGGTCAGCGTTCCTCTGCCGACGAACTGTGTGTCGAAGCCAAGGTAGTTCGTGTGAATTTTCGCGTCGGAAATCGTGATCGTACTGCTGTCGCTTCCACCATACAAAGCGAGCTTGTTCACGTTGACTTCTCCGCCGCTGATGGTGGCGTAGCCTGCGGTATTATGACCCACTCCAAAAATCAGAGTGTTAATGGCTCCGCCGGTCATGGTGAGTTTGCCTGTACCGCCGGTCTGGGCGTTGCCACCGCCGATGAACAGCGCTCTGTTAATGGAACTGCTGTTTGTGCCGACGTTGATCGTTCCGCCGGAAACGGTCAGTTCGTTAGTACCCGAACTCTCGCCAACGCGAAAGCAGCCTGCGACGTTCACGGTCCCGTCGGTCACGTTCATCTTCGCCCCTTTGTCCACGACCAGACTGTTATTTCTCGCTGCCTGGTAAGGCTGCCAATCGACGTTGCACCAGCCATTGACGTTCAGCGTTCCGCCGTCCACGTTCAGAACCGAACCGGATCCTGTTACGACAAAATAAGTATTGGCATTGGCCGTACCGACCGTGGTCGTGCCATTGTCCTGCGTGTAGGACGAGCCGTCTTTCACGGTGAGGATATTCGCAGTGAGTTTGGAATTCGCGCCGGTCATCGTGACGACAGAAGGCGTTTGGGTCCCGATTGCTGCCGGGGTCTGTGCCGTGCTGTTTGCAGGAAGAATGTTCGTTCCTTTTCCGAGCGTCCAGTTGCCCGCGTGGATAATTTCCGCGCCCGAAGCGATGTTAAACTTTCCGGCCAGTTCGATCGACTGCTCCGCATCCTCGTTCGTAGAGGAATTGAGCGTCAGGGCCGTCGCCGAGTTGTTCTGGATCATGCCGTTATTGGGCGTGACGCCGCCGGGGAGGGACGCGCCGCTGCGGACCAGAAGCGTTCCTTCGTTCACGACCGTCGAGCCGGTGAATGTATTCTCACTCGATATGCCGATCGCCAGAAGGCCGGGGCCGGTTTTCGTCAAATCACCGTCCGGTCCCGCAGAGCGGGTTTGCAGTTTGCCGGAAATTTCCGCCTGCTTGTCCGCCGCCACGTTCATCGTAAGACCTTCAGGCCCGATATAATAGTTGTTATTTCCGGAGGAGTAGGAGAAGAGCGTCGGGCCTGGCCAGCCCCCTTGGCCGGTCGTTTCCTGAATGTCGATCGTCGCGTTGTTGAAGTAGGTCGTACCAGCGCCAATGTAACGTCCTTTGGTGTTTATCGTGAGTGTCGCGTTCACCAATGTGAAAGCACTGGCGACAATATCTGTTTTTGTCGTAAATTTTCCAATGTTGGTTCCCAGGTTGCTTCGAAGTGTAACGGCTTTCCCACCACTGTTAAATGAGACGTTGAGATTTGACGTGGTATTATTGACCAGGCTCCCTTGCGTAATGGCGAAGCCGCCGGTGTAACCGGATGTGGCTGGAGGGGTGGCTGCAGTGCCGATCACAAGCGTTCCGCCATTGAGCGTGGTCACGCCGGTATAGCTGTTGCTGGCGGAAAGATTCAACTGGCCGTCCCCTGTTTTTACCAGTTTACCCGTCTGACCGGAAGCATTGGCGAAAACGCCGGAAAATTGCGTCGTTACCCCGCTGTCAACGTTCACGGTCAAGCCGGTATTCCCCTGAATGGTGTAGTGCATCCGGTTCCCACTGTAAAACAGAAACGTGTGATCTGTGGGGTCAACGATTGTTACCGTGGTGTGGATCGTTGAATCATTAAAAGAGAAATAAGTATTACCACTGCTGTTTGAGATTGAGGAAACATTCGTCGCACCGGTCAGCGTCGTGTACGGACCAAAATTGAGAGTGGTGTTATTGGTGGTGTCCCAACGTCCGTTGATCGTGATTGTGATGGGAGTTGCCGCGCTTCCGATGAAATTGGTCGTTTGTCCGTTATAAGTTCCCTGATTTGCGGCACTGATGGTCAGATCGGTGGTCACATCCGCCGCTTGAAGGGAAGCCGCGGCCAAACAAAGAATGACCGGGAGGAAAAGTTTGCTTAATCTACCCCCCCCCCCGTAAATTACCACATTTCTCACACATACGCATTATATGGACTCCTTTATTAATAATAAGGCGTTTATATTCCTTAGCTGAAAAACTATCTAAATCTTCAAAAACTGTTTATTAGATAAATTATACATCAGGTTTCAGAATTTACAACATTTTTTTGGCGAAATTTTTTAAAAAAGTTAAAATTTTAGTCAAACTCTAAAAATTCATCCCTGAACTGAGTATTCAATATTGGAACAGAAGATCGAGATGTTGAAAACCGACCAAAATTGAGAGAAAACAATCCCCCATTGCAGAAATAAAGGAAGGCAAAAGCCTCGTCCCCGTAATTATTGCGGGATCTGAACCGCCTGGCCGTCGGCGCGGTAGCCGAGATACTGGTGGACGGCGAGGTCGATACTATAACTGATACGTTGGGCGGAGCCGTCGCACATCGTCATGCCGAAGGTTCCTGCGTGGGCGCTTCCGAAACGGCCGCTTCCAATGTCGAACCCGGTACGATCCTGGCAGGGCTGAGACTGCACTGCGCGGAGAATATCGTGGTCCGTCCCGATCAGAGCCGATTCATTATCCTGGCCGTCCGTGTTGCCGGCCTCGTATTTTTCCGGAGCGAGGTACTTTTCTCCGAGCAGGTACGTATTGGTCGTTCCATCGCGGACTTCACCAACGGTGATCTCGCTGCGGGCGAAAATGACCCCTTTGGATTTGCTGGTCGTGTCGGCCCAGGAGTTGGTATCGCAGAGCTGTTTTGCGGCGGCCACCGTTTGAGGCTGGTTCTGGGTGCCGGTCGTGTTTCCCTCGTTGCCCACGTAGTCGGTCTTGCTTCCCTGCGTGTGGCGTGATGCGTTCACCGGGTAAACCGCGCCGGAAGTCGGGTACTGTTTCACCGTGCGGCGGCTCGGGCAGAGGATCGTGCCGATAGGCGTCTCGCAGCGGGTTTTCGCGTTACTCATCTGCGGCTCACCCGAGCTGAATTTTTCACCATCGGCGCCCATCTGGTACATGGCGTTCTGCTCAATGAAGGGGAGGATCGAGTAGATCCAGCCGCCGCCCTGGTTCTTGCCGAAACCCTGGTCCGGGTCGCCGGTGAAGTACCACCACCAGCCGGCGGAGGGGTACTTTTTCGTCGTCGATTCGTGATTGAGGCAGGCCAGACCGAGCTGCTTCATGTTGTTGCCGCACTGCATCTGACGCGCCGCCTCACGTGCCTGCTGGACGGCCGGAAGGAGCAGCCCCACGAGCATTCCAATGATCGCGATGACGACCAGAAGTTCCACGAGCGTAAAAGCATTTCGTTTCATGATTTCCCCCAATATTGTAGTGAATCCCGGTGTTGTGAAGGGTCAAAGTGTTTCGTTCCTGTGGGCGAGTTCCATCGCGAAGGCCGGCAGACAGACGGAAACGTAATCGGCCCCGGGTTCCTCCGGCGAGGAGTACTGCACCAGTTCACCCGCGGGGGTCAAAATGGCCTGATTCTCACGCACGACCGTAACGGAACCGTCCTCGGCGGTGATGTAGAGCGCACCCTTCAGAACGAGAGTGAACTCGTCAAATTCAGGACGCTGGGCCGGTTCACTCCAGCCCGCCCTGCTCGTCAGCCGACCGATGCTGATGCGCGTGTCGCCGGAGCTGATCCGCCCAAAAAACTCCGTGATGCTCATCGAATCGTCTGGAAAACGAACCGGCGCGGTAATTAGCTTGAACATTTCAAACCTCATTTGGGACCGAAATGGAATTTCAAAAAAACGACGTTTTTCTCATTTTACCACCGGAGGCCAAAAACGTCAAGGGGGAAAAGCGGCGGATCTGGAAAAAATCTCCGAAAGATGCAGAATCTCCGCAAAACTAACTCACCGTGGACATGGACAACTGACAAAAATATATGGTTTTTTTGTCCACTGTCCGTGTCCACATCCTTTCAAATCGAGAAAAACGCACGAAGAAGAATCATCGGCTCACACCATTTTAAGAATTGGCCGGGTTTTCAGGGAAAATTCACTCTTTCCTCGTAGAGGTTTGCTGGCCGACCCAGTGCTCCACGGCGTACTGCCACTCCGTCCAGGCGGAGCATATCTCGGTGGCGATCCAGTTGATTTCTTCCCACTGTTCCCCGGTACACAAATCCCTCATGAGACTCCTCAGCCGGTAACCGTCCAGGGTCGGAATACCACGTTCATCCCGCGGAGCCTGAAGGAAAAGAGCAAAAAAGTCCTGCGACTTGCCCGGTTCATGGTTCCAGTCACAAACGTTCCTGTTCACCCGGCAGCGTTGAACCATTTTCTCCACGATGTCAGCCTCGGTCATCTGCCGGGGGGCTTCTTCAGATGAGTGTAATTTCCTGTGATCCTCACACTCCAGCCGGTGTTTGTATTGCTCCAGCCTTTTGCTAAATTCCCGCTTCATCTCCAACGCAAAATTTACAACGGCGGGAGTTTCACTGGATCGCGGAACGACAATTTTCTTTGGAACAGGTCTGGACTTCCGGGTTGGCGCCGGCTTTTCCTCCTCATTTTCTTTCAGAAGATGAAAACGAATTCTGTAGAAATTAAGGGCTCCATCCCCATAAATATCGTGGAGTTCTTTTTTCAGAGCGTCAAGCGACGAAAAACCGTCGGGGATCGCGTCGGCATCCGTCAAATCATCAAGCGAAACTTTCTCAACAGAATCGATCCATATCGGACCGACGCCAGGAATTGTGTCTTTCTGGCCCGCACGAACACGCGCGGTTTTCCAATTCCGCAGGGTTTGGGTCTTCTCGCCGCTGCGGATCGCGTCCAAAAATTTCCGCTTGAATAAAAGCATAAAATCAGAGGGAAAGACTATTCATCTTCCTCTTCATCCTCTTCGTCGTCCCAATCGTCGGCATTCTGTCCCTGAGCGGCAAAAGCAAAGCACAAACCGCATAAAAGGACGAAAATATAGCAAAAAGTCTTTTTCATAATCAATTTAAGGATTATACTACAATATAATTAATGTCAAGGGAAACTTGACGGAGAAATCATATTTCCCCATGACTAAACGTCTTCTTTTATCTATTTTTCCACAAAATTCAAATTTCGTCAAGTAAATGGACGAAATT
>JAUMVK010000055.1:0-25096 GCA_030530205.1 Thermoguttaceae bacterium | reverse complement strand
AGCCTTTTTCTTGTTTCTGGCGGCCTGTTTCTTTGCTGCGGCTTCATCAAAGAGCGGTTCCTTCTTGCCCATCTCTTCAATGTACGCAGCCTTGGCTTTCGCGGAATTCTCATCCTCGTATTCGTCGCGATCGATACGCTTGTCTTTTTCGCGTTCCTTGCGGAAATCAGGATCATTCATCAAAAGCTGCATAACGTTCCGCTTGGACGGTTTTTCATTGACCTCAACCGGTTTCGGTGTTTCCATCGAATTTTCGATCCGCGGCTCACGGCGGCGAGGCATTCGGGTACGGTAATCCGGCGCAAAGCCCTGAAGGAACGTGAGGATCTTCTTCGCTTCCGGATTCACGACAAACGCGGCAGCCAACTGATGCAGGAGGGACGCGAATTCAAGCCCCTGGGATTTGGTGATCGCACGGTTCAGGCCCGTCACTTCACGCTCATCCACATCTTCGAGTTTAATAATTCCCAAAACATACAGAAGACGCTTCTCACCGTTTCCTACGGGAATCCCATGACGACCAAGAGCGACCTGAGCCGTGTAGTTGATCGAGAAAGGCGTACCACCTGGAATCGTTTCCAGCTTTTCATACGCTTCTTTCAGATTTTTCTTCCGAATGTCGTCAATGTCAAACGAATATCTTTCCTCAAAAACCGCGTGCAAAATCTTGCGGATACGGTCTCCCGTAACACGCGGATCGGGAAGCTGCGGCATCAGTTCGGCCAGCTCCGCCACGCTGCTCACGCGGACTTCATTCCAACCCGACATGGTACTGACGAGGGCGTTAAAAGCCGCATTGGCCGCTTCGTAAGTCGCATCCTCCAGGCAGGTCGCGTAGATAAAATGCTCCAGAACCGACCGTTCCGCAGGAACGACCGGGGTGTATTTCTTTTTCAGTTCCGAATAAAGACGTTTCAGAACATCCGCACGACTGGGTGAACTCATGATTACTTCCCTTTCATTTGGAACGGGCCAACATAAATGTGAACGATAAACCGCGAATAATAAAGAAAATTACCGGAACACCTGGCCATATATCAGGCACAGTGTTTTTTCTCAGCCGTTTTCATTATTCGCTTCTTCTTCCGCTTCTGCTTCCATTTCTTCTTCCTTCGGAGGCAGAACCTCTTTCAGAAGTTTGGAAACGAGAATCGACTTCTTCACGCCCTGATCCAGGACGAATGTGACGCGAGGAGTGTACCGGGTCTGGATCCGATCCGCGATTTTACGCTGAAAGAAACCCGCAGCGTTCTGAAGTCCCTTCAGGCAGAGATTCTGCTTCGCTTCGTTTCCCATAATGGAGACGTGAATTTTGGCCTGCTGCATATCGCCAGACACTTCCACGTAGGTAATTGTTACACCCCGAACCCGCGGATCCTGAATATCCCGCAGAATGGACATTCCAACGACCTCGCGTATGGCTTCAGCGGCTTTTAAAACTCTTCTTGATGGCATTTCCTTTAATGCTTTCTGTTCGATTGAAAATCGGAGGGCAACAGTTCTAACGTACTAGTCTGCCGAGACGACACTGGAAGCGTCGTTTTTGGAGTGCGGCAATACAGAAGCCGAAGGCTTCCTTTGCCGCTTTCACTTAGCGGCCGAAAAATATTACTACGAAAAAAGGTTTACGCGTGGGAAACGTCCAACCCACTTCAGCGGCAAACGCCTCTACGAGGCAGTATTGCCGCAAGGGAAAGCGATGAAGGTCGCTGTGTGACTGTATCATCGCACTCCACAAAACGACGCTGGAAGCGTCGTCCCCGTAAAATGGCTCAGAACGTTCTCGCGACGGACTCGATCTGGAACGCCTCAAAAATGTCGCCTTCCTTCACGTCATTGAAGCCCGTCAAACGCATACCGCACTCATAACCGTCGCGAACTTCCTTCACGTCGTCCTTCTCACGCTTCAGCGTGCCGAGGTCGTAGGTCCCGATTACACGATTGTTGCGAATGATGCGGATCTTGCAGTCACGCACGATCGTTCCCGACGTAACACGGCAACCCGCAACCGTCCCAACTTTGGAGATCTGGAACGTCTGCTGGACGATAGCGCGGCCAAGCTCCTTTTCGCGTTCTTCCGGCGTAAGCATCCCTTCCAGTGCGGCTTTCACATCCGCTGTGAGCTGATAAATGATGTCGTAGCGGCGGATCTGAACACCCTTCTGCTCGGCCAAAACCCGGGCATTTTCGTCCGGAACCACGTTGAAGCCGATGATGATCGCATCAGAAGCGTCTGCCAGATGAACGTCCGCCTCCGTGATTCCCCCAACCGATGCCTGAAGGATCGCGATCTGAACCTCCTCATGCTCGAGTTTGCCCAGTTCTTTCTTGATGGCTTCGATCGAACCGCGCACGTCGGTACGCAGGATGATGTTAAGCGTTTTGACCTCTTTGCTGCCGAGTGTGCTGAACAAACCTTCCAGAGTGACATGGGACTTGGCGGTCCCGGCCAGCTCGGAAAGATGTTCCTGCTCGGCGCGTTCCTCGGCCAGACGGCGTGCGTCCGCGATGTCCTCCAAAACGTAGAATTTATCCCCGGCGCCTGGCGCGTTATCGAGACCCAGAACGTTTACCGGCATAGCGGGCCCCGCCTCAGCGTATTTCTTGTGCGTCACCAACGTATCGTTCATCGCCTTCACACGGCCATAAGTGGAACCGCAGACGATCACATCGCCCGTGTGCAGCGTACCATTTTGGACCAGCAGCTTGGCGATCACACCGCGCCCCTGCTGAACCAGAGACTCAATGCAAACGCCCTTCGCGGCACGGTTCGGATTCGCTTTGTACTCCTGAAGTTCGGCGACCATCAGAATCGTATCCATCAGTTCGTCGATCCCTTGGCCCGTCAGTGCGGAACAGCGAACGACTTCAATATCGCCGCCCCATTCACTCGGAGTGAGTTCATTTGCCGCAAGCTCCTGGAAAATACGCATCTCGTTAACTCCAGGAAGGTCGATCTTGTTCAACGCTACGATGATCGGAACGCCCGCGGCTCGTGCGTGGCTGATCGCTTCTTCCGTCTGAGGCATCACACCGTCATCGGCGGCAACCACGATCACCGCAATGTCCGTCGCATTGGCTCCCCGTGCGCGCATTTCCGTGAATGCTTCGTGGCCCGGCGTATCGACGAACGTCACCGATTTGTTATGATACTTCACGTTGTAAGCGCGGATGTGCTGGGTGATCCCACCTTTTTCGCCCGACACAACATTGATGTTGATAATTTTGTCAAGCAGTGAGGTTTTCCCGTGGTCAACGTGTCCAAGGAACGTAACGACCGGCGGACGGGAAACGAGGTCTTCTGGCGCGTCTTCTTCGTCTTCAACGGCTCCGATCAGACGCTCTTCCAGCGTGACTTCAGGACGAATATCGACCGGGATCCCGAACGATTCCGCCAAAAGCTGAGCGGTCGTCTCATCCAACGGCGAGGTGATCGTCAGCGGCATTCCAAGTTCCATCATACATTTGCCAAGGACCTTGGCAGCCGTCAATCCCACCCCTTCCGCGAACGTGCGAACCGTAAGCGGGAGCTGAAGAACGTAACTGTTTTTGCGCGGTGCAGTAACGACGGATGAGGAAGAACCTTTCTGTCGTTTCATCCGATAGCGCGGATTGTCATCTTCTTCATCTTCGAGACTGATGCGGCGGCCTTTGCCACGTTTTTCCATACCTCCGTAACGGGAATCACGCCCCGGAGAGTGCTGCGATTCTCCATCGCCGGAGCCGCGTTTTCCCGAGTCTTTACGATTTTTGCCAGAAGACTTTTTACCGCTGTAACGGGAATCCTCCTGACTGGAAGTATGAAGCCCTGGCTGACGCGGTGTCCGGTCCGTACCGGACGACTGGCCATCCCGACGATTTTTTCGGTCGCGATCGCCGCGTTCCTTGCGGTCACCTTGAGCATTTGCGCCTGTGGAGCCCTGCCCCTTGCGGTCGCGGTCTTTACCGGATTTTTTGGAGTCTTTGCCAGCCGAATCTTTATTTTGAGCTTCCTTGGCTTTCTTTTCAAGTTCTTCTTCCTTGCGGCGAAGTACTGTCATATCGCCGGCGAGGGCCGCCTGAATTTCTTCCGGGGTAAGGCGCAATTCCGGGCGCATTCCCTGAGCTTCCACAGGTTTTTTCGTCACAGGAGCCTTGGCAGTCGGAAGAGGCGCAAGACGCAGACCCGGGCGACGTGGTTCCCGCTTTTCCTTGTTGGCGCTTGATCCCGGACGGGCATTTTCATCGTGGCGGTTTACACGGGGGTTTTGCAGCACCGGGAAGGAATTGTCGTACTGCGGCGGTACTGCCGTGTTGATGGAATCGAGTGTAACCGTCTGCGCGATTTTTTCAGCCACAGAGAGGACCGGCTTTTGAACGATGGTATCCGTATTCTCACGACGGAGTTTTTTGGAAAGCGGGCCGTTTCCTTTTCGACGTTCCCGACCGGTTCCTTCTTTCGTTTGGCGTCCACTCGCGACGGGTTTGGCCGGTTCAGATTCTTTAGAATCTTTTGGGGCAGCCTTTTCTTCTTTGGCCTCGGATTCAGCCTCGGTTTTTACTTCCGCTTCCGGCTCTGCCGTTTTCCCTTTGGAAGCGGAACTCCCTGATTTCCCTTCCCCTTTCGCTTTTTTGGAGGATTTTGCTGGAGTTTCCGCTGGGACGTCATCCGTCACACTGGTCTGCGGAATGTCGGCAGCCTGGCTGGGAGAATCCTTCTCAATAGTTTCTTTGGCAGGAGAAGCAACTTCCAAGACTGCGGGGGATTCCGCAGAAACGTTACTTTCAATGGTTTGCGACACAGTTTCCGCGCTGGTTTTTTCAGAATCAGCGGTTTCCTTGTGAGCGGAATCCTTTTCCGAATTCTCCTTGGCCGACTCCTTTTCAGAGCGGCGTGATTTGGCCGAAAGGGTCGGAACAGGCCCCATCACCATATTGACTTTTGGCGCAACAGACTCGGCAGCGGGTTTAGGAGTTTGCTCTTTAAGGGCAGAATCAGATTTCTGGGAGGAAAAAAACTCCCTGACTCGCAAAGCGTCTTCGTCAGAAATACTTGCCAGGGCACTTTTTCCGTTGGTGACAATATTCAGCTTGTCACACAACTCCCACAAGTTTTCCTTCTCAATCTTCAATTCTTTGGCTAATGCGTAAATCCGCGTAGACAATAGACACACTCCCTGGCGGAAAAACCTCCGCCTCATAGCTAATCAAATCATAAGGAGAGCCTCCAAAGCCCCAAACCGGGACCTTTCGCAACGGAAACCAGCGTCATCCCGACGCGGTACTCTCCTGAAACAGTTTTCATGAAAGACCAACAGACTGTTCATCACATCGGTTCGTCTCTAACAAGGTTTTGCCGAATATCGTGTTCATCTGCACAACGTTCAGCCTGTTCGAAATCCCTGCCCGCCAGCTTACCGGCAAGGCAAACGTTTTACTTGTGACACTTGTCCGAATCGGATTTCAGGGAGGAAACATACTCCCTGACTCGCAAAGCGTCTTCGTCAGAAATACTTGCCAGGGCACTTTTCCCTTTGGCGACAATATTCAGTTTGTCACACAACTCCCACAAGTATTCCTTCTCAATCTTCAATTCATTGACTAATTTATAAATCCGAATTGACAATGGACTCACTCCCGGGCAGAAAAACATCGCCCTATGTTAATTTAATCTTGATTCACAAAAGACAAACAGAAGTTTTAACCAATCTGTTCGTCTCTGACCAGGTTCTGCTGATTGTCCTGCTCGTCGGCACGACGTTCAGCTTCTTCAATGATCGCGTTGACTTCTTCTTCGGAAAGGCCGCTCATTTCCATCAGGTCATCCGGCTCGATAATCGAAAGGTCGTCGTAAGTGGTGAATCCTTCACCCGTCAAACTTTCAGCAAGCTCTTGGGAAACGCCCGGAATTGTACAGAGAGCCGCCACCGCCTGATCAAGCTGCGTCTGAAGTTCTTCCGGAGTCAGGATTTCGATGTCCCACCCAACCAGCTTGCTGGCGAGGTAAACGTTTTGCCCATAACGTCCGATCGCAAGGGAAAGGTTTTCTTCCGTAACCAACACGATCGCGCGGCCAAGCATCTCGCAAAGGATCACTTCTTCGATCTCGGCAGGTTTCAAAGCGTTGGAAATGAACTCGATCGGATCGCTTGACCAAGGCACAATATCGATGCGCTCACCATCCAGTTCGTCCACGATGTTTTTGATTCTCGCACCGCGCATCCCCACGCAGGCCCCCACGCAGTCCACGCGCTGGTCGGCACTCCAGACAGCGATCTTACTGCGAACACCGGCACGGCGGGCGATACTTTTGATTTCAATGACGCCATCCCCAATTTCAGGAATTTCCTGTTCAAACAGGCGGGACACGAAAACCGGACGCACACGGCTGAGGACCACTTTTACCCGTGAGCCTTGTTTACGAACCTCGGCAATAACCGCACGGATACGATCACCATTGCGGTAGGAATCTCCTTTCGACCCGCCTTTGCCGCCTCCGACGTGAATTTGCTCCGTACGCGGGAGAAACGCTTCAATACCCGACAAAGTTACCGTGCAGCCTTCTTTCTCGAAACGATGGACCGTTCCAACGACGAGCTGGTTGATCTGACTGTAAAACTCATCATAAACCTGCTCGCATTCCGCTTCACGGATTTTCTGAATCATGACCTGCTTGGCCGTCTGTGCGCTGATACGACGGGCAATTTCCTCCGGGGAGATCGGCTCACCGTTGCAATTCGCTTCGACTTCACCCGTAGAACGATCGATATGAACGTAAATCTGAACGTCCTCGCCGTTGAAATTCTTTTTTGTGGCGGAAATCAAGGCTGCCTCGATAGCCTGAAAAAGGACTTCCTTGTCAATATTCTTGTCACGATGAATCGTGTCCACCATACGCAGCAGTTCACTGGGATTCATTGTTTTCCTTCCGCTTAAAAAACTGACCCTAAACACAAAATGGCTGGTGTGAGTATAAAATCCCCCTCCGCCAGCAACACTTTTTTTGATTCGTGTGTTTCTACGTCAAAAAAGCCGCTGCAGGAAAATTTCCCACACCGGCTTAAAAACCGAAAATGGAGCGGAGGAGAGTCGAACTCCCGGCCTCAACATTGCGAACGTTGCGCTCTGCCAACTGAGCTACCGCCCCGGATTTTTTAATCCGTTATCTTCATCACTGAAGAATTAATGCAATTATAACTGTTTTTGCCGTTTTGTAAAGAGGGGGGAGGGGAATTTTCGGGAAAAAATTATGGTTTCTCCTGAATCAAACTGATAACAAGCGCAGAAACAAGTTCGAAAAGCCCCCTTTTCTGCATACTACCTTTCACTCATCCCGAGAATGGTATCAGCGCTGGCGACGCTTCCACAGGATCATCGGGATTCCCAACAGCAAAATCAGCCACGCGGAAGGTTCCGGGATCGAGCTGCTATTAATACTCAAATAGATCCCGTTTCCGGTGCTTGCGAGGTCCCAGATACTCCGGTAATCAGCCATGAGCCAATTCTCCAGATCCGCGGCGGCCAACGTCATATTGGAAACCTTGTACGAGGACCCCGGATTGGCCAGGGCCGGCTCGTAGTCCAGCGAAATAAATCCGTTCTGTTCGTCAAACGTCGGGACTTCCGTGAAAGTGAAGCGGCTGAAATCGGTCGCAGAATCCAGTTCGAGGTTCAAAGCCGTGCCCGCAGGGAAATCGGTACTCTTGAGGTTCGTGTAGTTTTCGGAACCGGTCACCATGGGCGTGATCATCGAGTTCCCGGTGAGTGTGATCGCACCCGTTCCTTCGGCCCCCGGCGCAATCACGACGTTGCCGGCCTCAATGTCCAGCCCGTTCTTGAAGGTGTTGCCCGAATTGCTCAAAATCAGCGTTCCGTTCCCGGTTTTTACCATTCTGGCCGAGTTGTTACTGCCGGGATGATCGGCAATCGGCGCAGAGATCGTCAGGACCGAATCGCTCTCGCCACCCTCGCCGGTCCCGCCGACCTGGATCTTGTACTTTTCGACCGCATTGCCTGCAGAAACAAGCAGGAACGTCCCGCCCTGAGAGGAAATCTCGGAGTTCCCGGTGACTTTCAGCACAGTACTGCCCGCGCCGAAATAGCCGACCCGGTACTGACCGTTGCCGATGATTATGTCCGCGCCGTTGAGCAGCGTCGTATCGTTGGCGTAGGTCTGTCCGCTCGCGCCAAGGTCCAGCTTCGCGTTTTCACCGTCCAGGATCAGCGGCGTTCCCTGGATCTGCCAGTTTGCCCCGAGCGAGAGCGTCGCGCCGTCCGAAACCGTCACGGGGGCCTGGCCAAAGTAACCGTACCTGTTCTGGGTCGGGCCAAATCCGGGTCCTGCCAGAACGAGCGTGCCGGACGTGACGTTGACCCCTTTCAGGCCGGAGGAACCGCCCGATTTATCGAGCGTCACCGTGCCGGTCCCGATTTTCTCAAGCGTGAGGCCCGCGCCGGTGAAGTTCCCGGCAAACGAAAAGTCCGTACTCACCAACTGGCCCGACTGGTTCAGAATGGCGCCGAACTGGAGTGTGGCCGGAATGTTGGCGTTGGTTGGTCCAGCAACGGTTCCGGTCCCTGCGAGGTCCATGACACGGTAAATGCCGTCACTCGCGCCGCCTTCCGAAGCCGCAAGAAGCTGAAGCTGCCCACCGTTGACCGTCACGGTCCCGTAACCGGCGGCCTGCCTGGCGGCAAGCTGAACGACGCCCGCGTCCACGATCAGGCCTCTTCCGAAAATGCTGTCGCCATTGGTCAAACGAAGCGTCCCCGCTCCGGTTTTCTTCACGGGGATCGCGCTGGCGTTGGCGAAATCGTAGTTCACGAAGTAGCCGGTCATGGTGAGGTCCACGTCGTCATTTGTGTCACCGACGTTCAGTGTGAATTCGGTACTTCCATGCGCCACGAGGCTGATGTTCGCGGAGATGGTGGAGCCGGTGGTTCCCGCGACGGTCCAGACCGGATTCGTGCCAGTCCCGTAATTGTTCCCGACGCGGATAGTGTTGGCCGGGTTATGCGAAGTGCCCTCACCGGAAGCGGAGACAAGCGCGCCGTTTTTCAGCGTCACACTATTAATGTATGTCTCGTTTCCCGAGTTGTGCAACGTACCGCCGTCCACGGTGATGGGGCTTCCTTTGATCCCGTAGTTGCTCACGACGTCCAGCTTCGCGCCAGCGTTGATCGTGATGGGAGTGTTCCCCTGCGCCTGCTGGCCGTAAGAGGCGGGCGTGTTGAGTTTCACGACGCCGCCGTTCACGATCAGGCCCGCGTAGGTTTGCTGGGCGGTGGAAATGATGAACGTGCCGGCCCCTTCTTTCTGAACGGTCATATTGGAACCGAACGTCCCGGTAAATTCTTCACTCACGCTGGCGTCCGTGACCCCGGTCCCGATGATGAGCGTCGAGGCTGCGTCCGCAGTGATGGCCGCCGCGCCGGTCAGGCCCTTGACGTTAAACGTCGCGGCATCGCTCAGCTGGACGGACGTTCCGCTCGCAGTTGCAAGTACGCCGTTTCCCGCCGCGGCGGTATTGCCGAGGATGAGCTTTCCGGCCGTCAGCTGGACCCCGCTGCCCCACGTATTCGCACCGGAGAGCTTCAGCGTGCCCGCGCCCGTTTTCCTGAATCCGAGGCCGCCGAGTCCCGGATAGTCGAAAATCACGCCCTTGATCTCAAGGTCCACGTCCGACGAAGTGTCCCCGACTTCCACCGTGTAGGGGGTGTTGCCCGCAACCATGGAAATGCCGGCATTGATCGTGGAGCCGGTCTCGCCGCTGACGGTCAGCTTCGGGGCCGTGCTAGCGTAATTGTAGCCCACGCGGTAGGAATTATTGTCCGTGCTGGTCGCCTCATAATTCGTGCTGAGCGTCGCGCCGTTTTTCAGGACGAGCGTGTTGATGTAGTTCTGCCGGCCGGTGATGTAAATGTTCCCGCCGTCGGCCGTAAGGGTCCCATTCTTAATAAAGAAATCTGCCGCCATCTGAAGGGTCGCGCCGTTGGAAACGGTCACGGCCGCATCACCGAAAATCGCCCCTCCAAACCCCGGATTCATGCTGGCTTTGAGGGTCCCGCCGGTAATATTGACCGCCGAAACGCCGGAATTGCTCTGGACCGTAAAATCGAGGATCCCGTCGCCGGTTTTCGTGAAGGAACCCGCCACTTTCGCGCCATACGTCAGGGTCGAACCGCCATCGACCGAGAAATTCCCGCCGGAGAACGTAAGCGTGTTGGCCGTGCCGGAAATCGTGCCGGTGCCGCTTGACGTCACGCCAGTGACCGTGGCGTTCTGGTCGAGCGTCAGTGTGCCGGAGTCGGTGAACGTAAGGACCGCCGTGTTTCCGTCAACCCACGTCGTACCGCCGTTCCAGGCCGAGTCGGACCAGGTTCCGGAGCCGGAGTGCGTGTAATCCTCCGCAAAAATGGGACTGACGAGGACCGCGAAAAGCAGGAATAAAGGCCGCAGGTTACACATGATAAAATCCTGAATAAATAAAAATTGGGGAACGTACCCCACGTGTACATCGTTTCATTTTCACTTATTAAGGAAATATTTTACGCGGGTCCGGGGGTCTGTCAAGCAAAAAATGGAGAAAAACAGAAAAAAGGCAAAAAATATTTCAGATTTTTGGACGTTTCATTCCAAAAAAACGGAGGGTCGGCGAAAACCGGCCCTCACGCTTTTGATTTTACGTCATTTTGTTTCTTTATTTCCCAATGAAGAACGGCATCATGTCCGCGCCGTTCGGGAAAAAGACCTCGCTGCGGGCCGCGGCGTCTTCCGAGTACACGCCGATCCCGTTCGGCTCCAGCCCGGTCCCGGCCATGATCCACGGGACGTTGTTGTGCGTGTGCGTCTTCAGCCGGCACGGGGTCGGGTGGTCCGGCGTGACGAGGATCCGGTACTCGCCGTACTTCTTCACTGCCTCGAAAAGCGGCCCGACGATGTGCTGGTCGATCTGCTCCAGGGAGTAAATTTTCGTGTCGGGCTCGCCGTCATGCCCCGCCTCGTCCGTGGCTTCGACGTGGACGCAAACGACGTCGTATTTCTCCAGCGCCGCGACGGCCGCCTCGCCTTTCCCCTTGAAGTTCGTCGTGTAGAATCCCGTCGCGCCTTCCACCGGGATACAGTCCCAGCCCAAAACTATCGCCAGACCGCGCAGAAGGTCCACGGCGGTGATCATCGCGCCGGTTTTCCCAAACCGTTCCTTGAAGGTCGGCATTGCCGGTTTGAGACCCTGCCCCCAAAGCCAGACATCGGTGGCGGGGCATTTTCCCTCCGCGATCCGTTTTTTGTTCACGGGATGGTCGGCGAAAATCTTGTGGACCTCCGCCATGAGCGAGTCCAGTTCCACGCTTCCGGCCCCTGAGGGGTGCACGGCGTAAATGCTTTTATCGCTGTAATCGTGCGGCGCGTACGTCCTGGTCCCCCCGTTGAACGGCGCAGGGGAACCTGGCAGGTCTTTCCAGCGCACGATATTGCGGTAACTGACCCCCGGGAAGAACGAGATCACGTCGTTTCCGAGCTTTTCCTGCGCGGTGGCGAGCAGCGCCGCCCCTTCTTCTGAGGAGATCTGCCCTGCGTTGAAACTGACCATTTTGCCGTTTTCGATCGTCACGAGATTGCAGCGGACGGCCCAGTCTTTGGGGCCAAGTTCCACGTTCATCGCGGTGGCTTCCAGAGGCGCACGGCCCGAGTAGTACAGTTGAGGGGCATAGCCCAAAAGCGACATCGTGGCAGTATCCGATCCCGCTGGAAGACTCGCCGGCGTGTTATTCGACCAGCCGACGATCCCCTGCTTCGCGATCTCGGTCATGTTCGGGATTTTGGCCGCCTCGAAAATGGTTTTGTTCCCCAGCGCGGGGATCTTCTCGTCCGCGCAGCCGTCCGGTAAAATCATCACGTACTTCATTATTCGTTCATCCTTCATGGAGAATTTGGTCTAAAAACGAATAATGAATAACGAATAATGAGAAGAAAGACTTTAACCTTGAAATTCTGTTTTAGCTCACTTGGGTTTGAGCCTGGGCGTAATTCAGGCCTGCGACCTCCATTACCGCCTTTCATTATTCGTTATTCGTTATTCATTATTCGTTTTAAAATTGAATCCGAATTTCTTTGAATTCGTTCGCGAAAATCTCAAACGAGATTTTGTCGCCGTCGATCGCGTAGGTGTTCACGCAGCCACCGTGGAAGTCCGTCTGCTCCGCCGACTTGATCGGATGAAGCGCCCGGAACGTGACGCGGACGTTGCGCCCTTCGGTCTCCGCGAAATGCAGGATCGCGCCGTTTTCAGTCGATTCCCAGTGTGTGATCACCACATTTTTGTGAGAAACGTGACCAAACCAGCCGGAAAGAACCGTGGTTTCAGGGGTTTTCAGCGCGGCAGCCGTTTGAACCACCGGAGCCATGAACCCCAACGCGGTCTTCATCGGGTACGGCGTATTAACCGCCACAGCGAAACGGAAGGTACGGCACGTCTCGCCCTGAACAGCCAGCAAAGTATCCAGGCGGCGATTCCCACAATTCCGGTGCCACGGCAAGCCGTTGGACAGAAGCGTCAAACGTGTGTCGGAATACTCGGTTTCCTTCCCGCGTTCGGGGAAGAAATCTTCCCTGTTCAACTCACGCCCACGGACCCGTTGAGCCAGCTCGTGCGTCACGTTCGACATGATCCTCGTAGAAGCGGCATAATGCAACGGTCGAATGTCCACAAAATACGGAGCTTCAACTTTGAACGCAGCAGTGGGCTGTGTGGAAAAACCGACGTTTCGGAAAAGGTCCACCGTCGAATCACCCCAGGCCAACCGGCTGGCGTAATACGACTGCCACGGGTTGCGCCCCGGTTCCTTGAGCGGCTCCAGAAAGACTTCGAACTCTACGATTTGTGAACCGCGGCGCAGCGTCGTCGTTTGCGTAAACCGCGCACAAATTTCTCCCTTGCGGTCCATCAGACGGCCCGTCACGGCAAGCGAACTGCGATCCGCATACACGTGCGGCTTAAACGAGTCTGCCGCCATGATCGTGTAATCCTCTGGAGCTTCCTCTGAAAGCGAATCCAGCGGTGTGGCTTTCAGACGCATTGCAAGCTGTTGGGAAAAACGGTTTCCACGATGTGCCAGGTCAAAAACCGAACGCAAGTGACCAGTGTACGGGTCGAAACGAAGCGTCAGAAGCTCGTTCCGCAAGATCCACATTCCCGTTTCCGGGTCCTGCGAGATCGGCGAGGGAAGCGGAGGCGTTTTCTTTTTCAGGCCCAGCCAGTTTCGCACGGTTTTCTGTTTTTCCGGCGTACCGGGCAGAGCGGGAGAATCCGTCAAAAAAGCAAATCCCATCGGCGGGACTTCGACCCGTGCGGCATGGACCGGTTGCCGGGAATCCATCGCGTGCGTCTCCCAGAAATGCCGCTGAATCGCGTCCTTTTCCTCCGGGATGAGACGCTGGATGGAAAGGTTCTTCTCCGCTTCCGTCAAATCCGTTGTACGAATGGCCGGGAAACTCGCAGGATTCAGCAATAGAACCGCATTTTTACGGGTTCCATCGGAAAGAACCGACGATATTTTCTCCGCCGCTTTTCGTTCTGCCGCAAGTGTTTCCTGTTGTGCTGCGGCAAAAAACTCTTTCGTCGTAACCGGCTGGGCCTCCAGACGTTCCAAAAGTTTTTTTCCGGCTTCCAGAGGCGGGTCTTTCGGAGTCAGCCAGTTTGCGAGGCTTTCAAGACTTACCAGACTGTCGAGTTTCACGCGAGTCTGGTGGTAACACGCCCATCGGGAAATCGGATTCGGCTCTTTCGCCGCCGCCATCTGCGCCAGGTACGGCGAGACGTACTTTTCGGGGTTGAATCTTTCCTCGCAGCTCGAATACCGCGTGTTCTCCATGCAGTTGGAAAACGTGCTGAGCGTCCCAAGAAGCTGCGTCCACTTGCACGCGCGTTTCAGAAGAACGAACCAGTCGGAAACCATTCCCTCACCGGCCCAGTGCGTGAAAAGGGAACCGAACGAATTATCCGTATTGATCGAACTGACGAGCGCTTCCGGAGTGCCTGCCACAGACTCCGCTTTTGCCGCGTCAATCGGGACTTTCGCAAGCGACTCGATGATTTGCCCGTCGGTCCCTTTCCAGCCAATACGCGACTGCTCGCACGTGGGGAATTTCCCGTCATCGAGCGTGAAATGAAGAGCGCCATCAAAGCCGAGGCGTTTCAGAAGATTCGGCAAAACCGGCGTCAGGCCGAATTTCCGGCGACCGTAAAATTCAGGTTTTCGACCGAGGTATTTCTCGTAAACGGTCAGTCCGTTCAGGAGGCGGCTCAAAATCCCTTCCTGCGTGAGAAGCGGGAATTCCGTCTCGGTTTCCTCGCCGCCGGCAAGGGTCAACGTTTTGGCCTCCAACCGTTTTTTCAGCGTTTCCAACATTGCCGGGTATTTTTCGGCTATCAGACGGATCACCGCGCCATCCGCCAGAACATTCAGCGGCGTTCCCTCATCCAGTTCCGCCTGAAACGATTCCGGTATGTAATCCCGATCCAGAAGCGCAAGGTCAAACACGTAACCGTCCTGCGGCGCGTAGTACTGCCGGGACTGGATCAACTGGTCCCACGCGTTCTGCATTTCCCGGCGTGATTTGGCCGCGTCGCCCGCATCCATCGCGTCGAGGGCCGACAGAATATTCTCCGAAAACGAATGTGTGTCCAGATAGCTCATAAACTGGAGCTTGTGCGACATCACTTCCGAAAGAAGGTGCATCAGCCCCAGTGCCTGAAAATCAATGGTTTGAGGCATTTCGACCGTCTCGGGTTTCGCGTTCAGATTCCCGGAAGGAAGAACGGCTTCAGCCTTTTCTTTCTCATGCGGGGTTTCTGCGGCAGCAACGGTTTCGTCTATAGCAGAAGGCTCTTCCGGTTTCGCTTCAAGCTCGGCATCGTGCTTGAGGATTTCCAGTACTTCCGCGGTCAATGCGTTTAAATCCGAGCAATTCTTTACGAAGACACAGTTTCGGTTTTCAGCGCGTTCGACCCAGCTCCAGTCCAAAATATCCTGTGTCGGCTTGGGAGTGAGCAGGATCGCGTTTTCCGGCTCGTCATACACGTAAAGGCCATAAATCGGTGTATTGATCTTGCGGGTCTGGCGCAAAATATCAGGATGATAGACGCACGTCCATGCGGAGAGCAGCTCACGGCAGTCCTCATCTGAAGCCGTGAGTGAAAGAGAATCCATTCCCTGCGATGGGAGTATGACGTAAATTTGACGCATATTTTTAAGGTTTCAATGGGTACAAAGGGAGAGTCGGGAGTTCTGTTTCTCCCGTTTTCTTTCCTCACTTCAGCTCAAAAATTTTTCAATCAGTTTGGTAATTTCAAGGCACTGCGCTTTGGTGCTTTGCCCGTCCATCGTCGGGTTAAACGCCACGGCCGTGATCGTCTCTGGCAGAGCCTTCAGGAATTCCAGAAGCGTTTTCGGCGTTTCGACCCGCGTCAATTCGTACTGGGCAGGATGATCCAACTTCGACCGGTAATCTTTCGCGAGCTGGTTGCTCGTGAACATCGCGATCACCAGGGATTTTTCCGTCTGAACAGCGGAATAACTCCCGTTCTTCTGACGAAGGAAGAAAACCGGGTAATCCCACGGTGAACGAGCGAGCGGCATGTGATTCTTGATCATTTCGTAGAGCGTCAGGCAGGTCGTTTCCAGGTGACCGTCTTTCAGACTCGAATCGATCGCAATATGTGTCACTTCCGCCGGCTGCGAGGCAAGAACACGGCCAAGTTCGCGTTCATCGCGCAGGTAACGCACGTCCGCACTTTCAAGTCCTACCGCCTCAATAAACTGATCGGCCAGTTCTTCTTTACGAAAAACCAGAACGGCATATTCAGGCTTTTCCTCCGGGCTGTCCGGGGTTGCCATGATCGCATAACCGGAACCAACCTTAATGACGTAAACGGGATATGAGGTGATTAACATAAACGAAAACGGGAAAAGGCGAATAAACATCGAGGAATGAATGAGCGGCAAATGACGAAGACTTTTCTTGATCGGGCATTCGTCATTTTTGTGCAGGAACTCTAATCCATCCTCACGGACTTGGACTTGAATATTTCAGGAATGGTTTCTGAGGCGCGGGAGGAATGTTCTACAAAACGCCCAGGACTGGAAAACATATCGAGCAGCCGCGCGGTATCAGCCCGAAGAAGTTTTTCCTGAACGAGTGGGATCCTCACTATTTGATACGCCGTTCCAATCGCGTAAATCTTGCCTTCGTGCAGGAAAATCACTCGGTCACTGAGCTTCAAAACTTCGTCGATTCTGTGGTCCACGATCAACAACGAAACCCCCATCTCACGGACCCGCCGAAACATTTTCCCGCAAAGCTCGATCCCCGGCAAATCCACCGCAGCGTATGGTTCATCCAGAAGAATCAATTTTGGCTTGCGAATAAACGAGCGCGCGATTTCCAAACGGCGTTTTTCACCTCCGGAAAGCCGGCACACTTTTTCATCCCGGCGTTTGTAAAGGTCAAAACGATGCAGGAGCGCATCGCAAAAATCTCCTCTGTTTGTCAAAGAAGAATCGTAGGCGTTCATACTTTTGCGCAGGTCGCTGTCTTTCATGATTTCCATGATTCCGAGCAGATTCTGCCGCGTGGTCAGACTCTCGAAAACACTCGGTTTTTGCGGCAGGTAGCATATTCCATGCTGGGCACGCTTGTACAGCGGATCGTTCGTGATGACGCGCCATGAATCCGTTTCCGGCTGGTACAGGGAAATCGTTCCTGAAGTCGGTTTCGTGAGTCCCGAAATCATGTCAAACGTGGTAGATTTTCCGGCCCCGTTTCCACCCAACAAAGCTACGATTTCACCGGAATTGATCTGGGCCGTAAAACCATCTACAGAAACGATCTGTTTCCAAACGCCAAAACGTTTGACCAGATTTTCGGCTTTCAGGATTGGAATGGACATTTTGATCAGGATTTGGGAGTTAAAGATTCAGAAACGGAAAACAGGCAGCGTACCCCGGCTTATTTGATCTTCCTGAATTTCTTGAAATTCGGATAGAACGAAACCCAAGGGTGCGGCCAGTAAACGTAGTACGCCTCGCCAACCAGAAGTGATTCCGGAACGTAGTATTCCATTACATACGCACTGCGGCGCGGATCGTACTCAGGATAGGACCAGCAGCGGCAATCCGCACTGTTCGTGCTGTTATCGCCGAGCATAAAGTATTTCCGCTCGCCTTCCTCATCCAGTTTAAACTCCACCGTCCTCGTATTTTTGAACGCTTCCCACTGGCTCGGGTCCGAGAAAAACTCATAATTCGGCTGCCAAACCTGAAATTCGCCATACGTGGCCGGGCGAATGAAATCGCACATCAGATCCGAGTATTCACGGTCCCGCGCAACGTAATAAATGTCGCGGTAAACACTCAAATGTGAAATATTTACCTCGCAGTCTTTACAACCGATCTGAACAGGCCGCTGAAGGTCATTTTCCGTTGGAATATCGGACTCAGGACCAATTTTATAAGCAGTCGGAAGATCGAATTGCAACACTTTATCGTCGATCCAGACGTGTATCTGGTCATCCACATTCGCCATTCGGAACTGGTAAATGTTTGGGGAAATCATCGAACATTTCGCGTGAGCGGTGTAGGCTTCTTCTTTGTTTTCGTTAGTCCGGTCATATTCCAGCTGTTTCAGAATATCGGTCCCAAAGTCCGGTCGGGCAGGAATTTCAAGCGCAACATCTCCCGATTTCAGATTGATGGTGCACCAGAAAGTGCGATTTCCTCTGGAAAGACCCGCACGAAATTCGCCCGTTTTCAGCGAGCGGACGTCAATCGTACATTCCACGATCAAATCCTTGACCCAATGCCGGCCATAATAACAGTCTGGAATCGGGATCTGAGTTGAGGGAAAGGAGGTCCCATCGTTGTACCCACCACTCAAGTATGTGTTATATGCCGTCATATCAGTAATCAGGCGCGGTTTCAAATCGGGTTTTTGCCCCATTTCCACCTGACGCCATTCTTCCTGCGAAAGGACCAGATTCTGGTAAACGAGCCAGCCCGTTTGCTCCCCGGCGTTCCCGTTAAAATAGAACTGCCGCCCATCATCGTGGGCTTTCCAGGGTGTATAGTCCACCGCATCATCCACGATCTGCGCATCATTGAGCTGGTGCCAGCGAGGAACAGCCTCCACCTTTTGCAGACGCTTGCTCTGGAAGTCGTTCTGGTACACAGGGATCATCGTCGCGAGGATTTTCTCCGGTGGTTTACGGGCGATTCGGAATGGCTCAACGTTCAAAACCGGTACTGCGTCCGAAGAGTCTTTCGTCATCCTCGCCAATGCGCGGGAGTTTTCCTTGGCCTCACGTTCCTGCTGGGCCTTGGGTGGCATCACAAAAATATTACCGCCATGGATACGAATCGTTTCTCCCGGCAAACCAACGCAGCGTTTGATGAAATTCGTGTTCGCGCCGCCCGGGAAAAGGAAAACCACCACGTCCCAGCGCTTTGGTTCCGAAAAATAGTAGGGGAATTTTCCCACCAGGATCCTGTCGCCGCTGTAGTTCGGGTTGGAATGTCCCTTCATCGCCTCCGCACCAAAATCCATCAGCAGGTTACAGTTCGGGCAAAGACCGTAATCGGTCGAATGACCCGCCATAACACTAACCTGAAATTCCGCACCGCACTCCGGGCAGAAAACATCCTTGTGCTGTCCCATAAGCGTTGGAGCCATGGAACCAGTCGGAATGACGAACATTTCGGCCAGGAACGTACGGAACAAAAACGCAAGGATCAACGCGATCGCGATTGACTCGAAAAGCTCACGGACCGATGCGGCCAGATTTTCCTCGGGTGTTTTTTCATCCGTGGAAACAATGGCCTCTTTCGTGTCCGTAGAAGATGATGTGGATTTGGTGGTAAACACTGTAATCTTTCAAATTATGAATTACGAATTATGAATTATGAATTAAAGCGGAAATTACAAATTATAAAAGAAACCCGAGTTTTTCGATGAAACTCCATTCGTAATTCATAATTCATAATTCATAATTAAAATTAAAGGATTCCCGGCTCCTTGACTTCAATGCCCTTCAGCGCCATCTTGAGCGCTTCGAGGTTCGGAGCCACTTCAAACGCGACTTCGCGCGTGATCATATTTTTCTCGACCAAAGTTTTAAGCGAGAGCGTAAAATCCTGCATTCCTTCCTGATAACCGATTCGAATGGCGTCGGCGAGTTTCTCGTCCTGCTCCTCCAGAATCAGTTTCTGAATCGTCGGATTGAAGAACATCACCTCGCAGGTCGGCACACGGGAAACACCCGGCATAATGGATTTCAGGAGTTTCTGCGCCACGATCCCCTTCAGGTTAAACGCCAACGCACTTCGCAGCGCCTTGTGCATATCCTGCGGGAAAAGGTCCAGAATACGGTTAATGGTCGTCGGAGCCGTCGAGGCGTGGATCGTCCCGAAAACCAAGTGCCCGGTTTCCGATGCGTGAATGGCCGTCTCAAACGTTTCCTGGTCTCGCATTTCACCGACCAGAATAATATCCGGGTCTTCACGCACGGCGTGTTTCATACCGATCATGAAATCCTTCACGTCCATACCGATTTCACGCTGGTTGATGAGGCATTTATCCTCGGTAAATGTGAACTCGATCGGGTCTTCCAGCGTCAGGATGTGCTTCTTGTACCGCGCGTTGATCCAGTTCAGCATGGAACCAATCGTCGTGGACTTTCCGGAACCGGTGATTCCAGCCAGAAGGATCATCCCCTGCGAATACTGACAGAGTTTTTCAAGCGACGACGGAAGGAAAAGTTTCTCGAATTCCGGAATCGTATTATTCACACGACGCGCAACCAGCCCCATGTGGCCGAGCTGCTGGAGAATGTTCACACGGAAACGCCACGAAACACCATCCACCTCAACAACGTGCGCAAAGTCAGCGCCCCCTTCTTCGTTGAAAATTCGACGGTTGCGGTCGTCCATAATGTCGAACAGCATATCTACCATTTCCTCATCCGGAATGGGCGGATGATTCAGGGCCTTGAGGTCACCGCCCTGACGGATATACGGCGGCCGGTTGGCCTTCAGGTGAAGGTCGCTCCCCTTGAGCCGGACGAGGGCCGTGAAAAATTTATCGATTTTGTGGACTTTCTTTCTGTGGCGCTGCTTGTATTCTTCCGCAGCGATTTGCGCCGCTGTGCGTGTTTCTTCTGCCATGATTTTCCCCTGATTAATTATATGTGAAAAACCGGTTTAGGTTGCAAGAAATGCTCCGAAAAACCTTCCTCCTTTTATTATACCTCAGAATCGGATTTCTGTAAAGAGGGGCAAGAGATTTTTTGTGGGCTTTTTCAGAGGAATGGAACCACTGATTAAGTCAGGGAACAAAAGTTTGGATACTTAATCAGCGGTTCCAGAAAACCAGCTTTTTATTTCTCTGCGTTTTCTTTTGCGGCCTTGACCTGAGCAATGGCCTTCAGAATATGTTCCTGGGATTGTTCCGTCGTCATGTGCCACGGCGTCTGCAGGAAGCCTTTCAAGTGTTCTTTGGAGAGGTTCTTCAGGCCGAACTCGACCGTGCCGCCGAAGTTCACATCATTGGACCAGTTCGAGCCGGTCGGGACCTGATCGAAGCCCGCTTTATCCAGGTCGATGTACGTCTGGACCCGTTTCGCGGTGAATTCATTGACGGCTTTGAGCTTTTCAATGTCGAATTCCGGGCCGTAGTACCAGTTGCTCTGAAGGACGCATTTCGGCATCCGTTTCAGGAATTCTTCATCGTGCTTCCAGTAATAATCGGACCAGATCCACGGGCGAACGTTGAGTTTGTTCACCATATCGACGAAGAAGAGGAAGTCGTGCCACCACAGCTCACCCTGACGGATCACCACGTACTCGTAGGTTCTCTGATGGTCAGCGGTCTCTTCATCGTAACCGAGATGGAAGAAGCGCGGCGAGTCGAAAATCTCGCACACTTCCTTGATCAGGTCGGTACAGACTTCGTAGTATTTCTGAGTCGAAAGCATACGGGAATAGTCGCCGAGCCAGATGTCGTGGCAGGCCGAGAAATTGAGCTTCGGAATCGGCTCGATCCCCATGCCGCGCAGACGTTTCAGCTCTTTCTGGAGTTTCTCAATGCTCCACGAGCCGGGAATCGCCAGCTCCGGGTGGCTCTGGTACTGGATCCCTTCGCCAAGATCGATCAGGAGGAGGTTCAGCCCGGCGGCCTGCATCGCGTTCGTGCATTTTTCCCAAACCGCGTCATTGCAGATGAGTTTGTCAGATTTGGGCGTGTAGGCGGTCGGCGCATCGCCCCACATGTTGGAGCCGAGGTTCATCATGTTGCCCCAGATGAATTGGCCCTGCTTTTCGGGCTCTGCAGCAGCGGAAACGAGGTTGGTAAAAGCACCGGAAGCCAGAAACGCGGCCGCGGTGGACTTCAGAAAGGTTCTGCGGGTAGGCATAAATTACTCCTTGGGTTGGGAAAAAGGAACTTTGGCCGCTTTCAATTCGCGGCTAAAAATCTTGTGATGAAAAAAGGGGTGGCAGGTTGAAGGAAATGTCCCGAAAAACCTTCCTTCTTTTACCTTTTATTATACCTCTGAATTGTGGTTCTGTAAAGAGGACAGGAATTTTTTTATGGGAGTTCCTTGAAGTTTCTGAAAAATCTTATAAAATGAAAAAAGAATAGTTTTTGACAGGAGGTTTTTGTGGAACAGATTTGCTCACGTCGTCTGCCTTTTCTGACACTTGATTATATTCAAAACGAATCGGAAAATAAGTTTTTTGATCGGAAATCCTCAAAAGTTCAACCAGTGGCTCTTGCGCCAGTCATATCGGCATTTGCCAACGCTGAAGGTGGGTGCATCGTGATTGGTGTCAGCGACAAAAAAAAGACTCTTGAAGGAATTCAGAATCTAAACGATGAACAAATTAATCATCTCCTGAATGCCCCAAAAGATTTCTGTCATCCCATGCCTAAACATGAATTTGAATGGCTTGACATTATAAACGAACAAGGTAAACCAGACCAGTTACTTTTACTTCACATTGAAGCCAATCCGGAACAAATCGTCCGCACCAATAACGAATCTACCTTTTTACGTATTGGCGACCAATCACGTGAAATGAAAGGTGAAGACCTCAGGAATCTGGAATACAGTAAAAACGCACGCCACTATGAGGACGAGCTGAATAGAGATGCAGCGATTTCTGATTTGGACGAAGACCTTTTGAAAGAATATCAACGCAGAATCGGTGCCGAAAACCAGTCTTTTGCGCAAACTCTTAAAGCCAGAGGATTTCTTAAAGAACGAAATGGGCAAGAATGGCTTACCAATGCGGCGGTTTTACTTTTTGCGAAAAATGTTGGCCAGTTTTATCCGAATTGCCGTGTTCGCTTTGTTCGTTATGAAGGAAATGAAGCGACAACCGGCACACGAATTAATATTGTTCGGGATATTAATTTTGAATTTCCTCTCTTGAGAATCATTCAAAAAACAAAAGACTTTGTAAGTACCCAGTTCAGGGAATTTACATCGTTAAATATTTCAACAGGCCTTTTTGAAGTAGTCCCGGAATACCCTGAATTCGCCTGGCTTGAGGGAATTGTCAATGCTGTTGCCCATCGGGAATATTCAATGGAAGGAGCCTTCATTCTGGTCGCAATGTTTGATGACCATCTGGAAATTACCAGTCCTGGACGCTTGCCCAACATTGTAACGGTTGAAAATATTCAGTATACTCGTTTCTCACGAAATCCTCGCATTGCTCGCGTTCTTACCGAATTTGGTTGGGTCAGAGAGCTAAATGAAGGGGTTCCCAGAATTTATCAGGAAATGAAAAACTCTTTTCTTGATCAACCCATCTATACTGAACCAAATGATTCTCAAGTGAAATTGGTATTTAAAAACAATATTCACATTAGGCGGCAAAGAAGGGCTTCCGTGGTTACAGGCCGGTTTAGTGAAATCTGGAACAAACTGGATGATTTAGAAAAGAAAATCCTGATCTTTTGCTCAAATCATAGTAACTCAACGCGCACACAGCTCGTTGAATACACTGGGTATGAATCCAAGACCGTTTTAAGACGAATTAATCATTTAATCCAATGGAATTTATTAGTCCGAAATGGTTGCCAAAACGATCCCAAACAAAGTTATAGCATTAATTACCCTGAAAGAGAAGAACATTAATTTTTGTGTCCAAGTTCTGACCGATTTTGTCCAAGTTCAAAATAAACTCTTCAAACCAGGCAATTCGGTTTCGCATTTTTTCAATTAAATACACTGAAAGATACTTGCATTTTGACAAATTTTACGTTCTTCAATTTGTCCCAGTTAAACCGGCATTTGTCCAAGTTCCTTATTAAAAACCTTTCACCTTACGCTTGATCCCATTCACTTAAGGCTAAATCCTCATCGGGATCCCCGCGGCGGCCATGAAGCGTTTCACTTCTTCGATCGTGTACTCGCCGTAGTGGAAAATGCTGGCGGCAAGAACCGCGTCGGCGTGGCCGATTTTCACCGCGTCCACCAGATGCTGGGGGGTTCCCGCACCGCCGGAAGCCACGACCGGAATGTTCACCGCATCCGCCACGGCCCGGGTGATTTCCAGATCGTAGCCGTCCTTCGTGCCGTCCGCGTCCATGCTCGTCAGGACGATCTCACCCGCGCCGAGTTCTTCCACCCGTTTCGCCCACTCGACCGCCTGAAGGCCCGTCGGCACACGGCCGCCATTGATGAAAACCTCCCAAAATTCGCTTCCGTCCGGGCGTTTTACCCGTTTGGGGTCAATGTTCACCGTGATGCACTGCGAGCCGAACCTCCGCGCCGCCTCGTGGATCAGGTCCGGGTTTTTCACGGCCGTGGAGTTGATCGAGACTTTATCGCTCCCGGCGTTCAGAAGCGCGCGAATGTCCTCAATGGTCCGGATCCCCCCGCCGACCGTGACGGGCATGAAGCACTCCTGCGTGGTACGGCGCACGACGTCGATCATGATCCCGCGTTCTTCGTAGCTGGCCGTAATGTCGAGAAAAACCAGCTCGTCGGCTCCGGCGGCTTCGTACCGTTTCGCGACTTCGACCGGGTCGCCGGCGTCGCGGAGGTTCAAAAAGTGGGTCCCTTTGACGACCCGGCCGCAATGAACGTCCAGGCACGGAATGATTCGTTTTGCAAGCATAAAATTTTAATGTTTAAATATTTTAATCAATTTGAAGAGTTTCAAACTCCCGCACCGCGTCTTCCAGCCGGGAGTACTCGAACTTCCAGCAGTCGCAATGGTGGATGATGTTCGCGACCGTCTCGAAACCTTTCTGACCAAGCATCGAGTACCCGCGCCCGTGGCCGCCGAACTTGATGAACGCTTCCGCTTTCTCCCACGGCGTCCATTTCGGCTCGCTTCCCGGAACGTATTTCGGGAAAACGATCCAGCGCGGCGCGGGGCGTTCGAGCATCCGGTCCACCGCGTCTTTCAGGGGCTTGACGTGCGTCACGCGCCCCTTCGTCGTTTCCGGATAAATCAGCGAGTACGTCAGATCCGGCCGAAACGCCTGCATCGCGTCGATCGACGAGTTTTTCAGGCAAATGGGCCTCGGGATCGGGACCATCCGCGCGATGGGCGGCTCCCCAGGTTGAATTTCCACCTGATCGTCCGGGTCGATGAGCGTCAGTTCGTCGGAGAGGAGCCTCCAGCCCGAAAACGCCAGAGCGGCCGCCAGCGTGCTTTTCCCGTCCCCGGAATCCGCGGCAAGGATCAGCCCCCGGCCGTTTCGTTCGAGCATGGCCGCGTGAAAGACGATCCAGTGATAGACGTTCAGCCAGACGCACCAGTTCATCCCCCACTCCAGAATGGCGCCGGCCTGATTCTGGTTAAAGACCCCGAACGGCTCCGAATTATCGAGAAAAAGCCGGGCCTGGGGCTTCAAAAGACGCTTGAGCGGCCCCCCTTCCGGCACGACGCGAACATGGAAATCGATCCAGTCCTCCGCCGTCAGCCGCGGGTAGTCCGTGTACATACGCTCCACCGACTCCACCACGCAGGGGATTTTCGACTCGATCTGATACGCGAATGGACCAACCTGAAAACGAAACACCGAAATTAATTATGAATTATGAAT
>JAUMVK010000093.1:0-4305 GCA_030530205.1 Thermoguttaceae bacterium | reverse complement strand
CAGCGGTGAAGAAGGCTTCCGAAAAGTCGAAACCCGCTCCAGCCGTTAAGAAGGCTCCCGAAAAGTCGAAACCCGCTCCCAAGGCGAAAAAGGCCGCTGAACCAGTAAAACCCGCCAAAAACGATAAAAAGGCGGCAAAGAAAACCGAGAAAAAAAAGAAGTAATATTCCGGCGATTTTCAGCCCCGATTCCTTTCCTGACGTGGTGATCCAATCACGTTGGGAAAGGTGAGTGACCGGGCTTTTCCGTTTTATTTTGTTTTGTTTTTTATTGGCCGTTCCGCGAAATGGAAGGCTTAAAACGACGAGGATTTTCCGATGAAACATTCCATTCTGACTGCTGCGCTGCGCCAGATTTGCGTCGTTTTGTCATTGCTTGCGTTGATCCCGGGGGAAACACGCGCAGGTCAGGCCCCCGCTGAGGGTGGGAACGCTCCGGTAACGCCGCAAGTACAAAGGAAAGAACCCTTCCAGCCGGTGCTTAAAGGACCAACACTCGAAGAGCAGAATCTTAAAACGGCCGAGTATCTTTTCCTCCGCGGCCGTATTCTGGAAGCCGAAAAAAAAGAGCGTCAAGCTCTGCAATGCTACGAAAGAGCCTGCCAGTATGTTTCTTCTGACGCCGTTCTGGTTTGTCTTGTTCAGCTCGCCTTACAGCAAAAACGCTACGATGAGGCAATCTGTTATTTCGACAAAATTCAAAATCCAGCCGCTCTGGGTATTTCCGCGTTGGACCAACTGGCTACGACCTGTATCCGGCTGGCGAAAAATGAGCGTGTGGTGAAGACTTACAGGGCAATTCTTTCCGCGATCCCGGTCGGTGAATCCGGCCCCATACGTATGTTGGTTCACGATCGTCTCGGAATTATGGAATATTCGGTCGGAAATTATGACGAAGCCCTTGCGTCACTCAACGCGATCCACACGATGCTGAAAGCCCCGGCCCGATATGGGATCGATGAAGAAGACGCCAGATTTTTCGAAGATGGCCGGGAAATGAATCTTCAGATTCTGCTTGACGTGTACCTTCTCAAACATCAACCCGCAGAAGCCCGTGCTATCCTGACCGAGCTGAAAGAACTCAAGGAGAAAAAGTTCGAGGAATCCGATCTTCCGAAGGACCAGATTGATGAGCAGAAGGAAGAATGGGAGCGCGAATACACGTTCCTCTCCGCCCGTCTGGCACTTGTGGAGTCCAATCCCGGGGAAGCGGAAAAACTTGCGTTGAAAGCGTACGAAGGGGGATTTATTGACGAAGAAACTCCCTATCTCCTTCTGGAACAGATCCTCGAAGAGGAAAACAGGGAAGACGCCCTTTTGGAAACACTTGAAACCCTGCTCAGGAAAATTCCCGACAATCCCGTCTTGAAAGCGCGTTTGGCGGAACTGTATCTTGATAAAACGAACGAATCCCAAAACGAAGCCCAGCGGCAGGAATTCACGGAAAAAAGCCTGAAACTCCTGAACGAGCTGCAAAAAGAAACGGATGTACCGGTTCTTCAGTTCCAATTTATGCATCTGGCGGTTTTGCGGGAAGACCCTAAACTTTTCATGAAAGCCGCTGGAACACTAATCAAGGGGTTTGGCGCTCGTGATTCCGTAAAGGACGTGATGTTGGATCTTCAGGACCTTTTTGAACCGAAAGACAAAGACAAAAACGAGGCTGAAGACGAGGCCGAAATCGATACAGAAACGGAAGAATTTCTGCCTGAAGGGAGTCCTCTCCGAGCGTTCGCGCAAAATCTGGTCAAGTACGCAGATCAGCGGTTCGCGGAAAAGCCGGACACGAAACTCGCGTGGCAAAACGCGTGGGTTTTGGCCGTTTTTTCGCGCGAGCTGGAACCAAAGTCGGAACAGTTTGCAAGGTACTATGATCTGGTATGCAAGACACTCCGTCAGAAGACGTTCCCGAAGGAAATGAAACCGGTGGTCGAGGCGTTTTTGAACGAATGGGGAGAGTATTTCGCTGAGAATGACCAGCTCGAACGCGCAGAAGCGAACTATCGTCTGGCACTTGAGATTTTCCCGGACGATTCGTATTTTAATCTCGATTTGATCCGTGTGCTGGCCATGCTCGGGAAAGTCGATGAGGCTGAAAAGAGAATTCGTGAAGAATGCCAAAAAGACCCTGATTTTCTGGAGGCGGCGATCCTCGAGTCGAACGTGCTTTACCAAATCGGGAAGATCAACGAAGCGTGCGGAATCCTGCGTCAGGTTTTGGACGAAGTTGGCAGCAATTACAGCGCGGAAATAAACCGAAAGGCGGTCGTTGGCGTCGTGCTTCAGCTCTCAAACCTTGAAGATCTGCGTGGGAATGATGCGGAAGCGGAGGAGCTGCTTCGCTGCGCGCTCGATGAGTTCCCGGACAACACGTCGGCCAAGAACTCCCTCGCGTACTTCTGGGCGTGCAAAAACACCAACCTCCAACAGGCCCGCAAATACTCGGAGGAAACGTTGAAGGAAGCCCCCGATGAAGCGTCGTATCAGGATACTCTGGGTTGGATCTACTATCTGCTTGGCGATTTGGAGAAGGCACGGGAGCTTTTGCTCAAGGCTTCGGAATCGCTGGAAGACCCGGTCGTTTTCAGTCATTTGGCAGACGTTTCGTTAGCGATGGGGCAAAAGGAACAAGCAATACAATATTTTAATCAATCCATGGAACTGTTTCAGGAGTCCAAGCGGAAACACCAGTCCGTCAATCCGAAGGACGAGGAGCACGTGAAGGCTCAACTTAAATCTTTACAAAATTAAGGAGAATTCAATGTCTGGTCATTCCAAGTGGGCAAACATCAAGCACAAAAAAGCCGCCGTTGACGCCAAAAAAGGCAAAGTGTGGAGCCGGCTGGCGAAGGGGATCATCACCGCAGCCCGCGGCGGTTCCGACCCGTCCATGAACGCCCGTCTTCGTCTGGCGGTCGATGCCGCAAAAGCGGTCGGTATGCCTCGTGACAACATCGAACGCGCCATTAAAAAGGGCTCCGGCGAATCCTCCCAGGGCGCCATTATGGAAGAGATCCTCTACGAGGGCTACGGCGCTGCCGGTACCGCCGTCATTTGCGAAATTTTGACCGATAATCGAAACCGTACCGCCCCGGAAGTTCGCAAGATCTTCGAATCCTGCGGCGGGAAAATGGGGAACAGCGGCTGCGTCGGTTATATGTTCGATCGTAAGGGCCTGATCGTCATTGATGAAGCGCAGATTTCCGAGGACGACCTGATGGAACTCCTCATGGAGTGCGACGGCGACTACACGCTGAACGACGGCGTTTACGAAGTGACCTGCGCGCCGGAAAACTTCACGGCCGTGGCCGAAGCGCTGGAAGGCAAAAAGGTCCAGGTCATGGAAGCGACCATTTCGCGTATTCCGCAGAACACGATCGAGATCTCCAACCTGGAAGATGCGCAGAAGATCCAGCGTCTGATCAACCGTCTGGAGGACCACGACGACGTTTCCGCCGTTTACTCGAACTACGAGTTCACGGAAGAGATCGAAGAACAGCTGGAAGAGGAAGACTGAATTTTTGGAGTGCGGTGATACAGTCGCGCAAGCGACATTCACCGCTTTCCCTTGCGGCAATATCGCCTCGAAGAGGCGTTTGCCGCTGTAATTTGGTTGGATATTGGGAGGACGACGCTTTCTGCGTCGTCTATATACTTTGGAGAATGGAGTTGAAGAGTCTTCGGCTTTTATAGGTTGAATCCTTTTTGAAAACCGCGTAAACGCCTGATCAACTCCATTCCCATCATAAAAACTCTGTATCGGTGTGATAAAGAGTTTGTATTTCATTGGAGTTCCAAATGTCGCCTTCTGATGAAATTACTTACATCTCGCAAAATTTGGAAAAGATTCTTAAAAGTCAGTACGGAGCGGTTGGGAAAGGCCTTGGGGAGATGGTTAGGAGTGTTGAAAGCCAACTTCCGGAGGAGACTGTCCAAAAAATCCGAACACTTGCGAGATGGCGTAACAAAGTAATGCATGACGATATGAGTTTTGCAAATAAAAAAATAGAAGCTTTTCGGCAGATTGCCTGGGAAGTATGTTTTAGCCTAATGAATAGCCAGCGGGGAATGGGTTCACAAACAGTGACAACATTTAGGAACTGGACTTCCCGTCAGGAAAACACAGGTAATCCATCACAGATCGGTGGAACAGGGTGGCCTCAAGAGGGACTTCTCGTCAGGGAAACACAGGTAATCCATCACCAATTCCATCTCCGTCTTCAAATTCAAATGATGATGTTCCTGGTTGCTTATTGGTCAAGTGCAAGCGAAAAGTAGACAGCTGAGTGCAAGCGAAAAGTAGACA
>JAUMVK010000054.1:0-25727 GCA_030530205.1 Thermoguttaceae bacterium | reverse complement strand
AGTGCGGTGATACAGTCGCGCAAGCGACATTCACCGCTTTCCCTTGCGGCAATCCAGTCGCGAAGCGACTTTTGCCGCTTAAACACGCTGGACGTTCCCCACGCGAAAACCCCTTTTCACCGCTTTGTTTTTCGGTCGCTAAGTGAAAGCGGCAAATGAAGCCTTCGGCTTCTGTATTGCCGCACTCCAAACGACGCTGGAAGCGTCGTCCCCGTAGTCCTTGACAAAAACCGGAAATCTGCTATAATTCTCGCGTTTGATCTTTTCTCCTCTTTCCCTTATTAATAACGTACGGAAGGCCCCCTTTCATGGCTGCGTCTCCTGAAATCATACCGATCCCTGAAGTATCGCGGGAACGAATCTGGACGTTCGTTTTCCTCGATATTATCGCCCTTTCGATGCTGGACTCCATCGTGTGTCACGCCCTGTACGGTGCGCTGCCCCTTTACGTGGAATCCCTCGGTGGAAAAGCGGCGTTCAGCGGGCTTTTGACGGCCGTTTTCGCGATTGCAGCCGGGGTTGGCCGAATCCTTACAGGAGTCGTGGCGAGCCGCTTCGGGTGCAGGACCGTCCTGATTTGGGGCGCGGTGCTGCTGGCGTTGGCGAATCTGACGCCGCTGGCTCTTCCCGGGCTTGGGATCCTTTTGGGCGTCCGTTTTCTTCAGGGCGTCGGTTTCTCGGGAATTTCCACCGCCTCGGCCAACGCTTCCGCGGAGGTCGTGCCTGAAAAACGCCTCGGGGAAGGAATGGGCTACTACGGCCTGGGCCAGTCCATCTCGTCCGTCCTTGGGCCATCGCTTGGGTACTTCCTCTTCCATTTCGGGCAAAGCTCCGTTTGGGGAAACGACGTTTTGTGGTACGCGATGAGCGCCATTTCGTTCGTCCTCATCGGGCTGGCCTACGTCTGCTGCTACACGCCGATCAGGCGGAAGGCTCCTCAGCCCGTTCAGAGCAAATCCCGGCCGCTGGCTCTGCGGATCTTCCACTCGTTTTACGAACAGAAGGCGCTTGGAATGGCGGTCGTGTGCGGGATCTTCATGTTTGCCGCGTCGTTTTACTCGTCTTTCCTGATGCTTTTCGCGCAGAGAAACGGGATCCCAAACCCGCAAATGTTCTTTCTCGGGGTTGCGGTCGCGATGTTCGTAGTGCGTCTTTTGGCGGGGAAACTCGGGGACCGTTTTCCGGCGCTGGCGGTTTTGCTCCCGACGCTCGGGATCGGGCTGCTTTCGTTCTGGCTCACGATTTTCGCGGATTCAACGCTTTGGCTTTATTTCACCGGCACGCTGTACGGGATCTCGGTCGGGATCGGCTTTCCGCTCCTGAACACGCTGGCGTACCGCCTGACGGAACCGGCCCGGTGGCACGCATCCACCGCGACGTTTTTCCTCGGCTGCGACCTTGGCTGGGCGTTGGGGTCGTACGTCTGGGGCGTCGTGATCGACTGGCGCGGGTTTACGCTTGCGCTTTTCCTGGCTGGCGTGACGATGATCATCTCCTGCGCGGGTGCGGTTTTCACGCTTTGGAGGAAGACGGTCTGATTTTCCTCTTTTCCGTAACACTTCGCCGCCGAGGAAAAAACTCCAAAAAATTTTAAACTTTTTCCCAAAAACCGGCCCTACCCCCTTGCAATTCGGGGCAAAATAGCGCATACTATACAGGTTAAGGAATTTTTTACCCGAAATGAACCTTCAAGGAGTAATATTTCGATTCGATTGAGGAAGCCATGAATAAAATCTTTTGGACTCTTTCCGTGAGTCTCCTGACACTCGGACTGCTTTTCGGTTTTTCGCTGTGCGCCTCGCAGGTCACGGCGGCTGAAGATGACGGCGCGGCCGCGGCTGCGGCTGATGCCGGCGTGAAGAAAACGACCAAGAAGAAAAAGAAAAAATCGGCGAAAGCCAAAGCCTCGGATTCCGGGGAAGCCAAGGCCTCCGCCAGCGATGGTGCCGGGGAAGAGAAAACCGAAAGCGATACCCCAAAGAAGAAAAAAGTCAAGAAGTCCGAAGACGCTGAGGTTGAGGAAAAGGCCGAAGTAAAAGAAAGCCCGATAACAGACAATGATGCGGGTAACGACGATGATGACGATGACGTGACTGCCGACGCAAGCGCTTTGGAGGAAGCGGGCAAGGAAGCGGGCGAAGTCAAAAAAATTACGGTCAAAGGGATCGAATATGCGTTCTGCTGGTGTCCGGCGGGGTCTTTCCAAATGGGCGCTCCCGAGGATGAACTCGGGTTTGACGTGGATGAGACCCAGCACGAGGTGAAAATTTCCAAGGGCTTCTGGATGCTTCAGACCGAAGTCACGCAGGAAATGTACTCGTCGATCACGGGGACAAATCCGAGCTATTTCGGGGTCAAAGGCTTCGGTAAAGGAAAAGGCTCCGTGGCTGGCCGCGAGGAAACGGATAAATTCCCGGTGGACCGGGTTTCCTATACGGACGCAAATGATTTTCTGAGTAAACTTTCCCAAATCTGCAGTGTGACGTTTGCCCTACCGACGGAAGCGCAGTGGGAATACGCGTGCCGTGCCGGAACGACTTACCCGTTCTATACGGACAAGGCGCCGACTCAGCAGCAGGCCCTCTATAAAATTGGAGAAAACGCACCCGAAAGCACCGACGAAGTCGGAAAGCACGGCAAGAACCCGTGGAACCTCTACGATATGATGGGGAACGTGGACGAGTGGTGCCGTGACTGGTATGACGCGGAGTACTACAAATCATCGCCGGCTTCTGATCCGACCGGTCCTGATTCCGTGGAACAGAACGAGCGTGTCCTGCGCGGCGGCAGTTATGCGAATATGCAGTTCTACCTGCGCAGTGCGACCCGCAACAAACGTTTGGAGGAAGCCAAAGGCACTCGTTTCGACGGTTTCCGCTTCATCTTCGTTCCGGGCGGGGAAGCAGCGCCGGGCGCCGGTACTGCGGAAACGGGTGACGACGCGAAGGCCGAGCCGATTGACGATGAAAAGTCGGATGATGCGGATGCAGCGGAATCGGACGACGCGAAGCCGGACGACTCAGAGAATGAAGAAGAATAAATTACAGTTTCCATCAGCCCGTTTCTCGCAGGGGAAACGGGTTTATTTTGTTTTGAAAGGTTCTGACCATGAAAACGACCCGCCGTGATTTTATTACCACCTGTTCCGCTCTTGCCGGGGCAGGAATGCTCACACCCAATCTTCGTGCAGAGTCCACGTCCGAGGCCCCGAATCCGGCCGCTGAAAATCCCGAAATCGGGAAACCGTACTGCGGCTGGAAGGAAGGCGAGATGGATCTGCATTTTATCCTGACCGGCGTCGGCGAGAATATGTTCCACATTTACCCGGATGGAACGACGCTTTTGCTCGACTCGGCCGACCGTGACGGCACGAAGTACGATAAAAACCTCCCGCCGATGCCGGATGGTTCCCGGCTTCCGACTGAGTGGATCATGCGCTACCTCACGCGCGTCAATCCCGACGGAAACTCCATCGATTACATGATGCTCTCCCACTACCACGAGGATCATGCAGGAAGTGAGAAAATGGGGGCCGGGACCACGACCGGGCGCGGCGAGGATTACGTCCTTTCCGGTCTGGCGAATATTGGCGAGCACTTCAAGTTCACCAAGTGTTTCGACCGAGGCTTTCCGACGTACGACCACCCGAAGCATATAGAAAGCGACGGCTACACGAATTTCGTCCGTTTCTCGCAGTACATGCACAAGGCGGGCAAATTCCGGATGGAAGAGTTCAACGTCGGTCAGAAAGATCAGATCGCGCTGGTGAAGAACGCCGCGAAGTTCCCGACTTTCCACACGCGCAACATTTGTCGCAACGGGATCATCTGGACCGGTAAAGAGGGCGAGTGCCGCGACTTCTTCCCGGAAAACGAGAAGAATTTCAAGGGCTGGATGAACGAGAATTCTTTGTCGCTCGGCTACACGATCGAGTACGGCCCGTTCCGTTATTTTACGGGCGGCGATTTTTCTGGCGCGGTCTGGACGAAAGACGATGAGCGGATCAACCTCGACGAGTTCGCCGGGCCGGTCATTGGAAAACTTGACGTTTGCAAGACGAACCACCACTCGTACAAAGACTCGATGAAGCCGGGGTTCTGCAACGCGGTGAAGGCGCACATTTACGTCTCAAACGTCTGGGATCTTTACCACCTTCAAGGGAACACCATGACGTACATGACTGAGGCGGCGGACGACGTTCTGGTCTGCCCGACGATGATCCATCCAAAAAACCGGGAGATCTATCCGTCGGAGCCGTGGCTGAAAAACCTCGCGCCGGAAGCATGGACAGGTGGGCACGTCGTCGTGAAAGTCTTTGATGAAGGCCGGCAGTACAAACTTTACTACCTGACCGTCCAGGACGAAAGCATGACGGTCATGAACGTCTATGGCCCGTTCAAGAGCGGAACGTGAAAACCCAATCGTTAAAATCTTTGAAGAGGAACTTCTCGGGGTTCCTCTTCAAAATCCTTAATTCTTTGTGATTTTCGTCTGGTTTTTCTTTTTTTTCCTGAAATCTCTCTAGCGCCAATCGGGAAAAGCTGCTACACTACGTCCACTGGAAAAGTTTTTACGTATTTGTTAGTACAGCCAAAAAAACAGGTTAATGAGTAAGTTATACCCCCTTCGCATTACACCAATTTACAAAACCTCGATCTGGGGCGGCCGTAAAATAGCTGATTTTTTGAACCGTGAACTCCCTGACGGGAACCATTTCGCTGAATCCTGGGACGTTTCCAACCATCCTGCCGGTCAAAGTGTCATTTCCAACGGACCCCTGAAGGGACAGCTCCTTCAGGACGTTTTTGAGTCGGAGCGTTCCGCCTTGCTCGGCCCTCACTCCGGGGAGAATTTCACGCGCTTCCCACTGATGGTGAAGTTTCTCGACGCGAACAAGCAGCTCTCTGTTCAGGTCCATCCAAATGAGGAGTACGTCGCGAAAAACGACTTGACCGATGCTGGCAAGGCCGAGGCGTGGGTCATTCTGGACGTGATTCCCGGGAGTCAAATGTCGCTAGGTTTCAAGGAGCCGATCACGCCGGAAAAAGTTGCGAACGCGCTGGAGTCCAACTCGCTTGAGGACCTTCTTTTTCACTGCGAGCCGAATCCTGGCGAGTGCTACTTCCTGCCGCCGGGAACAGTCCATTCGCTCGGTGCGGGAATTTTTCTCTACGAGGTCCAGCAATGCAGCAACCTGACGTTTAGGCTGTACGACTGGAACCGGACGGACGAGTATGGCCGCCGCCGTGAACTGCACGTGAAAGAAGCGCTCGAAACGTTGCGCCCGGAAAACTGGAACTCTGAGCCGATCGTTCCGCGGCTGGTGCGGCAAGGGCGTGAACTTTTAATTGACGCGGAACCGTTTTGCCTGGAACGCCTCACTTTCACGGCCGAAAAACCGAGCCATCGGCTTGATTGCTCGAAATCGTGCCGGGTCCTGACGGTCATTTCCGGCCAGCTCACTGTTCCGGGATTGGAAGAGGCCCTCCAGAAAGGGGATTCGGTGATCCTCCCGTCGGAACTGGGACGTGTGACGCTGAAAAGTAAAGACGCCGTCGTTCTGGACGCGTTTCTGCCCCAGAAAACAGGAAAACCGAAACCGAAGACCCCGAAGCTGCGAAGGACGAAATCATGAAAAAAGTTTTATGCCTTTTGGTCCTTTTGACCTTTGCGCTGGCTGCCGGTTGCACGCAGAATCGTGAATTTGGCCGGCCAAGACTGGAACCCGCTCCGGGTGAGGTTCAGGTGAAACGCTGCGAGCGTTTTGACCCGTACCCTGACCCGAATATTGGACCGGAAATTCCCGGCTCGCGCCCCAAGTTTTACGAAACGCCGAGTCCCGCGCGAGTCTATAATACGCGACTCCAATGAATTCAGATTCCTGGAAAACGAAGAACCGGGCGTGTTCCTTGAGTGGTTCACGTCCGGCTATTTTGTTTTAAAAGAAGCGATTCGATCTTAACGGTTTAGAAAACCGCATCGCTTTCGTCGTTTTACAGCGTCCAGCCTTCACGGTACGGCGTGTAGAGGAAGTCGTTCGCTTTCTCGCAGTTGGTCACTTTTGCGGCCACCGGATCCCATTCGATTTTGGACTCGGCTTTGAACGCGACGAGGCCCAGAAGCACCGTTTCGGTCAGGCGTCCGCTGTAGCTGAACCGGCAGGTCGTCGCTTCCGGCTGATTATTCTTGCAGGCCTGGATCCATTCTTCGTGATGGCCGATGGAGGTCGGGATCCACGGATCGGGACGTTTGAAGTCCGCGAACTTTTCTTCCGGGTAAAGTTTGTGCATGCCGTAATTCGCCAGAAGGAGACCGTCCGTTCCCACGAACAGGTTCCCGGTTTCGGGCGCGTCCGTGATCCCCTTTTCCTCAAGGATCGACGGTTTCATGCCCGTGTACCAGGTCAGTTTGACCGGCGGGAGGTCACCGCGGGCCGGGAACGTGTACTCGACTTTCACGTCACCCACGACTCCCTCAGGGTCGCGGTTTCCCCCGAACGACTCGGCCGTCAGGCAGTCCTGAAGTCCCAGCGCCCAGAACGGAAGGTCCATGTAGTGGCAGCCGAAATCGCCGAGCAGACCGTTTCCGAACGCCCAGTAACGCCGCCATTCGCCGGGGACATACGCCGGACTGTACGGACGTTCTGCGACCGGGCCGAGCCAAAGATCCCAGTTCAGGTACTCAGGGACCGGCGGCGTGTCGGTCGGGCGGCCGACTTTGATCGGGCGGCTGTAGTTCAGCCACGTATGCACTTCAGCCACTTTGCCGATCGCGCCGGACTGGATCAGCTCCACGACGCGGCGGTAATTGTCGCCGGCATGGATCTGCGTCCCCATCTGCGTCACGACTTTCTTTTCAGCCGCGATCTCCTGCAGGCGGCGCGTCTCGAAAACGTCGTGAGCGAGCGGTTTCTCGCAGTAGCAGTGCTTGCCCATCTTCATCGCCATCGCGGCGCAAACCGCGTGGGTGTGGTCTGGGGTGGAGACCACGACGGCGTCGATCTCACGGTCCAGTTCTTCCAGCATTTTGCGGAAGTCAGCGTAATGTTTCGCGTTCGGGACCCGTTTGCCGGCCTGGTCGAGGTACTGCGAGTTCACGTCGCAGATCGCGATGACGTTTTCATTGATCACGCCCGAAAGGTTGGCCGCGCCGCGGTTGCACGGCCCGATGACAACGACGTTCAGTTTGTTGGAGGGAGCGGTGTCCTGGCAAAACGCGGGCACGCAAACGGCCGAAGCGGCCAGAAGGCTCGTATTGCGGAGGAATTGACGGCGGGTGAGGATTTTACTCATGGGAAGGTCCTTTTCGTTAAAATTGGGAACTAAAAAATAAAATGGTGTACGGTTTGCCCTTTTTCGGGGGTTTTTTGAGGGGGCGGAGATTTACTTGTTGACGTCAATGACCTGGGTCGGAGTCCCGAAAAGGTGCGTCGGCAGTTTCCCGTCCCACTTCTGGATCGCTTCGTAGATCAGGACGTTTTTATTCTCCTGCAGAGATTCGGCGAGTTTCGTATTGGCTTCGGCCTGCGCCTCGGCTTTCATCCGGATCGCCTCCGCTTCACCTTCGGCCTCGGCTTTGCGGGCCAACGCCTGACCTCGAGCCTGTTCTTCTGCTTTTTGGGCTTCTACTTTGGTTTTTTCCAGCTCGTTTTTGGCCTGAAGCGCTTCCTGCTCGGCGATGATTTTCTTTTCGATGGCGGCGTTGAACTCCTGCGAGAATTCAAACTGGGTGAGCGAAATCGCCTCGACCGTGATCCCGCGTTTGCCCAAGGCGGCGGTGAGCGAAGATAGAAGTGAGGCGGAAAGCTCCGTGCGCTGGGTGATCAGCTCCTCGGCGGTGTAACGGGCGGATTCCGCTTTGAAGGCTTCCATGACGATCGGCTGTACGACTTTCTGGTAGTAATCCCGCCCGACGGTCTGGAAGAGTTTTCCCGCCTGTGCGCGTTCCACGGAATAGTTTACCGCCACGGTCGATTTCACGTCCTGGAGGTCTTTCGTGGCGGCGTTCGCGTCCACGCTTTGCAACTGGGTTTTTACGTCCACGATTTCCAGTACGGTCGTGAAGGGATTGACGAAGTGAAGGCCTTCCTCAATCGGTTCGCCCGTGACCTTTCCGAAAACCACCGGCACACCGACGGTTCCAGGCTGTACGATCTGAATCGTTTTGGAAATCCCAACACCGATCAAAATAATAAAAATGAAGATCACGATGCAAATAACAGCGCGCTGCGGTTCGGAGGCTGACATAAATCATTCCTTTTTAAAGAGTTCTAAATGGATTTCCTTTATTATACCCATCAGAACTGAAAAGTCAAGCAAACCGGAAAAGATTATTGGAAAAAACGCGAAAATCTTTTGGCTCACGACGCCCGTTTCCGGTACTCGCCCATCGTCACGCCAAACTCTTTTTTGAAAAGCTGGCCGAGGTGATTCGCGTTTTCAAACCCGAAAGAGAGGGCGATCTCGTGGAACGGAAGCGTCGTTTCGCGAATGATCTGGCAAATATTTTTCATCCGCACCCGCTTGATCTCTTCCATGATGGAGTGCCCCATCGCCTTCTTGAAACGTTCCTGGGCCGAGCGTTCCGAGACCGGGAGCATCTCCACGATGTCCGCCACACGAAGGTTCTGGCCGCGGGAGATACGGATCATTTCCAGGATCTGAACCACCAGACGGTCGGAAACCTGGAAAAATTCGGTCGAGTTCCGGGAAACGACCCGAATTGGCTCGTAGAGCGTTGGGGAAGTCGGCGTTTTGCCTCGCATCATCGCATCGAGGGCCTCGGCGCAGAGCATTCCCGCACGTTCCCAGTCGATCTCGACGCTGGAAAGGGACGGGTAGCTCATCTCGCAGACCGGCAAATCATTATCGACCCCCAAAACCGCGACGTCGTAAGGGACCGAGATCCCGGCCCGCTGGCAGACCTCGAGCACCTGCCGACCACGGAAATCATTCGCCGCCAGCACCGCTACGGGTTTGGGCAGATTTTCGATCCAGCGCAGAAGTTCGTCCCGCTGCGTGAACCAGTCGGCCTGCGAAACCGGTGGGGAAAAGCATTCGGTTCGGAAACCGTGCCGGGCGAGCGCTTCGACGAAAGAAGCCCGGCGTTCCTCGCACCAGCAGACCTTCCGCGAGTAGGAAACGTACGCGAAATTCTTGAAGTCTTTCTGAAGAAAATACTCGGCCGCCATTTGACCGATCCGCGCGTTGTTGCACCGGATGAAAACGGGCCCAAGCGGTGAGTCGGGGCGGTGGATCCCGGTGAGGTCCTGCGAAATGTCCCGCGCCAGGAGGACGGTCGGGCAGCGCTTCGAAAGGATCTCCTCGAGCGTCTCGGCGTTCGGAATGTGCGCCAGAATGCCGTCGCCGTTCCAGTTTTCGAGCGACGACGGGTCAATGTCGTTCACCGTCTTGGAGACGAAATTCACGTTCCATGGCGAATTCAACCGAATGTACTGCGTGAACCCTCGTAAAATTCCGCGTGCAGACTCGACGGCCAGGTCGAAAAAGACCGCCACCTCCGGGCAAGTGAGGGGAATTCTGGAATGGGGAACAGAGCACATGATTGGAAACCGGTTCCTGACCGGTCGGATGGACTAGTGATTTTCAACAGGAGGGCCATTTTATGTTCGCCCTCAAACCGGTTTTCGGCATAAAACCTTTTGTAACTTTAACATTCGCGCCTGCTCCCTCATATTGCGTAATTCTCTCTTTTCTTCTCTTTTATTCAAGTTTTCTTCCAGAATTCCCATCTTTACAATCTCAAAAATAAAATTTTATGAAAACCGCAAAAAAAACAAAAAATCAGGGAAATCCATCTTGCAAGAAAATGGATTCTTGACTAAACTCTTTTCAGAAGACTAAAAAATGGTCCGACTTTTGCTTCATTTTTTAATTCAGGAGGTTTTTAATGTTAAGTCGTACGGTAAAAATGGCCCTTGGAACCGTTGCGTGTCTGGTTTGCGTACAGGGACTGGTTTTTGGCCAGGCTTCTGCCAAATCACAGACCGAGATCGCGCTCCAATACAAACCGGTTCAGGAGAATGTCGAGTACACCATTCCGAGTGCTGAAGACGCGAAAAGCTGCAAGTCCCGTAAAATCGACGGTGGTATTCGTGTCATTGACGGAAACGGTATGACCTTGCGTGAAATCATCGACACGACGGATGACAAAGTGCCGGATCAGTGGCGTTACTTCCTCAATGGCCTTGAAGTTTACCGTGAATCCGATACGGATGGAGATAAAAAGAAAGATCAGTTCCACTGGTTCAATATGGCCGGTACCCGTCTCGGTGTGGATACCGATGCGGACGGTAAAATTGACGAATGGAAAATCCTCTCTGCCCAGGAACTTTCTGCCGAAATCGCTTTGGCCTTGGCCAACGGTGATACGAAACGTTTTGAAACGGTTCTGCTCACTGCGGACGAACTGAAAAATCTCGGTTTGGGTCAGGAAAAATACGAACTCGTAAAAGAAAAGCTGCTCAAAGCCCGTGAAGGTTTCGCTGCGGTGGTTGGAGCCCAAAAAGTGACCCCGGCTGCGAAGTGGATGCAGTTCAACGGAACCCGCCCGAGCGCTTGGCCGCAGGGGACGGATGGCTCTGAAAAAGACGTGGAATTCTATGAAAACGCCTCGGCGGTCGTTCACGATGGAGAAAATGATGTTGAGATCGCCGTCGGAACGCTTGTGAAAATTGGAAACGTCTGGAAATGCATTGACGCGCCGACGATCGCCACTGCGGATAATATTAACGAGATTGCTGCCAATAACGTTTTTATTACGTTCACGAACAACACAAACGCTGCCGCAGGTGAAGGTGGTGCGCAGTCTTCGGAGGAACTGAACAAACTGGACGAACAAATCAATCAGGCCCAGAACGTTGCGGAAATGGCTGAGCTGCATGCGAAACGTGCGGATCTGCTCGAGAATATGGCTAAAAACGCCGGACCGGAAGAACGTTCCCAGTGGATCCACACGTTGGCTGATGGCGTTACCGGCGCAATTCAGCAGGGTGTTTACCCTGATGGAATTGAACGTTTGCAGAAACTCCTCGACAGTCTCAAGGAAAACGAGGAAGATAAAGCGTTGGCCGCTTATGTCCAGTTCCGCCTGATGTCTTCCGAGTACACGATTTCCATGATGAAAAACTCCGGCACGGCGACCGCTTGGCTCCAGGTCCGTACCAAGTGGCTGGAAGACCTGCAGGCCTTCATTGAAGAGTATCCTGATGCGCCGGATACTGCGGAAGCCATGCTTCAGCTCGCGCTGGAAAATGAAAATGACGGAGCAGAAGACAAGGCATTGGCCCTTTATAAGCAAATTGCCACGAAATTCTCTGACTCGACTAGCGCGGCAAAGGCGAATGGTGCGCTGGCCCGCCTCACTGCCGAGGGGAAACCGCTTGCTTATGCAGTGCGTGTATTGGGTCAGGAAGACAAACAGGTCGATATCGCTAAACTTCGCGGTAAGGTGGTCGTCCTGCATTTCTGGGCTTCCTGGATGAGTGATGCCGTTCGGGAATTTGACCAGTTGAAAGCGCTTCAGGCGAAATATCCGAAGGAACTCCTCCTTCTGGGTGTCAACCTGGACGATGATCCGGCCGCAGCGCAGAAATTCGTTGAGGATAACCACGTCACATGGTATCAGCTCTTCGAAAAGGGCGGGATGGAAAGCCGTCCGGCTAACGCTCTGGGAATCTTCAACGTCCCGACCATTATGGTGATTGGCGCCGATGGAAACGTTATCGCCCGTAATGTGTTGAGCAGTGAACTGGAAAAAGTCGTGGCCGATGCTGCGAAAAAGGTTCCGACCGCTCCGGCTGCCGCTCCAAAAAAGAATTAATCTGAAAGAAGTTCAGCTTCTTTAGATTTCAGAAATCCTTGTGGGAGGAATGTGGTGAATGGGAAGCGGGAATCAGGGTTTAATCGCCTTGATTCCCGTTTTTCCTTTTTTTGTCCCTGATCGAGTCTGCGAGAACTACGCACGCCTGTATTTTGCCACGTCCTGGACGAACTCCTCGATCAATTCTTCGGTAAAGAACTGCATCACGACCACGTGCGCGAGTTTCCCGAAATGAACATCTTCACCGCACGCCATGGCATATTTGTGGACCACCTCTTCGGCGGGCCGTTCCATGCAGACGGTCGTGGACCAGGGATTCACGTAGGTTTTCACACCGATCGCCGTCAACCGGTCCTTCAGGATCTGCGTCATTTTCAGAACGTGCGCCGTTTCCGCGCGGAAACCCTCCTCGCCGGTCGTCACGATGCGCCAGTAAAGTTTCAGCGCGTCAAAACCGCTCCGCGAGCAGTTGATCGTCGGGATCACGCCGTTGAGGTACGGGACGCTGTACGTGTGCAGATGATTCGGAACGTCCCGGCGGCAGATGAAGATCCCGACCGGCTCATTCATCGCGAGGAATTTATGCCCGGAAACCGCAAGCGAGTCGAAGCAGCGGGCCTGCTGGTTCAGAATATTCCGGACGGATTCATCCTCCACCCACGGCAAATAGCCACCGAAAAGAGCGCAGTCCAGGTGACGGTAAACGACCGGCGGTTTCAAGTCGGCGATCACCTGTGCGATGGCGTCCTGATCGTCGATCGCGCCTTTGAACGTCCCGCCGATGGCGATCGCGATGAGTGCCGGGCGTTCCGGGTCGAGTTTTTTCCGGAGGTCCTCGACGTCCATCTGCCCCATCGGGTGCGCGTCGATCAAACGGGTCTCGATCTGCAAAATGTCGCCGAGTTTCCGCACGGAGTAATGCGCCTCGGACGAAACGTAAAGGATCGGTTTGGCCTTTTCCGGCGGAAGCCCCAGTTCCCGGGCCGCGTCTTCGAGAAATTTGCGCCCGAAGTAAACGCCGTGCATATTCCCGTCGGTCCCGCCGTTCGTGAGTACACCCCAGTGATCATCGGCGGCAAAGCCGAAACTCTTCGCGAGGAAATCGATAGAACGGCGTTCAAATTCGTCAGCCTCGAGCATATCCCACGACGTTTTGTACGGGTCGCCGACGTTGATCAGCGTCACGTCGCACAGACCGGTTTCTTTCAGCCACTCGTAAAACCCGGAAAGATTCACTTCCTGATCGAACGGGTAGCCCATTTGACGAAACTGTCGGTTTACGAGACTTTTCGCGTGGGCGGTCATTTCGTCCAGAATTTCCTTCGGCGGGAATGGTTTAAGTTGAACGGTTTTCAAGATGCGCCTCCTAAAGGTTGAAACCTGAGTCATGGGTTAAAACTTAATTATACCACGATCTTATTTTTCTTCAAGGGGTGGGAGAGGCTGGGAGAACGGCCCCCTCGCCCCCCTTGACTTTTTCTGATTTTTGTTTAAAATATAAAATGAGAGACGGACAGTCGCGGAGACGCAGCCCGCAGTATTTTTTTGTTTATGGGCGCGCCGATGAGGAAAGTCCGGACACCACAGGACGCAGTGATGGATAACATCCACCGGCCGCGAGGTCAGGGAAAGTGCAACAGAAAAGAAACCGCCGTCGGGCTTTTTTTATTTTTGAGTCTGGCAGGTAAGGGTGAAATGGCGAGGTAAGAGCTCACCGCGGCGCAGGTGACTGCGGCGGCAAGGCAAACCCCACTGGGTGCAATGCCAAACAGAGGGAAGTAAAGCGGGCCTTTGTGTTCGTTTTCCCGTGTCGGTCCGGCACGGCGACCTTCGGGTAGGCAGCTTGAGGCGTTCAGCAATGGGCGCTCCAGATAAATGACTGTCGCCTGGGCTTCGGCCTCATGTGTGTCAATTTGCGGGGACGACGCTTCCAGCGTCGTTTAAAGGCCCCCTCACAGAGGAGGCTGGTTCGCGGAGTGAACCTGGGGGAGTTTTGTAAACGCTCCGTTCAACTCCCCCCGGCACGATGTGCCACCCCCCTCGGTGAGGGGGGCTAAAAGACGACGCTGGAAGCGTCGTCCCCGCATTTCTTAAACTGACACTCGTGAGGCTTCAGCCCTCGTACAGAATCCGGCTTACAGTCTCTCCAGCCTTTGGCTGCTTAATTGACATTTATGGACTTCCATTTCCTGATTCATATTTCAAGGTTATTAAGATGAACATTTTACCAGAGGAACATCGCAACGAACCGCATCGTCGTTTTAACCCCCTTCGTGGGGACTGGGTCCTCGTTTCGCCGCACCGCGGGAAGCGCCCGTGGCTGGGTAAGGTGGAAGACGCCGCTCCGAATAATCGCCCCGAGTACGATCCGAAGTGCTACCTGTGCCCGGGAAACTCTCGTGCTGCCGGCGCCCAGAATCCGAAGTACGACTCGACTTTCGTCTTTCAGAACGATTTCTCCGCCCTGCTGAAAGAAACGGACGAAACGATCAAAAGCCCGTCCGAAACCCCGCTCTTCCGCAGTGAAAGCGTCCGGGGCGAGTGCCGAGTGATATGCTTCTCGCCGCGCCACGACCTGACGCTCCCGCAGATGGAAGTCCCGGAGATCCGGCACGTCATCGACGTCTGGACGGAGCAGGCCGACGAACTTCTGCGCAAGTACCGCTGGGTCCAGATCTTTGAAAACAAGGGGCAGATCATGGGCTGCTCGAATCCTCACCCGCATGGGCAAATTTGGGCTTCAACCTCGCTCCCGAACGAGCCGGCCGCTGAGGAAAAGAACCAGAAAGCGTTCTTGGACCAGTACGGCAAGAACATGCTGGCGGTTTACCTCGAAAAAGAGCTTGAGCTTCAGGAACGGGTCGTCGCGGAAAATGAGGACTGGGCGGTCCTCGTCCCCTTCTGGGCGGTCTGGCCGTACGAAACGCTTCTCCTTCCGAAGTTTGAGGCCCACCGGATCGTGGACCTGAACGACTCCCAGCGCGACTCGCTGGCGCTGATCCTGAAAGAATTCCTCGGGATCTACGACCGTTTGTTCAACACGTCGTTCCCGTACTCGATGGGCTGGCACGGTGCGCCGGGCACACTGGACGAAAATCAGGACGTGGCTCACTGGACGCTCCACGCGCATTTCTATCCGCCGCTTTTGCGCTCCGCGACCGTGAAAAAGTTCATGGTCGGCTACGAGATGCTGGGCGAGCCGCAGCGCGACATTACGCCGGAACAGGCCGCCGAGAAACTGAAGAGCCTGAAATAGAAATGAGTTCGGGGCGAGTTGAACAGACCGCCCCGTTTTTTATTTCTTGAGTTTCTTGTATGCCTCGACCGCCATTTGGTCGCAGCGTTCGTTTTCCTCGTGGCCCGCGTGGCCGTGAACATACTGGAACGTGAGCGAGTGCCGGCTTTTCAGCTCGTCCAGCTCCATCCAGAGGTCCTGATTCTTGACCGGTTTGCCGTCGCTGAGCCTCCAGCCTTTGCTTTTCCAGCCCTTCATCCATTTCTCCAGGCCGTTCAGGACGTACTGACTGTCCGAAACGACGAGCACGCCGCACGGCCGGTTCAGCTGGCGCAGGCCCTGAATGACGGCCATCAGTTCCATTCGATTGTTCGTCGTTTGCGGCTCGGAGCCGGAAAGCTCTTTTTCTTTCCCGGTAGGCAAATGGCGCAGGATGCACCCCCACCCGCCCGGGCCGGGATTCCCGCTGCACGCCCCATCGGTGAAAAGGTGAACGGTGGTCGGAAGTGATGTTTTTTTGGGCATAAAACTGCGTGTGAACTGGAAAAAGTGAGGAGTTAGGAGTGAGGAGTGAGGAGTTAAAAAGCCTTTGACTTTTTATGGGTTGAAGTCTTTTGGGAACGAACCTTATGCGTCAGCGCAACTCCTCACTCCTCACTCCTAACTCAAAACAAAATCGTGCTTTCATTCTGATTTTGATTATACCAGCTTTTGCGTTTTCGTAAATCCCCCACTTGCGAAAAAACTGAAATCCGGTAAAATGAGGTTTTTGATGTTTCGTCATTTCCTTCCTCACACTTTAATCAGGAGATTTCCATGATCCGTTCATTCTTTTGTGCGCTGGCTCTTTTGACCACGACGATTTGCTTTGCCGAGGGCCTGCGCGCCCCAGCCGTTCCGCTCGTCGTTCATGATCCGTACTTCAGCATCTGGTCCCAGGGTGACGGTCTTGCTGACCGCTTCACGACCCACTGGACCGGCAGGGTGCAGTGCCTGCTGAGCCTCATCAAGATCGACGGTCAGAATTTCGCCGTCATGTCGAAAGACTCCAAGCTGGACGTTCCCGCCATGAAGCAGACGCGGCTTCAGATCCTTCCCACCCGGACCATTTATACTTTCACGGACGCGGGCGTGGAACTGACGCTGACGTTCACGACTCCGAGCGTCATGGACGGCGACTTGATGGCGTTTGCCCGGCCGGTCACGTACCTGACCTGGACCGTTCGTGCGATCGACGGGAAAAAACACGCGGTGAAACTTTACTACGACAATTCGGCGGAGATCTGCGTCGATGACCCGTCCCAGGCCGTCTGCGCGAAACGGCTGGAAACGGAAAAACTGAATATTCTGCGTTTCGGCTCGGCCGACCAGAAGGTTTTGAGCCGCCCGGGTGATGATCTCCGCATCGAGTGGGGGTACGCGTTCCTCGCCGTTTCTAAAAACTCCGGGGGAGTTCTGCGCATCGCGGAGGATCAGGCCGCACGCCAGACGTTCGTGAACGAAGGGACCGTGGTTTCTGCGGACGATTCCGATTTTCCGCGTAAATGCTCCGATCGCTGGCCGGTCGTTTCGTGCGTCTTTGACCTTCCGGAAGTCGCCGCCGACGCGCAGAGCCGGACCGTTCTGATCGGCTACGACGACGAGTACTGCCTCGAGTTCCTGAACCAGAAACTCCGTCCGTACTGGCGCAAAGACGGGATGGAAGCGAAAGAAATGCTGGACTGGGCCGCGGACGACTACGAGGCGGCGTGCAAGCGCTGCGAGGAGTTCGACGCGAAGCTGATGAGCGCATGCGAAGCCAAAGGCGGGAAAAACTACGCGGACCTCTGTGCGATCGCGTACCGTCAGGCGGTCGGCGCACATAAACTCGCGGTCCTGCCGAACGGGGAGCCGCTTTACGTCTCGAAAGAAAACTTTTCCGGCGGGATGGGGGCCACGGTGGACGTGGTGTACCCGGCCGCGCCGCTTTTCATGTACCTGAATAATACGCTCCTGAAAGCGACGCTCACCCCGGCGATGGACTACGCGAAGTCAGGCCGCTGGCCGTGGCCATACGCTCCGCACGACCCGGGACGCTACCCGCTGCTGAACGGCCAGTACTACGGCGGCGGTGAAAAGACCGAGGCCAACCAGATGCCGGTCGAGGAAACCGGGAACATGCTGATCCTCCTCTACGTCGCGTCGAAAAACGACGGGAACACGGAGTACGCCGACCGCTACGGGAAAATCATTCAGCGTTGGGCGGAGTACCTCCTTTCCAAGGGCCTCGACCCGGAAAATCAGCTCTGCACGGACGACTTCGCGGGCCATTTGGCGCATAACTGCAACCTTTCGATCAAGGCGATCATTGCGCTGGCTTGCTACTCCGAGCTTTGCAAAATGCAGGGGAGAGACGAAGAAGCGAAGAAGTACCGGGCCGTGGCGGAAGATTACGCGAAGCAGTGGGAAGAAATGGCCAGGACCGGTGACCACTACCGCCTTGCGTTCGATCAGGAGGATTCCTGGAGCCAGAAGTACAATCTGGTGTGGGATAAACTGCTCGATTTGAACCTTTTCCCGCGGTCCATCGTGGAGACCGAGCTGAAATATTACCCGCAGGTGACGAAAGAATTTGGCCTTCCGCTGGATAATCGGGCGGATTACACGAAGCTGGACTGGGAGGTCTGGACCGCGACGATGGCCAACTCCCGCGAGCAGTTCGACGCGCTGATGGCGCCGGTTTACCGTTTCGTGAACGAGACGGAACCCCGCGTGCCGATGACCGACTGGTACTTCTCCAGTGACGCGAAACGCCGTGGATTCACGGCCCGCAGTGTGGTCGGCGGAGTCTTCATCAAGATGCTGGAAAAATAAGAATTTAAAGGACCCCCTGAAAGGGGGGCTGGCTCGCGCAGCGAGACTGGGGGGTTCCAAACATGGTGCAAAACTGTCCCACTTTTGGAACCCCTCCACCGCCTTCGGCGGTCCCCCTCCCCTTTCAGGGGAGGCTTGATTTGAAATCAGAAAAGATTTTCCGGCGATTCGCACAGCGCGGCGGCGGAAATCTTTAAAGCCCGCCAGGAAGATTTGGTTCTTAATATAAACTGGTGCTTTCCGGCCTTCAGGACAAACGGCCGGTTGGGGACGCCGCTAAATGTCGGCGCTGCAACGCACCACCAGACGTTTTCCGGGGTTGAGGGGCCAATATTAATTCTTTCCAAAGGCTCCCCTCCATCAATGACCAGCTCTCTCCACTGGCAATCACCTCTTTGACCGCTCGCGAAAAGCCAGTACGAACCGTCGCGCGGAACGTCAAACGTCAGCGTCACGGCATCTTTTTCCGGGCCGTCGGTCACGGTTCCGAAAATCGCCCCTTCCTGGTCCTGCTTCACCAGCTCGGCGTTTCCCCGCGAATCGGCCATCACCGAAACCGGCCGGGAAAGCCCGTCGGGCGTGCGGATCGAAAAGGCCGAGGAGTTTTTCCGCGCGCGTGTGATTTGCTTCGGGCGGATGGTCACGCGCAACTCGACCGTTTCGCCTTCACGGATCGTTCCCGAGGAGGGCCTCACCCGGAAAAACCGCGCCGCATCCGGCTGGACGATCCGGAAGTCGGTCGTTTTCTGAGCCGTCAGCCGGACGATTTTCTCGGTTTCGTTGAAGGTTTCTTCTGACGTGAAGTCCACGTGCATTACGTCGGTTTTGAACGGAGCAGGGCGGTACGGGACTGCGTCGATCGGGTCGTCGGCCGGCAAAGCCCCCAGGTCGGGATTTTCCCTCGGCATGAAATTCGGGACGAACGTTCCAGCCCCTTTGCCCGCGGAATCGTCGGCGAGGGCGTAAACCCCTCCGGCCGCGTTCAGGAACCGGGCGTCGGCGAGCTGCGAGTGTTCTTCCTGCCCTTTCGAGCGCAGGTCCGTGAGTTCTTTTTCGCACCGCGGACTGTAGAGGTTCCAGTCGAAATCACTCCGGAGGTTCTGGAAGAACTGAGACGAAACGGCAGAACCGCCCTGCGCCAGATTGTTCCGCCCGAAACCCTTGAACGGTTTTTCCGGCCAATCGGCGAAGGAGGCGTACTCTTCTGGTGTGCCGCCGGGACTGCTGAAGGCCGTACTGTATCCGAGGATCGAATTTTGAATGAAAAACGTCGTTCCCGCGCCAATATTCTGGAAATTATTCTTGAAACCGACGCCGACCAGGCCGTACACATCGCCGGGATTGCAGAAGACGTTCCGCCACAGGTAGGACGGGCCGCGCTTGCACGGGGCGGTGCTCACGCCGCATAAATGGCCTTCCGTGCGGTTCATGAGGAAGCGGCAGTTTACCTGACCGCCGTCGAGTTCCATCCCGTCGTCGTTTCCGAACGCGAGGTAATTCCCGCAAATCTCGGCATCGCGTCGGACGCTTCCGGAGTTCAGGCCGTTCGCCATTCCTTCCACCGTGTCGTTCCAGCGGTGAAGATCCGAGCCGATGAAATCGTTCCAGCGCAGGCAGACGCCGGTCGAGTTCCCGACGAAAACCGCGTTTGGGCCGGCGGGGTGCGAGTAGAACCAACTGTTGGCCGTTCCGCGCGGATCGTGCACGAAGCACCGCTCGACCAGAACGGAGTCGCAGCCGTCGATCCTCACGCCGCAGTCATTATTAATGCCGTGGCGGTCGTCGCCGGGCATGAAAAACTTCCCGTCGAGATCGGGCCTCTGCACGCCGATCCGGCCGTAGTCCGCAATGTCGCAGTTCAGAATGCGAACGTTCCGGCAGTCGGTGAGCTGGATCGCGTCACGCCGTCCGCCGCGAATCGTCAGACCGTCGAAGAGCACGTACTGATTTTCGGTCAACTGGATCGCCGCGTCTGCACTTTCACCAGCGTCAAGCACAAAACCGGGCTTTGCCGTGTAGCAGATGAAACCTTTTTCCACCGAGCCGTTTTCTTTGGGCTTGAAGGGGAATTTCGCGCAGTTTTCCGGCGTGAGTTCAATCGTTTTCCAGATTTTTACCTTTCCCGACTGCGTGCGGAACCGGCCCTTGTAAACTTTTTCGGCCCCATCGACGGAAACTTTGAGTTGAACTTCATACTCGGAATCCTCTTTCAGATTTACCAGGCTCCCACGCAGATTTCGCTCTTCTTTGTACCAAACGGGTTCAAGAGCGTTCTGGGTTTTTGTCTTTTTTTTCTCAGACGAGATCCGACGAAATTTCAGGTCCACGGACTCGGGTTTCTCCGCGCAGTGGTGCAGGTAAACGCTCGCGACCTGGAAACCGGGAACCAGCTCCAGCTCCGGCGCGGGGGCTTTCGCCTTGGGAGGATTTTTGCGTTCCGGGCCGAAGTAGATTTCCGAAAGTTTCACGTGCTCGCCGAAGAATTTCTGGCGGCCGTCGAAGCAAAAACCAAGGGCCGCGCGGATCGGGCCGTTGGCGGTCGGCGGGAGGGTGTCCTTTCCGAAAACGATGCGGCAAACGTCCGAGCCGTGAACGTTTCGCGGGGATTTGAGCGTCTGAACGAGCTCGCCATTCTGGAAAATTTCAACGTTCAGCCAGCCGAAATCGACGAAATCGCTTTCGATTTTGGCGGAGAACTCGAAGTTTTCAGACGGTGAGATTTTGGGGAGCGTGATCCGCTGGGAAACACGGAAGTCTTTTCCGACCGAGGCGAAACGCTCGGCCTCCGCGCTGATCAGGTGGACCGAGATTTCATTGCGTGCTTCATTCAACGGCTTGATTTTCCCGCTTCCGCAAGTCATCGTCCAGTCGCCGAGCTGACCGGCGGGGACCGTTTCGAGTTTCAGGTCGGAAAAAGTCGCCCAAACGTCCGGTTTCGCGGGGAGGCGGCAAAGGATCTCGATGGAATCCGCGCCCTCGGGCGAAAACCGCACGGAAACCCGTCTTGGGGTTTGGCCAACGGAATCGGAACCGAGACGGCGGAGCTCCTTGCGGTTTTTAAAGAATTTGATCGAAAGGTAAGCGGCCCGTTCTTCCGACCCGCAGAGGGTTCCAGAGAGGATAAAATCCGCCTCGGCGAGCTCGGCCGGGATCTTCAGGTTTTGGCTCATTGCCGCGTGGTTGGTCTGTTCCCTCGCGATGGTCAGTTTTACGCCGCCGTCCGGGAGTGCTTCGCTGAGCGTCACGGAGTCATTGCGCCACGCTTTGGGAACGCTGTGAACCTCATCCCACTCCTGAAAATCGGCGTTGAGCAGAACAAGGCCCGGCTCGTCCGCGCAGACCGGGGACACGGCAAAGGCCGGAAGGAACAGAAATCCCAGGAAGATGAAAAAAAAGAGAGGGACCGGAAAGAACCAATTTGCCCCCAAAACTTTAAATTTCCTTTTCATTCCAGCCCTCCCGTAAAGAATCTTAAGATTTTCCTTTTGATGATCGGTTTATTCGATTGGTTTATTCGTAAGTCAGCGTCACCGTCTCGCCGTTGGTGTACCTGCCGCCGTCCTTGCGGTTCGAGAGACAGTAGTGGACCATTTTGTCGATCGAATACGAAATGCGATGAATACTACCGTCCCCAAAGCACTGGTTTGCGGAACCTGCGTGGGCGGAACCAAACGCACTTGTATTGGCGTAACCATCCCGGTCTATGCAAATGACTGTGGTACCGAGGCGCCCCATTTCATTTCCGATGCCGGCGTAACCCGTTTCATTATCACCGCCATCGGTTCCGGTTTCGTAGCAGGCGGTATTGACGTATTTTTCGCCCATGAGGTACGTGTTCGATAGCCCGTCGCGCACTTCACCCACCGTGAGCTGACTGTAGGCGAAGATCAACCCGGTCCCGGTGCTTTTGGTACGGTAGGATTGAATTTGGGCGGGCGTCACACTGCTTAAACTTCCAGTGTAACCGTACTCGCCCGAATTGTTCAGACAGTCCGGGTGACTGACATCCGTGCCAATATTACAGGCGTAGTCCGACTTGATGCAATTATCGACGGTAAACGTCCCGGTGCTCGTCCGCGGGTACGTCCCGGACCCGTGCGGGTAAACCTTTAACGCACGGCGTGAGGGGCAGTTTATGAAGGAAAGAGGGGTTTGGATGCGCGTCGTCATTTGCGTGGCCCGACTTCCGCTCGTGTCGTTCATTCCAAGCTGGTACAGTGCGTTCTGTTCCATAAACGGAAGCAGACTGAAGAGCCAGCCACTGGGCTGAGTGGCGCCGAAACCTCGTTCCGGCTCGCCCGTCCAAGAGTAATGCCAGCCGCCGGTGGGGAAGAATTTGCTCGTGCTTTCGTGATTCAGACAGGCCAACCCAAGCTGCTTTTCATTATTCGAGCACTGCATATTCCGAGCCGCTTCGCGGGCCTGCTGAACCGCAGGGAGCAACAGACCGACCAACATTCCAATGATGGCGATGACGACCAGCAGCTCAACGAGTGTAAAGGCTCGCCGTATTTCTGATTTGGGCTGAGTTGTATGTTTCATCGGGAACCTCTGTTTAATTGGGAATTCGTAATTATTGGTGATCTTTTCAATCAGAATCAGGAGTATCGACTCCACATAATCCTTATACAGTTCTTTATACCTGAAATTTACATTTCCGTCAAGGGTCTTGACTGGAATCTTCTAAATTTTGTTTAAAATATGACAAAATAGAGATTTGAAAGCCCGCCCACCGGTGTTTATAAGTTTCAGGTTGACAGCATTTCACCCGAACTGCCACGAAATTTCCTGTCGGGGTGAAATAATCGTACAATCTGTTATTAATTACGGGGGTGGGCCTTTCAAAGTTTTGGGAATGTGTTAAAATAAAGAAAAACCTTTTTTCTGGAAATTTAACCTTTACCATTTGAACAGAGGAACCCCCATGTACGATAAATGGCTCGCAGACCGGACGCGCTGGTTCGACGCTTCCGGGATCCGTAAAGTATTTGACCTGGCCGCGAAACTTGAAAATCCTGTGAATCTCTCCATTGGTCAGCCTGACTTTGACGCACCCGAAACCGCACGTCAGGCCGCCATCGAAGCAATCTCGTCCAAGAAAAACGGATATACTCCCACGCAGGGCGCCGCGGTTCTGCGTCAGCTGGTCCAGAAGCAGGTCGATGAGCAGTTTGGGGAGGGAGTCCGTGAAGCGTTCATCGCCAGCGGTACGAGCGGCGCTCTGTTCCTCACCATTATGACGCTCGTGAATCCAGGCGACGAAGTGATCATTTTCGACCCGTTCTTCGTCATGTACGACGCGCTGGTCCGTATGGTCGGTGCGAAGCCGGTCTATATTTCGACCTACCCCGACTTCCACATCGACGTGAATAAAGTCGAGGCGGCCATCACGGACAAAACGAAGCTCATCATTCTCAACTCGCCGTGCAATCCGACGGGTGCGATCGCCAGCGAGGAGGTCTGCCGCGATCTGGCGGAACTGGCCGACCGGAAGCAGGTGGCGCTGGTCAGCGACGAGATCTACAAATTCTTCTGCTACGATGGTGAATTCTGCTCGCCGGCGAAATTCAGCAAAAACGTCATCGTGATGGACGGCTACAGCAAATGCTACGGCGTGCCGGGCTGGCGTCTTGGATTCGTTCACGGCCCGCACGAGATCATTCAGCAGATGCTCAAGTTCCAGCAGTACACGTTCGTCTGCGCCCCGTCGGCCCTTCAGTACGGTGTCATCGGCGCGATTGGAACGGATATGCAGCCGATCCTGAATTCCTACCGCCACAAGCGTGACCTGGTTTACGACGGGCTGAAAGACTACTTCGATATTCGCAAGTCGGAAGGCGCGTTCTACTCCTTCCCGAAAGCCCCGATCGCGGCCAGTGAGTTCGTGAACAAGGCGATCCTGGAACGCAGTCTGCTCGTCATCCCGGGCAACGTGTTCAGCTCGGCCGACACGAACTTCCGCATTTCCTTCGCCGCCAGTGATGAGACGATCGAAAAAGGTGTGGAGATCCTGGTCGATATGGTCAAGAAAATGTAAAATCCAGCCCCGGATCCTAAACATAAAATTTTGCTCCTGAAATTTCATGCATAATCGAAAGGAACGTAATGACTAACCAACCTTCTGGCGTGCGCTGGAGTACGCTGATTTATATCGTGATCGTTTCCGCGCTGGGCGGACTTCTGTTCGGCTTCGACTCAGGAGTTATTTCCGGCTGCGAGAAAGGGATGCAGAAAGAATATTTCCCGGTTATGGCCCAGAAAGCCGAAATGATCGGAACGGCCAAAGCCGAGCTGGCTGAGGCGGAGAAATCCAAAGACGAAGCCAAAATCGCCGAGTGCCAGGCGAAACTGGCCGAAGTCGAAAATACCAAACTCGAAGGCGAAGATTCCGCGAACTTCTGGCACGGCTTCACCGTTTCCGTCGCGTTGATCGGAACGCTCATCGGCGCGTTCGGCGTAGGCCGGCCGTCTGACCGCTGGGGCCGCCGGAATATCCTCGTAGTCATGGCAATTTTGTACTTTATTTCGGCCGTCGGGTCCGCGTTCCCACCGAACTGGATCTCGCTGGTCATTTTCCGGTTCATCGGCGGCGTGGCCATCGGCGGTTCGTCCGTCGTGGTTCCTCTGTACATCGTGGAGATCGCGCCGGGCAAATACCGCGGCCGTCTCGTGGCGATGAACCAGTTCAATATCGTGTTGGGGATTTTGGTTTCGTACATTTCGAACTACTACGTCGCGCTGGCGATCGACAATCAGACGATCATCTGGAGATGGTGCGAGGCTTTGGCTGGCGTCTTCGCGACCGGAATGACGGCGGAAGCGATCAAGTGGCGTCTGATGTTCGGCGTGGAAGCCTTCCCGGCCTTCATCTTCTTCCTCCTTCTGTTCACGATCCCGGAATCTCCGCGCTGGCTCATGCGTTACGGCCGGCGTGACGACGCGAAAAAAGTCCTCGAATCGATCGGCGACGACCAGGCGGAACAGACGGTCAACGAAATCGCCGAGTCTCTGGCGAGCGCCTCCCATGGCGAGAACGTCCCGCTCTTCCAGCGCAAGTACTTCTGGCCGATCTTCCTCGCATGGGCCGTTGCGATGTTCAACCAGGTTTCGGGTATTAATGCGATCAACTACTACGCGCCGCGAATTTTCGAAATGTTCGATCTGGGCACGAATGCCGCTCTGGCGAGCACCATCGGGCTTGGAACCGTGAACCTGACGTTTACGATCGCCGCGTTCTTCTTCATCGACTGGTTCGGCCGCCGTGCGCTTTTGATGTTCGGCGCGTTGGGGACCTGCGCGATGCACTGCCTCGCCGCCTGGCAGATCGGTCTGGGCGATCAGGCGAATCCGTACGTCGCGATCCCGGCAATTCTGGGCTTCATCGCGTTCTTTGCCATTTCGCAGGGGGCGGTGATCTGGGTCTTCATCTCGGAGATCTTCCCGAACGCGGTCCGCGCCAAAGGCCAGGCCCTTGGAAGCTTCACGCACTGGTTCATGTGCACGATCATTTCGTGGTCGTTCCCGGTGGTGGTGGGTCTTTCCAAGACTTCCGGCCAGTACGCCTTCATGTTCTTCGCGTGCATGACGCTCCTTCAGTTCTTCTTCGCGTGGAAACTTATGCCGGAGACGAAGGGCGGAACGATCGAAACGCTGGAAAAGCAGATCATGAAATCGTAGATTTCCATTATGAATTATGAAGTATGAATTATTAAGTGCGGCTCCGCGCCTTCGAGGCGCCGAAGCGACCCAGATCGAAGAAGGCCTCCCGGAAACTCGCCATTCGTAGTTCATCAGTTCT
>JAUMVK010000053.1:0-25818 GCA_030530205.1 Thermoguttaceae bacterium | reverse complement strand
CCCGGCTGAAGAACCCGCTCCGGCTGAAGATAAAATTGAAACTCCGTCTTCTTCCGTTTCGGGTGTTACAAAAGCCGAGGAAGATGTGAAAGCTGGCGAGGAGCCAAAAGACAGTAAACTTCACGAACTCGAGACAAAAGCCGAGAAGAGTATTTTGGACTTTTATCGCATTACTCTTCAAGTCGTGTTTGGGGTTTTCTGTGTCTGTTATTCTGTCAATTTACTTTTAGAGATATTTTTCTCAAGAATATGTACCTACTACAAGCTTGATCCAGTCCTTTTCATTATGAAAACCGGTTTTTTTGTCACGAAAGAACGGCGAATTGCAGTCTGGGATATCGCGCAGGTCAATATGACTCGCAATCTCTGGCAGCGTATTCTTGGCGTGGGAATGATCGAGTTGAAAGTTCACAGTCACGGGATGGACGGCGCAGGGAATACCACTGAAGATCTTCTGCGGAATGCCCGTATTCTTCACCTCAAAGGTTTGAAGAATCCGTTGGAAGTTATGGAGACTATTAATCATTACCGACTGTTTGTTCGTAACCACATGGGTGAACGTTTCAAGAATCAGATTACAGGTGATTCTCAGAAAGGGGGCCTGGCATGAGCGAAATGACGCTGAAAAAATATTACGAAATCCATTTTCCTGAGCGTCCGGTAGAAAATCTGCAGTGGAAATATAAACTGCGGGATATGCTGGACGAATGGCTCAAAGAGCTTGCGCTAATTGTTATTTTCTTCCTTATTTATCATTTTTGCAAGGAGAGTACTTTCTGGGTCAATTTTGCCTTGTATGGTGGAATTGCCGTATGTGGAGGGTATGCCGTATATCTATTGGGAATCATCGTCCTGCGGCGTGTCTGCATGAAGTTTTATCTCACGCCGGACCATTTTGAGTTCACGCACGGTTTGTTTTCCCAAAAAGTACAAACTTTTCAGCTTTCCGATATTATTGAAATTGACCTTCGTCGTTCTGTATGGGAACGTATCATTCATACCGGGACGATCATCATCCGTTTCAAAAACGGGACGGCGTCCCAGACCAATCCGCTTATTATTCGCGGGATTGGGAAATACGAAGAAATGTTTAACAAGATTGATTATTACCGGAATCACCATCGTTTGGTGTTGTATTTCGGAATTTAAGGTTTTATGGGAGTTTTGAAATGCGAAATGGAAGCAAGGGGAACCTTCTCGGCTCTCCTTTCTTTCATTTCTCAGTTTTTGTTCCTCCCTATCATTTCCAAGGAGAAAAAATGCCTACAGCTGATTACCTTCAGGGTTTGTTTGGTTTTGACGGTCAGGTCGCTGTCGTGGTCGGCGGCGCCGGAGAATTGGGCGGTGCGATCGCCCGAGGGCTCGCCCAGGCTGGCGCTCATGTGGTGATTGCCGATGTACGCGAGGACCCCTGCGTTCAACGCTGCGCCCAGATTTGCGAATTGGGCGGAAAAGCGTCCTGGACCCTCATCGATGTCACGGACCGCGCCTCGGTCGAAGCCGCTCTGAACGTTGCCGCCGCGATCAACGGAAAAGTTGATTGCCTCGTGAACGCCGCCGGCGTCAATTACGGGTCGGACTTCCTCGACTACCCGGAGGAAAAGTGGGATTTCATCATGAACATCAACCTGAAAGGGACGTTCAACACGTGCCAGATTTTCGGGAAACACATGGCTGAAAACGGCGGCGGTTCCATTCTGAACTTTGGAAGTGTCAACTCGATCCTGCCGCTTTCCCGCGTCTTTGGCTATGCGGCAAGCAAGGCCGGCGTGCTGAATCTGAGCAATAACATCGCGCAGGATCTCGCTCTGAAAGGGGTCCGCTGCAACACGATCTGCCCCGGTTTCTTCCCCGCCGAGCAGAACCGCAAACTCCTCGATGAAAAGCGCGTTGCGAACATCATGGGCCACACACCGATGAAGCGTTACGGCGAGCCGGACGAGTTGATCGGCGCCGCTTTGCTGATGCTTTCGAAGAAGGCGGGCCAGTTCATCACCGGCGCGGTGATCAGCGTCGATGGCGGATTCACAAGCGCGTGGTTCTGAGACCACCCACATCAAATACGGGGACGACTCTGGAAACGTCGTCCCCATAAAAAGTGATTTAAAAATGCTTACACTTGTAACCGGCGCCGGGGGGTTTCTCGGCGGATATATAACCGATGCGCTTCTGAAACGGGGTGATTCTGTCCGTACCATTTGCAGGGGAAATTACCCGGAGCTTGAAAAACGCGGGGTGGAAATCTATCACGCAGATCTGGCCAAGGCCGATCGCCCCGACCAGTTCGACGCGCTGAAACGAGCGTGCGAAGGAGTGGAGACCGTCTTTCACGTCGCCGCCATTTCCGGCATCGGCGAGCCGTGGGAGCGGTACTTCCAAACCAACACGCGGGGCACCGAGATGCTTTTGAAGGCCGCGCGGGAACAGGGCGTCCGGAAATTCGTCTTCACGAGCAGCCCAAGCGTGACGTTTGCCGGGGAAGACCAGATCAACGTGGACGAATCGGCCCCGTACCCGACCGAGTGGCTGGCGCATTACCCGCACAGCAAGGCGCTGGCCGAGCAGATGGTCCTGGAGGCGAATGGTGTGGGCGGGATGCTGACCTGTGCGCTGCGTCCGCATCTGATTTGGGGGCCGAGGGATAAAGCATTGATCCCGCGTCTGATCCAGAGGGCGAAAAGCGGCCGTTTGCGTCGGGTCGGGGACGGGAAAAATCTAATCGATATGATTTTCGTTACGAATGCGGCCGACGCGCATCTACAGGCGGCCGACGCGCTGGTGGAAGGCTCGCCGGTCTGCGGGAGCGCGTACTTCCTCTCGCAGGGGGAGCCGGTGAACTGCTGGGACTGGATCGACGAGCTGCTGGCGATCTACGACCTGCCTCCCGTTCAGAAGTCGATTTCTTTCGGGGCCGCCCGGCGGATCGGATCGGTTTGTGAAACAGTCTGGAAGATATTCCGCTGGGAAAGTGATCCGCCAATGACTCGTTTCTTGGCCTCCCAACTTGCCCTTTCTCACTATTTTAATATCGACCGCGCTCGTAGGGATTTCGGATACGTGCCCAAAATCTCCAAAGAGGAGGGAATGGCGACTCTTCGGGCGGAATATTTGGAAAAATTTGCAAAAAAGTAACTTTTCTTGTGGCGGTTTTCGTCGTAAAATGAAACGTAATAAATAACGACAATTTCCCTTTAAGTTTTGCCCAAGGAGAAAAAACATGAAACTTCTGCATTACCTCTTGAGCATCGTTCTGGTGCTCTTCCTTGCGCCGGCCTGGTCACAGGCTCAGGACGCGCCAGCCGCTCCGGCTCCTGAAGCCGCTGCGCCGGCCCCTGAAGCTGCAGCTGCGCCGGCTGAAGAAGCTGCTGCGGCCGCTGAGGCTGCTCCGGCTCCTGAAGCCGCTCCAGCTGAGGAAGCTCCGGCGAAAGAAGGCGACAAACCCGCCCCGCCGAAATTCCATGGCCATCACCACCATCACGGTCCGCACCCAGGCTGGAAAGGTCCTAAAGGCCCACGTCCTGAAGGCGCTTCGGAATGGAAAGGTCCTCATGGCCCGCGTCCCCAAGGTCCTCCTCCGGGATGGAAAGGCCCCAAAGGCCCGCGTCCTGAAGGCGCTCCGGAATGGAAAGGTCCTCATGGCCCGCGTCCTGACTTCAAAAAAGGCGATCGTCCCGAATGGAAAGGCCCCAAAGGCCCACGTCCTGATTTCAAAAAGGGCGATTTCCCAAAAGGCCCCAAGCCTGAAGGCGAAAAAAAAAACCTGAGCTTCAAGAAGCCTAATTTTGGTCCTCATTTTGGCCCATTCCCGCCGTTCCCCGGACCGCAGTTTGGCGCTCCTCACTTTGGTCCGCATCCGCAATTTGCAGGTCATCACGGTCCGAAACCGGGATTCAAAAAAGGTTTTGGCAAGTGCCCGAAATGCCAGTTCTGTAAGTTTAAGGGCCCGAAACCGGGATTCAGAAAGGGGTTCAAACCCGGACCCAAACCTGGATTCAAGAAAGGCTTCAAGCCTGGCCCGAAACCTGGATTTAAGAAAGGTTTCTGCAAGTGCCCGTATTGCAAGGGCTGCCAAATGAAGGGCCCGAAACCCGGATTCAAAAAAGGATTCAAATTCGGTCCGAAACCGTGCTTCAAAAAGTGCGGCTGCAAGGCTCCGAAATTCCACAAAGGCTTCAAACCCGGATTCAAGAAGGGATTCAAACCTGGCCCGAAACCTTGCTTCAAGGGATTCCACAAAGGTCCGAAACCCGGATTCAAGAAGGGCTTCAAATTTGGTCCGAAACCGTGCTTCAAAAAGTGCGGCTGCAAGGCTCCGAAGTTCCACAAAGGCTTTAAGCCCGGATTCAAGAAGGGCTTCAAACCTGGTCCGAAACCGTGCTTCAAAAAAGGCTTTTGCAAGTGCCCGAAATGCCAGTGCGGTAAAATGAAGGGGCCGAAACCGTGCTTCAAGAAGTGTGGCTGCAAGGCTCCGAAATTCCACAAAGGCTTCAAACCCGGATTCAAGAAGGGCTTCAAATTTGGTCCGAAACCGTGCTTCAAAAAAGGCTTTTGCAAGTGCCCGAAATGCCAGTGCGGTAAAATGAAGGGGCCGAAACCGTGCTTCAAGAAGTGTGGCTGCAAGGCTCCGAAATTCCACAAAGGCTTCAAACCCGGATTCAAGAAGGGTTTCAAACCTGGCCCGAAACCGTGCTTCAAAAAGTGTGGCTGCAAGGCTCCGAAATTCCACAAAGGCTTTAAGCCCGGATTCAAGAAGGGCTTCAAACCTGGTCCGAAACCGTGCTTCAAAAAGTGCGGCTGCAAGGCTCCGAAATTCCACAAAGGCTTCAAACCCGGATTCAAGAAGGGCTTCAAATTTGGTCCGAAACCGTGCTTCAAAAAAGGCTTTTGCAAGTGCCCGAAATGCCAGTGCGGTAAAATGAAGGGGCCGAAACCGTGCTTCAAGAAGTGTGGCTGCAAGGCTCCGAAATTCCACAAAGGCTTTAAGCCCGGATTCAAGAAGGGTTTCAAACCCGGACCGAAACCGGGATTCCATAAAGGCTTCCCCGGCCCGAAACCGTGCTTCAAGAAAGGTGCCTGCAAGTGCCCGAAGTGCAAATGCCCGAAGTGCCCGTGCGGTAAAAAAGGCCACAAGCCGAACTTCAAGAAGGGTTTCCCTGGCCCGAAACCGGGATTCGGATTTCCTCCGTTCCCCCCGCACCATGGATTTGGTGGTTTCCCGCCCCATGGTCCGCACCCGGGATTTGGTGGATTCCCACATCATGGCCCGCGTCCTGATTTCAAAAAGGGCGACTGGAAAGGCCCCAAGGGACCAAAACCGGAAAAAAAATGATCTGGTCCTGACATAAAGAATGAGTTCCGAGAATTTTCCTTTTGAAGACATTTTGAAGCGTGCGAAAGATGGCGATTCTGTCGCACTCGGAGAGCTTCTGGAAAATTTTCGGAACTATTTATTATTTCTTGCAAGGCTTCAAATCGATCCGCGCATTTGCGGGAAATTGGATGCTGCAGATATTGTACAGGAAACTTTCCTGGAAGCGTATCAGGCTTTCCCTAATTTTCGCGGAGAGAATGAAGCGTCTTTTCTCGCCTGGCTTCGTCAGATCCTCGCAACAACGCTGGCGGCCTCCGTTCGATTCTACATAGGAACGAAACGCCGTGATGTTCGAATGGAACGTGAGATTTGCGTCAAGGTCGATCAATCGTCGGTTTTTTGGAACCAGCTTGTAAGCAACATCAGTACGCCAAGTCTCAAAGTTTCGCGTAAAGAAATGGAACAGCAGCTCGCGGTCGCTATGGGGCAGCTTCCCGAGCATTACCGCACCGTCCTGCGTTTGCGTCATTCTGAAAACCTTCCGTTTCAGGAAATCGCAGATCAGATGGGGCGCTCTTTAGATAGTGTACAGAAAATCTGGGTCAGAGCCTTGGCTCAGTTGAGAGATCTGGTAAAAGGAGAAGAGTAGGAGATTTTCTCGGGAGTACTCTCACCCAAAGAGGAAACGTTTGGGACGATTTTCCCCCTTGGGTCTTTTAATTCTGTGTTTTATTCCTTCTTAAACCGCTTTTATTTTAATCGCGGGTCCACGGGTTTTCCTTTGTTCATCTTCACTGGCGGTGCGGGTTCTTCAGTTTCCTCAGCCTTTTGGGACTTTTTGTTTTTCTTTCCTTTTTTGCCCTTTTTCCCTTTTTCAGGAGTGGTTTCCTCTGCGCCCGGCGTTGATTCCGCAGCTGAAACAGCCGCAGCGTTCGCCTGCTCAAGAGCCGGGTTCGTGTTTTCATCCGCAGGAAGCAGATTCAGACCAGCCGTCCAGAAAAGAAGCACAGTAAATACGGCATAAAAAACCGTATGGATATAACCGTCGGCGACTTCCAGGTCGAAAAGGAACGAAGCCAATATTCCACCCACGATTAAAAGCGGAAGCGCGGCAACCGGCCAGGTCATATAAGAGAAAAGCGCGTCGAAAGCGTTGACCAATGCCGGAGCGAAGAAAATATAAACAGTCCAAAATGCCAGATAAATGACGGAACAAAGGATCGTCCTGGTGATCAATTCCGATTTGCTCAGATCCTCGATCGCTTCCGTGTCGCGGAGGAAAAAGTAGGGCGCATAAACCAGCGGAGGGGTAAGGAGGATCAACCCAATGTAGGCGACAATGGGGAATTTTTGCAGGATACCACCCAGCAGCCAGGTCAAAAGGAAGAGCAAAAGAGTCGTTCCGGCAATAATCGCGAACGTTTTGGGCCTGAAAATATTCTCACGCCTTTTGATTGGCTTCAGAACGAATTCTCCCTTGGCATTTGTGCCGCCGGTTTCAAAAGCCTCGCCGCCGTGGACCGTGACCTTTTTATCCGGCATCGGGATGGTGATGATGGTTTTACACTTCGGGCACGGACCTTTGCGTCCACCAAATTCATCCTTGACGCTAAAACTTTTGTGGCAGCCGGGGCAAGTAACGATGATTGCCATGATGAGAATCCTCTTTTTTTGACTTTTTTTCACAAAACAGCGTCCCACCCCATTGACGAAATGGGAAAAACGTGCGACACTATATTAATTCAGGGAATACAGGCCAGACGTTTCCTCTTTGGTCTCGTCTGTACTCCATAGTACTAGTATAATCGGTTTTCCCGTTTTTTCCCAGTACCCACCGGGGAAAAATCCGAAAAAAAACGAAAATTTCCTCCTTTTTCACTTGAAAATCATGACTCAGTTTGAATACTCTTGCCCTAATGGACACTCGGTGAAATTCATCCTCGAAATGTGCGGCAGAACTGCGCAGTGCCCGAAATGTTCTGCACGCTTCGAAGTACCAACCCTGGAAGAAGTGCGCGAAATGCTGGGGGATGATATTACTCCAGAGCTTGAGAGTGAATTCCAGAAAGCAAAGAAAAAACTCGAGGAACACGCGAAAGCCAAGGCAGCCAAGCGTGCTCAGGCCTCCCAAAGTTCTTCTTCCCAGGTACATGAGTTTGAATTTGAATGCCCGAACGGTGACCAGGTGAAATTCACGTTGGAAATGTGTGGTCATACAGCAAAATGCCCCAAATGCGGTATTCGTTTTGACGTTCCAAAGCTGGAGGCCGTTCGTGAAATGCTCGGTGACCAGATTGACGCCGAACTTGAAAAAGAATTCAGGAATGCCGAGATCAAGTACCAGGAATTTCTGAAAGCAAAAGCACAAAAGCGCGCTCAACTCGAAAAAAAGGCAAAAGAAAAAGCCGAAATCGAGAAGGCGGAAAAGGAAAAAGCCGAAAAAGAAGCGGAAGAGAAAGAAGCCCGGGAAAAAGAGGAACAGGAAGCCAAAGAAAAGGCAGAACTCGAAGCGAAAGAAAATGAGGAAGCAAAAAAGCCCAAACAGGAAATCGATTTTTCATTCGGGGAGGATCCGCAAGAGGAAATGATCCATTTTTTGTGCCCGAATGGTCACCCGCTTGAGGCTCCGGTTTCCAGTGCCGGGAAGAAAGGTAAATGCCCGGATTGCGGCGCGAAATTTAAAGTCCCTTCGGCCGAGGCCACGGAGGAAGCCTCCCAGAATATCGAGCTGGAACTGAACCTTGAGAGTGGTCCTTCTCTCGATGAAAGTGAGGCCGCTCAGGAAACTAAAACGTTTTCGGATAAAGAATCGGGTGTTTTCCCGCCGAAAATCACCATTTCCAAGGATTCGACCGAAAGACCGTTCCTCTATCCAAACCTGGCGATTGGAAAGACCGGCGAGATCGACCTCGGGCTCGACGAAACCATTCAAAGCATTCCGGAAGCCGTGAAGATGGACCCGATGGCGAAATTCTTCTGGACGCTCTGGACTTCCGGTTCGGAGGCGGAGGCGAAAGATGAAAAGCCCGAAGAAGCCGAAAAAGAGGATACAGAACCCACCGGGAATACGGATTTCCGGGAAAATATCATCGGGCGTTCCATCAAAAGCGCACAGGCCGGCAAAATCGAAATCCAGACGGCTGACGGAAAGATTTTTACCCCGTTAGAGTTTTACGAGGATAAATCACTCAGCCGAATTGGTTATTTCGAGGCGCTCGACGAAAAAGAACGCCTGATCACGCTGGTTATTCGCTGGGAAAATGTGGTACGGATCGTCGTGAAGAAGTGACGAAAAAAAAGGGTGGGGAGGAACCTTGAAGAATGATTCCTCCCCTCTTTTTTTATTTCTTGTTTTCTCTTTCTTTGAAGACCTGGACCTGAACGGCCGGGCGGTTGGTCGTCATCGTATCGATCCCCGCGTCGAGCAATTCATTCATGAGCTTCGGATCGTCGATGATCCACGTGCTGACGACGAAACCGGCCTCTTTCAGGAGCTTGACCGTGTGCGTGTTCTTCATCTGGCCCCAATCCGGATTGGCGACTTTATACGGGCAGTCTTTCTGGCTTTCGATGAACCAGGCGACAAATTCCTCGTCCGTTTTGTCGCCGCGGGTACCGCCGTTCCGGTACGCATAGATCCCCGGGCAGTATTCCCACATACGGCGGATCGATTCGTGATTGAACGAGACCAGCGCCACTTCCTTCACCATGTCGTGCGCAATGATCGCGTCGGCGATCTGGCGTTCCGTGCCGAATTCCTTGATCTCAATGACCGGGATGCAGCCGGAGCCTTTGAAGAGGTCAAGCACTTCGTCGAGGGTGGGGCACTGCGTGTTTTTCCAGGCTTCGCCTTTGTAGGCGCCGACATCAAGTTTACGGACTTCCTCGAAAGTCAGGTCACCTACCTTGGCTTTGCAGGCGCCGTTGGTGGCTTGCTCGAACGTCCCGTCGTGGCTCAGAACGAGGACGCCGTCTTTGGTGCGGCGGACATCAAATTCGCAGGAATCGACGCCGGTTTCGATCGCCATTTTCAGGCTCGGGAGCGTATTGTTGGGGGCGTTGTACCAGTCGCCGCGGTGCGCCATGGAGTGGATTCTGTGGGCGATTTCCGGTAACTGTGCCTGCGCCTGAACAACAGACAGAACAAACACGACAGTCAGAAATGAAAGGATGGGAGTGAGTTTTTTCATGATCAGTCCTTTGTGTAAATGGGGGGAATTTTATCCTGGGTTCATGGCCGTAAACAAGAGGGGCAGCGATCCCTCTATCTGGCCTCTTCCACAAGTAAAACCCATTTTATCACAAATCCCCAAATTTGTCAAGTGCCTGAAAATTTCCAATAAATTTTCGGGGGGGCTCTTTCTTTTTTGAAAATTTTCTGGTAAAATTGGGAAAAGTATGAAATAGGACGCACTTTCGTTCGTCATAAGTTTTAGATGTGTTTTTTTCTTTAAAACACGTCATAAGTTTTAGATGTGTTTTTTTCTTTAAAACAGGAGATAAATCAATGCAGTATGGAATCGTTCTGTTGACGTTGCTTTCGCTTGGGGCATTTGGCGGAATGCAGGAAGGTAAAAAAGTTACGAATCATCTCCAGAAACTTATGGAGGACGGTAAATACGTGAAAGTGATCGAGGTCGTGGACCTCTCGCTTTTTGGGGATCAAAACGAGCCCGTAATGAACCCGAATTGGGTCGATGAGAAAAATGCCGAGGAGCTTTCTTTTGTACTTCGTTTTCGTATCGCGGCCTTGGAAAATCTGAACCGTTCGTCGGAAATCGATGATTTTATGGAAAAATTCACGTCCGTTTATGGGGAATCGTGGCGCGCGCTTCAGGTCGCTGCGGCGATATGGAATTCTGTGGATCATCACGGCCGTGTCGTCGCTGGAAAGTTTTATAGGGGAAACCAGCAGAGGAATGGAGAATACGCCTCGGCTTTTGAACGTGACCGTATTCGTGCGCTGCAGCTTATGACTCAGGCGGCTGAAAAGGTTAAAAAAGAGACTGACCCCATCGCACGGGGCTGGTTCTACATCGATTTTGCAGAATTTATCCAGAACGGCCGCGGTGGAAATTACACGTCGTGGGAACTGCAGGACCTGACTGATATTAAAACGCTTCCCGATGCCAACACGGAAAATCCGTGGTCTGAAGGACGCCGGGCCAGCCAGGTCGAAGGCACGCCGGTGAATGAAGACGGAACGCCGCTGATCTTTGCGGTTCCGGAATCGTTTGAGGCTGCGAAGTCGGACGGCGAACGCTGGCGCTGGGCCCTGGCAGAGAGTGGAAAGTGCCAAAACGAAACGATTGCGAAACTCTTCTGCGATGAGGCGACTTACCGTCTTGCGGTTTTCTATCAGCGCCAGTTTGGCGAGCAGACTCTTTCCCAGATCTGGGACCGTTTTGCCTCCGCGACCGGGGACGAAACTCAGGAGGAAATGACGAGGGAATCCAGTCTCCTTCAGCTCGAAACCCTTTCTGATTCGGAAACCATCGCGCGGACAGCAACGGGGATCAGGCGTTTCACGATGCCGGACGGAGCGAATTACATTCAGATATTCAAGGATCTGGCTTCCAGACCGGGCCGGTTCCAGAAGCTGGCGTACAAGCATTTGGCGATGATCGCGATGAACCGCCGGCAGTACCCGCACGCCGTCGAGCTTTTCAGTCAGATGAACGCGGTGCAACTCACAGACATCCCGGCCGAATTCCATAAAATGCCGTATAATGGGATGGATTTCAGCGACTGGACGAACACGATCACCGGCAACTGGGCGAGGTTCGAGCCGCTGCGCCAGCAGACCTCCGAAAATCCAATGCTTCGCGTGCGGTTCCGGAACGGGAAAAAGGCTTCCTTCACGGCCGTGCGTCTGGACCTTGAAAAACTCGAGGCGGCCCTGAAAAACGCCATTCGCGAAGCGGCGGCTCGAGGTCCGGTCCCTCAAGGTCAGATGAAGACCGATTTTTATCGGTTTGAGCCGCAGGATTACGTGGCGCGTTTGGTGTACGGCAATAAAGGGGAGTTCCTGACCAACGAAAGGACCGCGTGGGACGTCGCGCTGGAACCGGCTGAGAATTTCAAGGACCGTTCGATCGAAACCCCGCTGAAAGTCAACGGGCCGGGCGCGTACTTCGTGGAAATGAAACTGGAAAACGGAAACTCCGCGTGCATCGTGGCCTGGATCCAGGACGTCATGATCGCGACCAAGCGGCTTGACGATGCGACGTGGTGCTACGTCGCTGACTCCCGGACCGGGAAAGCGATTCCGGGCGCCGTGCTTGAATTCACCGGCTGGCGCAAAGAGTGGCTGGAAAACAAAGATTCCCGCCGCCGCGATCTGGTTCAGGTCTTTAAAAACGAAGTCAAGGCGCAGTGCGACGAAAACGGCACGTGGCAGGCCACCACGCAAAACCTCGACCCGCGTTTCCAGTACTTCATCTCTGCCAAACGGCCGGGGGGCGAGCGCATCGAGGCGTTCTTTGGTCTGCATCAGTCCCATTTCAACTACGGCCGTGCGCGCCATGATGATTTCTGGGATCAAATTTCCGCCTACGGGATGACCGACCGGCCGATTTACCGACCGGAGCAGACGGTCCACTATAAATTCTGGTTCGCGCAGGCCCTCTACGATCTCCACAATTACTGGGAGACTGGGGCGAAAAAAGGCGATGGAGCGGAGGAAAAGGATCCTTACGAGCCGATGGAACCCTATACCATGGCCAATGCGGATATGACGCTGGTCATCAGCTCCCCCAATGGCGACGACGTTGAAGAAATCAAGGTCAAAACCAACGAATACGGCGGCGTTTCCGGTGATTATGAACTCGCCAAAGACGCCAAACTCGGCCAGTACCTGATCTCCCTTTGGGATTCTGCCAAGGACCGGTGCTACGGTCGGATCACGTTCCGCATGGAGGAGTACCGCAAGCCGGAATTTGAAGTGACGGTGGACGCTCCGAAAGAGCCGGTCATGCTCGGCGATGCGATGAAGGTGAGTATCACGTCAAAGTATTATTTCGGCGCTCCGGTCGCGAACGGAACCGTAAAATACCGCGTTCTGCGCGAAACGTACAACACGCGCTGGTACGCTCCGGCCCCGTGGGATTGGCTCTACGGCCCCGGCTACTGGTGGTACACGGAAAATTACGGCTGGTTCCCCGGCTGGAGACGTTGGGGATGCCTCGCCCCCGAACCGCCGTGGTACAGAAACCACGGAAGTGACGAGGAACTGGTCCTCGAAGGCGAGATCAAACTCACGCCCGAAATGGAAGGCAAAGCCGAGATCACGGTAGATACTTCGATCGCCGCGGCACTTTACGGAAACTCCGACCACCAGTACAAAATCGTGGCGGACGTGGAAGACGCTTCACGCCGCGTGATCACCGGCGAAGGAACCGTTTTGGCCGCCCGAAGTCCGTTCAAAGTGAACGTCTGGGCGCGCCGCGCCTGGCTGGAGATCGGCGACCAGATCCCGGTTTCTTTTGCCGCGAAAACCCTGGACGGAAAACCGGTCAAAGGCTCCGCGAAAGTCCACGTTTTTGCGCTGAGCTATGACGAAAAAGGAACGCCGGATCAAAAGGAGATCCAGACCGCAGACGTCGCTCTGGGTGAAGACGGAATGGCCAATTACACGCTGAAAGCGACTCATTCCGGCCAGTTCCGCGTCGCGTGCGTCGTGACCAGCGAGGGCGAAAATCCCAAAACGGTCGAAGGCGCGACCATTCTGACCGTTCGCGGCCAGAGTTTCACCGGTTCGGACCTCCGCTTCAATGACCTGGAGATCATTCCCGACCGTTCCGAGTACAAACCCGGCGACGTGGTGAAGCTCATGATCAACACGAACCAGCCCGACGCTACGGTCGTGCTCTTTGAACGCGCGCAGGACGGCTACTGCTCGGCTCCGCGTTACATTCAGATGCACGGAAAGAGCCAGCTCGTGGAACTTCCGGTGCGTCACTGCGACCAGCCTAACTTCTTCATTGAGGCGCTGACCACGGCAAAATCCGAGGTCTATGCCGTCACGAAGGAAATTTGCGTCCCGCCTGAAAAACGGATCCTGAATCTGGAAGTCATTCCGGTAAAAGATCGTTTCCTGCCGGGCGAAAAGGCCGAGGTGACGCTCCGTCTGACCGACCAGTACGGGAAGCCGTTCGTCGGCGAGACCGTGTTGACTGTGTACGATAAATCGCTCGAGTACATTTCCGGCGGCTCCAACATTTCGGACATTTACCGCCATTTCTGGAGTTGGAAGCGCAATCATTACCCGGAGACTCAAAGCACGACGTTCCTCAATTCGGGTAACATGCAGAAGCCGGGCTCCTCGATGATGAGTGACCTTGGGCGATTCTGGTACTTCCAGCTGTACGGCGAGCTGAGAGACGGTTTCGGCGTGCGAATTGGTCAGGATGGCGGAGTTTTCCTGCGCAAGAGCAAATCCCGTGGCCGGATGCTCAAGTCTATGGCCCGAAGGATGGACGCTGATGAAGATGGGATGGTGGTCGAAGAGGCCGCTGAAGAAATGGCGATGGATGCCGCCCCGATGGCCATGGAAGCCCCCGCCGCTGCGGCTCCAGCAAAGGCGATGGGAGCGGTGAGGATGGAGAAAGCCGCGGGCATGGCCATGGCAAACGTCGCGAAGCAGAGTCCGCAGAGCGAAATGAAGAAGGCCGACGGAAAAACCGGGGCGGACAAAGAGCCGAAGCTCGTCGCCGCGACCATCCGAAAGAATTTCGCCGACACGGCATACTGGTCCGCCAGCCTCGTGACGAACGAAAAGGGCGAAGCCCGCGTCGAATTCCCGATGCCCGAAAACCTCACGACGTGGAAAGTCTGCGCGTGGGCGATGGGGGCCGGGACCCGCGTCGGAAAAGCAGAGACCCAGGTGGTCACGGCCAAGAACCTGATCCTCCGGATGCAGACGCCGCGGTTCATCACGACCTCCGACGAGCTGCTCCTCACGGCCAACGTCCACAATTACCTCGCGACCGAGAAAAAAGTCGTGGTTTCGATCGATCTCGGCGATTCCGGCACGGCCGCGCTGAAGTCGGAAAAGACCGTCACGGCAACGGTTCCGCCCAAGGGTGAAACCCGCGTCGATTGGCTCGTTCGGGCTGAAAACGAGGGCAAACTCGTCGTGACGATGACCGCCCAGACCGACGAAGAGTCCGACGCCATGCAGTTGAGCGTTCCGGTCCAGATCCACGGAATGGCGAAGCAGGACGCCCGCAGCGGCATGATCCCGAGCGCGAAGCTCTCCGAGCTGACGCAGGATTCGGCCGCCATGGAATTCACGATTCCGGAAGCCCGCCGTCCGAAAGATTCGGCGCTGGAGATTCGTTACTCGCCGACGCTCGCCGGCGCGATGCTCGACGCGATCCCGTACCTGGTCGAGTACCCGTACGGCTGCACGGAACAGACGCTCAACCGCTTCCTCCCGGCGGTTTTGGCCCGCAAGGCGCTGACCGACGCGGGGGTCGATCTCGAGGAGATCGCCGGGCAGACGAACAATCTGAACGCTCAGGAGATCGGTGACCCGAAGAAACGCGCCGAGCAGTGGAAGAAACTCCACCAGAACCGCGCCAGCGACCCGGTTTTCAACGACGAGAAATTCCACGAGATTCTCTCGATCGGCGTGGACCGGCTGGTCAACATGCAGTGCGCGGACGGCGGCTGGGGCTGGTTCTCCGGCTCCGGCGAACACTCCACTCCGCACCTGACCGCACTGGTGACTCGTGGTCTTTTGCTCGCCCAGCAGGCGGAAGTCTTCGGCGAGCTGGAAAATTCGGAGGCGGTCGCCCGCTCCATCCAGTCCGGAATCGCGTGGCTGATGCGCGAACAACGCGAAGAAGTCGCCGAGCTGCGCCTCTGGGTCGAGTACTTCAGATGGCTGGAATCCTGGAGGAGAGATCACCGGGATCCGAAACACCCGGAAGTTGACGTGAATCCGAAGCGTGAAGAGATCCCGGCCAAATACCGCGACGCGGACATGAAGTCGCAGGTGAGCGAAATGGACGTTTTGGTCTTCGCGACTCTCGCGCAGGCGGGCGTTTCCTCGGCGGACATGAACGAGATGAGCAATTTCATCTTCCGTGACCGTGTGAAACTCTCGACCCAATCCAACGCGCTGGCGGGGATCGCCTTCTTCCAGCGTGAGGAAAAAGACCGCTTCCGGACGGTTTTCGAATACCTGACGCAGTTCCTGGTCCGCGACGCGGAAAACCAGACGGCGCACCTCTCGCTTCCGTCGTTCTGCTACTGGTGGTACTGGTACGGAAACGACATTGAAACGCAGGCGGCGTACTTGCGTCTGCTTTGCCTCGACGGGAGACCGGAAAGCCTCGAAAAGGCCGCGTGGATCGTGAAGTACCTGCTGAACAATCGGAAGAACGCGACGTACTGGTCCTCCACCCGCGACACGGCTCAGGTTCTGGAAGCGTTCACGCAGTACCTGCGCACGACGAACGAACTGGCGCCGCAGATGAAAGTGGACGTTCTGCTCGATGGTGAGGTGAAGAAGACGGTGGAGATCACGCCGGAAAATCTCTTCACGGCCGATCTGACGTACCTGCTCGAGGGCGAGGCAGTCACCACGGGCACGCACAAGGTGGAACTCCGCCGGACCGGTGCCGGACCGCTCTACTTCAACGGCTACGCCCGCTACTTCACGCTCGAGGACTTCATCCCCAAGACGGGCCTTGAGGTGAAGGTGGAACGGAAATACTTCCGTCTCCAGCGTGTCGAAGCCACGCAGAACGCCGCGGACACGCACGGGAAGCTCGTGAAACAGAACGTCGTGAAGTACGAGCGCATCCCGATGAAGTCGGGCGAGGCGGTCACCAGCGGCGATCTGGTCGAGGTGGAACTCACCATCGAAAGCAAGAACGACTACTCGTACATCCTGATCGAGGACATGAAGCCGGCCGGTTTTGAAACGGTGGACGCGAAAAGCGGCTACAACGGAAACGCCCTGCACGCCTACGTGGAATACCGCGACAATCGGGTCTGCTTCTTCGTTCAGAATCTCCGTGAAGGAATTCATTCCGTCTCGTACCGTATGCGCGCGGAAACTCCGGGTAAAGTCTCGGCCCTGCCGACCCGGATGGAAGCGATGTACGCGCCGGAACTGAAGGCGAACAGCGACGAGATGAAGATCGAGTGCCGCGACAAAGAGTGAAAAAAGTGAGGAGTTAGGAGTTAGGAGTTGCGCTGACGCGTAACGTGGCCTTCAGAAAGACTTCGACCCATAAAAAGCCGAAGGTTTTCCAACTCCTAACTCCTCACTCCTAACTATTTCTTCCCCACCTTAATTTAAGAACAAGAAAAGGATCAATCATGTTTTCAAGACGAAACTTTTTACAGACCGGCGCGATGGCAGCGGCCGGGCTTCTGGCAAACGCTCAGGTCCGTGCGGATGGACCGGGAATTCAGACCGTTGAGTCTCCCCTGGAAAACGCCGACCGGGACCTCTGGGAAAAAGAGGGCCGGCACTTGCGCGTGGGCCTGGTCGGTTCCGGCTGGTACGGGAAAAGCGACCTCTTCCGCCTGATCCAGTGTGGCGGCGAGCACATTGAAGTGTGCGCTCTGTGCGACGTCGATTCCAATACTCTGGAAGAAGCGGGGCGCCTGATCGCAGAACGCCAGGCGAACAAAAAGGTCCCAAATCTTTACAAAGACTACCGCGAAATGTTCGCGAACGAGAAACTCGACGTCTGCCTGATCGGGACGCCGGACCACTGGCACGCCCTGCCGGCGATCGCCGCGATGGAGGCGGGCTGTGACGTGTACCTCCAGAAGCCGATCGGTGTGGACGTGATCGAGTGCGCTGCGATGTACAAGACGGCCCGCCGTCTGAACCGTGTCGTTCAGGTGGGCTTGCAGCGCCGCAGTACGCCGATCCTCGTGGACGCGAAAAAGAAGTACTTCGATTCCGGCGCGATGGGCGACATTTACTCGGCCGACACGCACTGCTTCCTGGGCTGGCGCGGCGCTCCGATCTACGATCAGAATCAGACCCCGCCGCCGAACTGGGACTTTGACTTCTGGTGCGGCCCGGCCCCGAAAGGGAAGTTTTACCGGCAGTTCCACCGCGGATGGCGGCAGTTCATGGAGTACGGAAACGGCATCATCGGCGACATGGGAGTCCACATGTTCGACCTGACGCGCTGGCTGATGGACCTCGGCTGGCCGAAGCAGATCACGTCTAACGGCGGGCGCTTCGCGTTCCCGGAGGCGACCACCACGATCCCCGACACGCAGGTGGCGCGTTTCGACTACGACGGAAAGACCGTCGAGTGGCACTACCACACCTGGACGGAAGTCCCGGATGGCCGGTTCTACTGGGGGACCGAGATCCTCGGCACGAAAGCGCAATTCCGGGCGAATTCGTCCTGCGCCGACTTCAAACCCCGCGGCGGTGAATGGGTCAAAGTGAATTCCGGGACCGAATTTGACCGCTACCCGACCGACCAGACCGAGCCGGGGCTGGAAAAGAACATCGCGGGAGCGAACCGCGCGCACATGTGGAACTTCCTCGCAAGGATCGTGGACCGCGGCCGCCCGGCTTCGGACATTGAGGAGGGCTACATCTCCACGGCCAGCTGCATCCTCGCGAATATTTCGCTCCAGATGGGCGGCGCGGCCCTGGAATGGGATCCGGAGAACATCTGCGTCAAGAACAATCCGGAGGCGAACAAACTCCTCGCCCGGCCGTACCGCGCGCCGTGGAAACATCCGGAGATCTGAGTTTTCAATTTCGGTTTTCAGTTACCTGCTTCAGCTCTCACTTAATAAACTGAACGCTGGTAACTGAAAACTTCTTACTGCGGCAGCGTCGCGACTTTTCCATCGGCGCGGTTTGCCAGATTCTCCCAAATTTCCGGGTCGATGCTGTAACTCACGCGATGTGAGGAACCGTCTGCCATCGTCATGCCAAGCGCTCCGGCATGAACCGAGCCGAAGTAGTAGTCGTAATCCACGCCCATGCGGTCCTGGAAGCAGCGGTACGACTGCCCGGCGCGGCGCAGCGTATCATTATCGAACCCGTTCCAGATGCACCGGTCATCCCCACCGCCATAAGAATCGCTCGACGAGGAGGGCGTATATTTGTCGGCGCGGAGGTACTTCTCGCCGCAGAGGAACGTGTTGCTGGAACCATCGCGGATCTCGCCCATGGTCACTTTACTCGCGACGAAAGCCACGCCCGATTGATCCGCTTTGTACCCGAGCGAGGCGGGGCTCAGCGCCAACCCGTCATTGTACGAGTTGACCGAGGTGGTGTAGAGCCACTGCGTTCCGGTGCAGCCGGCATAGTCTCCCTTCACGGCCATGTTGTTCAGGTAGGTCGAACTGTTGACGCCGCTTCCGCCGACGGAGTAGTACGGAACCGCGGCCCGGCGCGACGGGCAGTTAAAAAGCGGGAGCGACATTTTGGAGCGCGTTTCGTTGGCATTCTTGATCGCCTGGTCTGCTACCTGATTCCCATCCATTCCCAGCTGCCAGAGGGCGTTGGCTTCCAGGAACGGGAGAAGATTGTACTGCCAGGAACCGGGCTGCTTCGGGCCGAAACCCATGTCCGGGTCGCCGTCCACCGTGAAAAGCCAGCCGCCCGAGGGGAGGAATTTGTTGGAGCTCTCGTGGTTCAACGAGGCCAGCCCCAACTGCTTCAGGTGGTTTCCGCACTGCATGGTTCGCGCGGCCTCACGAGCCTGCTGCACCGCGGGGAGGAGAAGTCCGACCAACATTCCAATGATCGCAATGACGACCAGAAGCTCGACGAGCGTAAAGGCTTGGCGGAAGTTGGTTTTCATAAATGGCTCCTGAAAGTTAAATCTTCAAATCTTTTTTGTGTTTCTTACGAATTCAACGCTTCGTGAAGCACTTCCCACAAAGCGTCCATCGATTGCGGGATCACGTTCGTACACGCCAGCACCGGCATAAAATTCGTGTCGCCGTTCCAGCGAGGAACGAGATGCCAGTGTAAATGGCCCGGAAGCCCTGCCCCCGCGACGCGGCCGAGGTTCAGCCCGATGTTGAAGCCGTCGCAGTTCATGACTTTTTCCATGATCGGAACGATTCGGGAAAGGGTTTCCATCAACTCCACGTGCTCCTCCTTGGTCAAAAGTTCCAAACGTCCGACGTGACGGCGCGGCGTGACGAGCAGGTGCCCATTATTGTACGGGTAGCGGTTCATGATGACCAGCGAGCGTTTGTTCCGCTGGAGCACGTACCGCTCGGCGTCGTGTTCCGGCGTGTCGGCCGCCGCCTGGCAGATAAAGCATTTTACGTCCGCGCCTTCCAGAAAGTTCAATCTGGAAAGGTCCTGCTCGGCTTTTTTCTCGGTGGAGGTCACGTAGGCGAGGCGCCACGGAGCCCAAATTTCCTGGTAACTCATCGTTGGTGTGGGAATTCAAAAGGTCTGGTGGGGCACGACCTGCGGGGACGACGCTTCCAGTGTCGTTTAAAGGCCCCCTCTGTGAGGGGGCTGGCTCGCGAAGCGAGACTGGGGGAGTTATGCGGCACGCCGAATGACTCCCCCCGGCACTACGTGCCACCCCCCTTGGTGATGGGGGCTTTAAAAACGACGCTGGAAGCGTCATCCCCGTAAAGTTAAAGGGTTCACCCCGGAAATGAAAAATAAACGAACGAAAAATCGTTTCTTAATCTTACAGTTTAACATAAACCCGGATTATTTCAACCCCTCCGGGAAAAATTTTCACGAAAACTTTTGGGTGGGGCTTGAAAAAATCGCCAAAATCAGGTAAAATTCAACAAATACGACGATTGTGACCTCAACCATCTCACAGACAGAGGAAAAAATGCAGAACCAATTAAAGTGCGTGCCGGAAAACGCCGTTTTGACCGGCTGGGATTTCAGTACCGGGGCGGTGAAGTGCCTCGCGTTCGATCTGGATGGAAACGTGCTGGCGGAAACCCGTTTCCCCACCGAGCTGGCGATCGGCGAGGACGGCTCGATCGAGCTGAATCTTCTTCAACTGGAGGGCCAGGCACGGCAGACCCTGCGCGAAATCACCGCCAAACTGCGTGAACTGGGCCGGCTTGACGATTGGCTCGCGGGTGGAATTTCCGCAACGCACCACACAGCCGGGCGCATCGACGAGCTGGGGGGGCAGATCCGACGCGCGATCTGCTGGAACGACCAGACCCTGGCCGAGTTCCACGCGCTGGGCCTGCAGCGGCTCGGAGGCCCGGAACGGGTCCAGGAGCTTCTCGGCGGGCCGTGGGCGATCCGTTACACGCTCTCGCACCTCGTGAAAGACGAGCTGAAACTGAGCCCGGAGAAGTGGAACGCCACGCGCTGGATCCAGACCCACGGCGGACTTTCGGCCGGCTACCTTACCGGGAATTTCGGCGTTTTGAGCGTTTCCTCTGCCGCGAGCACCGGCCTGATGGACTTCCGCACCAAAACCTGGCGGCGCGAGATGCTCGGCGCGTTGGCCGACGAGGAAAACCGGCTGATGGCCTGGAACCAGCTCCCCGAGATCATCGACTGCGATACGCCCGTGGGCTGCGTTGCCGGAATGACCGATTTTGAAGACGCGCAGCTCCCGCCCAACCTCCGCGGTTTCGGGCTGGCGCACCGCTCCGGACCGCTGATTTTCCCGACCAGCGACGATCAGCAGGCGGGGCTGGTTGGTGGCGGTGCCGTGAATGATGGCGAAATTGCCGTGATCCTCGGGAACTCGGCCGTCGTGAATAGTTCGTGCGCGGTCATTCCGCCGTCGGACGTGAATCTTGACGTCATGGCGCTCAACTGGGGGCCGTACCTGCTCATGCGCTGCTACTCGAACGGGGCGTTCTTCATCGACCGCGTGCTCGGCCCGAATCCGGACTTTGCGGCACTCGAAAAAGCGGCGGAGGCCGTGGGTCCCGGAGCGAACGGGGCGCGGATTTTGCCGTTCATTGTTTCGGAACCGTCTTTGGGCGTCAACGCCCCGAATCTGAAGTGGATCGGCGAGGAGCCGACGGATCCCGGCGTGCGTTACCGTGCGTGCCTGGAGGCGCTGGCGTACCTCATCGCGCTGGGGGTCGAGGAGCATCGGAAGGCTGGCTGCGCCGTCCGGTCCATCTCGGTTTCCGGCGGTCTGGCAAAGAGCGGTTTGATGTGCAAGATCCTCGCGTCGGTTTTGAAATTCCCGCTTCGCCGCCTCAAATCGCAGGAAGGTCCCGCGTTGGGCGCTGCGGTCACGGCCCTTTCCGCTCTGGAAAATCATCTGCGGAAGGAAAAGGGGATCGACGAGCGTTTCACCGTTCAGGATGCCGTCTTGCGGATGGTCCAGTTCCGTGAAACGGTAGAACCCGTGAAAGCGTGGGAAGCGTTTTATGAGGCGGGGCTCGAACAGTTTAAAAAGTCAGGAGTGAGAAATTAGGAGTTAGGAGTTGACGCTTCGCGTAATATAGGCGTCAGAAAGACTTTGACCCATAAAAAGCCGAAGGTTTTTCTAACTCCTAACTTCTAACTTTCCTTTTCCAATCCTAACCCCTAGCTCCAAACTCCTAATTAAAAAATGAGTAAGCCAAAAGTTGTTTGTGCGGGCCATTTGTGCCTTGATATTATTCCGGACCTTTCACCGGTGAAAACCGTGGAAGGCGAGTCGTTCATCATTCCCGGCCATCTGGTTCGTGTCGGAGCCGCCTCGATCGCACTGGGCGGAGCCGTTTCCAACACAGCCATCGCGTTTGCCCGGCTGGGAATGGATACGGTCATCATGGGGAAAATCGGTGACGACCTGATCGGGAAAACCACGCTGGAAGCCTTCCGTGCTCTTGGAATGCCCAATCTCGATTATGAGGCGGGAATGATCCAGACGCCTGGAGAGGCAAGCAGTTACTCCATCGTGATCAACCCGCCAAAAGTCGATCGGTGTTTCCTGCACTGTTCTGGCGCGAACGATACGTTTTCGCCGAACGACTTGGACCCGAGGCGGTTTGAGGGCGTGCGTCTGCTTCATTTCGGCTATCCGACGCTCATGCACGCGATCTGCACAGCCAAGGAGGAATTCGCTGCCCGATTGAAAGAGATCCGCGAGATGGGGGTTTTGACCTCCCTCGACGTCACGATGCCGGACCCGGAAGGACCGGAAGGTGATGTGGATTGGAAGCGCTGGTTTGAGACGGTACTCCCCTTTGTGGACATTTACCTCCCGAGCCTGGAGGAGACGCTTTTCATGCTGAATCGTCCGCTCTTTGATGAGGTGACGCGACGTCTGCGCCGGGCGGTTCCGTCCTCGGAATCGTCGCTGAACCCTGCCGTGTATCTGAAATTCAGCGAGATCGACGCCCTGGCAAAGGAACTCCTGCGTTACGGTACCGCGGCGGCTGGAATTAAACTGGGCGATCAGGGAATTTACCTCCGAACGGCTGAAAATACGGACCGGCTTACCGAGAAAATGGCTTCTAACATCGCTTCCCAATGGCCCGGCAGGAAAATCCTCGCTCAGTGCTACGAGGTACCGGTCGTTGGAACGACGGGAAGTGGCGACTGCACGATCGCTGGGTTCCTCACCGGTCTGCTCAACGGCTGGGCGCCGAAAAAGACGCTCCGTTTCGCTTGCGCGGTGGGTGCCTGCAACGTCCAGAAAGCCGATGCGACGAGCGGCGTCCCGACGTTGGAAGAGGTCCTCACCCGTGTGAAAAAGTGGGATATGAAAGAATGTCTTCTGCATCCCGAAGAGGTGGACGCCGAGTTCGCGTGAAATTCGGAGGGCCGGCGTCCTCGCCGGTCGTCCGCGCCAGCCGAACGCGAATAAAATCCCATTGAAACCCCCAACCAGTAAGAAATCGCAGGCCGAAAAAGGGCCCTCGGGGACTTATTCGGGTGAACGCTATACCGAATTTGGTGCTTTAGGAGTAGGTGAAAGAGTGTTCGGCTTGCGCCGAACTTGACCGGCAAGGACGCCAGATCTCCGGATCTAAAAGCACGTAATTCCTCATTCCAATTTAAAATGAAACCCAAAACCTTAATTTTAACGCTCCTTCTCGTTTTGACCGGGATCCTGATTTTCGCGGGCTACGCGAGTTCCGCCTCCGCGCCGAAACTCGTGCGTTTTGAGGGCGAGACCATGGGGACCGCCTGGCACGTCAGCATCGTGGCGGACGCGAAGCACCCAGTCACCGAGGAGTCGTACGGCCAGATCCAGACCGCTCTGGAAGAGGCGCTGAAGGAAGTCGATTTCCGAATGTCCACGTGGAAGGATTTCACCGAGCTTTCCCGCCTCAACGCCAACGAATCGATCGACCAGGACGTGGAGCTTTCGCCGGAACTGGCGCTGGTCCTCGCCCGGGCGCTGGAAGTCTCGGCAAAGACGAGCGGCGCGTACGACGTGACGGTCGGTCCGCTCGTGGATCTCTGGAAGTTCGGCCCGACGAAAAACGACGCGGAAATGCCGGAAATCCCCGACGCGGAAGCCATCGCCGCCGCGAAAGCGCAGATCGGCTGGGAGGCGCTGACGATCCTGGGCGACGTGCCGAATCAGACGCTCCGGCGGGCGAAACCGGGCCTGAAGATCGACCTTTCCAGCATCGCGAAGGGGTACGGCGTGGACTGCGCGGCCCGGGCGCTCGAAACACTCGGCGTGGAAAATTACATGGTGGAAGTCGGCGGCGAGGTCCGGACCCGCGGCCTGAACCACCTCCTGAAACCGTGGCGGATCGGGATCCAACTGCCGATTCCCGACTCGAACCAACTTTTCGGCTCGGTGGAACTGACGGGCCGGTCGATGGCGACGTCGGGCGACTACCGTAATTTCAAGCTGGAAGGGGAGAAACGCCGCTCGCACATCATCGACCCGCGGACAGGCGCGCCGGTGGAGCACGCGCTGGTTTCCGTCTCGGTGCTTGCGGACGATTGCATGACGGCCGACGCCTGGGCCACCGCGCTGATGGTCCTTGGCCCGGTGGAGGGGAAGAAAATCGCCGAGGCCGAGAAACTCCCGGTCCTGTTTCTGATCCAGGACGGCCAGAATATCCGCGAGGAAAGCGTTGGATTCGAGTTTAAAAAGAATCCGTACTTAAAGAATCCGTGAGATTTCATGCCGTGCGGCTCTGACCCCGGGCCGCGCGGTTTTTTTCGCTCTATTTTTCCCCGTCCCTCTTGAAAATTTTCCAGTTCCGGTTATACTGGAAGGCGTAAGTTTTACCACGTTTCCGGAGTTTCTTATGAAAACCATCCTGATCACCATCGCGGCGTCGATTTTATTTTTCCTTTTTTATTTCGTGGCGATCGGCTTTTCGCACCTGATCGGCCGGCGGAAGATGATGTGCTCGTGCGGCCGCGTGCGGGCCATGGAAAAGGAACGCGAGCAGATCATCAAGTCGATCAAGAAGATCGAGGACGTTCCAAACCCCGAGCAGTTTCGTCTCCATGAGGGCCAGAAATGAACGCTTCGCTGATCGACGTTTTGGAAAAAGCCGCCCGGGGGACGCGGCGCCTGACTGAAGAGGACGCGCTCGGGCTTTTGAAGTCGAACGACCTGGCCCGGCTGGGGAAGGCCGCGGACGAGATGGCGCGGCGGCTTCATCCCGAGCCGTACCGGACGTACAACGTGGACCGAAACATCAATTACACCAACGTCTGCGAGTGCCGCTGCAAGTTCTGCGGCTTTTCCTGCGACGACGGTGACCCGGCTGCGTACGTCATTTCCCGTGACGAGATCTTCCGGAAAATCGACGAAACGATCGCGCTGGGCGGGAACCAGATCCTCCTCCAGGGCGGGCTGAACCCCCACTTGAGGCTGGAGTGGTTCGAGGCTCTGTTTTACGAGCTGGGCGAGCGTTTCCCCTCGGTGAATATTCACGGCCTGAGCGCGACGGAGATTTGGTACCTGGCCCGGCTTGAGGGGATCTCCATCGAGGAAGTCCTCGAACGCCTGCGGAAGGTCGGCCTGCGCACGATCCCCGGCGGCGGCGCGGAGATTTTGACCGACCGCGTCCGGCAGGCCGTCAGCCCGAAAAAAATCATGACGGACGACTGGTTCCGCGTCATGCGCTGCTGGCACCAGATGGGTGGGCGCTCGACCGCCACGATGATGTTCGGCCACGTTGAGACGCTCGAGGACCGCGTCGAGCACCTGAAACGGGTCCGCGATCTGCAGGACGAAACGCACGGTTTCACGGCCTTCATCGCGTGGACGTACCAGCCGTTCCGGACGCTCCCGTGTGAAAAGGTCGGCTCGTTCGAGTACCTGAAAATGCTGGCGGTCGCGCGGCTTTTTCTCGATTCCGTCCCGAACATTCAGCTCAGCTGGGTGACGCAGGGGATGAGGATCGGCCAGCTCGCGCTTCATTTCGGGGCGAACGATTTCGGGAGCCTGATGATCGAGGAAAACGTAGTCGCCTCGTGCGGCACGACGTTCCACGCGACGGAAAAACAAATACGCGACTGCATCACCCGCGCCGGTTTCGAGCCGAAAAAAAGAAACGTTTTTTATGAGGTTTAATACGGGGACGACGCTTCCAGCATCGTCAAATAAAAAAGTTACGGAGACGAC
>JAUMVK010000052.1:0-26209 GCA_030530205.1 Thermoguttaceae bacterium | reverse complement strand
CGCTAAGTGAAAGCGGCAAATGAAGCCTTCGGCTTCTGTATTGCCGCACTCCATAGGACGACGCTGGAAGCGTCGTCCTCGCAGGGGGTCCCCCTTCCATTTTTCTGGGAAAATGCGAAAATAATCAGGAACGTAATGAAAAACGTCCCTCAAATGACCCTGATTAAAGGATTTCCCATGAAGTATCCCCCGCTCGTCCTCGGCAGTCACAACCAAAAGAAAAAGGCGGAGCTCGTTGGCCTTCTGGCCCCGCTTGGCTTCGAAATTCACGATCTCTCCCAGTACCCTAATTCCATTGACGTGGAGGAAACCGGCAAGACTTTTGCCGAGAACGCCCACCTGAAAGCCACAGAACAGGCGAAACTCCTCAACGCCTGGGTCATCGGCGAGGACAGCGGTCTGGAAGTCGAAGCCCTTGGCGGCCGTCCCGGGGTGTATTCCTCACGTTATGCCGGGAAACCGTTTGCCGAGCGTGAAAAGAACGACGAGGCCAATAACGACAAACTCCTGGCCGAGTTGGGGGATCTGCCTCCGGAAAAAAGAGGTGCGCGGTACGTCTGCCACATCGCTCTGAGCGACCCGGAAGGAAAAATCGTCGCCGAGGCGGAAAACTACTGTTACGGCCGGATCCTCACTGAACGCCACGGCTCGAACGGCTTCGGCTACGACCCGCTTTTCGAGATCGTCGAGTACCACAAGACGTTCGGCGAGCTTGCGCCCGAAATCAAGGCGTGCATCAGCCACCGCGCCTGCGCCCTGCGCGAGTTTTCGGAGAAACTGGTCCAGTTTTTCAGCAAAGACGCATAAATGGAAGGCGGTAAATGAAGCGCGCAGCGCGGAATTACGCGCCGGTAAAACTTCTCCCAACACAAAACCCATTGCGCTTCCAACTATTATTTAAACACGGATTTTCACGGATTAAATGGATTAAAAGGATTTTGTTTTGTTTTAAATGGTTCATCCGGCAACCGCGTACCGGATGTGCCAATGTTGTTTACGCTGCGTAAAACGCGATATTCAACCTTCTTCCTTTAAAACCTCTCCGATTTACAAAAATTCAAAATCGTTAGAATACAGAATCCTTCTAATCCTTTTAATGCGTGAAATTCCGTGAAAATCCGTGAAAATCCGTGTTTAAATAAAGGTTGGAAGCGAATAGCGTCTGCCCTTGGAGAAACGCTCTCACCAAAATTCCTCGTTCCTAATTTCTAATTTAAAAAGCCCCCCTCCTTGCGTTTTTTTCGCTCTGGTGTAAACTATAGGGATTAGTTTTTGCAGATTTCCAGACTTTACTTGAAACGTTAGGAGCGTACTGTGTACAGAACTCATACTTGCGGCGAGCTTCGCAAAGAAAACGCCGGGCAAATCGTCACCCTTTGCGGGTGGCTCGACCATCAGCGCGACCAGGGCGGTCTTTCCTTTATTTGGCTGCGCGACCGTTACGGGATCACCCAGGTCACTTTCTCCCCCGATGCCGGCAACTCCCCCGAGGAGGCCGAGGCCTTGCTCCAGAAGGTGCGCACGTGCCGCATGGAATTCGTGCTTCAGGTCAAAGGTGAAGTGATCCGCCGTCCGGAAGGGGGCGAAAACCGCGCTCTGGCGACCGGTGAAATTGAGATCCGGCCGCTGGAACTGACCATTCTCAACCGCAGCGACGTGCCGCCGGTCCAGCCCGGGATCCCGGATCTGCCGAGCGAAGACGTGCGTCTGCAGTACCGCTACCTCGACCTGCGCCGCCCCGACATGCAGAAGGCACTGGCCCTGAGGCACCGCATCGTGAAAATCATGCGCGACTACACCGACGAGCAGGGCTTCCTGGAAGTGGAAACCCCGATGCTTGGCCGCAGCACGCCGGAAGGGGCGCGCGACTACCTCGTTCCGAGCCGTATTCACGCCGGGAAATTCTACGCGCTTCCGCAGTCGCCGCAGCTCTACAAGCAGCTCCTCATGATCGCCGGTTTCGACCGCTACGTTCAGGTCGCGCGGTGCTTCCGTGACGAAGACCTCCGGGCCGACCGCCAGCCGGAATTCACCCAGATCGACATGGAAATGGCTTTCGTGAAGATGGACGACGTGATGGGGATGATGGAAGGCCTCATCGCCCGCCTCGCGAAAGAAGTCCTGGGAATGGAACTTCAGCTCCCGCTTCCGCGCATGAGCTACGCCGAGGCGATGGAGCGTTACGGCCACGACGCCCCGGACCTGCGTTTCGGAATGGAACTGATCGACCTGACCGACCTGGCGAAAGAGTGCGAATTCAGCGTTTTCCGCTCGACGGCAGACGCCGGAAACCGCGTGCGTGCGGTGGTCGCGAAGGGCGCGGCCGACAAATACTCGCGCAAAACCATCGATGAAATGACCTCATGGGCGAAAGAAAACTTCGGCGTGAAGGGCCTCGCGTTCTTCAAAGGGGCCGAAGGAACGCTTCAGGCGCCGATCGCGAAATTCTTCGACGCAGATTTCCTCGCCCGCTTCAAGGAACGTCTGGGGATGGAAGACGGCGACATCGCGTTCATCATCGCTGACACGTTCGAGACGAGCTGCCGCGCGCTGAACGGCTTGCGCCGCAGACTGGGCAAAGAACTGAAACTTTATGACCCGAAATCTTTCAGTTTCTCGTGGATCGTGGATTTCCCGATGCTCGAGTGGGACGACGAGGAAAACCGGTGGGTCGCCGTGCATCACCCATTCACCGCACCGCTTCCGGAGGACGAACATTTGCTGGATTCCGACCCGCGTGCGTGCCGTGCCGCGGCGTACGACATCGTGATCAACGGCTTCGAGGCGGGCGGCGGCTCCATCCGAATCCACGATAACGCGCTCCAGCAGAAGATCTTCAAGCTCCTGAACATCGACGAGGAGACCGCGAAAGACCGCTTCGGCTTCCTGCTCGACGCGCTTCGTTTCGGCGCTCCGCCCCACGGCGGTATTGCGCTGGGTCTTGACCGTCTGACGATGATTTTCGCCGGCCTCGACTCGATCCGCGACGTGATCGCCTTCCCGAAGACGGCCCGGGCGACCGACCTGATGAGCGGCGCGCCGGGATTCGTGGACGACAAACAGATGAAAGAGCTTTCGATCAAGATCGACAAATGACGAGCAACGATTTTTCACCCACGCATTTCCGCATTGGCTCAGTTCAATTTCTCAACGCGTCTCCCTTGACGTGGAACCTCAAAACCGTGGCGGCCAGTCAGAACCTCAGCGTCGAAGAGTCACTTGCCGTGCCATCACGCCTCGCGGAGGATCTGGTCGCCGGTCGTTACGACGCGGCTCTAATTCCCGTCGCGGAGGCGATTCGTCACCCGGAACTGTGTCAGGTCTCGGATGTCTGCATCGCGAGCGAAGGCCCCGTCTGGAGCATCAAGTTCGTGGCTTTTCGGCCCCTTGGCGAGATGAACCGGATCGGCCTGGACCCCGCGTCCCGGTCGAGCAGCGCCATGCTGCAGATATGCGCGGCCGAGTACTGGAAATTCAACGCCGAGTTCGTCCCGTTCAGCATTGGCGAGGCGCTTGGCTGCGGTTTTGACGCGAGCGAAAACGTGGATTTTTCGATGAAAGAAAACCGTGAAGAACTGGTTGAGATCGGCCGTGAAAATGACCTGGATGGGATCCTGCTCATTGGCGATAAAGCGCTGAGAATGCCGCACCAATGCGAAGAATTCTCGGGTATTTATGACTTGGGCCAGGTTTGGACCCAGTGGACCGGCCTACCGTTCGTGTACGCGAGCTGGTTCGCCCGGCCCGAGGCGGATCTGGATCGGCTTTCTGATCTTTTCAACGAGGTCCGTGCCCGAAGTCAGGTCGAAATGGATGAGGTGGTCCTTTCGACGTCCCAAAATCAGAATTGGGAGCTGAATCTCTGCCGGGAGTACCTCGTCCGGAAAATTCGCTACCGGCTTGGCGGCCGTGAACGCCGCGGCGCGGAGGTTTTTTGCCGCATGATGCAGAAGTACGCACTCGCCCCACTCGGGACGGAACTGCAATTTGAGGCGAACCGGTAAACGGAACGCACCTCATTTCTCCACGATCAATCCCGCGTGACCGCAGGGAATGATGGCTTTCCCGTTCACGAAGACCGGAATTTCAGGGTGGGCGTGCACGGTAAAACGCCGCGTGATTTTCGGGGCCTCCGGGTCGTTCACGTCGATGAACGCGATTTCTCCCTCGCGGCGATTGGTGAACACGATTTCTTTTCCGTTCGAGGCGCATTTCCCAAAAGCCGAAAGCGGTTTTCCGGCCGCGTCTTTGCAGACGTGCAGCGGCACGTCGTCGAGTTTCCGCGCGTCGCACTCTTCCATCAGGCGGAAGCCCTGATCGGCGAAAAAGTACCACTGGCCCCGGTGCAGGCACGCCCCGTGACTGAACCAGACGCGCGGGTCGTACGAGGTCGTTTTCACGCACGGCGTTTCGCCGGAACAGTCGAACCAGACGATTCCGTTCGTCATGGCGACGAGCGCCACCATTCCGCTGGGGGACGGCGTCTCCACGACGTCGCGGCCGTACAGGATCCCGAACGGATTATGGAACGTGAAGGCGTTTTGCGGGCGCGCCGGGTCTGAAATGTCGAGGAAGGTCACGGCATGGTTCCCGCTCTTCGAGATCAGCCACTTCTTCGGGTCCTGAACGACCACCTGACGCACGGGCCGGAGCTGGTCGAAACGCCCGACCCGTTTTGGCTCGCCGTTGGGTTTCAGCTCGTAAATTCCGGTTCCCGCCTCACCTTCGGCCGTGAACATCAGGTTCCCCGCGATCTTTACGTCGTAGGCGAAAGACCTGATCGGGAAAGTCTTTTTCACGACCGGTTTTCCACCGCCGGAAACCTCCGAAACGTCCACGAGCAGGAACCCGTCCGTTCCCGCGGCGACCCAAACCAGCCCGTCTTTCCACGGGGCCGCGGCCATGCACTGCCCTTGGGTCGGGAGGACGGCGAAGTCGTTCCGGACGTCCGTCAGCGGGTCGAGCGTTGGGAGGATCGGCCCGTCAAGGGTCGGGGCTTTGCGCTCTTTGGAAACCGGGCGCGCGATCCCGGGAGCCTCCACGATGTAGATCCCGCCGTTGATCCCGGCCGCGTAGAGGATCCCGTCTCCCGCGACCACTTCCACCGCCGGGTCGGGTTTCCCGTTGGACGTTTTGGGAAGCACCGCGTTCGCCACGCATTTTGGCCGGGTCGGGTCTTTCACGTCGATGCAGAAGACCCCGTTGTAAGTGTCGGCGACGTACGCCATTCCGTGCTCATCGACCGTCACGGTCCAGAAATCGGGGAAAAGGTGCCGGGCCTGAATGGGGAGGTCGATCCGCCCGAGATGCACGGGTTTGCGCGGGTTTTCCACCGAGAAAAGGTCCAGTCCGTGCCCCTTCACGTCGTAAAGGAAGCGCTCGACGTGGTCCGGGCCGGTGGCGGCGTAGGCGAAGTTCCCGCGGACGTACACGCCGTCCCCCAGCCCTGCGATCGGGCTTTCCGAGATGATCTCCGCGTGCTCCGGGTTCCGCACGTCGATGATGGTCAGCTTGCGCGTCCCCCAGTCTCCTGCGTACAGGACGCCGTTTTCCAGATCGACCGATTGCGCCTCACCGGAAACGACGAAACTGACGTTTTTCAGGTGGCTCGGGTCCGAAATGTCGATGATCTCAGTGCCGAACTGGCGCTGGCAGACGAACGCAAGGTTACGCCCGCTCGCCGGATCGGTCCCGCAAACGATCCCGGTCGCCAGCTCCATCGTGTCGTAGTGCGAGCGCAGACGCGGCAGGTCCGGCTCGCTCACGTCCACGACGTAAAGCCCACCCATGCGCGCCGTGATGAAAAGGTGGTCCTTGAACCAGACGAGCTGCCGCGGCTCCTCCATCCCGAACATCGTGGCGGTTTCGTGCGGGTTTTTCGGGTCCGTCAGGTCGTAAACGGTCAAATGGCCGCGCCCGATGGCGAAAAGCCGGTTTCCGTGAACGGCCAGATCGGACGTTCCCTGCGAGTTTTCGATCTTTCGGACGCTCAGCGTTTTGCCGTAAAGGGCGGGATCGTGTGACTCGGCAAACTCAGGCTCCGCGGCCAGTGTGAACGAGGAAAACAGAAGAAGGAAAAAAACGAAATAACGCATGGGAAAACTACACAAAAAAAGAAATAAACTGAGGGCTAAACTCCGTACCAGTCCCGCTTCAACACGAGATTTAAACACGGATTTCCACGGATTAAAGGGATTCAAAGGATTACTCAGGGAAAAGTTCCCCTTTTTTCTTTAAAAATCCGTGGAAATCCTTTTAATCCGTGGAAATCCGTGTTTAAATGGAATTCTGAAGCGGAGGACGTTCTGCGTTTGGGGAAAATTCTCACGATTCGGAAGTTGGACCCCTTCACAAAAATGGGGTTTTAAAACGCCCAGCCGCCGTCGCGGAAGATCTCCACCTCGCGGCCGTCGCGGGTCGTGCCCGTGATGCAGAGGTCGCGCGAGCCGATCATGAAGTCCACGTGGATCATTGAATTATTGATCCCGCGCTCTTTGCACTCTTCTATCGTCAGGTTTTCAAAGCCTTCGAGGAGATTGCTGAACCCACGCCCCAGGGCGAGGTGGCAGCTGGCGTTTTCGTCGAACAGCGTGTTGAAAAACAGAATCCCCGTGTTGTTGATCGGCGAATCGAACGGGATCAGCGCGCACTCACCGAGTTTGGCCGCGCCATCGTCCATTTCGATCATTTGCTGTAGAAGCTCGACGTTCTTTTCCGCCCCGACTTCCACGGCACGGCCGCCTTCAAAACGGACCCAGAAATTCTCGATCAACGCCCCCTGGTAAGAGAGCGGCTTGGTCGCATACACGATCCCTTCCGCCTCGCCGGCCTTCGGTGAGGTGAAGATTTCTTCCGACGGAATGTTCGGGTTGAAGTAATTCCCACCGGTGGTCAGCTCGCCGCCGCCCAGGAACTTGCATCCGTCGATCAGCCCCACGGTGAAATCGGTCCCGTTTTGGCTCGTGTAGTGCAGGGACTTCAACCCCAGTGCGTTCAGGTAGTCGTAGCGGCGTTTCAGGTTTTTGTTGTGCTCGGCCCAGTTTTCGAGCGGGTCGCCTTCCAGCGCGCGGGAAGTTGAGAGGATCGCTTTCCAAAGCGCCTCGACCGCTTCGGCCTCGGGCAGGTCCGGGAAGACTTTTTTCGCCCAGGCTTTTCCCGGAACCGCTGCGATGCACCACTGGTATTTGTTCTCCATCTGGTCGCGGAACGGTTTTATGAGCGGGAACTGGTTTTGACGCGCTTTCGAGATTTTCTCCTGATCCGCACCCGCCAGACCGTCCGGATCTTCCGATTCAATGTAGAGTTTGCACGGGAGCTGCGCCGCCTGCCACGCCCATTTTTCGAGCTGCCACTTTTCGAGCGTCGAAAGGGTTTCGAGCGTCTGGTTTTCGTAGTGAAGTTTCGTGACCGGCTGGTGGATCCAGTCCACCAGGACCTTTTTCGCCCCGGCACGGTAACACTCTTCCACGCACATCGTGACGAATTCCGGCTGGTCCAGGTCGGCGATGATGAGGACTTCCTGCCCCTTTTGAACGTTCAGTCCGCAGCGGGCGAGAAGTTCTGCGTACTTTTGAAGAGTTTGTGAGTTCATGGTGTAGTTTCTTGGGTAAAATTTTAAAGAGACGACGCTGGAAGCGTCGTCCCCGTATTAGTTACTTTAGCGCTTCTTTCGCGGCTTTCACCTGCGCGACTGCTTTCAGGTGGTGCTCAAGGCGCTCTTCGGTGGTTGGATGCCACGGCGTCTGGAGGAAGCCCTTGAGGTGCTCCTTCGAAAGGTTCTTCGTGCAGAACTCGACCGTGCCGCCGAAGTTCGTGTCGTTGGACCAGTTCGAGCCGGTCGGGACCTGATCGAAGCCCGCTTTGTCGAGGTCGAGGTAGGTCTGAACGTAATTGCTCTTTTCCGGGTCAAAACTCGCACCGTAGTACCAGTTGCTCTGAAGCACGCACTTCGGCATGCGCTGAAGGAATTCTTCTTTGTGATTCCAGCAGTAGTCCGACCAGATCCACGGGCGGACGTTCTGTTTGTTCACCGTATCGACGAAGAAGAGGAAGTCGTGCCACCACAGTTCACCCTGGCGGATCACGATGTAATCGAGGGTGCGCTGATGGTTGGCGGTTTCTTCGTCGTAACCGAGATGGAAGAACCGCGGCGTGTCGAAGATCTCGCACACTTCTTTGATCAGGTCGGCGCAAACCTCGTAATATTTCTGCGTCGAAAGCATACGGGAGTAGTCGCCGAGCCAAATATCATGGCAGGCGGAGAAATTGAGCTTCGGGATCGGCTCGAGCCCCATTCCGCGCAGACGTTTCAGCTCTTTCTGGAGCTTTTCGATGCTCCACGAGCCTTCGATCGCCAGTTCCGGGTGGCTCTTGTACTGGATCCCTTCACCCAGGTCGATCACGATGAGGTTCATCCCGGCGGCCTGCATTTCATTCGTGACTTTTTCCCAGACCGCGTCGCTGCAGAGCAGTTTATCTGTCTTGGGAGTGTAGGCGGTCGGGACGTCCCCCCACATGTTGTAGCCGAGGTGCAGCAGATTGCCCCAGATGAATTTCCCTTCTTTGGCGGGTTCCGCGGCCATGGAGGCCAGATTCGTAAACGCGCCGGCAGCGAGAACGGAGGCGGCGCCGGTTTTGAGGAAACTTCTGCGGTTAAGCATGATTTGCTCCTTGAGTTAGAGAAAAAAGGCAGGGAATTGGATCATTTTAATTTTAGCACGCGGCCCGTGCTCTGTCAAGGGGGCGCAAAGTCTCCCAGGGACAGAACCCGGCGCGTCGCAGGCCTTGATTTAAACACGGATTTACACGGATTGGGAGGATCAAAAGGATTTCTTCAGAGAAGACTTTCGTCTTTTTTTAAAAATCCGTGAAAATCCATTGAATCCATTGAATCCGTTAAAATCCGTGTTTAAATTCGAGGTTGAAAACGGGTGGCGCTTACTCTTTGGTTTTCGCCCTTTCGTTCGCTCAGTTCAGCTTCTCCTTCGCGGCTTTCACCTGCGCGATGGCTTTGAGGTGGTGTTCCGTAAAATTGGACGTCGTCGCGTGCCACGGCGTCTGGAGGAAGCCCTTGAGGTGCTCCTTCGAAAGGTTCTTCGTGCAGAACTCGACCGTGCCGCCGAAGTTCGTGTCATTGGACCAGTTTGAGCCGGTCGGGACCTGATCGTACCCCGCTTTGTCGAGGTCGAGGTAGGTCTGAACGTAATTGCTCTTTTCCGGGTCGAAACTCGCGCCGTAGTACCAGTTGCTCTGAAGCACGCACTTCGGCATACGCTTGAGGAATTCTTCCTTGTGATTCCAGCAGTAGTCGGACCAGATCCACGGCCGGACGTTCTGTTTGTTGACCGTATCGACGAAGAAGAGGAAGTCGTGCCACCACAATTCACCCTGACGGATCACGACGTAATTGTAGCTGCGCTGGTGGTTGGCGGTTTCTTCGTCGTAGCCGAGATGGAAGAAGCGCGGCGTGTCGAAGATCTCGCACACTTCTTTGATCAGGTCGGCGCAGACCTCGTAATATTTCTGTGTCGAGAGCATGCGGGAGTACTCACCGAGCCAGGTGTCGTGGCAGGCGGAGAAGTTGAGCTTCGGAATCGGCTCGAGCCCCATTCCGCGCAGGCGTTTCAGCTCTTTCTGAAGTTTCTCGATGCTCCACGAGCCTTCGATCGCCAGTTCCGGGTGGCTCTTGTACTGGATCCCTTCGCCCAGGTCGATCAGGAGGAGGTTCAAGCCGGCGGCCTGCATTTCGTTCGTGAGTTTTTCCCACAGGCCGTCTTCGCATAGCAGTTTATCGCTTGGGGGCGTGTAGGCTGTCGGGGAGTCGCCCCACATGTTGTGGCCGAGATTGAGCATGTTGCCCCAGATGAATTTCCCTTCTTTGGCGGGTTCGGCGGCCATGGAGGTCAGGTTCGTGAATGCGCCGGCGGCGAGAAGGGAGGCCGCGCCGGATTTAAGGAAAGTTCTGCGGGAAAGCATGATTTGCTCCTTGGGTTAGAGAGAAAAAAGGCAGGAAAAAACGATTCTATTTTAATTTTAACACGCGGGCCGTGCTCTGTCAAGGGGGCGTAAAATTCCCCGAGCGTAGAACCCAGCACGCCGCAAGCCTTGACTTAAACACGGATTTACACGGATTTGGAGGATTAAACGGATTTCTTCAGAGAAGGCTTTCTTCTCTTTTTAAAAATCCCTGGAAATCCTTTTAATCTGCGTAAATCCGTGTTTAAATTCGAGGTTGAAAACAAGCGGCGCTCACTCTTGGGTTTTAGCTCCGTTCAGTTTATCCATCGCGGTCTTCACCTGTTCGATGGCTTTGAGCTGCCGATCAAGAAATTCTTCCGTCGTCGCTTTCCACGCGGTCTGGAGGAAGCCTTTCAGAAGGTTCGGCGAGAGATTCTTCGAGCAGAACTCGACGGTCCCCTCGAAGTTCTCGTCGTTGGCCCAGTTCGAGCCGGTCGGGACCTGATCGAACCCAGCTTTGTCGAGGTCGAGGTACGCTTGAACGTACTTGCTCTTTGCGGGGTCGAATTCCTTGCTGTAGTACCAGTTGCTCTGAAGGACGCACTTCGGCATGCGCTGCAGGAATTCTTCTTTGTGATTCCAGATGTAGTCCGACCAGATCCACGGGCGGACGTTCTGCTTGTTCACCTGATCCACGAAGAAGAGGAAGTCGTGCCACCACAGCTCGCCCTGACGGATCACGATGTACTCGTAGGTGCTTTGGTGATTGGCCGTTTCTTCGTCGTAACCGAGATGGAAGAACCGCGGCGAGTCGAAGATATCGCACACTTCCTGGATCAGATCGGCGCAGACCTCGTAATATTTTTGCGTCGAGACCATGTGCGAATACTCGCCGAGCCAAATATCGTGGCAGGCCGAGAAATTGAGCTTCGGGATCGGTTCAATGCCGATGGAACGCAGGCGTTTCAGTTCTTTCTGGAGTTTCTCAATGCTCCACGAGCCGTTGACGGCCAGTTCCGGGTGGCTCTTGTACTGAACGCCTTCGCCCAGGTCGATGACCAGCAGGTTCATTCCGGCGGCCGCCATTTCGTTTGTGATCTTCTCCCAGACCGCATCGTCGCAGACCAGTTTGCCGGTTTTGGGGACGAGGGCCGTCGGAGCGTCGCCCCACATGTTACGGCCGAGATGCAGCAGATTGCCCCAGATGAATTTTCCCTCTTTGGTGGGTTCAGCGGCCATTGAAACCAGGTTCGTGAACGCGCCGGCGGCGAGAAGGGAAGCCGCGCCGGTTTTGAGGAAGGTACGGCGGGAAAGCATGGTTGACTCCTTTGGTTAGAGAAAAAAGGTATAAGGGGGAAAGCAGAGACGATGCTGGAAGCATCGTCCCCACAGTTTTGTTTACTTCGCGCAGAGTTTCAGGATCTCACCGATCTCATGCGCGCCGATCGCGCACTCGGTGATTTTCGTGCCGCGGCGCTCGAACACGAGAATGATTTTCTCGATCACTTCGTCCGTCACGCCGTACGCGCTGCGGGAAGCGTCGCAGCCGACCGATTTGAAGAATTCGACGGTCTTTTCAATGGCGGCGTCAATGACAGCGTCTTTGTCTTCTCCGCGGATCCCCCACACGCGGTCGGCGTACTGGAGGAGCTTCGCCTCTTTCTCGCGGCGGAGGTACTTCCAAAGGGCGGGCATGACCAGCGCCAGCGTTTTGCCGTGGTCCGTGCCGGTGAAGGCGGTGATCTCGTGCCCGATGGCGTGCGTGCCCCAGTCCTCCACGACGCCTTTGGCCAGCCAGCCGTTCAGACCCACCGTGGCGGCCCACATCAGATTCGCGCGGACGTCGTAATTTTTCGGGTCGGAAAGCGCTTTCGGCCCTTCCTCAATGAGCGTGAGCAAAACGCCTTCGGCCTGGCGGTCCTGGATCGGCGTGTTGACCGGCCGGGTCACGTACTGCTCGCAGACGTGGACGAAAGTATCGACGATCCCGTTCGCGACCTGACGTTCCGGCAGCGACATGGTGACTTCGGGGTCCAGAATGGAGAATTTCGGGAAGCTGAGCTGGCTCCAGAACGAGAGTTTTTCATCCGTCGAGAGGCGCGAAACGACCGCCCAGCCGTTCATTTCCGAGCCGGTGGCGGGGAGCGTGATGACGCAGCCGATCGGAATCTCGTCCGTGACGGGCGTCCCCTTCAGGCAAATGTCCCACGGGTCTTCGGTCGCGGTGTATTTTGCGGCGGCGGCGATGAATTTCGTCCCGTCCAGCGTACTTCCGCCCCCGACGGAGAGCAGGAAATCGACCCCTTCCGACTTGCAAATATCGACCGCCTTCATGCAGGTTTCGTACTTCGGGTTCGGCTCGATCCCGCCAAACTCAATGACTTTTCGGCCCGCCAGCGCGGCCATGACCTGCTCGTACACGCCATTGCGCTTGATGGAGCCGCCGCCGTAAGTCATCATGACCTTGGCGTCTGCCGGGACCAGTTCGGCCAGCTTCGCGATTTGGCCTTTTCCAAAAACGACGTTGACCGGATTGCAGTATTGGAAATTCAGCATGAAAACCTCCTTTTAAGGAATGAGTGACGAAGTAATTCGCGGGTCCTTCTTGACAAAAACGATTAATACTGTATTATAAGAAGAGGAATAAAAAAATCAAGCCCTCACACGGGAGCGTTTCCCCAATTTTTTCAAGAAAAGAAAATAAAATGCAGAAACCAGAGTTAGTCCTGGTCCTGATTCCGTTCATTGCGTTTTTGGTCACGTGGACGTTCCTTTGTGTTCGACTCGCGGAAGGGAAAGGACTTTTACCAAAGCAGAATCCGCTACATCGTGCGCGGTGGCGGGGGGACACATGCTTGTTGATCCTCGGGGCGTTCGTGGCGATCCCGTCTTTCGCGCTGGCGGTCATGATGTTCCTTACGCAGGAAAATCCGACCGGGAAATCAGGCGGAGAACCGGCCAAAAAAGCCGTAGTGGTACAGGAAAACGACTCGCAGACAGAGCACTCTGCGCTGGTTTTTCTCGAAAAGAATCCCTCGCCGCTCAAGTTTTTGTTCATGGCGGCGTACATTGCGCTGGTGGCGCCGTTTTTCGAAGAATTCATTTTTCGGCTCATCATTCAGGGCTGGTTTGACGCCCGGGAGCGGGAAATCTTCCGGAGAAAACGCGGGAATGGCTGGCGCAGCGTGATCCTGGTCGCGATCATGTTTTCGTTTATTCATTTTCGGGCGGCCACACCTGCTTACCCCTCGGAACACGAGCTTGGAATACAGTTCGGCACGCTGGCCATCACGTCGATCTTGATCCTGATGTTCAGTATTTGGCTCCTGAAAGGACCGCTTGGCCTGAACTGGCGGGAAATCGGGCTGGATTTTCGGTTCTGGAAGAAGGATTTATGCCTCGGAGCGCTTGGTTTTGGTGCGGCAGCGGAAGTTACGTACTTGCTCCAGGCGGCTCTGGCGGCTCCGCTCAAGAATTACTGTGCGCCGGATTTTATCGCGCTGATCCCGATCGCCCTCGTGTTTGGGATCTTGTATTGGCGGACGCGGCGCCTCCTGCCGGGATTCACCGCCCATGCGATCTTTAACGGGTTTTCGATTTTGCAGCTCTTCACGCTTTATTTGACGAAGTGAACTGACCCCCGATTGACTTTTAGTCATTTTCAGTTAAAATACGCGCAAGGTTTTTTTATTTTCCAGACTTTTTCATTTTCAGATTGAGGGAAAACTCATGGCTGATTTGCTCATCGTTGGCTCGTTTGCGTTCGATACGATCAACACGCAGACCGCCCGGCGCGAAAACGTTCTCGGCGGCACCGGCTCCCACTCCTCTTACGGCGCGTCCTTTTACACGAAAGTCTTTGCTTCCGGTCGGGTCGGCGGTTTGGACTGGAAGGACGAAGATTCCAAAATGCTTCAGGACCATAATATTAACATCGAAAATCTTCAGATCGTGCCGGGCGAGAAAACCACTTCGTGGGAAGCGGTTTACGAGGCCGACATGAATAACCGGTCCACCCTTTCGTTCTGCCCGAACTGCTGTGTCGAGTTTCATCCGAACCTGACCGAAGCGGCAAGAAAATGCCCGTACATTTTCCTGGCAAACAATTCACCGGAGTCGCAGATGGAAGTCATTGAGTCCGCGATCGATCCGAAGCTGATCGTGGCCGACACGATGGACTACTATATTAATGGTTCCCGCGCGGAACTGGACAAAGTTCTGAAAAAGGTCGATGGTCTGATCCTGAATGACTCGGAAGCCCAGCTTCTGGCGGGCAAGACGGACCTTTTTGAGTGTGCCGACGCGATTCTGGAGATGGGGCCGAATTTCGTCATCATCAAGAAAGGGGCGCATGGAAGCCTTTTCCAGAACAAAGACGGGAACGTCTGCGTTTTTCCGGCGTATCCGTCCCGGAAGGTCATCGAGCCGACTGGCGCGGGCGACTGCTTTGCCGGCGCGTTTATGGGCTACTTGGCCTCCCAGGAAAACTACGATTTTGAGACGATCAAAAAAGCGATGATCTACGCGACCGTGACGGCCAGTTTCACGATCGAAGACTTCAGCTTCGACGCACTGAAACGCTCGACCCGCGCAGACATCGACCTGAGATTTGAGGAAATGCGTGAGATGCTGAGATTCTAAACATTTTGATTCAATTCGGAGGGCGGTCGTCACGGAAACCCCGCGTACGCGACTCCGAACCCCTCCGAAAACGTCCAAGGCCGCAATAGGCCCCGCGGATGAGACGGATGGGGCTGATTAAGGCGGATTGGATTTTTAGAAGGGAGTTCAAGCCCTTTTCCAGAGGGTGAGCCGAACCTGGTGCAAACCTTAATTTAAACACGGATTTTCACGGATTAGAAAGATTCCCACGGATTTTTAAAGAAAAAAGGAGGAAATCTTTCCTGAAAAAATCCTTTTAATCCCTTAAATCCGCGGAAATCCGTGTTTAAATGAAAGCCCTGAAGTGGAACGGGGTTGGAGTTTACCCGGACGATTTGGAATTTTTCTTTTTTAAAATCCAATCCGCTTCATTCGCCTAATCCGCGGGGCTTATAGTCGCTGGACGTTGCAGCGTGCTGGACGTGAACTTTGGACTGGACTTCAAACTACTCCAGCTCATCCCAGCGCGAGTACAGACTTTCCAGCTCGCGCTGGACTTTTTCCGCTTCGCGGGTCAAACGGATGAATTCCGCCTCGTTTTTCTGGAAGAAATCCGGCTCGGAGAGTTTCGCGTTGATCTCCTCCTGACGGGCTTCCAACTCCTCGATCTGGCCGGGGAGTTTTTCCAGCTCCAGCTTTTCTTTGTAGGTCAAACGCTTTCCCTGCGGCTCCGCTTTGGGTGCGGGAGCGGGTTTCGGCGCCGCCGCTTTTTTCTGGTTTTTGACCGCCTGACGCTCCGCCTCGGCCTTTTCCTCCTGACGGCTTTGCGCGTACCAGTCGTCGTAGCCGCCGACGAATTCCCGGACCCGGCCGGCCCCTTCAAAAACGAGCGTCGAAGTCACCACGTTATTCACGAATTCCCGGTCATGACTCACCAGCAGCAGCGTGCCGGGGTACTGGGCCAGCTTTTCTTCGAGCAGATCGAGTGTTTCCAGATCCAGGTCATTCGTCGGCTCGTCCATCACCAGAATATTGGACGGTTTAATGAACAGTTTCGCGAGCAAAAGCCGGTTTTTCTCGCCCCCGGACAGAAACTTCACCGGCATTTTGGAGCGTTCCTCGGAAAAGAGGAAGTCGCGCAAGTAGCCCAGCACGTGCTGCTTCTGGCCGTTCACCGTGACGTGTGTTGAGCCGTCGCTCACGTTTTCCAGTACGGATTCCTCCTCGTTCAGCGTTGCGTGGAGCTGGTCGAAGTACGAAATTTGCAGCTGGGTCCCGTGGCGGATCTCACCGGCGTCGGGCTTCAACTGGCCGAGCAGAAGGCGGAGCAGGGTGGTTTTCCCCACACCGTTCGGGCCGAGGATCCCCACGCGGTCGCCGCGCATGAGCTGGAATGTGAGGTCCTGAACCACCGGGAACTCGGGCGCATTTCCAGCCGCGGGAAACGTGAAACTCAGACCCTTCGCCTGGATCACGAGCCGTCCGGAGGTAAGCCCCTCCTGGATCCGGATGTTCGCCACTCCCGGGTCTTTTCGGATGAGCGCGGCATCCCGGCGCATCTGTTTCAGAGCACGGACCCGCCCCTCGTTGCGCGTCCGTCGGGCCATGATCCCGGTCCGGATCCAGATTTCCTCCTGCGCGAGTTTCTTCTGGAAGTGCTCCAGCTCCTTTTCCTCGGCGTGGAGCCGCTGCTCGCGCCGGTCGAGGTACACGTCGTAGCCGCAGTCGTAGCGGAAGAGATTTCCGCGGTCCAGCTCCCAGATCGACGTCGCGACGTGGCGGAGAAACATTCGGTCGTGTGTGACGAAGATCACGGTCTTCTCGTATTTGTTCAGAAAGTCCTCAAGCCAGAGGATCGATGCGAGGTCAAGGTGGTTCGTCGGCTCGTCGAGCAGCAGAACGTCCGGCTCCGCCACGACCGCACGGGCGAACAGGACGCGGCGTTTTTTGCCGGCCGAGAGCGTGGACATTTCCGCATCTCCGTCGATCCCGATTTTCTGCAGAACGTTTTCCACTTTGCGATGAGCCTCCCACGCACCGGAGATTTCCAGTTCATGTTGAAGCCGGTCCAGTTCCTTCTGGAGAGACTCGGCCCGGTCCGCCTCGCCGGTTTCGTAGGCTCGGGCGATTCCTGCGGTGACTTCGTGAAAGCGGCGCAGAAGCAGTCCGTCTTTTTTCAGGCCGCTCGTGATCACGTCCATAACGCGCCCGGTCAGGCCGACCGGAACCTGCTGGGTCAGGAGCATGGTCTGAAGCCCCTGAGATCGGGTGATCTCGCCGGAGTCAGGGGCCAGATCCTGGTTCAGAATTTTCAGAAGGGTCGATTTCCCGGCGCCGTTTCGGCCGATGAGCGCGATTTTCTCCCCCGGCTCGACGGTCTGGTTGACGTGATCAAGAAGCGGAGGGTAACCAAGGGTGTAATGGACGTCACGGAGGATGAACTGGGCCATAAACGAAGAGGAATCAGGAATAATGAAAGGGGAAATCTGTAAAAAGTGAAAATATTATACACATACTTTAGAAAAATTCAATGGCGTGGAGGAAAAAAAGATAAAATTTTCAAGAAATATAAAAAAAAAGCAAAAAATTTAGGTGTGGGTCCTTGTAAAAAAATGAAAATCGGTTAAAATACGATTTCTTATGGTATATTTGGAACTTTTAATTAGGAAGAAGAAAAATGAAAGTCCGTGCCAGTGTGAAACGTATCTGCGAAGACTGCAAGGTGATTCGTCGCCAGGGTGTCGTTCGCGTGATTTGCAAGAACCCGCGTCATAAACAGCGTCAGGGTTGAGTTTTATTTTGATGTTTGGTGCCGTCGTGAGATGAAGCAGGACGACGCTTTGTTTTCGACGGTGCCAGTAAGCGTCCAAGAGTTTATAGAATTTGTTAGGAGATAATTCATGCCTCGTTTGTTAGGTGTTGATATTCCGAACGATCGCCCCGCAGCGCATTCGTTGACGTATCTTTACGGAATTGGCCTGAAAACTGCATTGGACCTGTGCCGCGCGGTTGGTGTTGATCCGACCATTAAGGCACGTGAAATGACCGAGAAGCAGGTTGCCGAGCTGGCGGCTTTGCTCGATTCGGACGACTACGTTGTCGAAGGTCACCTTCGCCGTACCGTCGCCCAGAATATCGCGCGTCTGAAAGAGATCGCCTGCTATCGTGGTCTCCGTCACCGCCGTGGTCTTCCGGTCCGTGGTCAGCGTACCAGAACCAATGCTCGTACCCGTAAAGGTCCTGCGAAAACCGTCGCTGGTAAAAAGGGTGTTAAGGACATTCGCTAATAATCAATATTGTGCGAAGTCCGTATCGTGTCGAGATCGGAGTCGGATGGTCCGAATTCCGGTGTAGCGTATTTAATCAAGAAAATCAGCGGCCTTGCCTCCGATTTTTGGCGTGTCAGACCGTTGAACAAGTTTAGGAGTGTCCCAAGTGGCGAAGGCAAAAAAACGCAAAGTTCGTCGCAATGTAACCAGTGGCATCGTCCACATCAAAGCGACGTTTAATAACACAATTGTTACCATTACCGATACCAAGGGCGATACTTTGTGCTGGTCCACCGCTGGAAACAGTGGTTTCAAAGGCAGCCGTAAAAGTACGCCGTTCGCTGGCCAGCTCGCTTCTCAGGCGGCCGCGGAAAAAGCCATCAAATTCGGTCTCAAAGATGTTGATGTACGCGTCAAGGGTCCCGGAAGCGGACGTGAAAGCGCGATTAACGCTCTGGAAGCCGCCGGTCTGACCGTGAAAACTATCGAAGACGTTACTCCATTGCCGCACAACGGCTGCCGTCCGAAGAAACGTCGTCGTGTCTGATTCGCATCAGCCAGCTTAACCCCTCGTTTTTCGAGGGGGCTGCAACTTATTCCTGTTCCTAACTCCCAATTTATTTTTCTCCAGGAGGATTTGTATGCTAAAGCGAACGCGATGGCGCGGGCTGGAACTGCCCAGTATGGTTTCTTGTGACAAAGAAACGTTGACCGAACGCTACGGAAAGTTCATCGCGGAACCCTTTGAACGCGGTTTCGGCACGACTGTAGGAAACAGTCTTCGCCGTATCCTCCTTTCCAGTTTGGAAGGGGCTGCGGTTACGCAGATGAAACTGCAGGGTGTTTCCCATGAATTCACCACTCTCGAAGGTGTCCTGGAAGATGTTACGGATATTGTATTGAACGTGAAATCCCTCGTGGTGCGCTCTGAATCGGAGTCGCCGCGGGTTTTGCGTATAGAAAAACATTCTGTGGGTCCAATTACCGGTGCAGATATTCAGACGGATCATCAGGTCGAGATCATTAATAAAGACCATCTGATCGCAACACTGACCAAAGACGTGAATTTCGTCATGGAAATGGTTGTTGAAAAAGGCCGCGGTTACGTCCCGTCCACGGAGCGTCATAATTCTGTACAGGAAACGATTCCGCTCGATGCCACGTTCAGTCCGGTTACGAGAGTGCGTTATGAAGTCGTTGAAACCCGAGTCGGACAGAAAACGAACTACGACAAATTGATCATGGAAATTTGGACGGATGGTTCGATCGATCCACAAATCGCTCTGGTCGAAGCGGCGAAAATCCTTCGCAAACACCTCAATCCGTTCGTTCAGTGCTCGGAACTCGGCGAACAGATCCATACCGAACGAAAAGTCACTGGAAATGAGATCGATCCGATCATGGAAGCCAAGCTTTCCATGAGCGTTTCGGAACTGCATCTGGGTGTCCGCGCGAGCAACTGCCTCGATGCCGCTCATATCGCCACGATCCGCGATCTTGTTTCCAAAACCGAGGATGAGCTTCTCGAAGTCCGTAACTTTGGTGAAACTTCCCTCAAAGAAATCCGTGAGAAACTGCAGGAAAACGGGCTCCAGCTTGGAATGCGTCTTCCGGTTATGCGTACGCAGCAGTTTTGACATTTTGCGGGCCGGTGTGCGCTGGTCCGCTTTGCGTTGGGGCGTGAACGGACACCCGCGAAACCAATGAATAATGAATAACGAATAACAATAATGAGGAGAATGAGTTCACACTCAAGTGGTTTAGAATTAATGAATCAAGGTTGAAGTTTTCTTCTCATTATTCATTATTCATTATTCGTTAATAATTTGGTTTCGCCGAAAGATTCCCCTGAATCGTGTCTGGGCATGGCTCGTTTTTAATCAAAACTCGTTTGAGTTTTTACCCCAGAAAGAAAAGGTAATCCAATGAGACATCGTTTTGCCGGTCGTAAATTTGGCCGTAACCCGAAACTTCAGCGTGCTCTTCTTCGTATGCTGGCGAACTCTCTTTTCCTGACCGAGCGTCCGGAAGAAGCGTACAGCGATCCGAAGCAGGCTCCGAAAGTCAAAGGCCGTATCATCACGACCATTCAGAAAGCCAAGGAAGTTCGTCCTTTCGTCGAGAAGTGCATCACCACCGCGAAAAACGTTCTGGCCGCGAAAGCCACTGCTGACGCGATGATTCCGACAGCTGACCGCCGTAGTGAAGCCTACAAAAAATGGCGTAACAGTGAAGATTGGCAGGCGTGGAACAAAGCGAACGCGCCAGTCGTCGCCGCTCGCCGCCGTTTGGTCCAGCTTCTGCACAACGAAGAAGCTGTGAAGGTGCTGTTCGACACGATTGCCCCGATGTTTGTGGATCGTCAGGGTGGTTACACCCGTATCCTTCGCCTGGCCAAACCGCGTTTGGGCGATGCCGGGACCCGTGCGATTCTCGAACTGGTCAAGAACGACAAGAAGGCCGAAGCTGTGAAGCCGACCTTTGATGCTGAGTGATCTTAGTCATTTACCGATAAAAAAAGCCGGTCGGTAAAAACTGATCGGCTTTTTTTGTGGATCAATTGATCCCAACGATTTCTTTAATGCTGGAAAAGCCAACGTTTCGCGATTTCCCGATCGTCGTGTTTCTTTGCTTCTCCTCCAATAAACTGAAATTTCTCGCTTCCTTTTCCCACAATCAGCACGCAGTCTCCCGGTTCGGCCATGGAAAGAACCTTTCTAATAGCCTCAGCCCGATTGTGGCATACCGAAACCCGGCGCGAACAACGTGCCTGAACGCCGCTCAACAGGTCATCGGTGATTTTTTCAGTATCTTCGTTTTTAGGATTCACATCCGTGAAAACGACCCGATGCGAAAGGCGAGAGACCAAATCCGCGAGCATGGGTCTGCGTGAAATCCCGGTTTCTCCCGGAACGCCGAAGACGGTTAAAATCCGTCCTTCGGTCACTTCACGCAGGAACCGGAGCGTAGAGCGCAATTCTTCGCTTGTGTGCGCTGCGTCAACGAAAACGGAAAACGGCTGGCCGCATTCGACCCGTTCCATACGACCGGGAATCACGTCAACGGACTCGATCCCACGTACGATCGTGGTCAGGTCAAGACCATAACGTAACCCGATGGCCGCGGCCGCGAGGCAGTCGTAAATGTAATGATTTCCGACGATTCGCGTTCGCAGCGGAAGAGTTTCGGAACCGGCAGTCAGAAGGATGGTCTGCTCGGCCGGGTACTGTTCCAGAACCATCGCAGAAACATCGGCAGACTCGTTCATCCCGTAGCGAATGGTCGGAATTTTGAGCCATTTAGCCACCTCTGACACGATGGGATCGTCTGCATTAATGACGGCGGTTCCTCCGCAGGCAATGTACTCAAAAAGGCGCATTTTGGCCTTGCGGTAATTATCAAGCGAGCCGTGAAAATCGAGATGGTCGCGCAGAATATTCGTCAGGCAGACGGTTTGAAAATCAATTCCTTCAAGTCGCGATTGGGCTAAAGCGTGACTGGAAATCTCCATCACCGCGCATTTGCAGTCGTTCTGAAGCATCCGCGAGAGCCAACTGCTGGTCCGTTTCGGCGGCAGTGAGGTGATCGCGCAGGAAGACGCGTCCATGCCGTCGTAACAACCGAGCGAGCTGAGCAGACCAACGTTTTGATTGGCGGCACCGAGGATCGCGGCGGTGAGAAAGGCGGTCATGGTTTTTCCGCTTGTCCCGCTGATTCCGACCATATTCATTTGCCGGGCGGGAAAACGATACAGGGCCTGGCACGCCCGGGAGTAGGCGGCGTGTGAAGATGGAACCAGAAACAGAGGGACCAGTTTCCCGTCAGAAGTCATTTTAAAGGGATTGGAGGTCATTTCTTCCGAAACGATCGCTCCCGCCCCACGCAAAACCGCCTCATCGATTGCCAGATGGCCGTCTTCACGTGGGGTACGCAGAGCAAAATAAACATCACCGGGATGAATCTGATGAACATCTGTGACCGCGTTAAGCATCACAAAATCATCTGCGCCAAAAAGTTCGGCGTCCGTGAGTATCGAGCGAAGACTGACTGGTGAAATTCCCTGATAGCAGGATTGCATATTCGACTTTTCCTCTGTTTAATGGGTTCTTCAATGATGAGGAAACCATACCCCTTTTGGGATTTTTTGTCAAGAGGAAAAATCGTTCGCAGCGGGTTCCTGACAACGGATTATTTAAAAAATTCGTCCAGCGAAACCGCATATTTCCTGAAAAGGTCAGTCGGCATCGTGACAGTTTGCCACTGAGGAGAGAGGACCCGCTTGTGGTCCCGGTAAATCATCAGAGGAACTGCGAAAAAAGCGTAACGAGCCCCCTCAAATGTGAAAAGCCGATGCTCGGGAACAGGAAATTTCGTCCCGCAGACGTCATAGACAAAAACGAAAAGACCGTGGAAATTCAGACCGAAAATGCTCTCCCAACGGGTCAGGCAGAGCAGATCCTCCTCGGCAATCCAGTTTCGCCAGTATTGGGGGGATTTGTGCCCTGATGGGAATTTTCGCCCTTTAATATCGATGAGCCAGACTGGAGGAAGAGCGGACGGGCCGTTTCCAATCGAAAGATCGTCCAGATAGTTGGTTCCTTCGTTTTCAGACCAGGATTTTGGAGCCGAGATTTGGTGAGAAGAGACGATGAAATCAAAATTTTTCAGAGAATCGTCGAGATTTTCGTCAATAACGTTTCGTTTTTGTTCCCGGGTCCCGAGGCAGGGAAGGCCGAGAAATTGCATATAGGCCTCAAAAGCACGTTCGTAAGGATTGTTTTTTTTCATGGGAGATTGGCCTTTGGAAAAAGTGTCGAAAACCCGAGTGTTTTAGTACATTTTCTTCATTATAAAAATTCTGAGTTTTTTTTCAAGTATTTCCCGGAATTTTTTGAGAAAATTTTCGGGATTTCGGAAAAAGAAATCCTGTCGGGTTTTTTGAGGAGTTTGCCATTCAAAAGTCTGTTCCTTCAAAAAAAATACTTAAAAGAGAGAAAAACTGAAAAACAGGGCAAGATGGCAAAGATGGAGAGTTTTTGTTTTGAAAAAAACGAGGAGGCGGTCTGATGAAAAGTTGAAGAAAACCGACTTTGAGGAAAAAAACGATTAAAAATGAAAATTTTTTCAAAAAAATTTTTTCCTCCCCCCTTTTAATTTTCATGAGAATAGTTTAGAATACACCTGGAAAAATATTTTTTTACTTAATTTAGCAGGCAGATAAGTATGAACGAGTTTTGTAAAGTTCCTGAAGAATTTAAAATTGAATTGACGCTGGACGGTTTGGACATTAATTCCATTCAACCTAAAGATTCCAAAGAACCTTCTATTTTGCATCCCCGCAAAGAATTTGACTGGGATGATTTTTACCGCCAGGGTACACCCCCGTGGGACACGGGCTTGCTGGAGCCGGATTTTAAAAACGTTATTAATTCTGGTATAATTCAGCCGCGCAGCAAGGTACTGGAAATTGGCTGCGGAAGTGGTATTGAGGCGCTTTTTATGGCGCAGTGCGGATTCCAGATGACGGCCGTAGATTGTTCAGCGATGGCCGTTGACCGTGCTCATTCCCGGGCAAAAGCGCGAAATCTTTGGCTGCGGCTGGTTACAGAGGACATTTTCAAGTTCACTTCCCAAGCCAGGGAGCAGTATGATTTTGTGTATGATATTGGATTTTATCATTTTATCCGGCGTTCGTTTTTGTCGCATTACATCAATTTGTTGTGGCGCATCACGAAACCAGGATCGTATTATTACACACTGGCGGGAAGCAACGAGGAGGAGTTTACCCCAGAAGAAGTTCGTCAGAATTTCCTCCCGACAGTGAGCCAGGAAGATATTTTCAACGAGCTTGGCGCGCTGTTTGAAGTGGTGGAAATTCGCCCGGGCACGATTTACTCACGCGCGAAGAAAGAGCCGTTCAAGGCGTGGTCTTGTTTGTTTCGCAGACCGTAGGAAGGAAAACTTTACGGGAAAAACGAATTTAATCACAGATTTGATTCGTTTTCCCTGTTTTGGATCAGATTGCTCTTTTAAAGCTTTTATCGTTGATAGTTTAGCCCCTTTTTCTTGTTTCTATTTCCATGGTCATCTACGGCATCGGTACAGATATTACGGAAAACGCACGCATTCAGAAAATGCTCGACAAACACGGCGAGTATTTTACCGGTCGGGTTTATACAGACTGGGAAAATGCGTATTGCCTTTCCAAAAAACAGTCTTTGGAAAGTTACTCGGGGCGATGGTGTGCAAAAGAGGCGATCCTGAAAGCCATTGGGACCGGCTGGGTTCATGGAATAGCCTGGCGGGATATGGAAGTACGCAATATTCAGTCCGGCGCACCGGTGGTTTGCCTGGGAGGTGGTGTACTGGAAGCTGTTCTCGAACGTGGAATTTCGGAAATTTTGATAACGATTTCACATTGTTCCTGCCATGCGACCGCAACAGCTATCGCGATTATTGAGGAGGGAAAGGTTTTCCCAATGGAACGGCGATTTGAGAGACCCGAGGATTTTTAATCTTTCGGTGAAGAAACTTTTTCTGTTTTTTTTCAATATTTTTGAATATTTTCGGGGGTAATTTCTTGTAAAATCCTGAAAATAGGGTAAAATAGTAATATTGATTTCCTTGGTATTTTTACACTAATTGATCCTTTTACCCGTTTGGGCCGTTTTATGAGTAATTTTGATGATTTTCTGAATAATTTAAATTCCGCGAATCAGAACGATGGGCCGGAAGAAAAAGAAGAAGCCAATTTTTTTGATTTGAATTTTGAGGGTTCCACGGAGCCTCAAAACGCTGTACCGTCAGAAGAACCTGTGACTCCTGACGTTCCTGAGGAAGTCGTTGAAACCTCACTGGCTGAAACGGAGGCTTCGAACGATGAGCTTTTCAGTTTTGCTCAGGAAGATGAGACTGTTTCGGCGGAGGAAGCCCCGGCGGAAGGTCTTTTCAATTTTGGAACCCCTGCAGAGGAACCCGCTCATGACGCTGTTCCCGCAGAGGAAGCCCCGGCGGAAGGTCTTTTCAATTTTGGAACCCCTGCAGAGGAACCCGCTCATGACGCTGTTCCCGCAGAGGAAGCCCCGGCGGAAGGTCTTTTCAATTTTGGAGCCCCTGCAGAAGAACCCGCTCAGGACGCTGCTCCTGAAGAAGAATTCGTTGAGGAAGTGGTCGAGGAAACGGAGGAAGAAGTTTCAGATGAAGCGTCTGCTTTCGATTTTGGAGGGTTTGCTGCGGCTGAGACTTCCACGTCAGAAAATGCGGAACCTTCTGAAATGAATTTTGCCGCCCCGTCTGAGGAAGGGATTCAGGCGTCAGAAGAAAACGCGACCGAAAACCCGGCGGAGAGTGCGGCGGCGGCAGCTGAAGCCCCGAAACCGGTCAAACGAATTGTTCGCCGGGCGAAGCCAAAGAAAAAGCATACGGTCGTTGGTGAGTTGATCAAAATTGTGCTTGGGGCTTTGATGGCTTTCCCGCTCGCGCATTACATCGTTTGGGGATCATATCTTGCCTTTGGTAAACCGGCCCCCGGCGGGTTGTATAAGTTCCCGACACCGTTTATTCAGGCGAGTTACAAGTACGCGAAAAATTTCCCGAATATCCCGGTGGAAGTCTGGAAATATACGATGCTCGGCTTCGATGCGGAACGCGATCTTGCCCCTGATGAACCAGAAGTGATTCCGGTCGAAAATCCGCGTCAGGTCGCTCAAACGGCGGCTCCGGATCAGAAACCCGTGGAAGAAACGGCTGACGAGAGCGAAGAATTTGGCGAAGACGCTTTCAACGGTTTCGAGATGGACGAAGATGAAGTCAATTCGGCTGCCGCAGCCGCGACGAAGTTCGACTCCGCCAATATCCCTGAATTTGACGCGTCGATGATCAATCCGGAATGGGACCCGGCCAATCTTGAGGCCTTCCAGGATACGATGATGAAAATCAGTTTCCTGAAAAAAGGCGACGATTTTGAAAAAGTAGCGAAAGAAAAAATCGCTAAATTCGGCTCGCTGAAAGAAGCGAAAGAACTGAATAAAACCATGAAACCTTTGCTCAAGAAAGAAAATCATGGTAAAGGAGTTCTGGTTGTTGGGAAAATCGTCAAAACCAGCAAAATCAGCGGCAAAACGGTTATGACCGTAAAGCTTAAAGGCCTGGAAAAAGATGTGAAAATCATGGGGCCGGCTCCCAAAAACGGGAAAGGGAAGGAATTCATCTTCACGGGTGTGGTTTTCGACCCGACTCAGGACGAAGCAATCAACGCCAAAAACGTTTACATCTGGCGTGGAATTTTCAAGTCAGTTGATAAAAAGAAGAAAGAAAAAGAGGTGAAGGAAGCAGAACCAGCCGCTGAAGAACCTGCACCGGCAGACGAACCTGCACCGGCT
>JAUMVK010000092.1:0-4476 GCA_030530205.1 Thermoguttaceae bacterium | reverse complement strand
TTAAAAACCTGTAAGGTTTTTTAGGTTTGAGTGTGTTTTAAGTGCAACAAACTGATTCTGGGGAAGACCCGATCAGAGAACGGTTCCGTCTCACGGTATTCCTGAAAGAGCGTTTCGACGATCTCCGGGAGCGGAATACGTCTGCCGTAGCGTCCGTGGCACTTGTTCTTTTTGGCGGCAATGAAGAGCCAGCCGGGTTCCTTGTCGGTGTGGAAGTGCACATCATCCCAGCGAAGGTCGTACATCTCGGATGGTCCACGAAGGCCGCAGAATCGTCCCAGAGCCAGAATAAGCCGCCAATAGGGGGTATTCCCTTCCAACATCGTCATCACCTCACTCGCGGAGATGTAGGCCAGTTTATCGGGATTTGCCGATTCGCCGCCTTTGACCTCATCGAAGGGGTTACGGGCAATCCAGCCGATTCTGACGGCATAGGTGAACAGTTGTTTCACGACTCCGATGCGGCGATTGGCGGTGGCCGTGCTCAGCGGGACCGGCGTGAGCGTCCGGGTGTTGAGCGGCGTGGTACGAAGCCACTTGTTGTAAGCGTCCGCGTCTTCCGGCGTGATCTCTTCCACTTGCGCTTCTTTCGGGAAGAACGCCAGCAGATTATTAAACGCGCTCCTGTAATTTTCCCACGTGCTCTCCTGAGTCTCGGTCAGACTGGCATGGTATGACTTGATGAGCGTCTGGAGTGTGTGCGCCTCTTTTACTTCAGGCGCGATGCCCAGAGCCACGAGCCGCTGACGGAGCCGGGAGTTTCCCATTTTGTTCAGCCACTCATCGATGTATTCAGGCGGACGGAGACCGGTCTTCTGGGTGCGTTTCAGTTCTTCAATATGCTCGCCAACCCGCTGAGCCTCGCGGCGATTCGTGAAGCCCATGAAGCGGATCTGTTTGCCGTTAATGGTGAGGCGGACGGTGTATTTTCCATTCGATTCCTGTTTAATGTTTGACATACAATTTTCCTTAATTAATGAGGGAAAGCCCCGGTTTTGCGCCGGGGCCTGATTCTCAGTTCAGTTCTGATTTTGAGCCCATTGTTCTACTTCTTCGGGATAAAATCGTATCAGAGAGCCGATTTTGCGGAAGGGAAGGCCGTGCTTTTCACGGAGAACATCGACCTGACGGACAGAAACGTTCAGGTAATGGGCAACTTCTTTTTTGGACCACATGCGGGTTTTACTCCTTATGCCAGAATTTGTTGAAGAATGTTAATTAATACTTAATTATAGCAGAAAACCTATTAATTGTCAAGCAAGCACAAGCAAAATTTGACAAATTTTTCCAAGATTTCTCAAAAAATCCGGCTATTCATAACGGGTTTTTTGACGCATCTCCAATGGCCGTCCCAAATAAAAAATGGAGTCATCACTAACTCCATTTTCTATTGGTCATTCAAAGGAACCAATCTGATTTTTAGAGACAATGGATCACCGAACCATTACTCCCCAAACGTCTCATCAAGGAACTCTTCCAGAGCCTCGTTCTTAATGAGTTCCAGCGAATCCTCACAGCGGAAATTATGCTCGAAGGATTGTCCCTCGGCGAATCCCAACAAGAAGTGCGTCGCAATGGCGTAAATGATTTTCGTTGGCGCGAGGCCGTACACCTGTTTCGTGAAAATGTGTTCCAGACGTTCCGAGTCATTCGGAAACCGTTTCTTCATTTTGGGACTGCGGTACAGCCGTTTCACGATTTCCGCAATGTACAGCCCGGACTTCATATAAAGGTCGATGAACGTCTTATTGGGATCATCGAAACAGCCGGGATTTTCCTGTTCCAGCAGATCCACCATTTCTTTCACGACCCGTTTGGGGGTGAAAATCTGGTTCGTCTTCTGCGGGGGAATATAATCGAAAATATCACCTTCACTTTTCTCGTCAAAATAGTTCGCCAGCTTTTTACGAAGGGCCAGGAACTCCTTCACGGAATCGTTGAACGACCTCATCGAATAGATGGCCTTCAAAATGTTCCAGCTCGCCGGTTTCGGGAGTCATATTCAGCGGGGGGGCTTCCGACTCTATTCACAGTGAACACGTGGAATCATCAGGTGTATTTCCGTTTCGAGACTTCCGGATGGCACACCGATAAAAAAAAGCTCTTTCCATCCTTTTCCCAAAGTATTATTTTGAAACCACAAAGAACGTAAATGAAGCAAATGAGGTAAAGGATGTAAAGGACGTAAAGAGATAAAAGAAGCAAGGGACACAAAGGACGTAAAGAACATAAGGGACGCAAAGAGGATTTTGTTGCCTTTTTTGAAAATGTCAGTGACTTACCATTGACATTTTCCCAGGTTGTGGTATATTTTAAATGTGGACAAGGATCTTCCTCGTGTGTATGATTGGTTATTTTTTTACAATACACTTTACCTGTCCGCGTTTTTTTTTTCGTTTCGCCGTTGCCGGATGAACCATTTCTTTTTCCGGTACGTAGTTACAGAATGAACCCAATTATTTTTCCGATACGCAGTTACAGGATGAACTCAACGTGTCGCAAATTATTATTATAGACCAGATTGTTATATGACTTACGAAAAGAAATTTTCTTGCCGATAAAACAGAAAGGTTAAATTATATAGAGATATCATATTGAAAAATCAGGAGGTTTTTATATGATAAAAGCACAGAATGACAGCTTGTCACCGTCTTCTCACAAGAACATCAAAAGCAAAACGCGCGATCTCCGAATGGAGTCTCTGGAAGAGCGCCAGCTCTTGAGCGTCTCGCCCGTTTCGGCCGCATCCGATGACGTGGATTATGCGTGTATCGCTCCGGCAGAAATGGTTCCCATGGAATCCGCGCCGGTCGTGGAGATAAACCTTACGGACGAAGTTCCGACTCTGGACGCCCCCGTCGCACTGGCGGCTGATACAACGGCTCCCATTTCTTTTCAGGATTATACCTTTACGCCTGATGGCAGCTTCACGTATGAAGAAAACGGGAATACGATTACAATTTCGGCCGGGAATGTAACGGTCACAGGAGGATCCGCCGATCCCGTTAACATCGTATATTCTGGTACTGGTACACTAACCGTTGATACAGACCTGGCCGCGGGCAACTCCATCACTATGAACAGCGGCGCTTTGTCTGTCGTTTCGGGAAGAACGATTGCCGATGTGACCTCATCCGGCTGCGCCATTAGCGGCGAGGGAACGATCTCTGCCCTGAATATGGCCAGCGGCACGACCACCATCAACGGTGGCACGATCACGGCGGCCAGCGGCTCGGGCGCTGTTGTCATCGAAGGCACCACTGGCAGCGACACCTTTACGATCGGCCAAACGGTCACGGTCGGTACGACAAGTGTCACGTTTGATACTGGCTGTTCTTCCAACGTGACGATCAACGGCGGCGCGGGCAATGACACCTTCAATGTTACCGCGGCCCCGACTTCCGGTTCGCTGACGCTCAACGGCGGAGTGGGTACGGACATTCTGTCCAATAACACGAATGTGGCTCTTGCCTCTACCGGCATTGAAATTATATCATCTGCCAGCGGCTCGGTCATCGTTGTCACAGCCTCGAGCGAAACCGCTGATACCGATGCGACCATCAGCCTGAGCGAGGCGTTTGCCTTTTTCAACGATGCCACGGTGACAGGGGATTACAAGATCGGTTTCGCGCCGAACATCGCGGATACCTATTTGCTCGACAGGGCGTTGACCTCGACATACGAGAACACGGGACACAAGCTGACGATCGACGGTTCCCAAAACCGTTACGACCCTGCTACGGGCCAGGTGGTTTCCCAGTCGGCAAATGCTGTTACTGTCGAAGCCAGATACGATGATACGACTACGGGTTCCACCTATTTGCAGGTGAACGCAGGTACCACGGTCGAGATCGTTGGTCTGAATCTGCAACACGGTAACGAGGGCCCCTGGAGTCGTGTCCATGGGATTACCAACTCAGGAACGCTTACACTCATCGATGGTGTGAGGATTCACGGATTCAGAACCGATGGTATTGTCAACTACGGTACGCTGACCCTTGGCAAGGATACTACGGAAACCCAGAGTCCTGTTAGTATCTACCACAATGGGTTTAATGAAGGAAATGGAATCGTAAACACTGGCAGCGGTGCAGTACTTACGGTTTACAGCGCTCTGATTACCGGTGAGTCTGATTCACAGGGAACTGAAAAATACGGTATCTACAACGTGAATGGCGCTACTTCACATCTCTATGGCGCCACGGCTGACGCGGTTACGATCAGCTACCACAGAAATAGTGGCATTTATAATGACGCCACAAGTACGGTTGACATTACCGGCGCGAGCGTTATCAATAACCATGGGATAGGAATCGAGAACGAAGGCGAATTGAAAATCGGCGAGACATCCAGCTCGGCAGAGAATGTCAAGATTTTATCGAATGCGACTGATGAAATCAGGAACAATGCAACGGGTAAACGGTCAAGTGCAAGCGAAAAGTAGACAGCTGAGTGCAAGCGAAAAGTAGACACCCG
>JAUMVK010000091.1:0-4701 GCA_030530205.1 Thermoguttaceae bacterium | reverse complement strand
AAGCTGCGGCTTTCGAAGCTCCGGCATGTGAGCCTGCTCGGGGTTGCGAAGCTCCTGCTTGAGTAGCACCTGCTTGCGAAGCTCCGGCCTGCAAACCCTGCTGCCGTCCTTGCTTCAAGTTCAACTTCCCGAAGTTCCGCTGCTGCAAACCGGCTTGCGCTCCGGCTTGTGAAGCTCCGGCTTGCGATCCGGCTCCGGCTTGCGAAGCTGCCTGCGCTCCGGCCTGCAAACCCTGCTGCAAAATTCGTCTGCCGAAGATTCGTTTCTGCAAACCCTGCTTCAAAGCTTGCGCTCCTTGCGCCCCGGCTTGCGAAGCTCCGGCTTGCGAAGCTGCTGCTCCGGCCTGCAACTGAGTTTAACGCTTAGTTAACAATTTTCCCTCCGGGATCCCTACGGGGATTCCGGAATGGTAAACGCCTTGGTTTACCTTTCGCTGGTTCTGCCAGCTTTTTTTATTTTAAAGGCTGAAAAGATGCTGACTCCTTCTTCGTGAGATAGAATTTGCGAGGTTGATTCAGTATAAATATTGCCCACGCCTGGACCTTCTTTTACCCAGAAACCAAAAATTATACTTTCTTCCTTTTTTTCTCGTAAAAATACGTATAGTGGTACTTGAAGTTTTTGGAATTTCTGGTATAATTCAGCTTTCTGTGAAAATAGAATTTTATCGTGGGGATGTTTCCCCTGTTTACTTCATAATTTGTTAGGAATATTAGTATGCCAACAATCAATCAGTTAGTTCGCAAGAGCCGTGTTATGCCGCGTAAGTTCAGCAAAAGCCCGGTTCTCGAGAAAAACCCGCAGAAACGTGGTGTTTGTCTGCAGGTTCGTACCATGACGCCGAAAAAACCGAACTCCGCTCTTCGTAAGATCACGCGTGTTCGTCTTTCTAACGGCAAAGAAATCACGGTTTACATTCCTGGTGAAGGCCACAACCTTCAGGAACACTCCATCGTGCTCGTGCGCGGTGGTCGTATTCGTGACCTCCCGGGCGTTCGTTACCAGGTCATCCGTGGTACGCTTGACGCTCAGGGCGTGAAAAACCGTAAGCAGGCCCGCAGCCGTTACGGCGCCAAAAAGAATCAGCCCGCTGCTGGCAAGAAAAAATAAGCTTCCAGCTTAAAGGTTCTGCCTTCAGAAAGGGGACGGCTGTGAGTAATTGAGCCCTCGCGTGGTTGGCATCGGGTCAACTGCCTGCTCGGTGAACAGATGGAAGCGGTCGTCGGTATGAGTCAGAAAACAGAATCTCCCCGATTGGGTGTGCAAACCGCATACTTTGTCTCCCAATCAGCCGGTCGGGTTGGTCCCTTCAGGTTTTTTCACAAAATTCACTTTTTCAAATAATTCGAGGAAAAAATGGGTCGTATTACTGCAAGCCGCAAGCAGCTCGTCGGAGATCCGGTTTACGGGTCCGTGCTGGCCAGCAAATTCATCAACTGCCTGATGTATGACGGCAAAAAAAGCGTTGCTCAGGAAGTTTTCTATGACTGCCTGAAAGAGATCGAGAAGAAGATCACGGACAAACCGGGCATCGAAGTGTTCACGCAGGCTCTGGAAAACGTGAAGCCGACCATCGAAGTCCGCTCCAAGCGTGTCGGTGGTTCTTCCTACCAAGTCCCGATGCAGGTCAATCGTACTCGTCAGCAGTCGCTGGCGATCCGCTGGATCCTGAACGCCGTCCGCAGCAAGAAGGGTCAGCCGATTGCGAAGAAACTGGCTGACGAGCTGGTGGCCGCGTACAACAAAGAAGGCACGGCTTACAAAAAGCGCGAAGACGTGCACCGCATGGCCGAAGCCAACAAAGCGTTCGCCCACTTCGCGTGGTGATTTCGCTTTGCTGAGTCTTTAAAAAAATTGAGGGTGACCGAGAGGCCACCCTTTTTTTGTGGAAATTTTGAGGTTCAGGTTTCCCGGAGCAGGGGAGTTTACACAGTAATGAAGAAAAGGAGAAGAAACCAAAGATCACGCCCAGCTTGCCGCTAAATCCGCGATTACAGGCCCCGAGGATGAGGCGAATGGGCGTTTGGATTAAAATCAGGACCTTTTTCCAAAGGCATGATAAAACCCACTTCCCACCTTTATTTAAACACGGATTTTCACGGATTTACAGGATTAAAAAGATTCCGGATTCTGACGATTTTGAATTTTTGTAAATCGGAGAGCTTTTTTGAGAATTTCCTTTAAAACTTCGCGAACTTTGCGAACGCGGGCGTGAGATAATTTCCCAATCGCAGAACCAACCTGACGAAAGGCATGATAAAAACTCACGCAAAGTCCGCTAAGTTCGCAAAGTTTTAAATGAAAAAAGGGTTGAATACCGCATTTGTGCAGAGCGGCGTAAACAACATTGGCTCATCCAGTTTGCACTTGCCGGATGAACCCAAAAAATCAACGATTATCCTCGAACTCCCTTGCAATCGCGGCCAGAGTTTCTTCCACGAGCATCTGCCCGCCTTCGGGGCCGACCGTGTTGCAGGCTGGAACCGCGCCGTACCCACCGCCGCGCACGCCTTTGGCGGTCGGCAAGTAGCCGGAATAGTCCCACGGGCTCATCGTGAGCTGGAACATGAACGTCTGCATGGCCTTGGAACGCCCTTTGATCTGGATCCCGTAATCGAGGTAAAGCTCGAACGTGTTCGTGCAGAGGGCCAATTCGCCCAGACGCATGACCGAAATGAACGTTTTGAACGTTGGAACCCCTTCTTTTTGCTGGCGTTCCCAACGGTCGACTCCTCTTTTCAGCCACGCAATTTTCCCCCTCGCAAGCGAGGTCGGGTTTTTGGCGAACATTTCTTCGTACTCTTTAAGGCTTTTCAGCTCTTTCTCGTGTTCCTCGTCCGAGATTATCCGGCCCGGAAGATCCAGCGGAATATACTCGAATTTCACGATCGGGTTGGATTTCTTGTCGGACGCGATCAGGTTGTAAACGTCCTCGACCGCCTTGTAAAGCCGGTGCGCCATTTCCTGGGAGCGCTCGACCCCACGGAGTTTCTGCATCCGGATCTCGGCGGCTTTGCGGTAGCGGATCCCGGGGGTCTGATCGCCCGCAGCGCTGCAGAAGCCCAGGATCACAGCGTCTTTGCCGTATTTTTCCTTGAGCTGAGGCCGCAGATCGCCCCAGTAGTCCGCGTCGATTTTGGTCGTGGATTCGTTGCACTGGGACGGGCAGGCGACGTTCAGAACCATGGCGATCAGCTCGTCTTTTTCGTTCCAGAAGCACAAAATGTTCACGTCCGAGTCGGCCTGGGTCTCAAGGCCACGGAAAGTGGGAACGGTCGGGTCCGCGTTGTTCCGGGTGGTTCCGTCCTCAAACACGACACCGCGGCAGGACCCGAGCGATGCGAAGCCCAAACCGAAACCGTAGCGGGCGGGAACGCGGGAATCCCACGCCTGTTTGACCGCCGGAATCATGCGTGAAAGCACGAATTCGCGGTTTTCAGCGACTTTGAGGATATTCGGAACGTTTTCGGCGTCTTTCGGATCGCCGTAGAAATTCGTGCCGGTGTGCGTGTGCGTGCAGCTCAAATTCACGTGTTCCGGGTTAATGTCCGGGAGGACTTTCTTTAATTCCTCCCAAAAAGCCTTTCCAAAAGTGCCCGAGACCCCGACGGCGTCGAGGCTGATGTAGATCACGGGCGTGCTCACGCCGTCCCGGACGGATTCCATCGCGAGGATGTTCGCTTCAACGGGGGTCCGTACGCCGTTGGAAACGCGTGTGTAGTGCTGGCCCGGCAGAGCGACCGGCCGGTCGGGCGTAATATCGACCGAGACGGCGCCGACGTAAAAACCGTCAGGCCGCTGGGCTGGGGCTTTTTCCTCTTTCGGCTCGTCAGAGGCTTGGGCGGAAAGGACACTTGCGGTCAGTGCGGAGACCGCGGCGGTTTTCAGGAAGGTACGACGGGTAGGCATAAAAGACTCCTTAAATGAAAAAGTGCTTTAACCGCTTTAGCGGTTAAATGTTAATAGCCGTGGGTGAAACCCACGGATTGGGGAACGAACGCGACCGTGTGCAACCGCTTTAGCGGTTGAATGTTAATAGTCGTGGGTGAAACCCACAGAGAGAGGGTTACACCAAATCGCCGAAAACGTGCCGCTCGTCATACGGAATACCGTATTTTTCCAGGAACGCGATGTATTCTTCGCGGAACGTCATGCGTTTGTGGTGTTCTTCCTGATTTAAAACGTAATGAGTAACTGCTTCCAATTGGGACATTCCAATGGAAAACGCGCCGTAGCCGTCTTGCCAATGGAACCGGCCCATAAAAAGATGTTGATCATTCAGCCAAAGAGCCGAGGCGATTTTAATCTCCTTGACCAAATCCGCGATACTTTGTGACGGATGCATACTCACTAAAATGTGAATGTGGTCCGGCATTCCACCTATTGCGTATAATTTGTGCCGATTTTTGGGAGATTGAATGATTCCCGTAATGTAACGGTACAAATCTTCGCGGCGTTTGTGGAGTAAACATTGGCGATGCTTGACCGCAAAAACGAGGTGAACAAAAACCTGCGAATATGAATTGGGCATGTGTTTCCCTCATTTTGTTTGCTTTAACCGCTTTAGCGGTTAAATGTTATTAGCCGTGGGTGAAACCCACGGATTGGGGAACGGGCGCGACCATGTGCAACCGCTTTAGCGGTTAAATGTTAATAGCCGTGGGTGAAACCCCATACGTGTCAACTTAAGCCGTGAGTATA
>JAUMVK010000051.1:0-27889 GCA_030530205.1 Thermoguttaceae bacterium | reverse complement strand
TTAAAAACCTGTAAGGTTTTTTAGGTTTGAGTGTGTTTTAAGTGCAACAAACTGTAACTGACCCCGCTCGCCTTGTGACTTTAACGCCGCGGCCGCGCTTTCCGGCGCAAGCGGATTCACAAAACACCCTGTTCCCAGTTCGAACCCTGCCTGGATCACCGTCCTGGGGCAAATCTCCAACCGCCAGTGAAAATTCTCATCCGCAATCGCTCCGTCTGCGGTATAGTTCCACGGTGATGTACGAAATACCAGATTGAAATCGTGGACACCCAATTTCCCCGTAAGGTTTTGAACTGTCCGACGAAGCACTTCAGCCAAATCGTCCAGTTCCTCACGCTCTGACTGCACAAAGCACGGCACGTGCCGTTTCGGCAAAAGCCAGACCTCCCCCGGATACCGCGATGCAAACGGGCAAAATACGCCAAAATACTGTGTTTCCTCTACCGCCCGCCACTTTTCCGCAAGCTCGTATTTTAGGGCCTCACAGTGCCAGCAGCGGTGATTTTTAGCCCGATAATCCGCCAAAAAGTCCTGTTCACGAGCAATCGACGGTGGAATAAATGGCAGGGCCGCGATCTGGGAATGTAAATGCTTTAGCGATGCACCCGCTTTGGGGCCGAGATTTTTGAAGATCTGCACATATTTCCACCGATGTGTTTTACGCAGTTGATGAAGCCGCCGATGATAAAAATGGATAAAATATTGAAATTCTTCCGGTGACAAATCCTCTAACGACGCCCCGTGAAAAGGCACTTCAACCAGCACTTCCTGAAGACCTACATTGGGTGCGCCCACAAACGGCCCGAACTTCTGCACGGTCATTTCGCCATCCGCCTCCAAAAAGGGGTAACGATTCGGAACGGCACGAACCAGCCACCCAGGCGCGTTAGGACGGCGATAGTTATCGAGAGTTCGTTCTGACTTCGAGAGACGCGAAACAACATCCACCTCGGCAGGGGTTTCCATCTCGTGTCCTTCACAAAATGGGCATAAAACACTGGAACGAGCTTTTGCCGCTGCTGTTTCTTCTTTTGTTCCGGCAAAATCCATAGGGCGCGCTTGCCGACCTTCCGCGATTGCGACCCAGGTTTCGTATATAGGGGAGTAACGCATATTTATCAGGGAATAATATATTAAAGGGAGAAAAGTTTCATCTGGTATTACTTTACACGATTTTGTCATTTTCTCCAACGCCAAAATGAAATAAAACCGGATTATTTTAATCACAACTCTCTTAAATTTGGTGACGAACTCTCTCTTTCCCGAAAACAAACAGCTCTCTTAGGACTTACAGCCGAAAAATTTGGAAAAATTTTTAAAAAAGGCCTGGCTCACACGGACTTTAGAGTCCTAAATTTCTTGTTAATCGTCAAATCCTCTTTATCCTCATCATTCCTCTCATTCCTAACGGATTCCAAAAAAGAAAGGAAAAAAGGGCCAAAATCGATCTCCTCTCTCGAAATATTTTTCTCCAAATCTCCGATATTGCCTATAATAACCAGCTTAAATTGTTTTCTATTTTACGTAAACTTTGTAATAGAAACAACAGTCAGATTAAAAAAAACACAAAACATTGGGTCAAGTTTCCACGATAAACTAGTACGGAGAAAGGGAATTCAAAGCAAATTCCTCAGGAAGGGAAAATCCAGAAGATTCTTTCTAACTGGAAAATTTTCTTTCCATTGCCAAAGCGCGCTGGCTTTGGTCTCCATGCAGCTATTCCCGGCAACGGGGATCGTAATTGGCCCGCAGACTAAAACGGAAGAGAGGATCGTAAATGGTCTGCTGTCAGCTCAGAATTACTAATTGTTCTGAACTATGTGACTATGTAAATGAGACAATTTGTCTCCATAATCATTTAAAAAAGGATTCGTTTCAAATGACGAAACGCCTGCTTCGGCGCAGTGGAAGGCCGTGCGGTATTTTTTACTGCGTCCACGGGCCGCGAATGGTGAAGTTGACTGCCATTTGGGAAGCAGAGAAAAATCAGATTTTGTTTTACGGCCCAACAGGTGAAAAAGTTCAACAAACAAAGATTTTGGATTCAATTCATGATGATTTGAGTCTTGGATTCTGAAATCCACAGGGAGGTTAGAATGTTAGTTTTGTCCCGCAAAGAAAGTGAGCGGATTCGAGTTGGTGACTCAATCGTAGTAACGGTTGTACGCTTGACAAAAGACCGCGTCCGTCTCGGCATTGAGGCACCTGATGATGTACTTGTTCTGCGTGACGAATTGGAAAAAGACAGTAATCCTGACACCATTTCTGAACCGAAAAAACCCGCGTTGAAAGCGGCAGCTGGTACGGCTCCTTTGGCCAGAAAAATGAGTGCTTTTTCGAATCGTCAACCGGCTCCGAATTATTCGGTGGCACTGGAAGACGAACCCGAAAACCAGCCTGGTTTGGAAACTCCGAAACTCAGACGATGCCCGGAACGTAAATTCTTCCGCTGCGATTGAGCTACCCCCCTTGCTCGAACGTGCCTCGGATTTACAGGTTAACGGCAAAAAAAGAAGGTCGAAAGACCTTCTTTTTTTTAATGGGACACACTCCCCAAACCAACAAAAAAAGGAGGACCAGGTCCTCCTCATTTGCTTGGGGTGAAATCATTCTTCGTTTTCCGAAGTTCGATACCCGGTCAGGCCGCTGTAATCGCTGCGGTCATCTTCGTGCCAGAGCGGGAAACCCATCCGCACACGTTCCGCGAGAACTTTCAGCTTGGCCAATGAACCCGCAGGAGCGTCCGTCGGTTTGAAATCCGGCGTTCTCTGGGGGACGAAATCCTCGTCGTGCCCACACTCCAAAATCGCGTCAAAAACCGTTCTCATTTTATACCTCCTTTTATGATTCACCTTATGATGAGAAAGCTCACGAACCGCCATAACAAAAAAGAGCGGCTGGAGACTTGGTCGTAAAAATCACACAGGAAAAACTTTCCCATTGTAATCTGCAAAGTATTATACCACACCAAATCGCAAATGTCAAGAGTTTGGAAAAATATTTCTCAAAATATTCCCGATTTTATGGTTTTTTTCCGGGTTTGAAGAATTAACCCTGCGAATAAATTTCTCTTAGCATGAAAAAAGATCCTGTCACAAGCAACAGGTCGTTCTCAACCAGGCCATTTCGCGCGGAAACGTATGCCATTCGTGGGTCGGGGATCCTTTCCACTCCAGGCCGGGAAGCCAGGAACGCCCCCATTTCTTCGGAACTTACGGAACGCTCTGCCGGAAATTCTGTCAAAATGAGCCGTTTTGGGTCGAGCAGAAGCAAAAGGTTCAGCATCATACGCCAGTTTTTGTCTTTGGCGGCCGTAAAGAGCACGGTTTTTCGCGAGGCTGGAAATGTTTCACGGACCCATTGAACCGTATGGGCCATCGAGTCGGGCGTATGCGCCGCATCCAAAATCACCGTCGGGTTTTCAGAAACGACCTCCAGCCGACCGGGAAGTTTGGCCCTTTTCAAACCGTTCCAGAGATTTTCGGGCGTAATGAAATCCATGACCGAGGCCGCTTTGCAGACGATAGCGGCGTTGGCGCGCTGGTGCTCGCCGGGCATTCCAAGCTCAATTTCAGGGCCGATCATCTCGGGAAAGTGTGTTCCCGCCCAAGCCACGGGGGCGTTTTGCCGGACCGCGATCTCTTCGATCACCGGTCGCACGCGAGTTAGGGTTTCCGGTGCCATTTTCCCGACGATTAGCGGGATCTCGCGCTTGATGATCCCTGCTTTTTCACGAGCGATCTCCTCAAGTGTCAAGCCGAGCTGGTCCGTGTGGTCGAGTGCCACGTTGGTCAGAATCGTCAGACACGGCAAGCAAATATTCGTCGCGTCTGTTCGCCCTCCCATTCCCACTTCGACCACGGCAAAATCGACGGTTTCTTCCGCAAAATACTCAAAGGCCGCGACCGTCAGAAGCTCGAAAAACGTCAGGGGTTTCCCTTCCTCCGCCATTTCCTCGACGATGGGGCGGAGTTTTTCTTCCAGGATCCCGTTCAGCCGCGCCTCGGGAATGGGCTGGCCGTTGATCTGGATGCGCTCTTCGAACGAAACCACGTGCGGCGACGTGTAAAGCCCGACTTTCAGCCCGGCCTCGCGCAAAACGGAGGCAAACATCGCAGCCGTGCTTCCCTTACCTTTGGTCCCCGTGATGTGAATGACCGGAAACGTCCGTTCCGGAAAACCCAGCCGGGCGTGAAGTTCTGCGACGTTTTCGAGGCTCAGATCCGACGCGGCAGCAGGAGAAAGTTCATGGTTCAGGGATTGGTCAAGAAGGTGGTAGTTCATTTTGGGAGTTTTACGCAAAGGAAAAGGTCAGGGTTCATACGTCGTTAAAAAATCCAAAAGCCGCTGCGCTTCAGCGCGCTCAACCCGTGTGGGGTCCCAATTCATCCCGAAATGCAGGCGGCCAGCGTAGGTTCCAAGCGCCAGCGTAATAGCCGCATTGGTCGTGCGGGGCGAAATCTGCTCCACGCGCTCAAGGGTCAAAGAACCGATTTTCAAACGGCCGTCCTCCGTCCGTGGAAGACGCGAATCCCGAAAAAGGACGCCCAAATTGGAAACGACCACCGTCGCAAGCGGGCTTTTACGCCGCACAAACCACTTCATTCCCCAACGATGATCTCCCTTCCAGCGCCACGCACAAAGCCACTTTAACTCCTGGATCAACAAATCCGCCCTGAGTTTTTTCCGGTCTGGACTCATTTGACTGTGGATCCAGCGCAGAAGCCGGGCATCTGACCAATACGGCATCTGCCTGGATGCGCGAATAAAGACGACACTCACGAGATTCCGAAGCGGCATTTTAAGAAACCTTCCTGACCGGGTATTCACCGGAACCGCGATCTGGATCGGCCTTCTATCGGGTTGAAGGTTTTCAATCGCCCGAAACGTTGCCGCCAGGATTTGATCATTCAGCGAAATCCCCTGCTTGTGCGCAGCGTCGAGCCTTTGGCGTGTTTCCTCAATCGTCAGCGTCCTAAAAAGAGGCTGTTTGGCGGTTCCCACCAGAGATTTTCCCGAAATGGAAATCTCCCTGGGCTTCCGACGGAACGGAAATGTTAAAATCTGCCAAACCGCGGCGCAAACCAAAGAGAACGTTACACGCGGTTTCACGGCCTGGCACACATCCAGTTCCGAGTCAGTCGGATATTCCGACTTCAAATCCACTGAACCATTTGTCGTTTCCGCGGCATAACGTTCAAATATTTCTTCAAGGAAACGAAACGCTCCAAGTGCGTCGGTCGTCACATGATGAAACTGAAACCAAAGCTGAAACCCACCGGAATCCGGCAGATTGAGGAACCAGAATTTCAACCCTGGTTCCTTCTGGATCTGGAGCGGCGGAAGGGGAACTGAAAGCGACTCCTCCCTCACTAGCGGAATTTCTGATGGCGAGATGGTCCGATCCAGCGTTCCATCCGGGCGAATCGAAACCAGACACCGCGAGGTTGGATGATGTTCAGCGGCCTCGGAAATGGCCCGTTCCAGACGCAAAATATCGGGTTGACCCGAAAAGTGCAAAATCGTTACGGCATCCGCTAGGGATTCGATGTCGTTTGCTCGTTGGGCATCGTAAAACAGAAAATCCTCGAACGGGGTCATGCCGCTTTTCCCGTTGAATTGACGATTTCACCATCCGCGTTTCGAGTGTAACAGGTCGCCGAACGACGCGGGGGAAATACAAATTCGTCATCTATGAAAGGGGTAAACGCCAGAACATCGTGGTGATTCGCGTTTTCCCGTGCGTAACTTGACCCTGAATTCTGTCGGCCTGACCAGGAATCCTCACACGGAACAGTACGTAATTCCGGCCGCGGCACAGGATTCGCATTTTGCGAAATCGGCTGGTTCCCGTGAGAGAAGAACAAATTCAGCATCGCAGGCAAAACCAGCAGAGACGTCAACCAGCAGCACGTCGTTCCGATTGCCAGAACCATTCCAAGGCTCTGAAGGCCGCGATGTTCGGCAAGCATTAGCGTTCCAAAACTCAAAATCGTGGTAAGCGATGTCAAAATGACACTCATTGAAGTTGATGAGGAGATCCTGTAAACCCCGCCATTGTATGAATTGTGGAAATCGTGCATAATGTGTACACCATCGTCGATTCCAATACCAAGGATCAGCGGTAAAACGATCAGGTTAGCGGCGTTCAGAGGGATATTGAAGTACCCAATGATCCCGAACGTACAGATGATCCCAAGCAAAACAGGAAGCATGGCGAAGAACGTATCTGCGAGACTCCGAAGGTCCAGCATAAGAAGCAGGAAAACGATTCCCAGGGCGTAAATGGCCGCGTCCTGGTAACCTTTTTTCATCTGGAGCGAACATTCGTACGTCTGTAACGGGTTTCCCGTCACTTTCGGATCAACGGATCGGACTTCTTTAACGAACTTCTCCAGGTTATCCATATCCCACAGATCTCCCTTGGCGTAGATCTTGAGCAGATAGGTTCCATCCTCCGCGCGCATACGGTCCACATACGCTTTCGGAAGGTCACTCAAAGTCGGCGGTTCGGGCGACGACATTTTCTCGAGTTTATTCAGTTTCGCCAGCAGATCCCGTGCGAGAGATTCCTGATATTGCGTCATTCGGGCGAAATATTCCGTCAGGCGCATTCCGAGCAGTTGTTTCTGAAGCGCCTCGATCCGTTCATAGTACGACAAAAATTCCGCTTTTCCGGTCAGACACAAGCGGGCCATTTCGAGACACTGATAAAGTTTTCGAGCGTCTTCTTTCGTCAGAACAGGACTTTGATGGACGTCCGACGGCGTTTTGGTCAGCACTTCATGAATCTGACGTACCAGCGGGTTTTCGTCCGAAATCAACGTTACAAGCTGCTCCACGTGATCAACACTGGGGAGGACTGAGAATTTTTCAATTCGGTCGCGCAAGACCTCCTCGTTATCGCTCATCGAGATGGCAAACCAGCAACTCTGTTTGCTCTCCTCAATGAGACGCATTTCCAGCGCGACGCTTTCAAGTCCTTTCGGCTGGAGATTCAGCAAATTGTAATCGTAATAAAGCTTCGGAAGCCCACAGGCGACTGCTCCAATGATGAGGACGCTCAGGAAAAACACGACTTTGGGATTTCCCTGGAATAAAACCATACTGCGGGGCATTTTGAACTTTTCCTGCGGCCGGTTTTTGTCCACCATGTAGATCAAAATCGGTAAAACTGTCAACGCAGCCAGACAGCAGCAAAGGACTCCGCCGCCTGCGATGATACCCAATTCGGCTATCCCGGTGAACTCAGTCATTCCCGCCATGAAAAACGCCGCGGCAGTCGTGAGCGCACCGGTAAGGATTCCCGGGCCGATCTCTTTTCCCGTGCGTATCAGAGCCGTTTTCGTGTCGTTTCCCTCGGCCCGACACGTCAAATACCGGGACGTGTAATGGATCCCAAAGTCAATCCCAAGACCAATCAGAATGACCGCGAAGGCCATGCTAAGGATATTCAGGTGTCCGATGAAAAACGTAATATACGCCATACTCCAGCCGATCCCAACGAAAAGGGCGATAATCGCCAGAATCGGATGCCTCAGTTCGCGGAAGAAGTAAATATACAGGAGCGCCACGCCTAAAACCGAAAGCCACGTCGCCCAGTTCATCGCGTTCTGGCTGGAACGCATTTCGTCGTTTTCCATCACCGGAAGACCAGTCAGCTGGAGGGTTACTCCCGGATGTTTTTCCTGAATGGAAGCCAAAATGGAGCGCAGAGTCTCAATTCCCGCAGTCCCGCGAGCGAAATCCGCGTTCTTTTCCTCCCGCATTTTCACCATCATGACGGCCGTTTTATTGGGAGTCAGCCACGTGTAATGAATGTGCGAGTCATGGTCTGCACGTTTGATTGGAGCGGAAACCGGATCACTTTCCCCAGACTGCGGGGAACGATTCAAAGAGGCCTCAACCGTCTCATTTTCGATTTCGTTGACCGATGCGAACGTCGCCTGATCTGATTCCGCAGACGCCGGGATTTCCGCCAGGTTAGAACCATAGTACGGATTTGCCGGCTCCATCTGCATTTCTCCCTCAGGCGAGGGAAGACCCGGTTCCAGATTCTCGTGAGAGTCAAATGGTGAACGCATGGCGTAAAGCTGTGGATTCAACTCGGAAACATCCTGAAAATTCCCGCCATTCGCACTTTCCATCGGGTAATAATTGGACGTCTGTGTAGCGGTTTCGCTGCAAGGAACGTACGGATCCGTCACATCAGGAGCATAGTTGACCACCCAGAATTCTGAACCCGGGTAGTTCGCGATATAATGAACCAAATTTTCCTGCGGTTCCAAAGACGCCATGGTGACCGTCGAATCGGAAATGCTTGACTGCGTTCCATTCCACGCGGAGTTGAAACCGTTCAGCATACTCCGGTTTTTGTTGGACGCTTCCGGTCTCGACGTGGTCGGCAGTTTTCCCCCGTCTCTGCCCTTGGAAAGATCGATTTCCGGGAATGGCGAGTAAAACTGGTAGGTCGGACCGAGCGCCTGTTCCAGACTGAAAATCATTCGTTCCAGCGCCTGGCGCATATTGGCCACCATTCGCGGCGGGATCTGCCCTGGTTCAGCGGCCAAAGGCATAACTGTCTGGGGAAGGATCCGATCGATCGACAGTGTATCCCAGTTCCCCTGAAAAACGTCCTCATGACACTTCAAAAAAAGATTCAGGTCCTGAAGTTCCTCCTCCGATGCGAAGTAAAGGGCCTTGGAAAGGAGTGCTGTATCGTCAAATTTATAAAAAAGGGAATGGAAAAGATTCGGTTTTTTCTCAATTTCTGCCGCGGTTGCATTCAGGGCCGGAATGATTTTCTCCGCAGAGTCACCGTCCACCACAATTATTAAGTCGTCCTCACTTCCAAATTTGGAAATATACTCGAGCCAATACTGATTCCATTCGCTTTTCGGGTTGATCAGGTCCAAACGTCTGTTTTTAAACGACAAATGTTCCATCGTATATAGACCAGCCGAGACCGCCCCCGCGATCATCAGGAAGAGGATCAGATAGTTATATTTTAAAATCGAGCCAATGATCACCCCCATCGGCGCCGAGAGTACCGAATGCTGTTTAGGCTCTGAATTTGCGTGTGATTTGGAGTCTGCCACGAAATGTTTTCCTCAAAAGTTTCAATTTTTGAACGGTCAAAAAACTTCCACCGGTTTGAAAAGAAACACAATACGCGGTAATTTTACTCTTTTTTCTAAATTGACGCAAGAGAGATTTGAGAGATTGGGGAAACTATAACGAAAATGACCAACAAAAAGTTAAAGAGAAAGGAAAATACTTAACGCCTGATTTTCACTTTCATAGCCTTTTGAATCAACGTTTCCCCTGGGATCATTCCGCCAGCTGCCGCCAAATTTCCGAAATCGCCTGGGCGAAAAATTTCGTTGCGTCCTTGAAATTTTTCTCTCCCAAAGCTTTGGCCGCAGCGCCAGCCAGTTGGTCCGCCTTTTTGAAATTCAGTTCCGCCTGCGTGCCGGCGCTTTGGCGCAGTTCCGTGAAGATCCGACGCAGTTCCACCGCAAATTTGGAGTCACAAACGGCCGAGTATGACCGGTATGGTCCTCGCCCCGTACGCTGCGTAAAGGCTTTCGGCGGTTTTTTGCCCAAGAGTTTCATCACTTTCCACTGCCACTCCGGCATTTCCGGGTGCGGCATTTCCGTTTCAGCCGCCATCGGAACCGGTTTCGGGTCGTGCGTGGTTGGAACCGCCTGCTGAGGTCCAAGGTACTTGACCGTAACTACCGTAATATTATCAGGTCCACCCCGCAGATTGGCGAGGTCCACTAACGCCCGGGTCGCTTCCTGAAGCGGCAGAACGGAGAGGATTTTCCCCATTTCGCAGTAATTCGTTTCGCGGTCTTCCTCAAACTGGCCGCACAAGCCGTCACTGCAGAGGAGGTAAATGTCGCCGACCTGAATGGGCCACGGTCCCTCAATGTCCGGCTTGACGTCCGGTGAAACGCCGAGGCAGCGCGTTATGACGTTTTTATGTACCGTGTCATCGATAACCTCGTGCGCCTCTTCTTTATCCCAGACGACGCTGTGGTCGCGGGTCATTTGGTCCCATTTGTTCCCGCGGAGCCGGTACACGCGACTGTCGCCGACGTGGCCGATCATCACACCTTCGGGCAGGATCACGAGCGTGTCGTTGGTGGTCCCCATCCCTTTGAGTTCCTCGTCGGAATTCCCTTTGGCGTGGATGCGCGTGTTCGCTTCCTGGATCGCTTTCGTAAGAGCGGCCGGCGGCGTGAGCTGTGTCTGCTTCAGGTAAACCATCGGGATCGTGTCGGTCGCCAGCTTGCTCGCCAGTTCGCCCGCCGCGTGTGCGCCCATTCCGTCCGCCACGCAAAAAACATGGCCGCGCATATTCCAGATTTTCTGGTTCCTGGCCGGCACTTCGTCGTGTGAGTCCTGATTATTGGAACGGCGCAAACCGATTTCACTGATCGCACAGTATTCCAGGCAGTTCTTCCACGGGTTTTCGCTTGGTCTCATGGGTTTACTCCTAAAAGGACGTCTTTTACGGGGACGACACTTCCAGCGTCGTTTCGATCCGGAGGGCCGGCGTCCTCGCCGGTCAAGTTAGTGGGTTAAATTATTAAAACCTTCAAAATCGCAATTAAAAATGGGATCCGCCGCATCCACGTCCCCGCCCCAGACGTTCGCCGCTTCACGGCAGCCGCCGTGGCAGTGGCTCAGGTCGCGGCAGCCCGCGCACATCCCGGGAATGTAGTCCGAGTCGAGGAACCGCTTCCAGTAAGGGTCCGACGGGAGTTTGGCCGGAATTTCGTCCCAGCGGCAGATCACGTGCGGCGAGTGATTGCAAACCTTCACCCAGCCGTTCGGGTCCAGCGCGCAAAAATGCTTGGCCGCGCTGCATTTCGAGCCGATGGAAAGGAACTTGAATTTCTTCGGGTTTTTGATCACGCAGTACGGAAGCTCGGTTCCGATGTGCCCCTTTTTCCCGGCGCGGGCCAAAACCTCCTCGGCCGTTTCGAGCATCTGGTTCAGTTCCTCGGCGTTCAGGAGCAGATCCTGGTGGCTCATCCCGCGGCCGCCCGGCATGAAGCGGTTCAAAAGGACGTAATCCGCGCCATGGATCAGCGGGTACGCGATGTTCTCGTAAAGCTCCGGAAGGTTCGTCCGCGAGACGGTAATATTCGCGCAGGTGCGAATTCCCCGTTCCTTTGCCTGGCTGAAAAGTTCGAGCGCGTGCGCCGCTCCGTCCACGCCGGTCGTTTGCTCGAAGGTTTTGATCCCCGGAACCGAAAGCGAAAGCAGGATCTTCAGCGGGCGCAGGAAGTCCAAAAATTCATCATCGATCAGCGCCCCGTTGGAAATCAGGCCGGAACGCAGGCCGAGCGTTCGGCGCGTGTATGTAAGGATTTCCCGCAGATCCTCGCGTGCGGTCGGTTCCCCGCCGCTGAACGTGACCTGCTCCGCCCCGCACGCCTTCAAAAACGCGAGCGCGTCCTTGAGTTCCTGCGTGGAAAGCTCCTCCCGAGGGTACGCTCCCGCCGCCGTGTTTTCCCACGGGCAGTAACAAAACGCGCAGCGGTGCGGGCAACGGAACGTGATCTCAAAAATGACCGACCGCGGCAGGATTTTGGCGGGATTCGGCTCACTCATCCTTTGAATCTTCCTTGGGCTTTTCTTCCTCTTCAGGTTTTGGTTCACCTTCGGGCTCTTCCGGCGGAAGTTCCGGCGGTTCGTAACAGAGCGGCTGGTTTTCGTCATCGGATTCGGAGGGTTCCGGCTTGAGTGACTCCGGGCACGGCTGCGAGTAGCAAAGCGGCTGACCCCATTTTTTGCAGCCCAAAGTCAAAAGGGCGAAAAAGCCCGCGATCAACGCGAAAAACCGGCCCAAAAACGTCCGACGGGGCGTGGTCTCCTGGCGAAGCGCGTCGAGCCGGGCGTTCAGCTCCGCGCGGGAAAGGTTCAAATCAGGTTTGGAGGTTGATTTTTTCATGGGTTCTTTCCGAAAAAGGAGCCTCATTCCTGGGAATCATCCGGTTCCACCGCCACGTCGTAGCACATGATTTCCGGTTCGTCCTCGGGCTTTTCTTTACCTTCGGGCTTTTCCTCGCCGTCGGGTTTCTGCTCGCCGTCGGGATTTTCTCCGTCCTCGGGAGCCGGGGCCTCATAGCAGAGTGGCTGCTCGTCCTCCCCTTCATCATCGTTTCCCGGGTGGCGGTAACAGAGCACTTCCGGCTGAATCATTTTCTTGCAGCCAAAAGTCAGAAGGGCGAAAAAGCCCGCGAACAGCGCAACCAAACGGCCCATAAACGACCGGCGAGGCTTGGCCTCCTCACGAAGCGCGTCAAGCCGGGCGTTCAGTTCCTCGCGAGAAAGGTTACAATCGGGTTTGGATGTCGGTTTTTCCATGGGCTCTTCCTGATTGATTTAAGGGGCCGAAGAAGCTGGGCGAGCTTCTTCGATTTACTTTTCAAACCACGACCGGAAAACGGGGCGGCCCTCGATGACCGTGCGTTTCTCAAAGTGCGTCCGCCACTGCGACGGGTCCACGTCCGGCGTGAACGGCCCTTTCAGCGTCGATTCGGCCGCCATCATTTCCAGTGCCGTTTCAAAATATTCCTGAACGTCCGTCCAGAAATGGAGCTTTCCGCCCGGCACGAGGCACTTCTCGCATGCGCGGACCAGTTCCATCTGCATCACGCGGCGCTTGCGGTGCCGCGCCTTCCACCACGGGTCCGGGAAATAAACGTGCACCGCCGCCAACGAGTTTTCGGGCAAAAACTCCCGAAAAAGCTGAAGACCGTCGCCCGAGAACATAACCGCGTTGGAAATCCCCTCTTTGATCAGGCGGGCCGCACAGTACGCCGCGTATTTGTGCGCGATCTCCGTCCCGATGAAATTATGGTCGGGCTGGGCGAGCGCCGCGTCATGAATGAACTGGCCCTTCCCGCTCCCGATCTCAACTTCCAGCGGCGCGGCCGGGTCGGAGAAATACTTCGCCAGATCCCACGGCTGCTGAAGCTCCCGGATCAAAAACAAATGGCGCGAGTAATCGAGAGACTCATCGATGTGACGGAGGGCACGGCGCGGCATAAGAACATCCTGAAAAAAAGGAAAGAAAGGTTAAAACTACTCACCCACGACCGCGTCGCGAATCGCGATCCCGCGGATCTCACCGTCTGCGACGACATTTCCGTTCACGATCGCCTCAAACGCCAAAATCATCATGACGTTCCGCTTCGCTTTCAGGAGCTTCACCACGAGGTAAAGCCGATCACCGGGGCGGACCTGACCACGGAATTTCACGGCATCCAGACCGCCAAATCCCATGATTCCCTGATCAAGGTAATCGAGTTTGTGCGCGTAAAAACTGGCAAGCTGAGCGGCAGACTCGCAAATAAGTACTCCCGGCATGATCGGGTAGCCCGGCATGTGACCACGGACCCAGAACGAATCCGGCGAAACGTCCTGGTAACCGATACACAGTTGATTTTCGTAGTCCTCGTAAACGATCGCCGTGAGCATTTCCATCTCATAACGATGCGGATTCTGCTTGCGGATATCTTCCTTGTCGGCGAGAATATGCGTCAAATCCAAAGAATCCCAATCTACGAGTGCAGGTTTTTTTGCCATCTTTCTCTCCTTTAAAATAAATGAATACACCACAGACCGTAAAACCCGTGGTGTGCTTCAAAATCATCAACGAGGCGCAAATGGGAAAACTCAGGTTTTGACCATGTGACGCTTGGCTTTACGGGCCTGCGAGGAGGCCGGGCGTTTCCCATGATTCGATTTTTTAACGATATGCTGCGGTTTGGACATTTTAAACTCCAATAAAAAAAGGACTTCACTAATATTTTGCGCAAATTATACCCGATTTCGTTTTTTTTGCAAGGGGGGGCGAAAAAACCGCTCCGCTTCAACACGCCACTTTAATTAAAGGTGGAGGGTGGAGTTGACGCTTGCGCGTAACGTTGGCTCCAGAAAGACTTCAACCCATAAAAAGCCGAAGGCTTTTCCCAACTCCACCCTCTTTTCGCCTTTTACTTTTCCAAATCGGAAACCGTTACTCCTTCCGGGGCTTTCACCGTTTTCTGAACGGTTCCGTCCGGTTTTTTCTCTGCGCGGACAAAAATCACACCGTACGGCGTTGGGACGGTCCCTTCCACCCAGTCCAGGTCACCGAGGAACGGCTCGACGCGGACGGTTTTGAAGCCCGGCTCGACGGGCGTAACACCTAGAACGTGCGCCGAAAGCCACGCGGCAGGCCCGGACGCCCAACCGTGGCAGAGCGAGTGGCGGAATCCGATGTAGCAGTACGCCCCACGGTCACCGTGGAGGCTTTCCTTTCCTTCCGGCGTCAGCTCGTCGATCCGACCGGCATTTTCCAGCCATTTCAGGTCGAAATCTTCCCAGAACGTGGTGGCGCCGACGTCGATCATACCGCCCCAGAAGTCGCGCACGATGTTCATCGCTTCCTGCGTCCGGCCGGCCCGGGCGAGCGCCTCCAGCATGTAGTAGCCATAGAACGTCGAGAAACCTTCCGCCCCGCCGCGGAGCAGAACGTCCACGTTCGGTTTTTCGGGATTTTCGAGGCCCGCCCAGTTCATAATCGCCGCCGCCTGTTTGTTTCCGGCGTGGTCCGGGACGAATTTCCGGACGGTGGCCGCGAGCGACTCAGCCTTTTTCTGGAGTTTAACGTCTTTCAGCGCCCGGGCGATCTCGGCGGTGCGTTCAAGCGCGATCACGAACATCGCGTGCGTTCCCGCATCCAGCGCAGGCCGATTTTTAGCCGTCGGCCAGTCAAGGAACGGCGACGGAAAACCCGCTTTCCCGGTCTGCGGGTCGATGTACTGTTCAAGCAGATCCACCAGCCCCGCCAAATATTCGTGCTGGGATTTTACAAAATCCAGATCGCCGGAAAACCGGTACACGTCGCTCGTGGAGATGATCCACCAGAGCGAGTAATTCGGCATACCGTTCATCCACTTCGGAAGCGGCCACTGCGACCGCACCAGTTCGCCGAGCGTGTCCTTCAGGACCTGCGGCGCGCCGAAAACGTACAGCGTGGTCATTCCCTGCGGGTTGAAATCCCCCATCCAGACGAGGCGGTCGCGTTTCGCCCCCTCAAAAATGTAGTTTTGCATCGTGAGGTGCTGCGTACGTGCGGCCGTCCGCCAAATCGTGTTCAGCCGATCATCCGAGCATCGGAAACTCCCGAGCCACGGCAGATCCCGGTACGTGAAAACCGCGCGGATCGAGTCAAACACGATGCTCGTTCCGTCGTCCACGAGATCAAGCCGCACAAAGCGGAACGCGCTCTCCCCGACCTCGATCGAGCCGAGCCACGGAACGGAAACGACTTGATCCCGCATGGAGTGGTCGTTTCCTGCGCCGCGGTCCCCCAGCTCCGCCATCGCTTCGTCGGCCGACTCGCCAAACCGGACGCGGACTTTCACCGTGCGGACTGCTTGCCCGTCAAGAGGTTTCAAATCCCGTGCGTCGAGACGGATCCCACCGTGAATTTCCGCGCCGAAATCGAGCAGGATCGCGCACGGCTCGCCCGCTTTTTTCGTCATGGTGAAGCCGTTCTTCATTTCTGACGTGGAGGTCTGGCCGAGAGGCGGGGTCAAAACGAGCCCGGAATTTTGCAGGCCGGATTCAGTTTCCCAGAGGATCCGTTGGGGAAGGATAAATTTCCGAACACGTTGGTCCGGCACGACCCGACCGGCAAAAGATTCTTCCGGCAGACCGGGCAAGATGGCACTTTCCGATTCGATCGACCAGTCAACCGACTGAGCCAAGACGGACACAAAGAGACAGAAAAAAAGAGGGAGGGCAAGGAAAAAACGCATGGTGGAACTCCTCTTGAAAGGAAGGAAAAATGATTAAGAAAAATAAGAGGCCGGAAGCCTGTAAACGCAAAGAACGGAGTCAGGCGGGAAAGGGAACACATTCGCCCCTTCCGCCCGATTCCGTTTTCATCGGTCACGTCATTACGACCTTACGACAATACAAACTTCGGTTTTTATTTCAAAACTTTGATCGCCTGGAAAACCTGCGCGGGAACTTCAGTCACAATTTCCGCACCGTTTTCGAGAGCGTTGACCTGAATCGTCACATTCGCGTCGCCGATCTCTCCGAGCTTGGCTTTCTTTTCGTCCGAAACTTTCTTCACTTTGCAGCAGACGTTCAGCGCCTTCTGGAGCGAAACCGTCGCGGCGAAAGCCGGAGCGTCAGCCTGCTTGCTGGCCTGGATGTTCTTCACAAGCGTATCGACCGCGTCCGTACCAACGGCCCAGTAAACCGCTTTCGGCGCGAAGATCACGCAACCCGGAACCGTTTCGGGGAAGAGCTTCTTCATTTCGCAGCACTGTTTCTTCGGAACAAAGTCCGCCTGGAAGACGTGCAGTTCGCCGTTTTCCGTGCGTTTACCGTTCTTCACGTGGCCCTTGCATTTCTCGCCTTTCTTCTCGCAGACGTACTTCGCGGCTTCGCAGAAGGTCTTTTCCAGAGCGTAACCATCCGGAACGCTGCGGGCGAAAATGATGGTGAATTTCTTTTCCGGCTCAGCGTACATCGCGACGGCGTATTCCTGTTCGGAACCGGCGAAGGCCTGGCGGAAGAGCGGGTGATTGTTCGTCAGCCATTCGGAGACCTCTTTGGCGGTCTCTTCGCCAGCTTTGCATTCCAATTTCTTGATGAAGCGGTTGCGGTGAATGGCCATAAGTTCATCGATGACCGGGTCATTCAGACCGGCGATCTGGGCGTTGACGTGGTAGAAACCAAGCGTTTCTTCCGTGCCGAAGTCAGCCAGAGCCGAGGCGTTCGCGGCCGTCGCAGCACGCAGATCCTGGATCTGGTGAGCGCTGCCATTACCAGTGAAAGAATTGCGAATCACGAGTTTCTTCCCGTTTGCATCCCACGTATAACTAACGGAGGCATCTTCAAGCGGGCTCTTCCATTCGTGAGCTTCAGCCGATTCGACAAATTTTTCCAATTCGGAGAGGAAACGGTCGTTCAGCTCTTTGCCGAATTTTTTCTCACCTTTTTTCTCAAGGCATTTCCTGGCTTTCCCGACGATGTGGTTCACGAATTCTTTACGATCGTTCTGCGGGATCGCGTTCACGTAGAATTTGGCCTGGACATCGGAATCCATGGGCGCGGTGAGCAGTTCAACGAGTTTCGCACCACAGTCAGCGATCGAGATGTTTGATTTTCCGTCCTGAACGAAGAACCAATCACCCTGACGCTCAATAATGGCACTGAATTTGCTGTCGTCTTTTTTCGACTTGACTTCCCAGCTGTTATCGCCCTTTTTCTCAACGGCGAAGTATTTGTCCGGGACGTGCTTCAGAACTTTTTCAATATCCTTTACCGAAACAACAGCCACACCGATCGGCGGATTTTTTTTGCCATTCGGGAAGAGGAAGACACCAACCGGGGCCTCAGTATTGATGCCGTCCTTGACAGTCTGGTCAGAAATGGCGCTCTTGAAGGCAGCCGCTCCCTTGGCCAAATCGACATCGCCGATGTCTTCGGCCGCGGCAGTCAGTTTCGCGCCGAACGTATCCAGATTCTTGACCGTCACAGAGACGACCGGGTCCTGAGCGAAAAGCGGCGACACTAGAGCCGCCAATCCTAAAAAGACATTCAGGATTTCGAGTTTGAAACGGGTTTTCATAAAAACTCCTATCATTGAGGGATGTGTACCAGCCTCGCGCGGGTACGGGGTTATAATAATCAACAGCGACTTATTTGCAGTTATTCTTCCAAAATCCAACCCATCGGAACACGAACAACTTCACGAGCCTCATTCAAAAAGTTCGAGGCGGATTCATCGCCCATTACATTTTCTTCTTCCTCCTCTGACTGCGGCTCCACGTGCGTATTCAGACGCACCAGCCCGTGACCGGGAATCAAAACCAGAGGAAGCTCTTCCAGACTCTGGGGTTTAGGGACAGAAAGGTTGAAAAATGTTCCATTTGGAACTTCGGAAGCAGAGGGTTGTTCCTGAAAAGTCGGAACGGATGATGTTGAAACCGGGGCCGGCGCAATGTTCGGCCGCGAGTCTGATTGACACATATCGATCTCCGTTCCCGGCAAGGAACCCGGGACAGACGGCGTTTGATGTCGCATGAGGGACCAAACCCCTATTCCGATCAAAACCGACGAGCAAATCAGGACCGCGTACTGAAATACACTATGGTGCGGCCTGCTCTCACGCAACGGAACTGGCTGATTCAAAATTTCGTTCCTGATGCGTAAGTAGAGTTCCTCATCGAAAACTTTTGAAAAAAGTTCCGCGTCGTGCTGAAGCCTGTTTTTGAGTTCGTTTTCGTTCATGGAATTGAAAATTTGGTCAAAAAAAGTTCAAAAGTCCTAATCAGGGTTAGTAAAAAGTTTCCCTCTGTCTTTATTTCCGGTCAGCCAAACGTTATCCTCACAGGATTTTCTTTAATGCGTCACGTGCCCGGAAGAGAGCCGATTTCACTCCTGGAACTGTTCGATCAGTAATTTTGGCAATTTCCTGCTGGGACTTATCTTCAACATAAAAAAGCCACAGTATCTCTGCCTGGTCACTTGGGATATTCTGACGAATCTTGTTCCAAAGGTTTTCCGCGTCATCCGCCTCAACCAAAGCCTGAAACTCAGCGTGCTCGACTGCCTTCTCCTGAAAATCTGCCTGAAATTCTTCACCCAAGTCCACCATTCGCGAGCGGATGGAGTGGGCAAGATTCCGGAAGAACAAAGCGCTCTGCTGATGCGCGATCGCCAGGATCCACGTGGAAAACTGCCACTGCGGGTTGTACGTTCTCAACGATTTCCAGGCGGCCATAAACGTTTCCTGAGTCAAATCCTGAGCGTCTTCCGGTCGATGGCGCAAAAGGAAATAACGCAAAATTCGAGTCTGAAAACGGCGTACCAACTCCTCGAAAGAGGCCGAATCCCCTTTTAAAGTGGATTGAACGAGGTCAATATCGGACGGTTCGAGGCGCATTGGTTCTGTAATTTCAGGAATTATATGTTTTAATTAATTATAGATGTTTTACAAAAGAAAGGTTTCAAATTTTTTCAAAAAATACCTGTTTTATAAACCAATGCGAACAAAATTTAAAAAAACGTCAATATTTCTCCAGAAGCTCCACATTTCTCCGCAATTCCCTGACTAATATCTCAGGCTGACCGGGCGACAGAGCCTCGAGCATCTCGCGAAAGTACCATTGGATCTCACGTCCTCCACGAAAGTACGCAAAGGTTGATTCCCCTTCAAGTTCCAAACGCCCCAAAACTCCACGTAAATTATCTATTTTGTCGCAAAGCATAATTTGCCGGGCCTCAAAATCGGCCGCTCGCGCATGCGCGATGTGCGCTTCTTTACGCTCTCGCCACGGACGTTTTACCTCCGGATTTTCCGTCAGGGAATCACTGCATAGCGCCACCCACCGGGCAACACGTTCCCCGTAACGGTTTTGGATTTCGTCGAGCATTTTCTGACCGCCGCAGTCCTCCGCCGCATCGTGAAGCAAAGCGGCGATCGCCTCGTCTTCGGTCTCCGCCCATTCCAACACCATACCGCTGACACGCAGCAGATGGCTAATGTACGGGTCCTGATTGAACTTGCGCCGTTGATGGGCGTGAATCTCACAAATCCACGCAAGCGCGGAAGCGTAACGGGTAGAAAGAACTAACACGATTTTTAGTTTGGAGTTAGAAGTGAATGAATGTGAAGTGTTGAGAGTGGGGAGTGGAGAGTGGAGTTGGAAAAGCCTTTGGCTTTTTATGGGTTGAACTCATTCTGAAGCCAACGTCACGCGAAGCGTTCGCTCCACTCTCAACCCTCCACACTTTAAAGCAGGCTTTCCATCAGGAGACGCATTTTACGCATTTCCTGCGCCACATCGAGGTCTTTTTCGGGAATGATGTCCACACTCAAACCACCCCGATAACCGTGCTGAAGGAGCCGGGTGAGTATCTGGCCGAACTCGATTTCACCCTGACCAACACAGACCTGGAATTTTTTCTCTTTCGTGTCACGCAGACGCACGTGGCATACTTTATCCATGATGGTTTCAATGTTCGGTCGATTCATTTCGTGGTACTTATAAACGAAATGACTCGGATCGAGAGTCAGCTGCATACCGGGAATCAGCGAGCAAAGGGATTTGCATGTTTCCAAATCCTCAGTCAAACGGTCGCGCTCAGTCAGCAGCCCAATGACGATCCCGCGTTTATTCGCTTCCTCAACACATTTGCGCAGACGTTCCACCTCTTCATTGAAAGGAAACCCTTTCGGGGCCGCCCGGAGTGTAATGGTCACGACCTGCATCACTCGAGCCAGTTTCAGACACGCGACGAACTGATTTACATATTCTTTGGTATCTTCTGAATCAATTTCCACGCTAAAGCAGCCCGGGGTCAAACGGTATAAATTTTTGAGCTGGCGATGTACTTCCGGGAGTTGATTCTGGATCACTGATGGTTTCAGGTAGTCGTTCGACTCGTGAAACATCAGTTCCACATAAGTGTACTCCAAATCCGCGATTTTCTCCAGTGCCTGTGAAAGCGGCATATTGCGAAAACAATTTGTGGTCGCAGCAATAAACACGCCGTGACTCCTTTCGGAAACAGATTATATCGATTCTATTATTTCAATCCTTTAAGTTTACGTTTTTTTTTATATTCCGCAAGAGCAATTTACAAGAATAAAGAACGTTTCGATAAAAATTTGGGAAAATTCTGACATTTTTTGGTTTTCAGAGAGTTTTTCTACTGGAAAAAATCGAAAAACGTGGTAAAATAGAGAAAATTGTAAAAGGATTAGTAAGGTTCCAGGTTTCACAATCCTGAGACTGTTATTCCCTAACCATTTTCTGATGGACTGGCCGATGCGAGTCCCGTATAACTGTTTCGAGGAAAAATTATATGTCAAATACTCCTGACTATCCACCGCCCTTTACGGTTTCCAATGTTCCGCCAGTACCTCACTCGCGTTTCAAAACAGGTTGTGCCTGTGGCTGTGGAACGAGTCTTTTGATTTTGTTCCTGATTTTCTGTCTCAGCATGGCAGGACAGAGCTCCATGAAATCCACGGTCAACCGTCTGGTCCTTTCAGGCCCCACTTCGGCGTTCAATGAAGAATGTAACAAAGTGGCGATTATCTCAATCAACGAAACCATCATGGAGACGGACGGTTTCATCAACGATCAGATCAACGATGCTAAAGAGGATTCAACCATCAAAGCGATCGTCCTGCGTATGGACACACCCGGCGGGAGCGTCTCAGCCAGTGACTATTTCTACCACAAACTCACGAAACTCCGGAAAGAATCCAAAATCCCAATCGTCGTAAGTATGGGTGGTATCTGCGCCTCGGGTGGATATTACATCGCGATGAGCTGCGGAAACGAAAATGAAAATGTCATTTTCGCTGAGCCAACCACCTGGACGGGTTCCATCGGCGTGATCATTTCAAAATACGATCTCTCTGAACTGGCTCAGAAAGTCGGCGTGAAGGAAGACTCCATCAAGAGCCACGAATTGAAAGGAATGGGAAGTTTAACGCGGCCGATGACCGAGCAGGAACAAAAGATTTTCCAGTCGCTCGTCAATGACGCGTTTGGCCGGTTCCGCGAAGTGGTTTATTCCGGGCGCAAAAAGTTCAATGAAGACCACAATGCGCTAACGCCTCTGGCTACAGGTCAGGTTTTCACGACACAGGATGCGCTGGATTCAGGCCTTGTGGACCGCGAGGGGTATCTTGAAGAGGCCGTTAGTCGTGCGATCGAGCTGGCAAAATTGGACGCCAACAAGACACAAGTCTTCCAATATACCACCAAAGTAACTCTCTCCAGCCTTTTGTTTGCCTCTCAGAAAAAACTGGAACAGACACAAGTCAAAGAGATCCAGGAAATCGCCTCCCCCAAAGCGCTTTATCTGTGGCAGTAGTATTTGGAGTGCGGCAATACAGAAGCCGAAGGCTTCCTTTGCCGCTTTCACTTAGCGGCCCAAAAACACGGTGTCAAAAAACGATTTTCGCGTGGGGAACGTCCCGCGTGCTTCCGCGGCAAATGAAGCCTTCGGCTTCTGTATTGCCGCAAAGGAAAGCGATGAATGTCGCTTACGCGACTGTATCATCGCACTCCAAAAAACCGGAGGGCCACCGGCCCTCCGTATCTTAAATCATCTCACCTCTTCCAGCATCTCGCCAAACTCTTTCAGCGATGGCACCGTCAGATCCGGATTCGGGTCGTTCGCCAGCGCAGTCTCCAGCTTCGTTTCTCCCGTGAGGACCAGCACACCGAATGCGCCCGCGTTGTGCGCCATCTTGATGTCCGTGTAGATCCGGTCGCCGCACATCGCGACCTCGTCGCTTTTCAGGCCGTACTTGTGCAGGATCCCGTCGAGCATCCGCGGGTCTGGCTTCCCCTGCGTAATGTCGGGTTTTCGACCGGTCGCCGCTTCGAGGCACGCACACATGGAGCCGCAATCGACCAGCACCGTCGGCAGGTTCGTCGGGCAGACGAAGTCCGGGTTGGTCGCGAAGTACGGCTTTTTCTGCGAGATCCACCACGCAGCCCGGCACAGACGCGCGTAAGTCAGCTCCATGTCGAACGCCACGACCACCGCGTCCGGCTCGTCGTCCGGGTCGTCCGCCGTGGAGATGAAACCCGCGTCGGTGAACTCGGTGATCATGCTGCGCGTCCCCATGATGAAGAGTTTTTTCGCGTCGGGAAGCGTTTCACGGATGGTCTGGATCGTCGCGACAGCCGTGTTGTACATTTCCTCACGGACGGCCGGAACGCCCATTTTATGGAGTTTGGCGAGGTAATCCGCCATGCTTTTCGACGGATTATTGGTCAAAAACGAGTAGCCGATCCCGAGGCGTTTCAGCCGAGAAAGAAACTCGAGCGTGAACGGGAAAAGTTCCCCGCCGAGGTAGATCGTCCCGTCCATATCGAGCGCCACGTGACGGATCTTCTTCAATCGCGCCGAAAGCTCTGAATCAGTAAATGGCGTGTAGTAGGTTTGCATCTTTTATGTGTGAGTAAAAAGGATAAAACGAATAACGAATAATGAAAGAATGAGTTTGAACTCTTTCTGTAAGTTACATTACGCGAAGCGTCATTATTCGTTATTCGTTATTCATTATTCATTTTTCAGTCGTCGATTTCTTGCACCCAGATGTTCCTGAACCGGACCGGGTTCCCGTGGTCCTGGAGCGAGAGCGGGAGCTTCGGCTCGTGGGCCTCGTAAACCGGCGGTTTGTACCAGAACGTTCCGCCGAGCAGCTCGAAATCATCCTGCACGACGATCCCGTTCTGCACGACCGTCAGGCGGGCCTTGCGTGTCACTTTGCCCTTCTCGTCGAACTTCGGCGCGGTGAACGTAATGTCGTACGACTGCCACTCGCCCGGCTTGCGGCAAACGTTTTTCAGCGGCGGCGCCTGCTTGTAGATCGACCCGCATTGGCCGTCGAAGTACGTCTCATTATTGTAGGAATCGAGGATCTGGACCTCATATTTCCCCATGATGTACACGCCGCTGTTTCCGCGGCCCTGGCTGGAGCTGACGACCTTTTCCGGCTCGGCCCATTCCAGGTGGATCTTGCAGCTTCCGAAGCTCTGTTTGGTGGTGATGGAACCGCCGTGGACCTCTGCGTAACCGTCTTTTACGACCCAGTTCTGCGCGTTATTGAACGTCCTGGTGAGGTCGCCGCCGTCGAACAGAATGACCGCCCCTTCCGGCGCCGGAGTGCAGACGGGCATCGCGCCCTCAACCCGCTCGGGACGGTCCCAAAGGATCCCGCTTTTGTACTCGAGCTGAGCCTGGACGATGGAGGAAATGAAGCAAAAACTGACCGCCGCAGCGGTGATAAAACGTGGGATGGATCGCATGGTTTGGACCTTAAAAGTGAAAAAGGATTTCTATGGAGTGCGGTGATACAGTCGCGCAAGCGACATTCACCGCTTTCACTTGCGGCAATAAAGCCTCGAAGAGGCATTTGCCGCTGAAGCGCGCTGGACGTTTCCCACGAGAAAAACCCGTTTTTCGCCGCAGTATTTTTCGGTCGCTAAGTGAAAGCGGCAAATGAAGCCTTCGGCTTCTGTATTGCCGCACTCCACAAAACGGCGCTTCCAGCGTCGTCTCCGCAAATTGACGTTCCTTTAGTATAAACCCCCACCCGTTTTCCGCAAGGGGGACCCTGAAATTTTACCCGATTTTTCAATATTCTTTTAAAAAGAGGAAAACTGGTCTGGCGGGCTGGCGGGATTTTTGGTAAAATCTCCTAAAGTGCAAACTCTCCTGATTCCAAAGAAAACCTCGTAAAACCGGCCGAGCCCGTAAAACCCCATGCGTTTCCAACCGCTTCCAGCCCGATTCCTCGCGCAAATCGTCATTCTGGCGCTCTGCCTGTGCACACTCGGAACGACCGGCGGCTGCCTGCGCAAGCGCATGACGATCCAGAGCAATCCGCCCGGCGCGACGGTTTACGTGGACGGCCGCCAGCTCGGCAAAACCCCCGTTTCGACCGATTTCACGTACTACGGCACGCGCAACATCCGGCTGGAAATGGACAATTACCAGACGCTGAACGTCAAGCAGAAAGTCCGCCCCGCCTGGTACGAGATCCCGCCGCTGGACTTCTTCACCGAAACGTTCTCCGCCGCCGAGATCAAAGACCACCACGTCTATAATTACGACCTTCAGCAGAGGACCATCTCGTCGGACGACCAGATCATGGACCGCGCCCGGGACTTTGCGTTTGAGGGGAGCCGCTCGGTCAACCCGGACGGAACGCTCGGCACGCCGATCACTTCTGAAAACTACCACGCCCCAACGGTGGGCGATAATCCCGACGCGGGTACGGTTCCGCCCCGCCCCGCTCCATGCAACGATCCGGCCCCTGAGTCGATCCTGACGCCCGTTCCGGAGAAAGACCCGAACAAAATGCCCACCGGAAGCGCGGATTGGGACTCGCCGAACCGGTACTAAATCCGAAGATCCGGAGGGCCGGCATCCCGTCGGTCAAGTTACGCCACGCCTTTTCCACTTCCCACTTTTATTTAAACACGGATTTACACGGATTAAAAAGATTAAAAGGATTTCATTTTTGCATGGAAACCGCCCACAAAATAATCCGTGGAAATCCTTCTAATCCGTGAAAATCCGTGTTTAAATCAGGGGCCGAAGTGGGAGAGGCTTGCACTTTGGAAACCAATTTGAGGATTTTGGGACCTTCTTGAAGTTTTAAAAAGAAAGGACTTTCATGCACCTGTTTCTTCTCACCTTCGCCGCTCTTTGCTCGGCGCTGATCCCCACTAACTCGCAGCAGTTTTTCATCACGCCCGACACGCCGGCCGTTTTGACCTTCGACGGCGCGGAAAAGGCCGTGGTATTCACCCTTTTCGACGTCAACGGGACCGAGATCAAAAAACTCCCCGCCACGTTCGACGGGAAGAAACTCACGCTGACCGTGAACCTCCCCAGCGGCTACTACGAACTGCAAAACTCCGCCTCCGATCAGGTTTTCGGGCTCGTCTCCCAAACCGCTTACTGCTCGGACCCGAAGCAGAATTTGCAGGCGATCGTGGACCCGTTCTTCGCCATCGACGGCGCCATGACCGGGCTGGTTCGCATCCCCGAGAAACGCTGGCAGATGGCCGAAATCGCCCGTCGGAGCGGCATCGGAATGATTCGCGAGCGTCTCGGCTGGAACGGCGTTCACCGTCAGCCCGGTTTTGAAAATCTGGACCTCGAAGGCGCCAAATCCTGCAACGACTGCCGGAACGCCATCGCCGCCGCGGGGGTGAAAGTCCTGGAACTCAATCACGACGCTCCGGGCTGGATGCCCCGCACGGGCGAGCGGTACCCGCAGGACATCCTGATGATGCGCCGCGTCTGGGACGCTTTCACCGCGCATTGGAACCGTCAGTGGGGCGGGCTGGAAGTCTGGAATGAACCCGAAATCGGCTTCGGCTCGTTCCTCCCCCCCGACCAGTACATGCCGATCTGGCAGACGGTCGCGTACCAGCACCAGGTTTCCAAAGACGAAGCCGCCAAAGAGGCCGAGACGGGGGAACGGACGCCGCTGGTTTCGTGCGTCATGTCCGGCTGCTCCCGTATTTGGCTCGACCCGGCTGCGGAGATGGGGGTCCTCGATACTTCGGACGTTTTCAGCTTCCACACGTACGCGAAAGCGTATCAGGTGGAGGACGTTTACGCCGATTACCAGGACTGGCTCCGTCAGTACGGCCATCCCACGATGCCGATGTGGCTGACCGAGTGCGGCAGACCGTGGAAGATCGGCCCCGGCCGGCCGCCGCAGTCCGAAGACCTCACCAGCGCGATCGACATCACGATGAAAGGCGTCGAGGCCCGCGCGTTCGGGATCCAGAAGTACTTCCCCTTCGTTTTTCCGTACTACGAGGAACGCGAGAGCAATTTCGGCATGATGTCACGGGACTACACGCCGCTGCGCTCGATCGCCGGCTACGCCCAGCTCGTCCGGACGCTCGCTTTCCGGGATTACGTCGGCGATCTGCCGGTTCCGGAAGGGTGGCTCCGCGCCCGTGTTTTCTCGCCGGTCGGAGCAGTCCCCAAGGAACTGGACGCGAAAATCTTCACCGAAAAAGACGCTCTGGTCGCGGTCCTTTACGCCCCGAAAATGCAGAACGAGACGGAGTTCACGAAACGCACTCTGAAACTTCCGGTCACGATTTTGCGCGCGGAACGCTGCACGGGTGAACGGATCCCCGTCTCGGCAGACGGCAAAGAGCTGGAATCCGTGGACGGTTTCGTGTACGTCTGGCTTAACGCCGAGGAACTTCAAAAGCGGAACCTGCTCAAGACCGACGGCCCGATGTACGCCATTCATCAGGAGCGCCAGACTTCGCGGCACATTCAGGTTTCCGAGTCGAAAAAACCCGTTTCGCCGATTGCGCTGCGTTACTGCTTCGACGAAAAGGAAATCCCCTGGACCATCGCTGGATACGAGATTCTGAAGGACCCGCAGGAAGGAGTCAAGCTGGAGATCGAGGCGACGAATCACTCCGCGCAGGCGCTCACCCTCCCGGTCTCCTGCCGCGGAAGATTCGAGGGGACGAAAGTCATCGGCCCCGAAAAAATCATCGTCCCTGCAAACGGCCGGACGCGCTTCACCGTCAGCGTCACGTCAAGCCCGGACTACCTGAAGAAAGGAATGTACTGCCCCATCGAGATCGAGGCCGGCGCGAAACTCGTGCTGAATCTGAAGTTCAATTTCGGGATGGAAGACCTCTGCGCCTCCAAAGCCAGGACCCGGAAAATCGACCTGAAAGACCTCCCGCGCTGGACGAAATCGGCGGGCGCGTGCAAGGAGCAGAAATTTGCCGTCAGCGGCGAAACGTTCACCGAAATGGTCTGGTTCGGCGAGGGGGATCGTTGGTCTTACCCGCAGTACCAGGTGCCGGAAGACTTTAACGGCGGTGATTTTGACGGCGTACTCATTCGCGGGCGGTGCTGGGTCCCGACCAACCAATCGACGGTCCGCCTTTTCATGTACACGACCAACGGGGCGTTCATGACCAGCCAGGGGATTTTCCCGACCGACGGGGAATGGCACTGCGTCCAGATCCCGTTCAACCTTTTCACCCGGTTTGGGAGCGGAAAGGGTTTTGACCCGAAAGCAATCGACCGGTTCTCGATCGGTGGAAACACGAAACTGGATTTCTTCCAGATCGAGGTTTCGGAAATGTACTTCTACAAAGATTAGTTTTCCCGTGGTCTTTCCATAAAAAAACGCTGCCCGAAAGAGCAGCGTTTTTTTGAATCAGTGAAAGGTTGAGAAGGAAATCATTTATCTTCCTCTTCTTCCTCTTCTTCGTCGGCGTCAGCGTCAGCGTCGTCTTCTTCCTCTTCTTCGTCGGCATCA
>JAUMVK010000090.1:0-4877 GCA_030530205.1 Thermoguttaceae bacterium | reverse complement strand
AGTCTCGCTCCGCTCGACAGCCCCCTCAATGAGGGGGCCTTTAAACTTAACTTGACCGGTGAGGACGTCGGCCCTCCGGATCTTACCCGAAAATTTTGCGGAGGCGCTCCAGGTTGCGCTGGACTTTTTCCTGCGGCGTCAGGTTTTCCGTGGCAGGCATCGCGTTACCGCCCAGCGTTGGAGCCGATTTCGATGGTGATTGTGTAACCGGCTTCGGAACTGCGGCGGACGGCTGCGTCGATTTCGATTCGTAACTCAAAACCTGCGCCATGGACTGGAGGTCGTCCTCAAGGCTCCGCTTCGGCCGGATGCCCATTTTGCCGAGCTCCGAGTGGTAAAGCCGCACCGCGTCTTTCGGGAGCAGACCGTCATCGACGATGTGACGCAGGATCTGGATAAACGTCAGCTGGTGCTCGGCCGAATTGATCTTCCGTCCGTACAAAGCGACGCGGGCACCGTATTTTTTGGCCTCCCAAAGCATCTGGAAGGCGTCAAACGTCGTGCCGGCCGAGCCGCCGAGGATCCCCACAATGAGGTTCGAGTCGAAACCGGCCAGGTCTTCCATAGCTTTCGGGCCGAAATACGGGATTTTCAGGAAAACCGGCCGCTCGGCACCCGCAACACCCGCCAGGGTACGCACGATGTGATTATTCACAAAGCGCGGAATGTCGGCGACGTCGGCCTGAAGTGCGTTCGGGGCGAAAACTTCGAGAAAATGCCGAAAACCTTTGCGGGCGGCTTCGGTGCGGAACTGCTTGTAGGCCAAAAGCGTGGCCATGTCCAGTTCCAGGTCGTTATTGAACGTGACGGAATAGAGGCCCAGGTCGGCGCCAAGTTTCCGCTCCTCGGGCTTGCAGGAGCCTTTGCCGCACATCGCGTAGTCCAGCGAAGCGGAACGGAACGGCCGCGATGGTTCGGACGTGTAAACGCCCTCAGCCCCGGCGAGCCAAATATCGGTCGCATCGTTCGCCCGGATCGCGGGAGTGACGGCGGAATTCTCGAAAAGACGCTCGCGTAGCGTGAGGATCTCGTTCGTGCTGGCGCTCATCAACACGATGTCCACCAGCCCCTGCGCGATGACTTCACGGATCTGGGCGCGGTACTCGTCAAGCGTACGAAAGCGGGCCTCGCCGTTCAGAGATTCGGGGCTCAAGCCAGGCGCGGCCAAGCCGTACGCCATGTCGGCGTCTTTGGCATCGGCAAGAATGAAATCGTTACAGCTGCGGTCGGCGAGGATACGCGCTATTTTGGTGTCGAGGGACTTTTGCATTTTATATTCTTTTTATGAATCAGGAGGAATTTGGTTTCATCTCAAGGTATAGAGTAACACTCATCAAAAGATTTCGGCTAAAAGATTGAAGGAAGAAAGATTTTGATTAACTTTATGGGAAAAAACGATTGGGGAAGAAATACAACCTTTGGCGAGTGGTTTGGTTTTGTTTGGTGTTTTTAGTGACGTTGGGAACATTGCCCCCAAGCCTCAGAAGTCTTCCGGTTCCATTTGTGTTTTTTCATCGGAACGCTGGATTTTTTGAAAAACGGACGGCAGGAGATTGCGATTCTGGAGGAATCTTCCCCACTTTGCCCCCGAAAGATGGGGGAACAGACGACCGATTTCTACGTGAGAGTTTGGCTTTAAAAGTTCATTGCCGATTTGCCAGGAAACCTGAAACTCCCGAAAAATCCCTGGTTCCATACGCCTCAGCCCACCAGAAACGGGTATGATTCCCGCATCCGCTTCCGCCGGGTTTTGAGAAATAGCAGTCAACTCTTGCAAACTGACCAAATCCTCAAGTTTCACCGAATCGGTCGTTGCTGGAGTTACTTCCGGCTCTTCCATAGGTTCTGGTTCTTCATCCGATTCCAGAATGGATTTTTCAGCATCAGGAACCGATTCCGACTCTTCCACCGGGTCATCCTCACTGGAAAGGGAAAATTCCACAGAAATATGACGCTGGCCCCCCATCGCCGGTTTTTGTGACGAAAGGTCGTTTTTCTCAGGAGTTTCCGGCGTTGTGCCAGTGCCGGTTTCCTCTGTCTTTTCCGAATCGGTCGGCGTGATGATCAGCCGGTTGGAGTGTACCGAACCACGCGAGACACGGGACTGGTATTCCTCAGCACTTGAACCAAAATCAATAAGTTCGGTAGAAACGTCCTGCAACGGACGACCGCGATGATCGGACTCCCGTGTGATCTGGGTGACAATTCGTCCTGGGACCGCCAGGGAAGCGACAACTTCCGATTTGGAAACATAAGTAAGAAAATCGGAAGTTTGAGAGTAACGGTACCCTGTCATGACCTTGCCCGCAAGGGAAAACTGGAGGTGGGCCGAGGTCACATTTTGAACCATTCGTTCAATACGTACATTGGAGGGGATACGGTAGGTACTGCGCACCTTGCGGAAAACGTATGGCTCCGTCGTTTCATTGAACCAAACCTGAATTTCCCGGAGGTAACGGCCAGAAACCGAGACGATTTTCAGGACGCGGCAAACTACAGGAACGCCTTCAATGGTCAGCGTTTCGGAAGGAAGCTCCTCCACGCGGCGTGATCCATCCGCAGGAAGGCCAAAAATGTCCGTCTGGGCAATTTTAGGCTCTTTCTGAATATTTTTTCCGGCCAAAAGAATACTGGATTCCGTCATGGTCGTATAAATATTTTTTTGCTTGTCCATCAGAATGACGTTGGATTCCATGTAGGTTTTTGGGGAAATACGCCCCAAACGCCTGCCTTCCACGATGGTACGTGAAAGGCACCATGTTCCGGATTCAAACGCCCCCCAAGGATGAAACTCCGGCGGGAGTTCCAGAGATGCAGCGACTCCATCCTTTTTTAATGAAATGGAAACCAGCCCCGATCGATCTGAATCAGAGGATTTGACTGCTTTATCGGGTGAACCAATGGAATAGGAAACCAGAGCAGCAACCAGACAAAAAGATACAAAGGTACACAACGTGTACTGCCACGTAACACGCGGTGATATTTGTTCTTTGTCTTGCCAGTCCATTTTGCAATCCTTTCCAAATGGAAATTAGCGTTTCAGAATCCCACCAATCTATCCTTCCTATCTATTTTACCACATAATCCCTCCAAAAACCAGTTTTTATTGAAATAATTTTCAAAAAAAGTATTTCTGGCTTCCGAAAGGCGCAGTAAAATAAATGATTGCATCGGTTATATCGGTTATATCGCCGAAAATATTTAGGAAAATCCTCGAAACTCCCAGACAACCCCTCTGAAAAGGCGAAGTGGTTCTCCTTAATACTCCAGTCCCTCACCGCCTTCCAGCGCGAACTCGACCGCCCACTGCCAGCAGAAATGACCGACACGGGCCACGATGAGGTTTTCGCCCTCTTTCAGATCGATCTCCACAAAATCACGCGGCTGACGGTAACGCGGCGAGACGCAGTTTTCGTACACTTGCGTCCCGTTCACGTAGATCGTCGGGAACGCCATCGTGCTGAAACTCAGCGCGTTCACGTTCAGCTTGACCCGCTGGGCTTTCGGACTCACGACCCGGCGGGCGACGTACGCCGTCTGGAACTGCTGGCCGTTTTCGATGGACGCGAAGTCAATGGCGCACGGCACGTCAAAACCCGTCACGTCAGCCTGGGGGTAATAAACCGTCCATTTGAGCGGCTGGCCGTCCAGCTGGGCCGAAAGCGGGCATTTCCCGGCGAGGACCGCGTCGTCGATGCTCGTGCGGGTTTCTTCCGGTTTGTAGGCCGCTCCGCCATTGAACGGTTTGCCGTCGAGGAACTGCGAAACCATGAACGGCGCGTTCAGTTTCACGGTCCGGACGATCTCGCCGGCCTTCACGGTCAGGTCGCAGGTCAGCGCCTTGGAGTGGCCGCTCAGGCGGATCTCAAATTCGTCGCCGCCCAGGTCCGCCACTTCGTCGAGTTTCCACCCCTCGGGGCATTCGACTTTGATCTCGTTCTTGGCGAAACCGCGCACGTGGCCGCGAAGCTGCATCTTGCCGGGCTCCGTACTGTTCAGGACGAAAAGGCTCATTCCGGGCGAGGTGAAATCCTTGATTTCGTCCGGGATCTGCTCGTAAACCTTTTCGGCCGCGGCGTCCTGACCAATTCCGCGCAGAATCGTCCACGCCATCACCAGGTGGCCCTCATGACGCGGATGCACGCAGTCGGGCGTGAAGTGGAACGAATTGTTCAGCAGACGCGCGTTCAGGAAGAAACGCTTGATCTCGCCGCGGAAATCCAGGATCTGCGCGTTCTTTTCCTTGCAAATCTCCTGCATGATTTCGCCCATGCGGTCCATGATGAGGTTTTTGACGCAGTACGGGTTTTCCGTCAGCATCGTGGGCGGGCAGAGAAGCAGTCTTTTGCACGAAGGGACGCGCTCGCGCAGGCGGTCGATCAGCTCGCAGTAGTCGGCCTTCCACTTCGCGTAGCCTTCGTCCGTCGGGAAAACGTACGGGCAAAGCACGTCGTTCATACCGAGGAACACGATCAGCGTGTCGCCGCCCTGGTCAAATTCCTGCTTGAACAGAATGTCGCCGCGGTCGCCGTGCACGTTCAGGTCGGTCTTCGAGCGTTCCACGACGGGGATCCAGCCCGCCACGGTCTGACCGCTCCAGCCGAGCGAGACGAACGTCACGTCCGTGACCCCGGCATCCGCCAGAGCCTTGCGCACGATCGGCGCGTAGCCCCAGTCCGCGTTGGACTGAGCCGTGATCGAATCTCCAACGACCAGCACGCGCTCCGCTGCGGCCAGCGTCGTGAAGAGGAACAGGAAGGTGAACAGAAGGAAGATCTTTTTCATGGGGTGGGCCCTTTGCAAATTATGAATTATGAATGATGGGTCAAGTGCAAGCGAAAAGTAGACAGTTGAGTGCAAAATTTTTGTCATCGGGT